>NZ_JBWZNF010000010.1:0-218620 GCF_056945715.1 Rhodococcus sp. MurmanLake-1 | reverse complement strand
GGGGGGGGGGGGGGGGGGGGGGGGGGGGGGGGGGGGGGGGGGGGGGGAGGGGGGGGGGGGGGGGGGGGGGGGGGGGGTGTCTCCCCCCCCCCCCCCCCCACCGCCGAGTTCAGTTGACCGTGATCGCCAGAGTTGCGAGCATGGACCGCAACATGTCCGGCAAGCGAGCGATCATTCTCTGCTCGGTTATCCGAACGGAGACGGGCGCTGCCAGCGTCACTCGCCACAGTTCCGGTTGATTGTTCATCAGGTTGTTGTAGACCGGGAGCAGCTGACCGTTGATGTAGGTCCAACGACCGTCCCGGTCCGCCCAGTTGAAGTCCGGAAGCGGTGTTTGCACAACGGCATTGCTCACCGCGAACGAGAGCGGGTTCGACTCACGCGGCGGTACGACGCCAGGCATGGACGGTGATGCAGCGAAGGTGGTCAGGTAGGTCAACGAGCGACCGACGCTGCCGCGGTAGGCCTTCGCCTCGTCCCACTGATCACCCACCGACTGGTACTGCTCACGGCGCAGCAGACGCACATTGCCGTCGAAGACCGACTCCGGTGTCCCCGAAGCAATGTTGTCCCACGCGATACGGGCGTTCTCGTCGAGCAGCCCTGCCCGATCGAGTTCGGCGATGCCGTCGACACCGTCGTGAACCCACGCCATGTGCATGGGAATCAGATCCGAGAAGATGTGTTTGCTCATCGCAATCACTTTCCCCTGGAACCACATCACGTCCTCGGGGCGGATGTCGTGGCCGACCTGGAGCAGCGCCGCAACGTCCTCGGGTGCTCCCATCGACGTTGCGACCGGCGACCCGATGCGGTCGATCTCTCGCCACACCAGTGCCATCGCTTCGCTGATCGCTTGGACTTCCAGCACAACCCGCCCGTAGTCCAAGTCGAGGAGTCCACCGGCAAAAGCGGGCCCGACCATTCCGCCCATGCCTGCCCACTGCAGTTCTTGATGCTCGAGCTGCAGTCGCTCGTAGAACTGGAAAGTGTTGGTGAGGTTTCCGAGATTCGCGTGCACACCGTCGAAGGGAGTCCACGAAGCGAGATCGATACCTGCCGACTCCGTCCCGACTGCGAGCCAGTACTGCTTGAGCAGTGTCTGATAGCGGTGCGGAGCCACTCCCGATGCTCGGGCGGTATCGACCAAACTCCGCAGCGTCGCGGAATCCGACGGCAGTGAAGGATGCAGACCCCCCGCGGCTTCGGCGTTTGCGTTCACCGCTTCCAGGTCGAGGTACCTGTCGAGTTCACCAGTACCCGCAGACGCCCGGCCTCCCAGTACGACCGCACCGCCGATGCCTGCCGAAGCGACGAGAACTGTGCGCGCGAAATCCCTGCGTGTCAAAGACTTCCGCATACTCATTTCCCTTCGGCTTCGTCGAACGTCTTCGCCAGCCAGGCGATGTCCTGCATACCCAGCTGATCGGTCACCGTCTTGTACAGGTTGGTCACGTAATCGAGCGGCCCGCACTGCGACGGGAGCAGGTCCACGTCGCCGCCGTCTGCTCGATATGTCTGCGCCAATTGCTCTGCCTCACTGAAGGGAACGAGGAAGTCGTCCTCACAGGAAGAAATCAGAAGCTTCGAGGCCGGCGCCTGCTTTCCCAACGTGTTGTCCGCGTACGCCGCGGCCAGTGCCGGGATCGTTCGGGGCGCCGGGTTGGTGAGCAGGACGTCGAAGGGAACGAACGGGAGTCCGAGGTAGAGCGCCTGGCAGGACGCGCGGAATGCTGCGGCGACGTTGTGACCGATCGGAGTGAGATGATCGTCGAGCCGAACGCCGGGGTAGCCCGCGTCGAATCCGAGAATGCTCGAGAAGACGAAGCCGGAACCGATCCCACCGGCCGCCGTCTCCTCGAAGGTTGCCGGGTCGATCATCATCGCCTGGATGGCGCTGGCCTGCACGTTCAGTTCCGGCGCGTAGTCATGCGCCTGTTCCGCGGCAAAGCCCGCTGCGACACCGCCGCCGGCGACACCGTAGATGCCCACAGGGGTGTCTGATTCGAGACCGGCCTCCGGAAGCGCGAGTGCTGCCCGAACGCCGTCGAGCGTTGCCTTGCCCGAGAACTGTCCGATCGAGAACGGATGGGGAGCAGTGTCGCCGTCGTTGCCGACGTCGCTCATCATCACTGCCCAACCGTGACCGAACATCTGGGCCACCGGGCCGAGAGCCGAGAACATCGCCGGGTCGCTCTGATTGCCGCCGGTCCACTGGTGACTTGGTGCGCAGTTCGCACCCAGGCTGTCGTTCGCTTCGGCATATCCGATGATCTTGCGATCGCCTGGCGCAGTTCCGTCCTCGGGGATCATCAGAATTCCGGTACTGATCACCTGGCGACCGAAGTGATCAGTGGTTGTGTACATGAGTTGGTGAGCCGAGACCACGTCCGGCCGAACCTGGTAGACCTGAACACTGACCGGACGCGCTTTGAGAAGAGTTCCGGGGGCGGTGCCGGGCTCGATTTCGGGCTCGTCGAACCACGGATCGTCGGACGAGAGCCCGAGTGGCGTCAATTCGGTAGAGATATCAGCGCCTTGAAGTGCCTTCACGACCAACGGGTTGAACACGTCGGCCAGGTCGACGGTCTCCTGCGCACCAGCCGGCGACCCCACCGCAAACAAGGCCACTGCCAGGGCCGATGCCGTTCCGGCGCGCCATGACCACCGTCGCCACGTCGAGTCAAACATCGTTCACAGGTTCCTTACTTTCGGGTAATGAGCACCCCTACACTCCCATTCACCTGCATTAACAGACAAGTCGGGCACCGATCCGTTGGCCGAAAACCTCGATCGGGCTTAGGCTGACGGCACCTGTCCGGCAAGTCTGGCGTGGGAGGTTTGTCTGTGAGTGCTCCGACCCGTGTATCGCGAGCTACCGGCGATTCACCTCGCGCTCGACCGCGGCCGTCCAATATCACGTGCAAAATTCTGATGGCCGTGACGGGACTGATCTTCGCCGCTTTCGTGCTCGTCCACATGATCGGAAACCTGAAGGTCTACACCGGGGCCGATCACTTCGACGACTACGCACACTGGCTACGCACAGTGTTCGAACCCTTCCTGCCATACGAGGGACTTCTGTGGATTCTTCGCATCGTCTTGCTCGCGGCATTGGTCGCACACGTCTGGTGCGCCTGGTTGCTCACCGTCCGTGGCCGCCGAGCTCGAGGGAAGTTTCGACGTAAAGGCTTGGGAATCAAGTCCTTTACCGCGCGCACAATGCCCGTCACCGGAGCAGTGCTGCTGCTGTTCGTCATCTTCCACATACTCGACCTCACGACCGGAACCCGACCCATCGGCAGCGCCGAGTACGAAGCAGCCACGCGCACGCAGAGTTACGCATACGACAACCTGATCGCCAGCTTCGAGCGTCCACTGGTGGCGTCGTTCTACATCGTCGCGATGGCTCTGCTGGCAATGCATCTCGCGCAAGGACTCTGGAGTGCGGTCAACGATCTCGGCGTGACCGGCCAACGGCTGCGCCAGATTGCCGTTGCACTCTCCGGAATCTTTGCGCTCGTCGTGATGGTCGGAAACATGTCGATCCCCATCGCGGTGATGACCGGCGTCATCTCGAAGACAGGAGCGTCATAAGTGAACAGCTTCGAACTCGACGATCTGCGCAGCATCGGGACGCCGGTGGACGGTAAGGTCCCAGCCGGCGATCCGGAGACAGCCTGGCCCACTCGCAAACTCGACTACAAGCTCGTCAGCCCGCTCAACCGGCGCAAGTTCACGGTCATCGTCGTCGGTACCGGACTCGCCGGCGCGGCCTGCGCCGCCTCACTTGGTGAACTGGGCTACCACGTCGAATCCTTCACCTTCCACGATGCACCGCGCCGTGCACACAGCGTCGCCGCGCAGGGCGGCATCAACGCCGCTCGTGCCCGAAAGGTGGACAACGACAGTCTCGCCCGCTTCGTGAAGGACACCGTCAAGGGCGGCGATTTCCGCGGCCGCGAGGCCGACTGCTTCCGACTCGCAGAGGAATCCGTACGCGTCATCGATCACATGAATGCCATCGGAGCACCGTTCGCCCGTGAGTACGGCGGCACTCTCGCCACCCGATCCTTCGGCGGCGTACAGGTGTCGCGCACGTACTACACGCGCGGGCAGACAGGCCAGCAGTTGCAGATAGCGTCGTCGCAGGCACTGCAACGTCAGATCGCAGCCGGAACGGTCAACCTCCACACCCGAACCGAGATGCTCGATCTCATCGTTTCGGACGGCCGAGCACAAGGGATAGTCACACGCGATCTCGTGACCGGTGAGATCGGCGCCACCACAGGCCATGCCGTCGTACTGGCCTCCGGCGGGTACGGCACCGTGTTCCACAAGTCCACACTTGCGAAGAACTCCAACGCCACCGCCGCATGGCGAGCGCACCGACGCGGCGCGCTGATTGCTTCACCCTCGTTCATCCAATTCCATCCGACGGCACTTCCCGTCAACTCCGAGTGGCAGTCGAAAACCATTCTGATGAGCGAATCACTACGCAACGACGGCCGGATCTGGGTACCGGCCAAGCCCGGAGACGATCGCGAACCAGGCGACATTCCCGAAAATGAGCGCGACTACTACCTCGAGCGCAAATATCCGGCGTTCGGGAACCTCTCTCCCCGCGACGTCTCTTCACGGGCCGCCCGCGAGCAAATCGACTCCGGTCACGGCGTCGGTCCTCTGAAAAACAGTGTGTACCTGGATTTCCGCGACGCATTGGCACGGCTCGGCCGCAAGACCATCGAGGAGCGGTACGGAAATCTGTTCTCGATGTATCGCGATGCCACCAGCGAAGACCCCTATACGGTGCCGATGCGCATCGCCCCCGGAGCCCACTTCACCATGGGAGGACTGTGGAACGACTACGACCAGATGACCTCCATCCCCGGCTTGTTCGTCGGTGGTGAGGCAGGGTGGGGATACCACGGGGCCAACCGCCTCGGCGCCAATTCGCTGCTTTCGGCATGCGTCGACGGCTGGTTCACCCTCCCGTACGCGATTCCGAATTATCTTGCGCCGCTGCTCGGATCAGCACCTCTCGAACTTTCCGATCCCGCTGTGACGTCGACGCTCAGTGACGTGAGCGGTCGGGTGGACCTGCTGCTCTCGGTCGGCGGAACACATGGCCCCGACAGGTTTCATCGACAACTGGGCGAGATCCTCTATGCGGGTTGCGGTGTCACCCGAACGGCCGAAGGCTTGACCAAGGCCATCTCCGAAATCCGAGCATTACGAGGCGATTTCTGGTCGAACCTACGAGTCGCCGGCAGCGGAAACCAGTTCAACCAGGAGCTGGAAAGGGCCGGCAGGGTAGCCGATTTCCTCGAACTCGCCGAACTGATGTGCGTCGACGCTCTCGATCGTGACGAGTCCTGTGGAGCCCACTTTCGTGCCGAACATCAGACTCCCGACGGCGAAGCGCAGCGAAACGATCAGGACTGGTGCTTCGTCTCCGCGTGGGAAACCGCCAAGGACGGCAGACACATTCGACACGACGAGCCGTTGTCCTTCACCGCTGTTCCACTGCAGACGAGGAACTACGTATGAAAATCACCGTGGACGTGTGGCGCCAATCCGGACCGGACTCGTCCGGTGCATTCGACACCTACCAAGTAAACGACGCGACAGTGGAGATGTCACTGCTGGAACTTCTCGACCGACTCAACGACCAACTCGTGGAGAGCGGCAACGAACCCATCGCCTTCGATTCCGACTGCCGAGAAGGGATCTGTGGGTCCTGCGGCATCACGGTCGACGACGTTCCCCATGGGCCGGTTGCGAACACTCCCACGTGCCGTCAGCACCTGCGCAGCTTCTCCGACGGTGACCGAATCAAACTGGAACCGTTCCGCTCCGCCGCTTTTCCGGTGGTCCGCGACCTCGTGGTCGATCGTTCGGCTCTCGACCGGGTCCTCGAAGCCGGTGGCTATGTATCGGTCAATGCGGGAACTGCACCGGACGCGGACAGTCAGCCACTCTCGCATCAAAGTGCCGAAGCTGCACTGGACTTCGCCGCGTGCATCGGCTGCGGCGCTTGCGTGGCAGCCTGCCCCAACGGTGCCGCGCACCTCTTCACCGGTTCCAAACTGACCCACCTGTCCCTCGTCACGCAGGGCCGCAACGAACGTGGCAAGCGGGCCCGAGCGATGTCGCACCAGATGGAGGCCGATTTCGGGCCGTGCTCGACCTACGGTGAATGTGCAGAAGTGTGTCCCGCGGAGATACCGCTGACCGCGATTGCCGCTGTCAACAAGGAATCGATGCGATTCGGATTGCGGCGCAAGGACAACTGAGCCTCACCAGGCGCCGATCAGCTTCATCCACGCGCCGCCGATGATCGTCCAGATCAGGATGATCACGACGCTCATCACGAAACCGATTCGGAACCATTCCGAGGTCTTGATGTATCCGGAACCGTAGATCACTCCGGCCGGACCGGAAGCGTAGTGCGAGATACCGCCGAACAGGCTGCCGATGAAGCCGAATACCAGGGCCGAGAACAGCGGCGGTGCACCGGTTGCCACCGCCGCGCCGAGAAACACCGCGTACATCGCGACGATCTGCGCGGTGTTCGACGCAAACAGATAGTGCGCGTAGAAGTACACCAAGGTCAGGATCGCAAAAGCCCAGATCCACGGCAAACCGTCGACGCTCGAGGAGACCTGGGTTCCGATCCACGAGATCACGCCGAGTTCTTCGAGATGGCTTGCCATACCGACCAGAACGGCAAAGAACACGAGCGTCTGCCAAGCCCCGGTGTCGTGCACCAGGTTGTTCCACGTCAGCACCTTGGTCACCAACAGGATGCCGATTCCGACAAATGCTGTTGTAGTGGCATTGACGTTGAGCTGCGAGCCCAGGCACCAGAGCACCAGCAGCAGAACGAAGGTGGCGGCCATGATCTTCTCGTTGCGGCTGATCGGACCTGCCTTGCGCAGTTCCTCCCTGGCTTGCTCGGGTGCTTTCGGAGTCTTCAACATCGTGGGCGGGAAGATCTTCGACATCACCCACGGGATCGCGATGAGACTCGCAATTCCCGGAACCGATGCTGCCAGCGCCCATTTGCCCCACGAGATGTCGATGCCGATCTTGGCAGCCGCATCGACGGCGACGGGGTTACCCGCCATGGCGGTGATGAACATCGCGGAGGTCACGACGTTGACTTGCAGCGACGTGAGCAGCAGATATGCTCCGAGCTTCTTGCGAGAGTCCTCGGGCTCGGGATTGGAGTCCTCCAACTTGCTCAGTGAGACGATGATCGGATAGACGACGCCACCGGCGCGGGCGGTGTTCGACGGTGTCGCCGGAGCAAGTATCAAGTCCGTCAACGCCATTCCGTACGACAATCCGAGGCTCGACTTGCCGAGTTTGGTCACGAACATGAGTGCAACCCGTTTGCCGAGCCCAGTGACCAGAAAGCCCTCGGCGATGAAGAACGACGCGACGATCAGCCAGATCGTGGTGTTACTGAAGCCGGACAACGCTTCTGTCGGCGTCTCCGTCTGGGTGATCATGGCGATCGACAGGCCCACCAGCGCCACCGAACCCGTCGGCAGTGGTTGCAAAATCAACGCCACGATGGTGCCGACGAAGATTCCGAGCATATGCATGCCCTTGGGGTCCACACCGTCCGGAACCGGCATGAAATAGATGATCAAGCCGAGGATGACGGGCACCGCAGCCGGGTAGTACCGCCTGAGCACCGATTGTTTCGACGGCTCCGTCGGCGGTGTGTTGGCCGGCGGTGTCTTTGCCGGCGGTGTCGTTCCAGCGAGAGACTCGGTGCTTTCGGATTTGGCCTCGGACATGTACATCTCCTCGACTTCTCGCCCCAGGTGATCGCCCCAGATCATTGTCCCCCAAACGTCCGGTTTTCGTGCGGTCAATCGAAGGTCGAGAGAATGCCCTCCCGCGGTATCCGATTCTCTGGATTCCGCAGGAGGGCTCATCCCGGGGCGCAGACAGCGGCCCGGGGCGCGACACATCTCCCTCATAAGGGTGCGCCAATCGATCAACAGGAGGCGCCGGCGTGCCGCAAGCTTGAATCTCGGAGAGACCCTGTTTCGGTGTTGTTTCAGCATGCCAATCGGTGCTCGTCTGCACATGGGTCGAATGGCCTGTTCAACTACCTGTTTCCGCTCAGCACCGAGTACACCGACGTTTTGTGTCGGTCCACAAAACAGGTATGTAACCGGGTAATTGAGCCGTTGTCGGCAAGCGTGTGAGACCGCGAATCTAGTCACGCCTCCGAACTGCAATCTGGAGACGAGACCTTCACAGTCTGTCCACCTCAATCACATTTCAGCACTGACGATTTCGTCTACCGCGATATGCAGCAGAACACTCGAGCCGCACGCCGAGCCGAGATCGCTGTCCCGTCAGACCGATCAAGGAAAATATCATGGGAAACCACCGGAAAAACAAACGTTCTCACACCAAACGATTCGTCACGATAGCCGCAGGAGCAGGCGTTCTGACAATTGGCGGCGCAATCGTCAACACCGGCGTAGCCAGTGCGCACGACTGGTCGCAGGTGGCCATGTGCGAGAGTTCCGGCGACTGGAACATCAACACCGGCAACGGCTTCTACGGCGGACTTCAATTCACGCAGTCGACGTGGGATGCATACAAACCGGCAGGTGCACCGACTCGCGCCGACTTGGCGTCGACAGCCGATCAGGTCGCGGCCGCGGAAGCAACCCTCTCAGCTCAAGGCATCGGCGCGTGGCCGGTATGCGGCGCTTACCTAGGTTGGGGCGGCACCACCCCTGATTCGACCTCCCCGACTCCCTCGACGGTAGCGTCGGCCGCGGCCGAGCCTGGCACAGCGGGAAACACGGTGACAGTCTCCGAGGGCGATACGTTGTTCAACCTTGCCGCTGCGAAAGGTATTCGTTGGCAGGATGTTTGGGTCATGAATGCGTGGATTGCCGATCCCGACCAGATCCGTGTGGGTGATGTGATCCAATTCTGAAGCAAATCGGCCGACAAAGTAGACCCTCGAATCGAGAACGTCGGTATCGGGCCGCCGACTGGTTGCGCCATCTATTGTCGGGAATGTGACGGAATCCGATGCCCACGAAGACTCGACTGAATCGACGACGCCTGATCACCCGAGAAAACGTCCACTGTGGCGTGAGATTCTGATCCTCGTTGTGGTCGCACTCGTTCTGAGTGTTGTCATTCAGAACTTCGTCGGACGTATATTTCTGATCCCGTCGGAGTCCATGGAACCGACACTTCACGGATGCACTGGCTGCACCGGAGACAAGATTTTCGTCGACCGGATCAGCTATAGATTCGGGGATCCACAGCCTGGGGATGCGGTCGTGTTCAAGGGACCCGAATCCTGGAACGACGAGTATCAATCCATTCGATCGGACAACTCGGTGGTCCGGGCACTTCAAGGTCTCGGATCCATCGTCGGTTTGGTCCCGCCGGACGAGAACGATCTCGTGAAGCGGGTAATCGCGGTCGGTGGCCAAACCGTGCAGTGCCTGTCCGAGGAAGAGGGGCTTCGAGTGAATGACAAGCCACTGACCGAGCCGTACATCGACAATCGCATCCCAGGTAACGGTATCCCCTGTCAGGGAATATATTTCGGTCCGATTACCGTTCCGGACGGGAACTTGTGGGTGATGGGTGACAATCGCGGCAACTCCAAAGACTCACGATTCCATATCAAGGACGAACTGAGCGGAACGGTGCCGATCGACAATGTCATCGGCAAGGTTCAATTGATCGTCCTTCCCTTCTCCCGGTGGGGCACCGTGGGCTCGTTCGATCCGCAGTGACAGATCGAATCAGCCAGTTAGCCCGCATCTTCGGACGGCACAGTCGACATGACTCCGCTTTCGGACGATCATCGAGCACATCTGTTGCCGAGGGTAGGAGAACCACATGCGTGCACGACGCATCACCGCCAATCTCAAAGTCGCCGATGTCGGAGCCGCCAAGAGTTTCTACTCCGACTATCTCGGTCTGAGCACCGAAGAGTTCAACATGGGGTGGGTCGCTCGCTACACCTCTCCCGACACCGGCGCGAACGTACAACTCGTCACGCACGACGCCACTGCAGCCGAGGACTCGGTCATCTCCGTCCACACGGACGACGTCGACGGCGCCTACGAAGAGGCCCGAAGGCGCGGCTACGAAATCGTGCACCCCATTACGACCGAAGAGTGGGGTGTTCGCCGATTCCTCGTCCGGGCGCCCGACGGCAACGTCGTCAACATCGTGCGACACCGGGACTGAGCACTGGAAAGACCCCATTCGACGTTTTAGGTCATTTGACCTAGAGTTGAGTGCATGACCGATTCATTGCAGTATTCAGCCGACGGCCCGATCCTCGTGGCAGGCGGATACGGAACCGTAGGCAGCGCCCTGACCGCCTTGCTCGCCCCCGACTTCCCACTACTCCTCACCGGACGCACCCCCGAGCGCGGCAACGAACTGGCCAGCCGTCACGGCGCTTCCGTCCGCCGCTGGGACCTCCTCGACCCGACGCCCTTCGACGCGTCCGTACGCGCGGTCGTGTCGACGGTCAACGATCCCCACGATCGTGTTCTGTCCGCCGCCGTCGAGGCCGGAATTCCCTACGTGGACATCACCCGCTGGACAACCCGCGTCGCTCGCGCCGCCACTCTGGCGGGTCAGAAGTCGCCGAGCGCACCGGTGTACCTGTCGTCTGGATGGATGGGCGGAGTCACCAATATCGTCGCCGCAGCGCTGGCCGAGGAACTAGGTGGCGCGAGCACGATCGACGTCTCGATTCGCTACGACGTCAACGACATTGCCGGGCTCGACTCCGTCGACTTCATTGATCGCCTCGGCCAGGATTTCGAGGTGATGCAGCAAGGAAACCCGATCACCGTCAGCCCGTTGACGGATACACGCTGGGTCGACTTCCCCGGATCGCGCACCAAGGTCGGAAGAATCGACACTCCGGAACAATTCACGTTCCCCATGACCCTGGGCGCCGAAACTGCCAGCACTCGAATAGGTTTCAGTTCGCATGCATCCACAACTGCGCTGCTCGCCGCCAAGAAGGTGGGTCTGTTCCGTTGGGGTCGCGGCGACCGCTTCACACCGCTACGACGCGGACTCCTGTACTCGCCTGGCAAGGGCGGGAGTGCGCAAGTACGCATCGACGTCACCGGCCCGAGCGGCACGACAAGCGCAACAATCGTCGACCCGCAGGGCCAAGCTCACCTCACCGCGGTGGGCGGCGCACTTGCCGTCAGACAAGCCTTGGCCGACGATGCCCAGCCTGGAGTCACTTTCCCCGAGTCGCTTCCGAACCCGCGCCGCACCGTCTCCGAGTTGGAGAGCTTCGGGGTGGCAGTATTGCGGGCATGACCCCCTCCAAGGGCGCCGCCCGCGCGGAAGCACTTCTCGACGCAGCAGAACAGGTCCTCGCCACGCAGGGCAATGCCAACTCGGCGATGCGCGATTTCGCAGCCGCAGCCGGAGTGCGGGTGGGGCACCTGCAGCACTACTACCCCACCCGTGCAGATCTCATCCGCGCAGTCATGTCACGGGCATTGTCCCGCTCACTGGATCGCCTTGCCGTCGTCACGGATACGGATCAGAGTCTTTCCCGTGAGGAATCCGAACACTTCATCGGAGTCCTGCTCGGAGAACAGGACGACCAGGCCACGGTGCGTCTGTACGTCGAAGTATGGGCCATTGCGGCGGCGGACCAAGAAGTGGCGGTCGTGGTTCGAGACTTCTACGCGCAGTACATCGCACACGTAGAGCGCGCTGTTGCGTGTGCACAACCGGATCTGGATGCGGCGGACCTGGGCGCGGCAGCGCAGACCATCGTGAGCCTGCTCGAGGGTTCCGCAATTCTCCGATCGGGAATCACCGGCCGAAAGTCCGAGGCTTCGGACCGAAAGCTCGTGGACACACTGCAGTACCTGATTCACGGGTCCTGACTCGGACGTATCGTAAAGCCCATGAGCGTTGCAAACGAATGGAGCCGAATCGAAGCGTGGTGCCGTACACACGCACCGGTGACGGCTGCAGCGTTTCAGCCAGGGCTCGGTGACGCCGTTATCGAGGAATTCGAAGCGTCGACCGGCGTCACGTGGCCCCAGGAACTTCGCGAGCTGTATCGGGTGCACAACGGCAGCCTGACCCACGACGACCGGACCGGGCTCTTTCTCGGCAGCGTGCTTCCCGACAAGTTCTTCTACCCCATCGACGTCGCAACCGAAGTTCGTCTCACTCTGCTCGAAACGTGGGACGAGACGATCTACGAGAATCCGGACCTCTACGCCGAGGACGAGATGGATCGACACGATCAACGCGACGCAGGCACTGCCGCAACCATGTTCATCCCCTCGTTCGTTCCCTTTGCCGGATTGGACGAGTACCACTACTTCGTGGACACACGCAACGGCGCACTCCATCATTGTGTGACCGAGTATGCGTCGGACGCCACTGACAACGGCGGTCCGATCTGGGCGTCCATCTCGGTCATGTTGGGCGCCCATGCCGCAGCGCTGGAAACAGGATCCACGATCGGAGTGTGGAAACCCGTTGTCAGCAAGGGTGTTCTGGAATGGGAAGTCGACGCATGACACTCAAGCAGGATCCGACCCGTCGTACCCTCGCCGACGGGCGCCAGATCTTCTACTTCGACGATGCCGGCCGTACCCGCGCCCACTCTGCGCGAGATTCCCGCGAATTGCCGGCTCTCGACCACTCGTCTCGGATGAGGTTCGACGTTCTCACCGGGGAGTGGATCACCATGGCTTCGCATCGCATGACACGGACGCATCTCCCCTCCGCAGCCGAATGTCCATTGTGCCCGACCAACGAAACCCGCACGCCCACAGAGATACCCGACGGAGACTACGACGTCGCGGTGTTCGAGAATCGGTTTCCGAGTTTTGCCGCGGCGTCCGAGGAAGCCATTGACAGTCCCGGAGACGGAGTGGGTGATCGCCCAGCTGTCGGCCACTGCGAAGTGATGTGTTTCTCGAGCGATCACACGGCGTCCGTCGCCGAGCTTCCACTCGAACGCATGCGTACGATTGTGGGTGCATGGATTTCTCGGACCGAAGAGTTGTCGGCGGATCCGGTTGTGGAACAGGTGTTCTGCTTCGAGAACCGCGGCGAAGAAATCGGGGTGACACTCACCCATCCACACGGACAGATCTACGCATACCCGTATGTCACGTCACGCACCCGATCGATGTTGACGCAGGCGGACAAACACTTCGAGCGCACCGGTCGCTCACTGCTCGCCGATGTTCTGGCGTTCGAGCGCGAGGACGGGACCCGGTTGATCTACGACGGCGATCACTGGAGCGCCTACGTCCCGACCGCCGCACGATGGCCCATCGAGATTCACCTGGCACCGCACCGAGACGTCCCGGACCTTCCCTCGTTGAACGACCAAGAGCGCGAAGAGCTTGCGGTCGTTTACCAAGATCTCCTGCGCCGTATCGATCGCTTCTATCCGGGCGTCGATCGGGTACCGTACATCGCGGCCTGGCACCAAGCTCCCGTCCGCATCGACCGACCTCTGGGTCGACTGCATCTTCAGCTGTTCTCGATCTTGCGCGCACCAGGCAAGCTCAAATACCTCGCCGGGTCCGAGTCCGCCATGGGCGCCTGGGTGAACGACACCATTCCCGAGGCAGTCGCGGCCCGCCTACGGGAGTTGAAATAGTGGATACCGTCTCGAAACAATCTGCGCTCCAACAGTTTCGCGACGCCTATGGCTATCCGGCAACCGGAGCCTGGGCGGCACCCGGTCGAGTCAACCTGATCGGTGAACACACGGACTACAACGGTGGATTGTGCCTACCGGTCGCTCTCGAGCAGCGAACGCTGGTTGCCGTCGCACTGCGCAGCGACGGGGTCGTCCGCGTGCACAGTCGGCAATCCGACGAGACATACACCGGGCCCCTCGGCGACATCGCAGCAGGATGGGCCGCCTACCCCACAGCCGTTCTGTGGTCTCTTGCGCGCCGAGGCCTCCCGCTCGGAGGAATCGATCTGGCAGTCGACTCGTCGGTACCGGTCGGGGCCGGGCTGTCGAGTTCCGCTGCCCTAACCTGTTCGGTTGCGTTGGCCGTCAATGAACTTCACGATTCACCATTCACCCGCGATGAGCTGGTACAGATATGCATCCAGGCGGAGAACGACGGCGTCGGCGCACCGACCGGCGGGATGGATCAAACCATTGCCCTCTTTGCCCGACCCTCGACTGCGCTCCTGTTGGACTGCCTGGACGGATCCACCGAACCCATCCCTTTCGAACTCCACGGTGCGGGGTACGAACTGATCGTCATCGACACTCGGGTCAAACACTCGCTCGCAGACGGACAGTACGGGTTGCGACGCTCTCAATGCGTCGATGCAGCAGCAGCTGTCGGCGTCGGCAGCTTGCGAGAGGCTTCTGCAGACCAAGCCGAGACAGTGCGAGACCCGATCCTCCGGGCGCGGGCACGGCACGTCGTGACCGAGATCGAACGGACACGGAAGACCGCAGAGCTTCTGCGCAGCAACAGATTCAGCGACGTCGGCGAGCTGTTCGACAATTCTCACGCGTCGTTGCGCGACGACTTCGAGGTCTCGTGTGAAGAACTCGACGTCGCCGTTGCCGCAGCACGACGCGGCGGCGCGATCGGTGCGCGGATGACCGGCGGCGGATTCGGAGGTTCGGCCATCGCATTGGTTCCGGAAGGAAGTCATGCGGAGGTCATCGCGTCGGTGAGCCGCGACTTTGCGGCGCGAGGTTGGCGAGCACCCCATTTTCTCGGCGTCGTTGCCGGGGGTTCGGCCGCCCGACTCTGAGCGAACGGTACGTTCAGCGCACTGGAGGCGCCGAACGTACCGTTCGCCCTGGTTGGGCCCCCTCGAGATCCCCCTCACATAAATAGTCATCTCAGATGCGAATTATGTAGGTTCAGATCATGCAACTGACGCAGTTCACCGATCTGGGATTGCGCGTCGTCATGCGGTTGGCCGTACTCGACGCGGATGCCTCCCCCAGTACCCGGGATGTTGCGCAGCAGCTCAACGTGTCGTACTCCCATGCCACCAAGGTGGTTACACGGCTCGGTGAGCTTGGCATCGTCACAACCAGGCGTGGTCGCGGCGGTGGGCTTTCCATCACCGAACTCGGCCGCACCGCCACCATCGGCTGGCTGGCCAGACGCCTCGAAGGCCCGGGTGAAGTCGTCGACTGCGAAGGCGACAAACCGTGCCCACTTCGCGGCGGCTGCCTCCTTCGGAGCGCTTTGCGCGAAGCACAGGAAGCGTTTTTCGTTTCACTCGACGCGGTCACGATCGAAGACGTCATCCGGCAGCCGTCCAAAACTGTCCTGCTACGCCTCACCACCCGGAGCGACGAAGCAGGCTGATCAATCGAATTTCGACCGAACGGAGCAGCTCATGCTTTCCCCACAGTCAACCGAGGTCATTCGCGCCACCCTTCCCGTGGTCGGCGCCGCCATCGGCGATATCACAACCCTGTTCTACCGCAGGATGTTCGACGCACATCCTGAACTCGAACGTGATTTGTTCAATCGCGGCAATCAGAAACAGGGCGAACAGCAGAAGGCTCTCGCCGGCGCCATCGCGGCATTCGCGACGCTTCAGCTCGAGCCGGACAGCGCCAAGGTCGATCTCATACTCTCACGCATCGCGCACAAGCATGCGTCGCTGGGAATCACGCCCGACCAGTACGCAATCGTGCACGAACACCTCTTTGCCGCGATCGTCGAAATACTAGGCGATGCAGTCACTCCCGACGTCGCAGCAGCCTGGGACGAAGTCTACTGGCTGATGGCGGAAACCCTCATCACGATGGAGCGTGGCCTCTACCAACTCGCCGGCGTCGACGCCGGTGACGTCTGGCGCACGGTCAGGATCAGCGAACGAGTTCTTCAGTCCGCCGATACCGTCTCACTGACGCTCACTTCGCTAGACGGCAGTGCACTCCCCACCTTCGCGCCCGGACAGTATCTTTCGGTCGGGGTTACGCTGCCCGACGGCGCTCGCCAGATCCGCCAATACAGCCTGTGTTCGATACCGAGCAGCGCAGACTGGCGGATCAGCGTCAAGCGAATCTCCGGTACTCCTGATGGCGAAGTGTCGAACTTCCTCTACAACAACGTATTCGAAGGTCAGGAACTCTCCGTCACCACGCCTTTCGGTGATCTCACCATGCCGGATGACAACTCACCTCTCCTACTCGCGTCGGCCGGAATCGGTTGCACACCGATGATCGGGATGCTCAATCATCTCGTGGACACCGGCGCTGAGCGTTCGGTCTCTGTCATTCATGCTGATCGATCCATCGCGGACCATGCTCACCGCGCGGAACTCAGCACACTCGTCGACAAGATTCCCGCCGCAACTTTGCATCGTTGGTACGAGGATCTCGGCACGCACGTGGCGTTCGGATCGGTTCACGAAGGACGGGCGGATTTGCAGGACATTGCAGTGGAGCCCGATACCCAAGCCTTCCTCTGCGGGCCGATGCCGTTCATGTTGGCGATGCGCGCATCGTTGCTCGAAAGGGATGTTCCGGCACAGAATATCCACTACGAGGTCTTCGGGCCCGACAGCTGGGCCAATACCTGAGCGGACCACTGCCTGCGAACTGGACCTTGGCGCGCCACGGTAATCCCTTGTGTACTCGACGAAACATACGTACCGAGTAGTGGGAGACCGACATGATCACGTCAGCGTCGATGACGGGAGTCGCGCTGATAGCCCTGGCGATGGTTCTGACACCGGGCCCCAACATGATCTACCTGGTGTCACGCAGCATCAGCCAGGGCCGCCGGGCAGGCTTGATCTCGCTCGGCGGAGTCGCAACCGGTTTCCTGGTCTACCTCGCCGCCACGTGCGCTGGACTGACAGCGGTTCTCTTCGCCGTACCCACGGTGTTCACCGCGGTGAAAATCGGCGGCGCCCTGTATCTGGCCTATCTCGCCTGGTCGACCCTTCGACCAGGTGGAAAGTCCGCCTTCGAGGTGGGCGAAGTCGACCGCCACGGTAGCGGCCGTCTGTTCGGGATGGGGTTGACCACCAATCTGCTCAATCCCAAGATTGCGCTGATGTACGCGGCCCTGATCCCCCAGTTCGTCGATCCCACTGCGGGCCCGGTCTGGCAACAGGCACTCGTACTCGGCGGCGTGCAGATCCTGGTCGCAGTCACCGTCAATGCGTTGATCGTGTGCTGTGCGGCGGCCGTGTCGACCTTCCTCGTGGCACGTCCGGTGTGGATGCGGGCTCAGAAGTGGCTAGCTGGTGGCATTCTCGGAATCTTCGCCACCCGCATGGCCCTGGAGTAATTTCAGTCCTTCGGGCGTTGGTCGATCAGCCGACGCGCTTTACCGATCGAGCGTTCGAGTCCGCCGGGTTCGAGAACGTTTACCTCGACCGTGACACCGATCTTGTTCTTCACCAGCTTCTGCAATGCAGACGACGCTGCCGCATGATCCGAAATTGCCGCGTCTGGGCGAGCCTCGACGCGCACTGTCAGGGTGTCCATACGACCCGGACGCTCCAGCACACACTGGAATTGAGGCGCGAGGGCGGGGACCGTCAGGATCAGTTCTTCGATCTGTGTGGGGAACAGATTGACCCCACGCAGGATGATCATGTCGTCGGTCCGGCCGGTGACCTTCTGCATCCGTCGCATCGAGCGCGCCGTCCCGGGCAACAGACGGGTCAGGTCCCTGGTTCGGTAGCGAATGATAGGCAGCGCTTCCTTGGTGAGCGAGGTGAAAACGAGCTCACCTTCCTCTCCGTCCGGCAGCACCTCACCCGTGACCGGGTCGATGATCTCCGGGTAGAAGTGGTCTTCCCAGATATGGAGCCCGTCTTTGGTTTCCACACATTCCATTGCCACGCCCGGGCCCATGATCTCGGAGAGTCCGTAGATGTCGACGGCGTGCATGTCGAGTTGTTGTTCGAGCTCGGTACGCATCTGTTCGGTCCACGGCTCCGCTCCGAAAACTCCAACCCGCAGCGAGGTTTTCGAAGGATCAATACCCTTCTTGATCATCGCATCCACGATGGTCAACATGTACGACGGCGTCACCATGATCGCGTCGGGTTCGAAGTCCTCGATCAGTTGGATCTGCCGCTCGGTCATGCCACCGGACATGGGAATGACCGTGCAGCCCAAACGCTCCGCACCGTAGTGTGCTCCCAACCCGCCGGTGAACAGACCGTACCCGTAAGCCACGTGCACCTTGTCCGAAGACCGCACGCCGCCGGCCGAGAGACTGCGCGCGATGAGATCGGCCCAGTTGTTCAGGTCGTTGCTCGTGTACCCCACCACCGTCGGGCGACCGGTGGTCCCCGAAGACGCGTGAATTCGCGAGACCTTGTCCTGGGGCACCGCAAACATCTTGAACGGATAGTTCTCACGCAGATCCGCTTTGGTGGTGAAGGGGAACTTCGCGAGATCGCTCAGATCCTTCAAGTCGCTCGGGTGGACGCCGGCGTCGTCGAAAGCTTTGCGGTAGTGCGGAACATTGGTGTACGCGTGCATCAGTGACCATTGCATCCGCTCGAGTTGGAGCGTCGAAATGCGGTCCCGGCTGGCAAATTCGATTTCTTGCGAAGTAGCAGTGGCGAGTTCGGTCATGATTGTCTCCGGTGGGCTCAGTGAGGGCGCTGTGCGGGCGGTCAGGCGTCGAAATCGACTGTTATCTGTTCACCGACAGGAAAGGTCTGGCAGGTGAGCACGAAACCCGCGTCGACTTCGTAGTCTTCGAGTGCATAGTTCCTGCGCATCTCGACATCACCGCAGGTGACCTTGGCGCGGCAGGTTCCGCACACTCCGCCCTTGCAGGCAAAGGGCAGATCCGAGCGGTACTGTTCGGCCGCATCGAGAATCGACTGGTCGCGTGGCAACGTCGCGGTGGTCGATCGACCGTCGAGAGTAATAGTCACCTCGCTGCTCGGTCCGACAATTCCGCGCTCACGATGCACTGCGACCGGCGGAGCGACGTCGTCGACGTAGAACAGCTCGTGATGGATGCGGTCCTTGGCAATTCCCAAGCCGGCCAGCACTTCCTGGGCGTCGTTGACCATCCCGAAGGGGCCACACAACCAGAAGCCGTCCACTTGGTCGCACGGCACGAGAGAGGTGAAGATCTCACGCAACCGGTCGGCGTCGAGACGGCCCGAGAACAACTCGACCTCCCGCGGCTCGCGAGAGAGAACGTGAATGACGTCCAGGCGTGCACCGTACCGGTCCTTCAGGTCGGCGATTTCTTCGGCGAACATCACCGAACGAGTACGCCTGTTCCCGTACAGCAGGGTGACATCGGCCTCGGGGTTCGCCAAAAGTGTTGCAGCGATGGACAGCATGGGCGTGATGCCAGAGCCCGCCGCGATCAGAACGTGCCGTCCACCCAATGCCGGATCGGCGACAAAATTGCCCGAAGGGCCCTGGACGTCGATCTGATCCCCGGCCTTGACGTCGCGCACCAACCAGGTGGAGAAGAGCCCGTCTGCTACTTCGCGAACCCCCACACGTGGAGACGCCCCTACCGGTGCACAGATCGAGTAGGAACGACGGTGTTCGACGCCGTCGATCATCCGCCGCAGTGTCAGTGACTGCCCGGCGCCGAAATCGAATTGATCGGCGATATCGGCAGGCACGTCGAAGGTGACGGCAACTGCGTCGTCGCACAGTGATTCGACACCGGCGACCGTCAACGGGTGAAAGGGTTTGTTCCGGTTCGTCGTTGCGGTACTCATCTGTTCAGATCTCCTTCACGTGATCGAACGGCTCGAGGCAGTCGAGGCAGCGATACAGCGCTTTGCACAGGGTCGCACCGAATTCCGAACTCAGTCTGGTGTTTGCCGAACCGCACTGGGGGCAGAGGATGTCGCGGGGCTTGGCCGTCAAGGTCAATGCGATCGGCCCCGAGGTGCGGCGCGGCGCTGCCCCCGGCACGGAGTACCCAGCCGTCCGAAGTTTCGCGAGCCCCTCTTCGCTGATCCAATCCGAACTCCAAGGCGGCGACAGTTGAGTCTTGATCTGGACGCTGCCGTATCCGGCGTCGGTCAGTTTGTGCTCGATGTCGTCTCGCATCGTCGCCATTGCGGGGCACCCAGAATAGGTGGGAGTGATTGTCACACAGACGAAGTTCGCTTCGACGTCGACCGATCGGATGACGCCGAGGTCGGCCAGAGTAAGCAGTGGCATCTCCGGATCCATCACCGAGGCGACGATCTCCTGCGCGGAAGAGACGGTGGTGGCAGCCACGGTCACCACACCCCTTCCGGGTGCTCCCGAGCGACGCTCTGCATTTCGGCAAGAAGTAGTCCCAGCGCCCCGGTGTGCAGTCCGGCACGTCCGCCGCGGCCGCCGACGAAACCGGAGAAACGTGAAGGGGGCTCTTCCATTTCGGCCGCATGGAGGACCTGGGCAAGAACAGCGTCGAACTCCGGCCGAACAGTACGCGGATCCACTCCGACGCCAACTTCTGCCAAAACGAGTTCGTCCTGGGTGGGAACAAAGAGTTCGTCCACGAACGGGAAGATCTCGAGCAGGGCGGCGGCCGTCCGACGCTTGGATTCTGCCGTGCCGGCGCCCAAGGTGACGACCCATCTTGCCGCGTAGTCGCGGTGATAGGTCAGTTCCTTGACACCTTTGTTCGCCACAGCTGCGAGAACCGGATCGCGCGACATGCGCAGCCGATCGAACAGCGCCAGCCGCCAGGTCGAGAACACGAGTAGCCGAACGACCGTGTGCGCGAAGTCGCCGTTGGCGAGTTCCACCAGTCTCACGTTGCGGAACCCGAACTGATCACGAAAGAAGGCGAGCGCATCTTCGGCCGGCACCGGCGACGTATCCGAGATGAACGGAACCACAGTGGAATCGGCTGCTGCCGCGCGAGCCAGCAGCAGCCTGGCCTGCCCGATCAAGTCCAGGCCGACGTTGGCGAGAGCTACCTCTTCTTCGAGTTCCGGTGCTCGCGTGGACCATTCGGCGAGTCGTTGCGAACTGACGAGCGCGTCGTCACCGAGCATGAGGCAGTAGCGCGCCAGCGCACCGAGATCGACGTCGCCTGACACCGTGGTGTCGACTCCGGCGAGGGGGTCGTCGAAGCTGGTTCCGAACGCCCACTGACCGTGGCCGTCACCGTCGACCAGGCCGTCGTAGGCACTGTCGTGATCGTTCATCTGTTGGTCCTCGAAGTCGAAGTGATTCTCACATGTGCGGAACGGAGTCCGGAATGTCGTAGAAGGTCGGGTGCCGGTAGACCTTGTCGCCGCTCGGCGCGAAGAACGGATCCTTTTCTGCCGGACTCGAAGCCACGATTTTCGCGGATGGCACGACCCAGATACTCACGCCTTCGTTACGTCTGGTGTAGACGTCGCGCGCGTGGCGTAGCGCCATCTGGTCGTCTGCCGCGCGCAGGGATCCGACATGCACGTGGTTCAGTCCGCGCTTTCCCCTCAGAAATACCTCGTACAAAGGCCATTCGCCCCGCACCTGATCGCCCTGTACCTGATCGTTCTCGCTCATGATGTTTCCCCAGTCGTGCGATCGTGCGCGAGTCTCTCGCGCTGTGCAAAGGCGTAGGCGGCGTCGCGAACCCAGGCCCCGTTGTCGTGTGCGGCTTTCCGATTGGTGATCCGCTCGACGCTCGCCGCTCCGTTGCCGCGGACCACATCCATGAATTCGCTCCAGTCCGGCTCACCGAAATCGTGTGCGCCACGCTCGGGGTTCCAGCGCAGGTCGGGATCAGGGAAGGTCACACCGAGTATCTCGGCCTGCGGTATCGACATGTCCACGAATCGCTGCCGCAGTTCGTCGTTCGTGTGCCGCTTGATGCGCCACTTCATCGACTGCTCGGTGTTCGGCGATTCGTCGTCCGGCGGTCCGAACATCATCAGAGCGGGCCACCACCATCGGTCGACGGCTTCCTGCACCATCGCACGTTGAGCTTCCGTGCCGCGCATCATTGTCGCCAACAACTCGAAGCCTTGCCGCTGATGGAACGATTCCTCCTTGCATACGCGGATCATCGCGCGCGCATACGGCCCGAAGGAGCTGCGGCACAGCGGAACCTGATTGCAGATAGCGGCTCCGTCGACCAGCCAGCCGATCACACCCACGTCGGCGTAGGTCAGCGTCGGATAGTTGAAGATCGAGGAGTACTTCTGCTTTCCCTCGATCAGTTTGGTGGTCAGATCGCCACGATCGGCACCGAGCGTCTCGGCCGCGGAGTAGAGATACAGACCGTGCCCGGCCTCGTCCTGGACCTTCGCCATCAAGATCGCCTTGCGTCGCAACGAAGGCGCACGGGTGAGCCAGTTTCCCTCGGGCTGCATTCCGATGATCTCGGAGTGGGCATGCTGGGCAACCTGACGAATCAGAGTCTTGCGGTAGCCGTCCGGCATCCAGTCGCGAGGCTCGATGCGCTGGTCTGCCGCGATCGTCTCGTCGAACAGGTTCTGCAGGTCTTGTGGAGCTTCCACGTTGGTCATCGTACCTACCTTTTATTACCGAATGATCGGTTGGTAACTAGTATGCACCGAGGTGTCCCAGCGCACAAGAGAATCTTTCGACGCACCAGAAATCAGCGGCCCTCGAAAACCGGCTTCTGCTTCGACAGGAAAGCCGTGACTGCGCCTTGATGATCTGCCGTGGAACCCAGCTCCACCTGCGCGTTCGCCTCCGCCTCCAGCGCCTGGGAAAGCCCAGGAGCAACGGCACGGATCAGCGATTTCACGTGAGCGAAGGCCGCGGTGGGTCCGTCGGCAAGCCGACGCGCGAGTATCCGAGCCTCAGCTGCGACGTCATCGTCGGCCACCACGCGATGAACCAATCCCCACTCCAGTGCGCTCTGCGCGTCGAACTTGTCGCCGAGCAACATCAGGCCACTGGCACGGCTGGGTCCGAGCGCGTGCACGAGCGCATGACTGAGCCCGGAGTCACTGGCCAGACCGATGCCGGTGAATGCCGTCGCAAAGCTCGCGCGAGCCCCCACGACCCGGATGTCTCCGGCCAACGCGATTCCCAACCCGGCCCCGACGCAGGCCCCACCGATACCCACCACTACCGGGACAGAGAGCGTCGACAGCGCCGTGACGATGGGGTTGTAGTGCGCGGCGACGGTATCCATCGCGTGCGCCGGATCAGCATCCAACGCTGCCGCGTGCTCGCCCAGATCCTGACCGACGCAGAAGTTCTTGCCTTCGGCGAGAATCAACACCGCTCGAACGCCTGCGTCCGCGCGGACCTGCAGCAACGCTTCGAGCAGCTGAGACTTCATTTCACCGTTGACGGCATTGGCTGCCTCAGGCCGGTCGAGAGTGATTGTCGCCAAACCTCGCTCGATCTCCAAGCGGATCACGTCAGTCATCGATGTTCCTTTCGCAGGCAGTTCGGTTCAGCTCCATGTGTGAAAACCCTGTCCCGTCTTGCGCCCCAACTCGCCGCGAGCCACCTTCTCTCGCAGCAATGCTGGAGGAGTAAATCGATCACCGAGAGTGCTCGCGAGGTGTTCGGCGATCGCCAGGCGCACATCCAACCCGACCAGGTCTGTCGAACGAAGCGGCCCCATCGGATGCCGGTACCCCAATTCCATGGCCCGGTCGATCGATTCCGCGTCCGCCACACCTTCTTCGAGCATGCGGATGGCTTCGAGCCCGAGACCGACGCCAAGCCGGCTGGTTGCAAAACCAGGTGAGTCGTTGACGAGCACCTCGGCCTTGCCGAGCATCGACACCCATGCCCGTACCGAGTCGACAACCTCGGGGCGGGTCTGAGGCGCCCGGACGATCTCGACCAACAGCGACGCCGGGACTGGATTGAAGAAGTGCATACCGATGAACCGGCTCGGATCCGTCAGCGCTGCGCCGAGTTCGGCGATCGACATGGAACTGGTGTTGCTGGCGATCACGGTGCGTTCTCCGGCAACGGTTTCCGCAGCGGCGAGCACCTCGACCTTGAGGGCCGCAATTTCCGGGACCGCCTCGACGATCAGGTCGAGCGACGGGGGTAAGGAGCTCACTGCGCCTACGACGCTCACGCGCGCGAGGACCGTCGCGGGATCCTGGTCGCCGAGTTTCCCTCGCTCGTGGGCGCGGTCGAGGCCGGTGGAAACACGCTGTAACGCTGCCTCGGCGTCGCCGCTCTCCGCGATGGTGACCGCCCCGCCGAGACCGGCGAACACCTGGGCGATACCTGCACCCATACGTCCACCGCCGATGACTCCGACGGTCTTCGGTGCAACTGCTTCAGTCATGATTTCTTCTCCAGGAAGGCCGTCATGCGATCGTGCTTGTCCGAACTCTCGAACAGGACAGCTTGGGCGATGTCATCGGCAAACGGATGCGATCCCGGCGCGTCGACGATGATCTTCGTCAATCGCAGTGCCAGCGGGGACAGTCGGGAAATACGGTCGAGCAGCCGATGCGCTGCGTCGACATGGCAGTTCGGTTCGGTCACCTCGGCAACCAGGCCCGCTCGTAGCGCCTGCTCGGCGTCGAGGTTCCTGGCACCGAGGAGCACTTGCTTCGCGATCGAGACTCCGACGAGCTTCGGCAGCCGATAGCTGGCGCCGGCGGCTGCCATTATGCCGAGATTGGGCTCGGGATTACCGAAGACCGCCGTCGTTGTCGCGATGCGAATGTCGCAGGCGTAGGTCAACTCTGCCCCGCCGCCGAGCGCATAGCCGCTCACGGCGGCCACGGTGGGCAGCGGGAGCTTTCCGATACGGTCGAACAGGGTCCGGTTGATACCCGCAAACGCTTCCTCTCGTCCGCGCGCTCGGAGCTCCGCGATGTCAGCGCCGCCCGCGAAGTGGTCTCCGCGCCCGGCAAGCAGGAGCAGCTTCGGATCCCGTTCGAGGCGTCCACAAACCTGATGCAGTTCGTCGATCATTTCCGCGTTGATCGCGTTGCGTTGCGCGGGCCTGTCGAGGGTGACCACGACGCGATCCTCGCGCTCGTCCACGTGCAGGGTGTTCACATTCGCTCCTTCTCGCTCTCTTACATTAATAACCGAACATTCGGTCGTTTGGCAAGGGTGAAAACGAGGTTGGTGCACAGCTTTGCCCGAACTGAGAAGATGGGGGCATGACTACGGCACGCCCCACTCGACGCACCGGCCTCCCCGGACGTCCCGGCTACGACCTCGATTCGCTCCTGGCCGTGGCCGTGAAGGTGTTCAACGACAAGGGCTACGACGGCGCCAGTATGGAGGTGCTCGCCAAGAAGCTCGGCATCACGAAGTCCTCGATCTACCACCACGTGTCCGGCAAGTCGGAACTTCTCGAACTCGCACTTTCGCGTGCCCTCAACGCCCTGTTTGCGGTCACGACCGAAGAAGGGGCCACCACCGGTCCGTACATCGACCGGCTCGAATACCTGGTCCGGCGCAGCGTAGAGGTGCTGGTCGCAGAGCTTCCGTACGTCACCCTGCTCCTGCGCGTCCGCGGCAACACGACGGTCGAGCGGGCCGCGCTCGCCCGTCGACGCGAATTCGACAACTTCGTCGGAGGCCTCGTCTCGTCCGCCGCAGCGGAGGGAGACCTGCGCCCGGACATCGAACCGGCCCTCGCCAGCAAGCTGATGTTCGGCACCGTCAACTCACTGATCGAGTGGTACAAACCCCGAGCGGGCGAGTCCGTCTCCGACATTGCCGACGCGGTCGTCGCCGTCACTTTCGACGGACTTCGCAAGGCCTGATTCCAGGCAGTTCTGCCGAATCCTTGACAACGCGGCGTTACCGGGCGATCGTAATTACCGACCGAACGTACGGTGAGATGGAGTTGTCGTGAGCAGACTGTTGGAAAGCTATGTAGCCGGTCGCTGGTACGCCGCACCGGACGCAGGTACCCCGTTGCCGAGCGCAGTGGACGGATCGGAGGTGGCCTGGATCTCCGCAACCGGCGTCGACCTCGCCGAGATGGTTACGTACGCACGCGAGGTCGGCGGGCCTGCACTGTCTGCGATGACCTTCCATGAACGTGCCGGCGCGCTCAAGGCTCTCGCCCTCACGTTGATGGCAGGAAAAGCCGAGTTCTACGCACTCTCCACTGCCACCGGCGCGACGACGCGAGATTCCGGCGTGGACATCGACGGTGGATTCGGAACCCTGCTGAGCTACGCGAGCAAGGCTCGGCGCGAATTGCCCGACAGCACAGTCTTTCTGGATGGAAACGTCGAAGCTCTGGGCAAGGGCGGAACTTTCCTCGGGCAACACATCTATACGTCACGCCGCGGCGTCGCCGTACAGATCAACGCCTTCAATTTCCCGGTGTGGGGGTTCCTGGAGAAGCTGGCACCGGCATTCATCGCGGGTGTGCCGTCCATCGTCAAACCTGCCAGTTCCACGGCATATCTCACCGAACTCGTCTTCCGGCGCATCATCGAATCAGGCTTGCTCCCGGAGGGTTCCGTCCAACTGCTCGCCGGTAGTGCACGCGGCCTCCTCGATCACCTCGGCGGGCAGGACTCAGTGGCATTCACCGGATCCGCCGACACCGCCGCAACGCTGCGTGCTCACCCGAACGTCGTCGGCAAGGGCGTCCATTTCAATGCCGAGGCCGATTCACTCAACGCGTCGATCCTTGGCGAGGACGCCGTACCAGGAACGCCCGAATTCAATTTGTACGTCAAACAACTCGTCACCGAAATGACAGTCAAGGCGGGCCAGAAGTGCACGGCGATCCGGCGCGCCCTGGTCCCGGTCTCGCTGGTCGACGCCGTTGTCGATGCCGCATCCGAGCGACTGAACAAAGTGGTCGTGGGACACCCCGATGCCGACGGTGTCACGATGGGTGCGCTCGCCAGCATCGAGCAGCGCGATGAAGTCTTGAAATCCATTCGCGGTCTGACGAAGTCGGCAACTATCGTATTCGGAGACCCGGACAACGTCGACGTGGTCGGTGCCGACGGCCAGTCAGGGGCCTTCCTTTCCCCTGTCCTTCTCCGGGCGGAAGAGAATGCGCACGAGGTACACGAACTGGAGGCCTTCGGACCCGTCAGCACCGTCATCGGATACGACGGCATCGATCATGCGATCGAACTCGCGGCCCGTGGCGAGGGAAGCCTCGTCGCCTCGGTGGTCACTGCCGACACCGACATCGCACGTCGACTGGTGCTGGGCCTCGCAGCTTTTCACGGCAGAGTGCTCGTCCTGAACCGCGACGACGCCAAGGAATCCACCGGCCACGGCTCTCCCCTTCCAGTCCTCGTACACGGCGGTCCGGGCCGTGCCGGCGGCGGTGAGGAGCTGGGTGGCATCCGCGGAGTTCTGCACCACATGCAGCGGACGGCCGTGCAGGGCACACCCGACGTGCTCACCGCGGTCGGCGAGCGCTGGTTCACCGGGTCAGCGCGCACGACCGGATCCGAACATCCATTCCGAAAGAGTCTCGCCGAGTTGAAGATCGGCGACACCGTTGTCGGCGGTCCGCGCCAGGTCACACTCGCAGACATCGATCATTTTGCAGAGTTCACCGGTGACACCTTCTACGCACACACCGATCCGGTGGCCGCAGCGGCGAACCCGCTGTTCGGCGGCATCGTCGCACACGGCTATCTGGTTGTCTCACTCGCTGCCGGTCTGTTCGTCGACCCGGCTCCCGGCCCGGTTCTCGCGAACTTCGGCGTGGACAGCCTCAGGTTCCTGACCCCGGTGAAAGCCGAAGACAGCCTGACGGTCACCCTCACAGCCAAGACCATCACACCTCGCAGCAGCGCCGACTACGGTGAGGTTCGTTGGGATGCCGTGGTGACGAACCAGGACAACGATCCGGTCGCGACATACGACGTCCTGACTCTGGTAGCCAAGACTCGCCCCGAAGGGAATTGAAAGCACATGACCTATCGAGTAGCAGTATGTTACGGACGCCCCACCGATCCGGAGGCTTTCGACAAGTACTACAACGAGATCCACGTCCCGCTCGCCAGCGCAGTGCCAGGACTCTCGGACTTCACGTTCAGCAAGTGCTCGACGCTTGACGGCTCCGATCCAGTCTTCTACGCCGTCGCCAACCTGGTTTTTCCCGATCTCGAGACGATGCAGAGCGGCCTGAAGTCCCCGGAGATGGGCGCCGCTGGAAAAGATGTCGCAAACTTTGCCACCGGCACAGTCGACATGTACGTCCAGGAAGTTGTCTCGGTCCTCTAGACCCCTGCAATTCTCCGATCCCACAGGAGTTGTCTCGTGAGCACAGGAAGCATCACCGCCAGAGAGATGTTCGACGCGGACCAGGCGTCGCAGGCACTCGGTATCGAGATTTCCGAGCTGGCGCCCGGTAGCGCAACCGTGACCGTCACCGTGGGCGAAACCATGGTGAACGGTCACGGAATCACACACGGTGGTTATGTTTTCCTGCTCGCGGACACCGCGTTTGCGCTCGCCTGCAACGGCTACGAGGATTCAGCCGTTGCAGCGCGCGCGGACATCCGATTTCTACGTCCGACCCGTCTGGGCGACACCTTGACCGCGGTCGCCACCGAGAAGGCACGAGGCGGTCGAAGTGGGATCTACGACGTGACCGTTCGCAACGGCAACACCGTCGTGGCCGAGTTCCGCGGCGACAGTCGAACCATTTCTCGCTGAAATTCAGCCCACGGTGTTTCAGCTCACGACGGGAAGTTCGAGGGGGCCGGAACCGTCGGCAAAGATCGTCACCGGCATACCTTGCAGTCCCCCACGGAAACTGATGTCGCCACCGGTGATCGCGAGACGCACGGAATGCCCTGGCTCGAATCGATGCACTATCGCCGGCATCGTCACCGGTACCGGTTGGGACGGATCACTGATGCGTATGGGCGCAATCAGTCCGTTGATCAGCGAGGAAGTTCCGTCCGGGGCCACGTCGTAGAGTTTCGCGAACACCACCGGCTGTCCGGGCGCCGCAACACGCAGCGTCACAGTGGGGGCTCCCACCACGTCCATCGCCTCGGTCATCGGCGCAGTGGTCCAGAGCGCCTCGGTTCCCGGAATCTGTGCATTCGGAATGTTTCCGGCCGGATTGATATTGAGCGGCTCGACGCCTGTCGGCAGACCACCCGGTGCCGTGACGATCGTCTTCGGACCAGGTATCATCGGCGTGCCGTCCGGCAGCAGTCCCCCGTCAGCGGACAGATGGAAGGCGCGGGCGGTCCCGACATCGACGGTGTCGGACGTCGCGTATGCCGGCGCCGCGTTTCCCTCGTAGTCGATCCAGTTACGGAAATACGCGAATTCCGGTCCCGTCTCCGTGTTCTCGTCCTTGAGGTAGTGATCGAACCAGTCCATGAAGCGACCGGTTTCGTATTGCGCGTCTTCGTCGGGAGCGGAAAAGCTGAATTCGCCGGGCGCAGCGGCCAAGTGGCTGTGCCCCCACGAATGCCAGATCATCTTGGCATCGACGCCACGATCCTTCAGCGCGTCGTAAGTCGCGGTTGCCTCGTTCAGATCGAACAGGGTGTCCTGTTGTCCCTGAGCAAGCAGTACTGGAATGTTGATCCGGTCGACGAACGACGAGACCGACGACGCTCGGAGCTCACTCACTACCTGCGGTCCGATGTCGCCGGTCACCACCGCCTCGGCGATCGCGTTGCACATGTAAGGGACGTAGTTCGGGCAGCCGGGTAGCCGTGCGGGATCTGCGATGTAGCCGTCCACACCGGGATTCGCGATGCCCGCGCCGAAGAGCAGCGATGCAAAGAGCACCTTCGCAGCTCCCGGCTCCGCTGTCGACACACCGGAGATGATTCCCGTGCTGTTGGGCGCCAGAGAATACGAGAGATCGTTCCAGGTGATCATGGGGATGATCGTGTCGATACGGGGATCGACACTCGCGGCGGCGAATTGAATCCCGCCGCCGTAGGAGCCACCCGTCATTCCGACCCGCGGGTCGTTCGTCGACGGTGCACCGGTGTGATCGACGGAGTCCTGAACCACCGCGGTGAGCGCCGGATAGGGCTGCGTCAGAGCCTGATCCGTGAAGGCAATCTCTTCTTGGCCGCCGAGGAAGCTGACCAACTGGGAGGCAGCGACGCCGTCGTACGCGGGAGAATCGAGTGTGATCTTGCAACCCGAGCCGCCGAAACCCAATCCCGAATACGTCAGTCCGACATACCCGTTCTCGGCGAAGTTCTGCAGAGCGGGAATCTGGTCCTTGTACGAACCACCGAACCCGTTGGTGGTCAGGATCGCGGGCGCTGGGTTGTCCGCATCGACGCCGTCGGGAACAAAAAGTTCACCGACGACGGTGCACGGCGTCGAGAGTTCAGGCCCGACATCGACCGAGAAGTACAGCAGCTGTGACGAATACGAGCCGTTCGGTGAATCCGCGAGCGCCGGCGGCGAAAAGCCGAGGGCACAAACCACGAGCGTGACGACACTGATCGCAATTCTCCGGCGCACCTGAAAACCGTACACCCGGATCTGTTCTCCACCAGCCTGATCGGGTGCGCGCCGCCGAAGTTTCCGGAGCAAAAGCTACGTCGGACGGGGCCGACCTCTACTTGACCGTCAAGGTGCCACGCATACTCGGGTGGTAGGTGCAGTGGAACGTGTACGTTCCAGGCTCGTTCGGCACCGTGATGGTTTCGGTCTCACCCGCTTCGATGTCCTCGTTGAACAACCCTGCGGTATCGGACGTGACCGAGTGCTCGACGGTGTCGTTGTTCTGAATGGTCAGTACCTGTCCGGGCATCACCGACTCCGGCGTCGAATATCCGAAACCGCTGATCACGATTCCCATCGACGACGCTCCCGGCGTCGACATACCCAGAGGCATACTCGGCATCGACATACTGGTCGGCATGCTGGTCATCGGCATACTGGTCATCGCCATGCCGTCGTGATCGGCCGAATCGTTGTCCGACGAATCGTTGTTGTCACTGCACGCGGTCAGTGCGAACACCGCCAGGATCAGCGCTGCGAGCACTGCGAGAATCCGCTTCATTGCTTCGCCTCCTGCTCGTTCCCCCGCAGTCTGCTGATTACCCGCCGCCTAGGGGGCCAAACAGCTCCGATGTGGTGCCTGCGGCGCTGATAGTGCACGATTTCTGCACCAGCTCCACTCGCGGACCGACACTGAAGGAAACAGCACAGATGGCCAAGAGCAAAACGTCGAAGGTGGCCCAGCCGAAGGCGCCGAAGGCAGCCCAGCCGAAGGCTCCCAAGCCAGCCCAGCCGAAGGCTCCCAAGACAGCAGTGCCGAAGGTAGCCGAGAAGGCTCCTGCCGTTCTCTGGAAGGACCTGCCGGACGAGCACGACTACCCGGCGGCCCGCGATTACCTCCAGTTAGGCGCGACACCGGTTCAGGTCCAAGCTCTCGTGTACGCCCTCAAGACGGCGACGCTGGTCTCGAAGAAGGCCAAGGACATCCTGCGGGCCGCCGGGCTACCCCTGCTCCCGGTCGACAACCCGCACGTTGCTGCCGACCTGTTGAAGATCCGCAAGGGGATCGCGCTGTCTCCGATCCTGCTGGTGCAGGGAGACTTCCGCGCCGGAGTGCCGGCGCAGATCGCCGACGGCTACCACCGTGTCTGTGCGAGCTACCACGTGGACGAGAACACCGGCATCCCTGCAAAGATCGCTCCCTCGACAGTGACGTCGTAGGTCGTCGATGACCTTCGGCATCCTTGCCCTCGTCGCGCTGGCCGGCATCCTCGGTCCGCTGCTCGGCGCTCGCGTCAGTTGGCATGTCCCCGTGGTGGTCGGCGAACTTGCCGCGGGCGTCGTCTTCGGTGTCACCGGTTTCGGGCTGCTCGACTCTTCGGACCAGACTTTCACGTTCCTGGCCGATATCGGGTTCGCGCTCACGATGATGGTGGCCGGCTCACACGTCCCGGTCCGCGATCCGGCAGTTCGTGCGGCAATCGGCAAGGGTGCCGTTCGCTCGGTTGTCGTCGGACTCCTGTCGGTGGTTGCCGGCTACGGTGCGGCGACGGCATTCGGCACCGGTCACGCCGCGCTGTACGCGGTCCTGATCGCGTCGTCGTCCGCGGCGTTGATTCTCCCCATCGTCGATTCGCTGGGGCTCGGTGGAACCTCGGTTCTGCAGATGACTGCCCAGATCGCGATCGCGGACACCGTCTGCATTGTCGCGCTGCCTCTGGTGATCGATCCGGACAATGCCCCTCGTGCCGGTGTGGGCGCACTGGCGGTGGCGGCGTGTGCGGTTGCCTTGTTCTTCGTACTGCGAGCCTTCCACCGGTCCGGCCATTGGCGAAGGCTCCACAAGTTCTCGGAGAAACGAAAGTTTGCACTCGAACTCCGGATCAATCTGGTGATCCTCTTTTCTCTGGCAGCGCTGGCCTCCAGCACTCACGTGTCGATCATGCTCGCGGGCTTCGCCTTCGGACTGGTCCTGGCCGCGATCGGTGAACCCCGCCGCCTCGCCAAGCAACTCTTCGCGGTCACTGACGGCTTCTTCGCGCCTCTCTTCTTCGTCTGGTTGGGAGCGGCGATCAATCTGCGCGACCTCGTCACCCATCCGTCCGCCATCTGGCTCGGATTGGTCTTGGGCGGAGCAACTCTCGTGGTTCACGCCGCGATACGCGTCCTCGGTCTTCCGCTCCCGCTCGGCGTGCTGTCCGCCGCACAACTGGGAGTACCGGTTGCCGCAGTGACGGTGGGCACTCAATTGGGGGTGATGGGCGACGGTGAACCCGCAGCCATCCTCCTCGCCGCCATGATCACGATCGGGGCAGCAACACTGGCTGGTGCTGCCGCGTCGAAAGCCGGTCTCACGAAGCCTGTTTGACCGCGGCCCGCTCCACCGTCAGCAGGCTCTCCTCCGAATGTTCGGCGTGATACGCCGCGCCGCCGCCGCGGACACCGAATAGCCGCTTGCTCCAGATCAGCCACACGACGGCGGCGACGTTCACCAGCAGCAGCCCGGCCCTCAACCACGTGATCTTCTCGGTCAATTCGTAGATTTCGAGGGGCAGGAACAAGCTGGTCGCCACCACTGCGAAGTACTCGCCCCAGCGTTTGACCATCCACAGCCCAACGGCCTCGATCACTTGCAGGCCGGCGTAGACCAACAGACCGACCGCGATCCAGGTGAGCGTCGTCGCCGACAACGAAAACGCCTGCTCGATGTGATGGACCAGTTTGGAATCGTCGATGTTCCAACCCAGCTGGCGGGCCAATGGTCTGATCAACGGCAATTCGTTCTCGAAGGCGTCCTCGACGCGCCCCTTCGACGATCTGAGTTTGAACACCCCGATCGCCAGAAGAACCAACCCCAGAGCGCGGAACATTCTCTCGGTGGCAAGAAGTCGCATGATCAACCGGTCGCGAAGCAGCCGTCCCCGCGGAACCTCGGGAGCGGCGTCCGCCGGCCCGGACGCTCGCGGCGCTCCCGGGACGAAGTTGCCGCAACGTAGGCACCGCCATGCCTGGCCCACCGCAGTGTCCACATGTAGTCGCCCCCGCAGCTCAGGTTCGTCCGGAGCGTAGGTCTCGTGACCGTGCCAACTGCACGAGCGCAATGCGAAGTCCACGGGTGAACTCTATGCCGCATATGCCCGGTAGCGTGGATACCCGCTGACCGTGCACTTCGAACGATGAGGATTCCGATGACAACCACCAAGATCGAAACCCGGCATGGCGTCATGGCAGTCGACGACAGTGCCACCGATGGTTTCCCGGTTGTCTTCATCCACGGAAACTCGGCCAGCCGCTCCATCTTCCGTCATCAGGTCGACGCCGGCTGGGCGGGCGACTACCGCATGATCACTCTGGACCTGCTCGGCCACGGCGACTCCGAGGACGCGAGCGAACCCGAAGCCGCGTACACGCAGAACGGTTACGCCGACGCCATCGTCGATGTTCTGGCCGAACTCGGCGTCGAACGAGCGGTTGTCGTCGGGTGGTCGCTCGGCGGACACATCGCCCTCGAGTTGATCGCGAAATTCCCCGGGCTCACCGGAATCGTCATCACCGGTACGCCACCGGCAAATCCCGAGACGCTCGGCGACGCATTCAATGCCGGCGACGGATTGTCCATCGGCGGCACCGAGGTCATCACCGCGCAGGAAGCCGAACTCTACGCACGGATGACCGCCGTTCCCTTCGAGCAGTCTGCCCTCGACGCCGCGATACGCACGGACGGGCGCGCTCGCAAGATCATGTTCGACGCATTCGGCGCGGGCCGCGAATCAGATCAGAAGGCCCTGGTTGCAACGGCGTCTGTGCCTCTCGCGGTGATCGACGGCGCCGAGGACCCGTTCGTGAACACTTCGTATGTCGCGTCGTTGACCTTCGCGAATCTCTGGGAGGGCACGTATCACGTGATCCCGGGAGTCGGGCATGCAGCGTTCTGGGAAGCACCCGAGATCTACAACCCACTGTTGCAGCGGTTCCTCGCCAGTTTCGCGAAGTAACTAGCTGGACGCGGCGTCCTATGAGATAGAAGCCACTCGACAATCCGGCCATGTCCGGTCTATTAATCGCCGTCCTACAGTTCGGAAAACAACTGGAGGCACTGCGATGACCATTCTCGAGCACGGCACGGAAACGTGCACCGGTGGACCGACCCTTCCCCAGGTACGACGCCTCGTCACCGAAGTGCCTGGCCCCAACTCACGCACTTTGGCGAAGCGCCGGAGCGCCGCACTGCCGGCCGGACTGACCAGCGGATCCAGCATTTACGTAGCTGCAGCGGGCGGAGGAGTTGTCGTCGACGTCGACGACAACTCGTTCATCGACTTCGGCAGCGGCATCGCCGTGACCACCGTCGGAAACAGTGCGCCGCGCGTGGTCGAACGCACCACACGCCAGCTCGGTCAGTTCACCCATACGTGTTTCCTCGCAAACCCCTACGAGGGGTACGTCGAGGTCTGCGAAGCGCTCAACCGCCTGACCCCGGGAGATCACGAGAAGCGAACAGCGCTGTTCAACACCGGCAGCGAGGCGCTCGAGAACGCCGTGAAATACGCACGTGCCGCCACCGGTCGCCCGGCAGTTGTCGTCTTCGACCACGCATTCCACGGTCGCACGTTGATGACCATGACGATGACGGCCAAGAACCAGCCGTACAAGGCCACATTCGGCCCGTTCGCACCAGAGGTCTACCGGGTTCCGATGGCCTACCCCTACCGTTGGCCGAGCGGCCCCGAAAACGCTGCCGACGAAGCATTCGCCCAATTCCGTCTTGCGATCGACACTCAGATCGGTGCCGAATCGGTAGCCGCTGTGGTCGTGGAACCGATTCAGGGTGAGGGAGGTTTCATCGTTCCCGCTCCGGGATTCCTGAAGCGCATCGCCGAATTCTGCCGTGAGCGGGGCATTCTCGTCGTCGCGGACGAGGTCCAGACCGGTATCGCTCGAACCGGAGCCTGGTTCGCCAGCGAGAGTGAGGACTTCGTCCCCGACATCATCACAACTGCAAAAGGTCTCGCCGGCGGAATGCCACTCGCCGCCGTGACCGGCCGTGCCGACGTCATGGACGCCGCGCATCCCGGTGGTATCGGCGGTACGTACAGCGGCAATCCCGTAGCTTGCGAGGCCGCCCTGGCAGTTTTCGAGACGATCGAGGTGGAAGGCCTCCTCGACCGCGCAAAGGACATCGGCGAAATCCTGACCACAGGGCTGTCCGAAATCGCTTCGGACACAAATATAATCGGCGACATTCGTGGACGCGGCGCCATGATTGCAATCGAGCTGATCCACGACGAAGACAAGGCTCCCAATCGCGAGGCCGTCGCCCAGATCGTCAGCTACGCCCACGCGCACGGCCTACTTCTCCTCGCTGCCGGCACCTACGGAAACGTCGTTCGATTCCTCCCGCCGCTGAGCATCTCCGACGAATTGCTGGCCGAAGGACTGGGCATCCTTCGCGACGCTGTGACAGCAGTCCGATGAGCGTCGACAGCAGTCCGATGAGCGTCGTTGTTCACAGCTTGATCGGCGGAGCTTGGGTCACGGGTAGCGAAGGCACACTGACGGACACCAACCCGGCTCGCCCGGACGAAGTTGTCGCCACCGGAGGCCGCGCCGGCGCATCTGAAATGGCGACCGGTGTTCGCGTCGCCCGCATCGCCGCGAACGACTGGGCGCGCCTACCGATGTCCGAACGCGGCGCATACCTGACTCGCGCAGCGGAAATCATCGAAACCAACGCCGATGCCTGGGGCGAAGAACTCACCCGCGAAGAGGGGAAAACGCTGGCCGAGGGTATCGGAGAAGTGCGCCGGGCTGCGCAGATTCTGCGTTACTACGGCAACGCCGCAGACCGCGAGTCCGGGACGGTGTATTCCTCCCCACGTAGCGGCGAGCAGATTCTTGTCACTCGCAAACCTCTCGGCGTGGTAGGCGTCGTCACGCCGTTCAACTTCCCGATCGCGATCCCGGCGTGGAAGATTGCGCCCGCCTTGGTGTACGGAAACACTGTTGTCTGGAAACCGGCTGCCGCGGTGCCCCTTCTGGCCTTCCGTCTCGCGCAGGCATTGACCGAAGCGGGCCTACCCGACGGCGTCCTGAACATGATCCTTGCCGACAGCGCAGCAGGTGAAGCGCTGGTCGACCACCCGGACCTCGACGCCGTCACCTTTACCGGTTCCACCGGCGTCGGCCGAAGAATCGCGGGATCTGCTGCAGCGCGCGGAGTTCCGGCCCAGGCGGAAATGGGTGGAAAGAACGCAGCCATCGTACTTGCCGACGCAGATCTCGAGCTTGCAGTCGAGCAGGTCATGTTGGGAGCATTCCGGTCAACCGGCCAGAAATGCACGGCCACTTCGCGTCTGGTGCTCCATGAATCCATCGCCGAGGAATTCTTGGCGAGACTGACCGTCGAGGTCGAAGAACTGAGAGTCGGAGATCCACTCGATCCCGACGTCACTACAGGTCCCGTGGTCAGCGCATACGCGCAGCAAACGATCATCGAGGGAATCGATCGAGCCGTCGGCGGCGGCGCCAGAGTTGTGGCCAGCGCCGAAGCGCCTGAATCGGGCCACTACGTCCGGCCGACGGTGCTGGAACTGTCGGCGAGCACCGAACTATGGTTCGAGGAACTTTTCGGCCCGGTGCTTGCGGTGCAGCGGGCAGCAACAACTGCAGACGCATTCCGCTTGGCGAACGAAGGCGAATTCGGTTTGTCCGCAGCGTTGTTCACTCAGGATCTGACCAGCGCACTTGCCGGTATCGATGATCTGGACGTAGGGATCCTGCACGTCAACTCGGAATCGGCAGGCGCTGATCCTCACGTACCTTTCGGCGGTGCGAAGAAGAGTGGATACGGGCCCAAGGAACAAGGCGACGCGGCGCGAGAGTTCTTCACTCACACCACCACCGTCTATCTCAGGGGCGGCCGAGCGTGATCTGAATTCGATTCCGCCTGCAGTAGTTCACGAGCTTTGAGTGCGATCCACAACTCGGACCGAGTGTGGGCGGAATCGAGATCTCGGCCGATCAACTCGGCAGCCTTGTCCATGCGGTTACGCAGCGTGTGCCGGTGAACACCCAACTGCGTTGCAGCGGACTCCCATTGACCATTGTGGTGCAGGAACGCTTCGATCGAGTCCACCAGACGGGAACCGTTCTCAGCATCGTAGCCTTCCAGCACACCGAGGCCGCCGGCCGCGATCGACTGCAGAACATCGTTCGACTGCACACTCAACAAGAGACTGAAAGTCCCGAGTTCCGAGAACGGAACGAGCGTGTGTCCTTCGACCTGCCCCACTTTGGCAGCAGAGACGGCCTCGCGCAGACTCGCTGCTACACCGCTCATCGGCCGGACGCTACCGATTCCGCCGTTGATACTCCGGCGTGAATTCTCCCGCACTCTCGCATACACACTGCGCGTGACCTTCTCCGCAACTTCACTTTTCACGACGAACCACACGCCGGTGCCGTCATTCAGTGGAGCCAACAGGTACGGCACCGCCACTTCTTCGAGGGCCGCTGAAGTGATATCGGTTGCCGCCAGCAAAGGCCCGACATCGGTCAAGGCAGTTGCAACCACCGGGGATCCGGATTCGAATCCGAAGTACCGCAACAGACTTTCGTCTACTTCGCCACCAGCCTGGCGCACCATCGTCGCGACCGCCAACCTCAGCCGTTGTTCGGCATCGACAACCCGCAACGGCTTGGCGAGCTCGATGGTCAACAGCGACACCGCGTGGCCGACCAGCAGTCGTTCGGACTGATCCAAGGCGGCATCGGACGCCACCGCCAGCGTGCCGCTCACGGCAAGCTTGTGAATGGCCAGATGGCCGTCGTCGTCCACCACGACCCGGCTGCGCTCCTTGCCTGATCGCTCCCTGATGCGTTCGGGCAGAGACGAACTCGCACCTTCCGTCAGAGCCAGCACCGCTCCATCCCGATCGAGAACGCACACTGCTGCGTGAACCGCTCGACCCAGTGCAGCGATCAGGGCCGGCACTCCGTCGAGCAGGGCACGCGCCAACTTCTCCTGGGCATCGACCACCGCCTGCACCGTTCGTATCTGGTCGGCAGTCAGCTCGTCGATCACGGCCCGCGAGATGGCGATGAACGGCGTCTCCTTGGCGACGGAAAGCACGGCAAAACCCAGTTCGTCGCCGGCCCTGATGATCGCGTTCGGCACCTTCTCGTGCACGGTGCCGGTGTCGAATGCCAGTGCCACGGCGCCGGTCCGCGCAATGCGCTCGACGTACTCGTACTGCTTTGTCGCCGATCGCGAAAGGTGCAGCCCCGTCGTCATGACAAGCTCTCCACCGGCGAGCCATCGACTCGGATCCTGCAACTCGATTGCGTGCGCCCAACTGATCGGCAGATCGACGTGGCCATGACCTGCAACAACCGAGAGACCGAGAGAGTTGGTAGCCGCCAAGCGCCGGACAGTCATCGGCATTACCGGAACCTCCGAAGGCAGTGGACAGAACTGACAGTCTTCAGTTCCAATTTGTACATCAGGTCCATGTTCTGGATCACACGACGAGCTTAGCGTCTCTCCGAAAGAACTGATCGCGTCATGCAATAGGAGCTGAGCCCAGATGCCCGACAGCAGCACCGAAACAGCCGAAGCCGCCAGCGTTCATTCGACGCTCCAGACAGGCTTGAAGAAGCGCCACCTGACCATGCTTTCCATGGGTGGTGTCATCGGCGCCGGTTTCTTCGTCGGGCTGAGCGGAATCATCAACCAGGCCGGCCCCGGCGCAGTCATCACTTGCGCGATCTGCGGCATCATCGTGTTCCTGGTGATGCGCATGCTCGGTGAAATGGCCGTCGCCAAGCCGTGTACGGGATCATTCACCGAGTACGCGCGAATGGCGTTGGGCGACTGGGCGGGTTTCACCACGGGCTGGCTCTACTGGTATTTCTGGGTGATCGTCGTCGGCATCGAATCCGTCGTCGGAGCTACCCTGCTCTCCCGGTGGATCCATGGTGTACCGCTCTGGCTCATGTCAGCAGCACTCCTGTTGGTGATGACCGGGGTCAACCTTCTCTCCGTCAGCAACTTCGGTGAGGCCGAATACTGGTTTGCAGGTATCAAGGTCGCCGTCATCATCGGCTTCATCGTGCTCGGCAGTCTGTTCGTCTTCGGCATCTGGCCCGGCAGTGAAGTCGATTTCAGTAATCTGACCGGCCACGGAGGATTTCTGCCGAACGGCTTCACCCCCGTGCTGGTGGGCGTTGTCGCCGTGATCTTCTCCATGACCGGAGCCGAGCTGGTCACAATCGCCGCAGCGGAATCCGCCGAACCGGCCGGAGCGATCAGACGAGCCACGAACACCGTCGTCTTCCGCATTCTCGCGTTCTTCGTTGTCGCCACTTTCCTCCTCGTGACGATGCTGCCGTGGGATTCGTTCGTCGTCGGCGATTCTCCGTTCATCTCCGCACTCGACCTGCTCGGAATTCCCGGCGCCGCCGACATTCTCAATCTCGTGGTTCTGGTCGCTGTGCTGTCCTGCCTCAACTCCGGCCTGTACACGGCGTCACGGATGCTCTTCGCGCTCTCCGTCTACAACGACGCGCCGGCATGGATGACACGGACCAACAGTCGCGGCGTGCCCGTGAAGGGCGTACTCGCCTGCACCGTGGCCGGGTATTTCTGTATCGCGGCCGGTTACATCTGGCCAGACACGATCTTCCTGTTCCTCGTGAATTCGTCCGGCGCAATCTGTTTGTTCGTTTACATCCTGATCTGTGTATCCGAACTACGCCTCCGACGCCGATGGGAACGCGAAAGCCCCGAGATTCTGAAATTCCGTGTCTGGTTGTATCCCGGCCTACCGATAGTGGTCACCGGCCTGATTCTCGTGATCCTGGTGGGAATGGGTCTCAACGAACCGACGCGCGCGGAGTTCGTCCAAAGCCTGGTCGCACTGGGAGTCATCCTCGTCGCTTACAGCGTGAGAAGGTCTCGTACGCGAAAAGTCGTATCGTTTGCGACCGCCTCGAACAACGCACACAGCAGTTCGAAGAAGGCTTGAAACAAGCATCGAGTAAGCGCTCGACTCGATAAGAGAACCTCTGCCCCGAAAAAAAATCGAACCGGTGGAACCGGTCGAACACAGATTTTCTCTTTACCTAATTTCAAGGCAAAATAGACAGCATGCCGAGCCCTGTCATCGCCCCCGAAGGGCACAGTTCTTGGCAAACACTTCACGAATGGTTCAACGAACCACACGACTACGAGTGGATAAAGCACCAGAGATCCGGCCGAGCAATCATTCCGATCTTCCGAACCTTGCTCGGAATGATGACGATCATCTTCGGACTCTCCGCGTTCTACAAATTGATCGGCCCGGATACGCCGCCGACCACTCCCGGCAAAGCTCTTTCGATTTTCATGATCTGCACGTGTGTGGGAATCGCCGCATGCTGGTTCACACAACCATTTCCCGGACGCCGGGGGTTGCTTGCATTCGGGATATTCGCAGATCTCGGGATCGCGGCCGCAGTCCTTCTGGTGCCGGATCGCTCGTCCGCGACGTTCGGTTGCACCGTCTTCGCAGTCACCGGAACCTTTGCGACTCTTTTTGTCAGCGCAAGGTGGCTTGTCGCTCATGTCGTTTGGTCGACGACCATCACGACTACCGTTTTTGTTCTTGCCTATCTAGAAGGCGACGTCGATATCACGACGCTTCTGGCCCGTGGCACCGTTCTTTTCGGAGCTGTCACACTCGTTCCCATTTTTGCGCACCTGACCTGGCGCACTCTCTACCGCGATGCCCAGTATTCGGACCGCGATCCCCTCACTGGCCTGTTCAACCGTCGGGGACTGGAGGGGGCAGTCGGCGATCTCTTCGAGAGCACCCGAGACGATTCTTCGTCTCTCGCTTTCGTCGTCGTCGATATCGACAAATTCAAGACGGTGAATGATCTTCACGGTCATGCCGAAGGCGATCATGTCATCAGAAGAACCGCGAACCGATTGAGCACACATCTCGGCGAACACGGAATCATCGCTCGTACGGGCGGAGAAGAATATCTGGCTGTCATTGCCGGTGATCCCGAATCGACAATCCTGTTGATCGAAGGGATAAACGCGGCACTGTCGGATTGTTCCGACGCGATCCCCACAACGGTGAGCGTCGGAGCTGTGATGATGACCGCCGAATCGAAGGCGTGGAGCGGCGGTGCTTCCGCAATCCTGGCGGCGACAAACGTCGCGGATTCGATGATGTATCAAGCGAAAGCGGCAGGCGGTAATACGATCCGCTCGGCTCAGCTCTGATTCACAGCCACGTAAGTGGGTGGACGCTGCGCCCGGTTTCCGTGTCCGTGGCGGCAAGATACACATCGACGCGCTCAGCGGTCAGAGCCTTGCTGATGTGATAACCCTGGACCAGGTCACACCCGACCCACTGAACGCGGCGGAACTGCTCGATGGTCTCGACGCCCTCGGCCAACGATTTCATACCAAGGGCCGCGGCCAATTCGACGATGGACTTCACCACGGACATCTTCGGATCGTCCGAGTCGGTGACCAGCATGCGATCGATCTTGAGAACGTCGATTGGAAGTCTCTGGAGCGTGGCGAAGGAAGAATAGCCGGTCCCGAAATCGTCGAGTGCGACGGTAACCCCGAGCTCACGCAGCTTGTAGAGATCCCGGATCGCGCGATCGTCCACAACACCTGTCTCGGTGATTTCGAGCTGCAGCAGATGCGGAGCCAAGCCCGAATCCGTCAGAGCTTTCTTCACCATCGCACCGAACTCTCGCGACACCAACTGCACTGGTGAAACGTTGACCGAGACGCCGATTCCGGTCGGCCACCCCGCAGCAGCCGCGGTCGCCATCGCCATTGCCTGCGCACCGAGGGGAATGATCATTCCGGTTTCCTCCGCCACCGAGATGAACTGGCTGGGCCCGATGAGGCCGCGGCTGGGATGGTTCCACCGCAGAAGAGCCTCGAAGGCCACCACTTCACCGGTCTGAGTATCGACTTGAGGCTGATAGTGGAGATCGAACTGCCCTTCCTCGATCCCTCTGTCCAGCTCGTGGAGCGCAGTCGCCCGCGCCGATGCCCTCGCCCGCAGCAGCGGTGAGAACTTGCCTACTCGATTGCGCCCCGTCGACTTCGCTTCGTACAGAGCCAGATCCGCCAGCATCACCAATCCGTCGGCGTCTGTTGAATCCTCGGGCGCGCTGGAGTAACCGATCGTGGCCCGCACTTCTATTCGATTGCCTTCGACGAAGAATGGTTCGTGCAGCACTTCCAGGTACCGATCGAAGATCACTCCGGGATCGTCGCGCGACGACGTGCAGACGATCAGCCCGAATTCGTCGCCGCCCATCCGCGAGCACATGTCCGAACCTACGACCTTGCGCAGGCGTTTCGTGACTTCGAGAAGTAATTGGTCCCCGATCGGATGTCCAAGGGTGTCGTTGACCGATTTGAAATTGTCGAGGTCGAGAATCCCGACGAGAACCTGCTTGTCCGGCGCCCGAGAATTGATCGCTTCCTCGAGCGCCACACCGAACGCACGACGGTTCGGCAACCCGGTCAACGAGTCGGTGGCCGCAAGCCGAAGGATCTCCTGCTCGTGGACATACCTCTCCGTGATGTCGGAACCGACACCGCGCCAACCCAGAATCACGCCGGATTCGAGGACCCGTGGATTACCGGAAAGAGACCACCAGCGCCGCCTACCGTCGACATGCACCGGCACGACGGTGTCCCGGAAGGGGGCACTCGATTCGAGTTTGTCGATCATCTGGGCCGCGGCCGCACGTCCCTCCGGACTCGACGCGATCTGGAGTCTGGTGAGGAGTTGCCCGAAGGTGAGTTGCTGCAACTCGTCCACCGTCATACCTGCGACCTCGGCGAGACGTGCCGAGGTGTGGGAGAACCGGCCGTTGGTGTCGCACTCCCACAGCCAGTCGCGGGAACCGCCCTCGAAACCGTCGAGCAACAACGCCACCGTCTGACGCTCGGATTCCGCCTGAAACTCTGCGAGACAACGTCTCTGGAACGAGGCCGACAGATAGACCGCCCCTACGGTGAGCGCAAACATGTAGATGCACAACTGAATCGCAAGTACGCGAAAGTGGGGTTCGGCGTGGACGATGAGAACAGTGAAGACGCCGAGGCCGTGAATGTAGATCCAGGTCAGGCTCACCGATCTCAAACTGGAGAACGTCACGGTCCCGGCGCCCATGATTCCTGCCATCGTCGCGATCAGAACCAAGTCACGGAAGACGTCCATGTCGTGAAAGAGCAGGGCAAAGAGTGCGACGTCGAGGGTCGCGACAACGATCACTTCGACGAGCAGACCCACGTAGTCGTAGCGCGGTGTGTGCTTCGACGGTCGCCAGCGAAGCGGTATCCATACTCGAATCGAATTCGCGAGGACAAGAAAGATGAGGGCGCCGCCCAACCACCTGAGCGTCTGACGTCCGGGCGGGACGGTGTAGGTCAGAATCACGACCAAACTCGCCATGTACGCAAGATTGGCGAACGGCGCGACGGCCGCAGCCTCGTCGATCTGACGGCGAAACAGGCTGTTGCAGTCGGTCTCCGAAGCAGGATCTTGCCGACTCAATCGACTCAATCGACTCAGACGGTTCATCAGTGAGGCATCCCGACACCAGCGCAGGCGCCATCAGCGGGCGTCGAATCCGCTCGCCTGGCCATCCGAACCTCCCCTGGCTCCCCACCGAACCCTTATCCGGTGAAACGTCAGTGTTTCAGACTCGCTGCTTGTTTCCTTCACAACGGTAGCCATCTGACGAATCGATTGTGCGCAGATCACTATATCCAGAGGTCGTTCCGTCGATCGTCCAGGTCGATCCGCGATTGCTGATTCTTAGCTCGAACCACGTTTGTGGCCGACCGCGACGCGGGGGATTCGAGCGGTCGGGAACAACGCGGCGATTGCGAGCAGCGCTGCCACGGCAAAAGCGACACGCAACGCGTCCAGCCTGGCTTCTTCGTTCACGTCCACGATCGCATCCGCCGTGGACTCGGCGACGCCGGCGTCATTGAGAGCGGATCGGAGTTGCGTCGTCGACAGGAACGGCACGCCCGAGGCCATGTCGGTGCTCGCTTGCTGCTGCACCGATGTCGGAACCGCCGGATTGTCTTCGATTCCGGCGATCGCCGACGTCGTGAGAGTGGCAATGAGAACCGATCCGATCAGGGCAGTTCCCAAGGATGCGCCGAGGTTGGTGGCGGTGTTCTGCAACCCGCCGACCTCGGTACTGCGCTCGTCCGGGACCGAGGACACCGTGACGGCTCCGAGCTGCGAAGACAGGCACCCCAAGCCGAAACCCATGAACAGCATGGGAATCATCACGATCGCCGCATTGGCGCCGGGGTCCATGCCTGCCACGAGCATCAGAATGCCGACGACCATGACCAACAATCCGACTCGGACCACGCGTCGAGGGTTCGCGGTAGGCCGTAGCTTCGGAATACCGATCGCCGCCACGACGAGCGCCGCCGACAACGGCAGGATGCGAATTCCGGTCTCGAGAGCGCTGAGCTCCAGAACTACGGACAAGAACAAAGGAACCGCGAAGAACACGCCCGCCTGCACCAGAAACTGCGCGAAGAACATCGACAGCCCGCCACTGAGTTCGCGGTTTCGCAGCATCGCCGGATCAAGCAACGGCTCCTTCCCCGCAGCGGCCAGTCGACCTTCCCAGCGTAGGAATCCGTAAACGACAAGGAGCCCGACGATCAGTAGCCACACCACCGGAGACAACCCCACCAGCTGCGGCCCGCCAGGTTTGGCCTGTACCCAACCCCACTCGCTCGAACGCAGCACACCGAAGACGATCATGCCCAGTCCCACCACGGACAGGATCGAACCGAAGTAGTCGAGGCGCGACTTCGACGGTGGGACGTCGACCACCTTGCTGAGCACCAGCAAGATCAGGACGACGATCACGACTTCGCCGACGAACACGTAACGCCACGACGCAAATGTCGTCGCCGCGCCGCCGATCAGCGGCCCCACTGCCACGGCTATCGCGCCTGCTGCAGCGACGAGGCCGTAGGCCGCCGGACGCTTCTCCGCCGGGAAGTTGGTGGCGACGAGCGCAACGATCGCGGGCATGATGAGCGCCGCGCCGACGCCTTCGAGGAACGACCAACCGATCAACAGGACCACGAGATTCGGAGCGAGCGCAGTCGTCAGAGAACCAGCGCCGTAGATGACCAAGCCGAGTGCGAAGGCTCGGCGACGGCCCATCATCGAACCGACTTTGCTACCCGTGATCATCAGAGTCGCCATGACCAGGGTGTACAGCGTGATCGCGGTTTGAATGCCGGTGATGCTCGTGCCGACGTCCTCGGCGACGGTCGCCATCGAAACATTCATGACCGAGCTGTCCAGGGTCATCAGGAACTGGCTGCTCGCCAACACCGTGAGAACCAGCCCCGAACCCGCCTGCGTAGTCGAACCAGCAACCTGTCCGTCACCCATCGTGCGGGTGTACCCGGTGCTCAGGTCTTCGAAGCAGACCGGTCAGTGCTGTTCGAGGCTGTTTGAATCAGTGCCGTCCGAGTCAGCGCTGTTCGAGTGCGAGTTGATCCGCCCAGGCCGACACGTCGCCGCGTTCCAGAGCGACCGCGAGCAGTTCCGGAAACTTGTCCGGCGTGCACGCAAACGCCGGAATCCCGAGGGCGCTCAGCGCCGCTGCATTGTCGTGATCGAACGATGGAGCGCCGTCGTCCGAGAGCGCCAGCAGAACCACAACCTGAACGCCGGCATTCTTCATGGCCGCCATGCGTCGCAGCATCTCGTTCCGAATACCGCCCTCGTAGAGGTCCGAGATCAGAACAAACATCGACTCGGCAGGACGCGAGATCAGCGACTGGCTGTACGCGATTGCGCGGTTGATGTCCGTGCCCCCACCAAGTTGGGTCCCGAACAGGACGTCGACGGGGTCGGACAGTTTGTCCGTCAGATCGACGACGGCGGTGTCGAAAACCACGAGCGAAGTCTTCAGCGCTTGCATCGACGCCAACACCGCGCCGAACACGGACGCGTAGACGACGCTGGACGCCATCGAACCCGATTGGTCGATCGCCAGGACCACGTCGCGCTGCACAGATTTCGACTTGCGGCCGTATCCGACGAGCCGCTCGGGGACGACGGTTCGATACTCCGGCAGGTAGTGCGACAGATTTGCTCGGATGGTTCGGTCCCAGTCGATGTCACGCAACTTCGGATTCGACGTTCTGGCCGAACGATTGAGTGCCCCGGTCACCGCGGCCTTCGTTTTCTGCGCGATTCGCTCTTCGACTTCCCGAACCACCTTCCCGACGACCATTCGAGCAGTTGCCTTGCTGGCCTCCGGCATGACCTGGTTGAGGCTCAGCAGCGTCCCGACCAGATGAACATCGGGCTCGACGGCATCGAGCAGTTCCGGTTCGAGCAGCAACTGCGCCAAACCCAGTCGGTCGATCGCGTCCTTCTGCATCACCTGCACCACCGTGCTGGGAAAGTACGTTCGGATATCGCCGAGCCATCTGGCGACGGACGGCGCCGACGCCCCCAATCCGGCGGAGCGGCGGCGCCCCTTGGTCGGGCCGGACGAGTCGTAGAGCGCTGCGAGAGCTGCATCCATTCGACTGTCGCCCGGTTGGCCCAGCCCTCCCGTCGATTCTTCGGCGGATTCCCCGAGCATCAATCTCCAGCGCCGAAGGCGCTGATCGTCGTCGCTCATACGCGCGCTCCCAGTATCTCGGCAACGACCGCCATTGCCGCTCGGCCGCGTCGAGTATCGGTCTCCACTGTCGTCTCGACGCGTCGTCCACCTCTGACCGCCTGACCGATCGCTCGACGCTCCCCTGCCTCGAAGGCTCCGAACGTGCGTCGAAGCAACGGAAGCGTGTCGATGAAGTCCTGCTCACGAAGTTGGCGGACCCACGTGTCGATCAGCGTGAGCAACGCTCGATCGTGAACGAGCACAAGCCCTCCGCCGCCGAGAAACCCGTCGACCCACCCGGCTTTGGCGGTCGGCGCGCTGCCCACGGACAGGGCCCGAGACAAGCGCTGGGCTGCAGCGGTTTCCGTGATCGAACCGCTGTCGCGCAGTAGCCGCACCATCCGTCCGACGAGTAAACCGTTGACGTCGTCACGGTCGATCACGCCGGCCATCGCCTGCAGCCACCGTGCGCTCGCATCGCGATCGTCACGGACCATGACTGCCGAGTGAACCTTGTCGAGGTGATCGCGAAACTCCTCGGCGCTGGGATCGTCCAGTCCGGTGACGGCGACTGCGAGGCCGGTGCAGATCCGGATCAACAAGCTGTCGGCGACGTCGATCAACGCCGTCACATCGGTTCCGCGCACATCGCCGTATCGCAGCGTTCGGGTCAGCGTCGGTAGCGCCGCCATCAGATGTGACACGTCATGGTCTAGTGCCGCAACTGTTTTCACACTCTCCAAAACCGCAGACAAAGCTGCCGGGAGGTTTGCGAGCAGTGAGCTCTCCAGTAGTCCGATCAGTGACGCGAGAGTGATGTCCGGCTCGTTGATCTTCGAGACGACACGTGATGCCGCCGCTGCGGCCACCGTCGTACCCCACAGCGACGCCTCGATCACCGAGACCGAGAATTCGGGCTTCCATTGCAGCGCCCAAGTCTCTCGGAAAGTTCCGGTGGAACGGACCTCACTGTCGGCCGGGGTTCCCCAATCGATCTCGAGGATCCCCAGTCGGTGCAGGAACTGGGAACGCTCGACGTCGATATCGCGTCGCAGGTCCAGATCGAGATTCTTGGCTCCCGCTTGTTGTTTGAGCCGCAAAGTCTTCGAACGTGCTCGCAGGTCTGCTTCGAGCGGAACCGTCGGAGTTTCTTCGGGCACCGTGCCCAGGGCTTCGCCCACAACGAGTCTTCGTGTGATCAGATCCAGAAGAACGTCGTTTCCGTCGCACATCACCGACCTCGTAGCCTCGGTAACTTCCGACAATCCGGCCAGCGGGCGAGAACGCAGTGCAGCCAACGTATCTGCCAATCGGACAGCTTCGATGACGTGAGCACTCGAGATGGGAAGGTCCTCGTCCCTGAGCACCCTCGCAACTTTGGTGAGCCACCGCGTGATCGTCTTGTCGTTCGCGGTGAACAGATGGTGATACCAGCCCGGCGAGGTGATTCCGGCTCCGTAACCCGATGCCGACGCCAGGCGTGAATGTGTCCAGGGAACCCAGGTCAGCGAGGTCTTGACCTTGGACATCCCCTTGAGAATGCGGGCGTCGGGAGCCGCAGGCCCCAGGGCTCCGACCAACGCCGGCGCGTGCCAAGCTCCGCAGACGACCGCTACCCGCTCGGCGCCATCCTTCAACGTCTTTCGCAGCACCTGCCGCATATACGCTTCGCGATGCGCTGTCTCCTCGTCGATCGGCACTGTCTCACGCAGCGCCTCCATCGCCTCGGTGATCGCATCGAAAGAATCTGCGCCCGAGCTTGATTCGATCACCGAATCCCACCAGCGTTCGGTGTCGTCGAAACCCGCGGCCGCGGCCAGTTCAGACAGAGGATCGCCCTCGCGGACAGTACGAATCCCCTGATCCGCCAACCCGTTGAACGCGGGCAGATCGCAGAACCTTGCCTGCACACCGTTCTTCGCAGCCCACTGCAGCGCTTGCCATTCAGGTGAGAACACCGCAAACGGCCAGAAGGCCGCCTTCGACGGTTCGCCAGTGGCGTACGCGAGCAACGCAATCGGCGGTTCCATCGACTCCGATGCCGCCAGCATCACCAACGGGTCTGCATCCGAAGGACCTTCGATCAGGACCACGTCGGGGGAAAACTCGTCCAGGCCCTGCCGAACCGAACGAGCAGATCCCGGGCCGTGGTGACGGATACCGAAGACCCGGACACGCAGGTCCGGAATCACGATGGTCACCCGGTGACCTCGCGGCACGCCCGGTAGAAGTCGGACCACTCGCCGCGTTCACGCACTACTGCCTCGAGGTACTCGTTCCACACAACCTTGTCTGCGACCGGATCCTTGATCACCGAACCCAGGATTCCGGCAGCGACGTCGGATGCCCGCAGTACGCCGTCCCCGAAATGCGCAGACAACGCCAAACCGTTGGTGACCACCGAGATCGCCTCCGCCGTCGACAGAGTTCCGGACGGGGACTTCAACTTGGTGCGGCCGTCGGTGGTCGTGCCTGATCGCAGTTCCCGGAACACGGTGACGACCCGGCGAATTTCCTCGGCTGCTGCGGGGGTTGTCGGCAATTCCAGTGCTGCGCCCAACTGTTCGACTCGGCGTGCCACGATAGCCACCTCGTCCTCCTCGCTGGCCGGCAACGGGAGAACAACTGTGTTGAACCGTCGACGCAGTGCGGACGACAGATCGTTGACACCGCGATCGCGATCGTTGGCGGTAGCGATCAGATTGAAGCCCTTGGCTGCCTGCACCTCGATGCCCAGTTCCGGCACCGGCAACGTCTTCTCGGAGAGAATGGTGATGAGGGCGTCCTGCACGTCGGCCGGAATACGCGTCAACTCTTCGACACGGGCGATCTTCCCGGTTTCCATCGCGGTCATCACAGGTGACGGCACCAGCGCACCGGCGGTCGGCCCCTCCGAGAGAAGGCGTGCGTAGTTCCAGCCGTAGCGGATAGCTTCCTCGGGCGTACCCGACGTGCCTTGAACCAGGAGCGTCGACGCACCCGAGATTGCAGCCGAAAGGTGTTCGGAGACCCAGGTCTTGGCTGTACCCGGCACGCCCAACAGCAGTAGCGCCCGGTCGGTGGCAAGAGTTGCGACGGCCACTTCCATCAACCGCCGTGGACCGACGTACTTCGGTGAAATGACCGTTCCGTCGTCGAGAGTGCCACCCAACAGATACGTCACCACGGCCCAGGGCGACAAGTTCCACGACGGTGGACGCGGGCGGGTGTCCTGCGCGGCCAGTGCTTCGAGTTCGAGTGCGTACTCCTGCTCTGCGTGGGGCCGCATCAGCATTGCCGGTTCTGTGGTGGGCACGGTTGCGCTGTCAGTCATGTGAGCTCCTCGAGCAGGGTCTTGCGGTGGGTGATGGCGCTGGCAGTTCTGGCGAAGGTCTGCCGCCAGTCCGGGTCACGTGCACGTTCCGCAGCCCGATCGAGCAAAGTTACTGCGCTGTAGGGAAATCGACTCTCGGCTAGGCGTAGCGATGCGCTGTATTTGTAGCGCGAGAATTCGCCGGCCTTGGCGCCCCCATCGGCACGTCTGGCCGCAACTCGTTCCCACTGGGCCACGACTGCCCGGGTGATGTCGTCTGGCCATGGACCTGGCAGAGCGTCGTAGATCGCTGCCCGGCCCGGGTGCAGAACATTGGCGTCGCCGTTTCCAGACCTCAACAGGTCAGCCAACGCCTTGGCCGGCACCAACGGGAGTAGGCGTCGATCGGTTGCCGTGCCGCGTATGCGAAAGAGTTCCAGCGCCCATTCCGCATTGTTCTGCGCGACTGCAGCGGTGGACCAAGCGTCGTGAAGGATCGGCTCCCAGCCTTCGTCAACGCTCATCCCCATGACCTTGCCGGGTTCACCGATCATGTTGTTCCACAGAGACAACGGTGCAGAACTGATCGCCTGACGCACATACTCGGCACGATAGTCGGTGTGTGGATTCGGCCGATCTTCGATGCCGTCTCGCCTCGACGCCGCATCGACTTCCTCAGGCGGCAGGATGACCAACGTGGATCGAAGCAGTTTCCGCTCCACCCGCGCCCATTTCTGAACCCGCGCAGCCATTCGCTCCCCGAACTCCGATTCGGGAATACGTCCGAGCACCTCCGCTGCTGCGCGTCGCACGTCCTTGCGACGGTCGTCGAGGGCTTCCTCCAACAATGGTTGATCGTCGGCGCTCGATCCGATTGCCAGAGTCGAGACAAATGCAGCCTTCTGTTCGCCCCGCTCGGTGCCCCACGATTTTCTGAGTTCGGCCAGTGCCAGCGCGGGATCTGTTCGGCGAGTGTCTATCAGCCACTGCGTGCGCTGGGACGAACTTCCGTGACGCCAGACATCCGGATCTGCATCCCTGGTTCGGACGAGCTTGCTCCACTCGGGGTTTTGCGCGGCTAGCCATCGGCCACGCTCGCCGACGATCTGCAGGATGCTCTCCCGGTGAGCTTCGCTCGCACGTGCAAAGGAAAGCAACTCGGCGACCAGATGATCAGGCGCACGGTAGTTGCGCTCCAACGCGACTGCGAACCACTCGTCGAGCAAGGTCGCCTTGGCCGCGAGCATCGACAGCAGGTGCGCCGATGAGGATTCCGGCAGCGTGAATCGCACATCGTCTGGAGCAGGTATCGGCACGGCCGCCGTGGTGGAGCCCGCACCGCCACGGCGGTACGCCCTCTCCAACGCTGCTGCTGCCAGAAGCATCTCGGCAGGATCGCCGTCGAGTTCGCGGGCATGGCCTCGCACTTCGGCCGGCAGCTCCTCGAATGTTGTTGAGGTTCTGGCAGTCCCGAGCAGAGCAGCCGAGATCAAAGTGCTCACAGCACGATCACCTGCCCTCCCGTGAAAACCGAGATCGGAGTAAGAGCCAGCGCATTCCACGTTCCGCAGACCGTGACCGGGTAACCGCCGGAAATACCGAGCAACTTCCACAGAAGATCCGAATCACCTTCTGCCCGAAGCGCTGTGCCCGATTCGTCGACGAGAAACCAGGAACCGTCGACGAACGACGGGACCACCGAACTGATCACTGCCGGCCACGAGCGCAACCAGGGATCTGCGGCGAGGGCATCGGTAAACTGCTGCAACGCAGCGTCGATGCTTCCGAACGGCATGGTTGTGAAGGGCTCCGGTTCACCGTGCGTTGCCCCCATCCGCGCCCGCAATGCCGCGGCACCGGGATAGAAATGAACATCGGCATTGAGCAGAAACCCGACTGGCGGCGTTTCGGTGGCAAAATTGGGTGACCCGTGGGAGAAGTCGAGCAGCATGGCCCACCGTTTCGAATTCCTGCCGAGCATCCACACGGTTCGGGTGAACAGTCGCTTCTCCTCGGTGATCCCGGAACCGAGAATCATCCAGTTCTCTTTCACCGGAATCGATTCCATCACACTCTCGGTTGAGACGGGATAGCCGACGTGCGCTTTCACCGAATGGGCAAGATCTTCCGGCAACTCGGACAGCTTCTGATGCGCAGCGACCAGCAGGTGCAACCGAGCCAACTCGTCGAGGACCTTCTCGGGCCAGTTCTCCGTAGACGCAACGATTCCCGCCAATGCTCGAAGCATGCCTGCAATACCGGGCGCCTGAGCATCCACCATGCGAGCGGCTACCGCGTCGAAGCCCGCCCAGGACGTGTCCATCGCTGCCAGACCACTGCGGATCTGATCGGTGATCCACAGGTCCAATTCGACGAGCCCGCCCGCAACGCGGTCGGCGCGCTTCTGCGCTGTCGCCGGGTCGGGAGACTTCTTGGGAGCCTCGTCACCGCTTTCGCCGGTGTTCTCGGCCTTCTCCTCGCGGCGCGACAACCACTCTGCCGCGAAGTCGGCCGGCTCGTCCGCCGACGGCACACGCCCTTCCGACCATTCCACCAGCAGCCCCAGAGCATGTTTGCACGGAAACTTTCGACTGGGGCACGAGCACTTGTATGCAGGGCCCCGCAGGTCAACCACTGCTTGATACGGCTTCGAGCCACTGCCCTGACACAGCCCCCAGAGCACGAGACCGCTACTGCCGGTATGGCTCCACGAACCAGCCAACTTGCGCGCAGCGGCCAGCGATGCGGCGTCGGGAGCTACCGACGCCACCTGCCCAGCTGTCCACGGCGAAGTCACTCAACCACAGTATGACAACCCGCTGACATCGCAGAGTCAGGCCGATTCTTTAGTGAATTAGCTCTTGACTCGAACGCATGTTCGAGTATGATTCGGGGAGGGGATCGGGGGATTCAATGAGTATCAACACATCATCTGACATCGTTTGTGGTTCTGCGGTGGGTTTGCGCGGACGTCTGTGGCGGTTGTCTGCTTCTGAGTTGCGTGCGGTTGCGGTGTCGGCGAGTGCGGAGGTTCTGCGTCTCGAGGCTGTTCGGGTGGCGGTGGTCGACGAACTCTCGATGCGTCCCGATGATCAGGTGATTGCCAGCCGCGGGGTGGGGTGCTGGTTGGCGGCAAACACGATGCTGCAGGTTCGGGACGGGAAGAAGATCGCCGCCCTCGGTGCAGCGCTACGGCCGTTTCCGGCGGTGACTGCCCGGTTCGATGTCGGGGACTGCTCCTTCGATCACGCGGTGTTGATCGTGGCGTTCTGCGAATCACCACCAAAGGGCATGCCGGACGAAGCGCTCCCTCGCTGTATCGACTTGTTGTTGGCTGCCGCTTCCGGAGTGGAGGCCACGACCACGAAGGTACGGAACGTGATCGCGACCTTGGAGCGAGTGTTCGAATCCGATGAGATTCCGCCCGCCGAGGATGTGGATCGGAACGAGTTGCGGATCGCGTCGACGTTGAACGGTCGGGTGGTGGTGCGCGGGGATTTCGATGCTCTCACCGGAGAAATGCTGCTATCGGCGTTGTCGAATCTGACGATGCCCACCCCGGCACCCGATGGAACCCCGGACGCCCGGTCGGCAGCGAAACGCACGGCGGACGGGTTCACCGAACTGATCCGCCGCTACCTGGACTGCGCCAAGACTGGCACGGACGGTGGTCAGCGTCCGCACGTGAATGTGCACATCCATGCTCGTGATTTGGCGGAGCATCGGGACTGCGCCGCCGCGCCCTCGCCCGATGGTGGTGGTGGTGGAGCGACTGTATCGGATCTCGATGTCGGGCACATGCCCTGGCTCGGACCACTCTCGGTCTCGCAGACCAGGCTTCTCGGCTGCGACTGTTTCCTGTCCACCGTGCTGCTCGACGACCACGGGGCGCCGCTCGATGCGAAACCCGGAAAGCGATTAGTGTCCGCGGAGCAGCGAGTGGCGTTGATCGCCCGAGACAAAGGCTGCGCGTTCCCCGGCTGCACGTGTGTACCGGCCTGGACCGACGCGCACCACATCCGGCACTGGGCCAACGGCGGCCCGACGGTGATGAACAACCTTGTCCTACTGTGCCGTTCACATCATCGATTGATGCACCGAAAAACCGGATTCGTCGGGAAATGGGAAATCCGCATCGGCGTCGACAACAAACCCTGGTTCATCCCACCACCCTCGATCGACCCCGGCCAGCACCCACGGCCCGCGAACACCACCTTCAAAACCTGAGAAGAACCTCAGGCACAACAGAACACGGCCAGGCTCCGCATCGGACATCAAACCCCGATACGGAGCCCACAGGCCGTGTCGCGTCCATGACTCACGAGGTTTTAGCGGGGCGCAGAACCGATCTACCCAACAACTCACAAACCTGCAGGGCCAGAGCGAGATCCAACTTGTCTCGACCGGCAGCGACTGGATCTCCGAGCGCCTTGTTGATGCGATACTTCACCGTATTCCGGTGCAGATTCATGTGATTGGCAGTGTGCAGATGGCTTTCTCCGTGGGCGAAGTACACACTCAACGTCGTCCGCAAGGATGCAGCAGAAGGCGTATCGTCCGCCAACGGGCCTAGCACCTCCCAGACCCATGACTTCGTAGAATCGATGTTCTCGGACAGAAGTGAAACCACAGCGACGCCGCGGTCCCCGAAGCTCACCACCGGCCGTTGCGGCGTATCCGGCACGGCAGCAACCGAATAGGCGGCGGTTGCCTGTTCGTGAGATCGCTTGAAACCTTCGACCCCTGTCCCTGGCAGTCCGATTGCCACCCGCGCCCCGCCGTCCAACGGCACTGCCGCCGCGAGAACCTCCGGATCCGGCGCGGGCACCCGGCGACCGAACGGCAGCCACGCCCACACCGTGCGTCGATCGATGGCAGTGATGATCGGCGGCTTGTCCGCTCCCGCCGCTGCGCCGAGATCACGTACGAGTCGATCGAGCGTGTTGATACCCATGACGTCCGCATCCCACGTCGACCAGACCACCAGGGCGACGTGGTTCTGACCGAGGCGGTATCCGGTCTCCGCTTCGAAAGCAGCGGTATCTGCGTTGGTGCCGGACAGGAGGGCGTGGATCGCGGCCGAATGGAGGTTTCCCTGCGCTGCCATCCATCGACTGCGTTCCCGCTCGTAGGCGTCGAAGACGTAGAGCGTGATCCAGTCGATATAGCTGTAGACCACATCCGAAGTGTGTTTCAGGACAGCCAAAGTGAGTCGCGCCGGAATATCCAGCGTGCTGATCTCGTCGTGACAGATCCGCATCAGATCGCCTTGGCCCATGTGGTAGGCCCGAACGAGGGAATTGGACGGAACGTCCCGCTGCGCCAGACGCAGAGCGTATTCCACTGCGGCAGTAGTCGGTTGGAGATGATCGATCGGAATGTCATTGGCCAGTACGTGGATGATCGTCGTGATGTTTCCCTGCACGCTGGCCTCGAGCATTTCGAGCAATTTGGCGTCTGCATCCAATTGGTCGATTTCGTGAGCCATCATGAAGGCCATCTCACGCGCAATGTCGGCACTGCGCTCGTCGAGTCGTCGGGCCAACTCGGCAACCACCGCAAGCACTTCCGGCTCCGCGGCTGCAGGCACTCGGGCGAGGCGCCGCATCGCGCCGGCGCCTCGCTCCTTGTGCGATGGACTACTCACAGAACTTCCGCACCCTTTCGTCGCAGGTACTTCAGAGCCGATTCGGCCGCGTTGTACCCGCACATTCCATGTGCTCCGGCACCCGGCGGGGTCGAGGCCGAGCACAGGTAAGTGCCCGCGATCCCCGTGCTGTACGGATCGACTGCCACGCGCGGACGCAAGACAACCTGCAGTTCGGTGTTGGCACCTCCGATGATGTCGCCGCCTACCTGATTCGGATTGTCTTGTGCCAGGTCAGCTGTACCACTGCTCGTTGTCGCGACGATCTGATCCCGGAATCCTGGCGCAAACCTCTCGATCTGACGAATGATCGCCTCTGTAGCGTCGCCGGCATATCCGTGTGGCACGTGCGCATAGGCGTACAGCGGATGAACGTTCCCGGCGGATCGGGTGGAATCAGCCAGGTATTGCTGACCGAGGAGCACGAACGGCCGGTCCGGCATGCGGCCTGAATTCGTCTCACGCTCAGCGGCCACGATTTCGTCGAAACCACCTGCCAGATGGACAGTTCCGGCCCGAGCGCAATCCGGATTGGTCCACGGCACATGACCTTCGATCGCAAAATCGACCTTGAACGCTCCGGGAGCCTGCTTGAACTTTCGATAGGCTCTCGCCACTCGGCCAGGGAGTCGATCGCCCAGTATTTCGAGCGCACCCCCCGGATTGACATCCAGCAGAACAACATCGGCGTCCGGAATCTCGGAGGCCGTGCGAACCCGAATGCCGGTGTCGATCTTGCCGCCGTGATCGAGGAGCATCGCGGACATGGCGTCGGTGATCGAACGCGAACCTCCCTCGGCAACCGGCCAACCGTAGCGGTGACCAGCAGCAGTGATCATCAATCCCACCGCCGAGGTGGCCGGACGGTTGAGTGGATAGAAGGCGTGCGCGGCAACCCCGCCGAACAGCGCCTTCCCTTTGTCGGTCTTCCACAACTTCGCGGTCACGGTTGCCGGAAGCAGCGCTCGCGGACCGAAACCTGCGAGCCGCAGCGGATGCCGCGGGACATTGACGATCGGGCGCATCAGGTCGGACGCCAATGCATCGAATCCCGTCGACAAGTCACCGAACATCCGTTGCCATCGAGGTCCGTCCGCGCCGAGTCCCGCCGCCGTCTGCTCCAGCGAGCGGTACAGAACACCGGCGTCCCCGTTGTCGAGCGGATGCGCGCAGTCCACCTCTGCCCATCTCCAGATCAGCCCGTATCGCTCGAGGTCCAGCTTGGACAGGTACGGCGAGCCGATACCCATCGGGTGAAATGCCGAGCAGTGATCGTGAATCAACCCCGGCACGTCGATCGGACCGGAGCGGGTGCCTCCGCCGATCTGGTCGGCGGCCTCGAGCACCTGCACGTCCACACCGCTACGTGCGAGGTGTACCGCGGCAGCGAGCCCATTGGGCCCGCTGCCGACGACTACGGCCTTTGTCACTTACTCACCTCTTGCTCGCTACCGCTGACCCTCGTACGCATCTTCGGTTCGGAGACCACCTGCGGATCTGTTGCCGCGCGGTCGGCCCGTACGTCCAGTGTCCACTGAACGTCGAACGGAATGGGCCCGTTCGGCAACCACGGTTGTTCGGCAACTGCGTCGGCGACCTTGAAAGTACCCCGTTCGATGACGCCGAGAGCTGCGTCGATCACCTGGTACTCCTGCGTTCCCTTGTGGATGGGCTGCGATTCGATCCAGGTCACCAGGAACTCGCCGGGCGCGAAATTGCAGCGACGCTGAATGGCGGCGATCAACTTCGCGTCGTGCAGGTGCCCGTCACCGAAGTTGAAGGCGACGATGGAGTTGCACATGAACTCGGCTTCCCGCAGCGAGTACGTGTTGATGTCGTCGCCGAGGTGCCTGATCATCAGTGAGAACAGTGCACGCCCCTGGCTGTGCATGGAACGCCAACCCAACAGCTGATGCAGAACGACATCGGACACATCTTCGGGGTACATCGTCATCAACTGATTACGCGTATCCGGCGACGGACGCTTGATGTACTGGTCGATCTTTGCTTCGGCGCCCGGCGCGAATGCCCACGTCGCAGATGCCCAGTTGCCGGCGTACTGACGCATCGACGGCAGGAACGACACCAGATCGGGTCGAAGGTTTCCGAGAATGGGGAAGAAGGCAAGGGCTGCAATAATTCCCGCTGTGATCCAGGGTGAAGACATGGCGCCGAGGCCGTAGCCGTCCCACGCCGGGAAGCCCAGGAACAGGAAGACCGAGGCGTAAGCGAACAGAAGATTCCATTCCAGCGGAACGGCCAGCGGGAAGGTCGACGCGATGAAGAGATGGAATCCGACCATGAGGATCACGGCGAGGATGGTGAGTGTCTTGTTCGTCGAGAACAGCAGTATCAACGGGGTGACGATTTCGACCATCGTTCCGGCCACGTGTGCGACCCCGCCGCCGAGGTGCGAGGGCCGCAGATCCTCCGGGAAATTCCGGTAGTGCGCACGCTTGATCTTCTTCGACGGGATCCACGGCGTATTGCTGAGCATCGGGGGGACCACCAGCGAGAAGTGACGGCCGAACTTCGAGACACCGGCACCGATCCACACCATGACGATCAGCAGTTTGAGCGCCAGAATCATGTCGACGAAGGGCAGGAACGTGAAGAAGAAGATCGCCGGCAGGTACTGCTCACTACGGGCAGCGATGAAGGGCACCTTGTCCCGCAACCCGAGAATCACCATGAGCACGAGGAAGGAGTACAAGACCGTCGGGCGTACCAGTCCGGCATTGTCGGCGATTGCCGAATCGATTCCTGCGGTGTGAATGCCGGGAAGAACCGCGGCAACAAGAAGATTGGCGACTACGGCGACGTAGATGAAGACGTCGAACACCGTGCGGGTGTCACCCGAGGTGAGCGGCACCTTGCCCGGCCACGGTGGAAGGCGAATCGTGCCGGGGCGGATCCAGTAGAGAACTCCACCGGTCATCGGTTTGAAGTGGCCGGCCAATGGACCCCAAGACCCTGCCAGGCCCAGGATTTCGAGCATCATGGTCCAGATGATGAGTTTCTGGTAGACGATCGGCTGGTTCCACCATGATCCGATGTCGAACCACGAGAGGCCGGAAGTCAAAGTGGCAACGGCTGTTCCAGCTGCCAGGTAGAGGAACAACAGTTTCATGATGTAGACGGTGTGGACCATCTTCGGTGTACCGAAGCCGTAATCCACCCAGTGCGTGGACATGTCACGCAGACGCTCGAGAAACGGCTTGTCCATGAAGGTTGCCGGATCGACGGGAGGGAAGTTTCCTTCTTTGAATCCCATGATGTGCTCCTGAAATACGGAATGTGGGCATGACGGATCGACTCGACGCACGTCGTCGAGTTGTGCTGGTATTACGGGGAAGGGACTAGTGAGCGGGAGTTGCGCTCAGAGCTCGTCTCATTCCGGGTTTGTCGATCTTGCCCACCGGGTTTCGGGGAAGCGTATCGACGACGTAGATCGCCACTGGCACCTTTACTCGGGTGAGCAAGGCCGTGACATGTTCGAGCAGTTCGCCTTCGGTGACGGGCGCGTCGGGGTAGGCAACGACATAGGCAACTGGCACCTCTCCGTAGACCTGGTGCGGAGCGCCGATGACGGCGGCCTCGAGCACGGAAGGATGTGTGGCGAGCGAATTTTCGATCTCCTTGGGGTAGATGTTCTCGCCCCCACGGATGATCATGTCCTTGATGCGATCGACCAGGGTCAGGTAGCCGTCTTCGTCGAGGACCCCGACGTCGCCGGTATGCAACCAACCATCCTTGACGGTCTTCGCGGTCTCCTCCGGCTTGCCCAGATAGCCACGCATCACGTTGCCGCCCTTGATGACCACCTCTCCGGCAGTTCCGACGGGAGCAAAGGTTCCGTCCTCGGCAAGAATGGCAATCTGCTGGCCGGGCAACGCCGGGCCGACCGTACCCAGTTTGCGCAGGCCCTCCACAGGATTACAGGCCGACGCACAGGTCCCCTCGGTGAGTCCGTAACCCTCCACGATCACGAAACCGAAACGCTGCTCCGCGCGTTCGAGGAGTTCCTTGCTGATCGGCGCCGCACCGCACACGGCAAACCTCAAGGATGACGTGTTGATCGAGGCGTCTTCCGGCTGCGAGGTCAGCATCGCGTAGATTGCCGGCACCGCCGAGAAATACGTGGGGCGAAGCCGCGCAACGTCGTCGAAGAATCTCGAAACCGAGAACTTCCCGGTGACACTCACCTGTCCGCCGACAAGCAAGGGCGTCAGGACGCTGACGCAGATCGCGTTGACATGGAACAACGGCAGAATCAGCAGGCAGTGATCCGCGCCGGTAACACCGATGTTCTTGCCCATCGACGAAGCCATGAACTGCAGGTTGGAATGCGTGAGCATCACTCCCTTGGGCCGTCCAGTGGAGCCGCTGGTGTAGATGAGCAACGCCAGATCGTCTGCTGCAACATCGATTCCGGGTCGGGGATCGGTCGGCGGCACTGTCGCCAGATCGTCGACGGCCAACACCGCACGGCCACCCGAGGGCGCATCGGCAGAGGCGGTGATGACCAACTCGGCCCCGGAGTCCGCGATCTGGTAATCCGCTTCGTTCGCAGTGAACATCGGATTGATGGGCGTAGCTGCAGCACCGATGCGCCAGGCAGCCATGATCGCGATCAGCAACTCGGCGCGATTGGGCAGCATGATCGCTACCACGTCACCGAGTCCGATTCCGAGTCCGGCCAATTGCGCGGCAACAGCTTCCGTACGATCTGCGAACTCTTCATACGTGAGTTCGACGTGGTCGTCCCGTAGGCACGGCTTCTTCCCGTACTTCTCCGCAAGATCCCAAGCCAGATATCCGATGTCCGCCACGAGAGTCAGCACCTTTCATTCGTGTGTGACTCAAAACACTATCGGCGTCCTGTGGCCGAAGAAACGGTCTCAGGGGATCAACTTATCCAGGTTCTTTGTTCCCTGAGCACAACACCGTACGTGCGGTGCCATCAGCTCGAAGGCTGATGCAACACCTCGTGAGCGCGTCGGGTCACCATCTCGGAGATCCGGCGCAAGACGGGTGACGACAGTTTCCACTGCTGCCAGTACAGCGGAACGTCGTCCACGAAGTCCGGATCGAATCCGATCAACAACCCGCCGCGATCGTCCTCGCCGCACTGCAGGTCCGGTATCAACCCCCACCCGTATCCCCGCCTGACGGCGTCCGCGAAGTCTGCCGATGACGGAACAAGATGGCGAGGCGGATCTGCCGGGCGTCCGACCTTTTGATCGAGGTACCGATCCTGCAGCAGATCCTTGCGATTGAACACCACCAGCGGTGCCTTCGAAAGGGATTCGGCCGTGACACCATCTGCGAACCAGCGACGGCAGAACTCTGCGCTCGCCATCGGCCGATACCGCATGATGCCCAACCGACTGGAGGTACACCCTTGAATCGGTGACGCAACAGACGTGACGGCAGCCATGACCGAACCGTCGCGCAGAAGTTCGGTGGTGTGGTCTTGATCGTCGAGATGAAAATCGAAACTGACTTCTTGCGTGAACTCCGCGAGGGCCCCGAGAACCCAAGTGGACAGCGAATCGGCATTGACCGCGATCGCGACGCGGGCGAAGGTGTTCGAACCGTTTTCCAAACCGAGTTCTCGCACGGTGTCACGCGACAGTGCGTCTATCTGACGGGCAAGACGCAGGACTTCTCTCCCGGAATCGGTGACCTGGATGGGTTTGGTGCGCTGCACCAGGATCCGGCCAACCGAGGTCTCGAGAGCTTTGATTCGTTGGCTGACCGCCGAAGGCGTGATGTGTAACTTCCGCGCCGCCGCCTCGAAGGTTCCCTCGTCGACCGCAGCGTGCAATGCCCTCAGTTGCTCGAAATCCAACATAATCTGAAGCTACTCTGATGCGTCCTAAGAATCATTAGCTGGACTGAATGAAATCTGAGCGGCAGGCTCGACAACATGCTCAGCACCAACGACCCTGCGTCGGCCCTCGTCGGTTTCGGAGTCGGACTGTCATTGATCGTCGCAATCGGCGCCCAGAATGCGTTTGTTCTTCGCCAAGGTCTGACGCGATCGCACGTACTCGCGATCGTCTCAGTGTGCGCGTTGTCAGACGCAATTCTGATCCTTGCAGGCATCAGCGGAATCGGGACCCTCCTCGAACACGCACCGTCGCTGATCACGTTCGTTCGTATCGCCGGTGCGGTCTTCCTCCTCAGCTATGCAATCTTCGCCGCCAAGCGGGCGCTTCGACCCCAGACGCTGGCACCGGATCAGCACGGCAACGGTTCGAGGCTGGCCGCCGTCACGATGGCATTGGCTCTCACCTGGCTCAATCCACACGTTTACCTCGACACCGTGGTGCTCATGGGTTCAATTGCCAACGGTCGCGGCGAAATCGGACGTTGGTGGTTTGCGGCCGGTGCCATCACCGCGAGTGTGGTCTGGTTCAGCGCCCTCGGTTACGGCGCACGTCTGCTGACGCCGCTTTTTGCGAAACCCAACGCCTGGCGGATTCTCGACGCTCTGATCGCCGTGATGATGGCGGTTCTCGGAATCAGCCTGCTTGTCGAATTGTGACTCGGCTGCACAACCTCGATCCGACACTGCGGGTATCGGAATGGGTTACCGTCCAAGGTGAGGAAGCTCAATTCACCTGTCGCGAGTTGTGACCATCAGGTAGGGCTGATCACGATGACCGAGGACGACGGCGGCACCGAACCGCGTGACTCCAACCGCGGACTGAGTTTGCTGTGCCTTCTCGCTGCGGTCGCCGGCGTCGGGGTCGGATTTGTCGGCGGCGCGTTCCGTTGGTGTCTGATCAGGGCCGACGAACTCCGTCGGACGATCGTGAACTGGGCGCATCACGTTCCGTACGTCGGGTGGCTCGTGCCGGTCGTCCTGGTGGCCTTGTGCACCGTACTGGCCGTACTGATCGTCAGACGAGTACCCCTCGCAAAGGGAAGCGGCATCCAGCACGTCGAGGCGGTGTCCCGCGGCGAAGCGAAGCCGCCGGGAATCAATCTCGTGCCTGCCAGATTCATCGGCGGCCTCTTGGCGATCGGCTCCGGGCTGGTTCTCGGCCGCGAGGGCCCCACCGTACACATGGGTGCGGCGATCGGGGCAGAAGCGGGACGGCGGGCCCGCCTTGCCGAACCGGACGTCGCCATGCTGCAAACATCCACGGCCGGAGCAGGACTCGCCGTCGCGTTCAACGCGCCGATCGCCGGGGCACTGTTCGTCTGCGAGGAGGTGACGCACTCATTTCGGCTGCGCACCGTGCTGCCAACACTTTTCGGTGTTTCGGTCGCGGTGGGCTGTGCACGACTTGTCATCGGTGACCAACCCGATTTCGAGGTCGGCACCGTCCCGACGCCTCAACTCGCACTCTTGCCACTGTTTGTCGTCTTCGGAATCCTCACGGGGTTACTCGGTATCGCCTACAACCGCTTGATTCTGGGTCTACTCGACGCCGTTGCACGACTCGACAAGATTCCGCCGACTGTCATCGGCGCAACGATCGGCGCGGTCATCGGCCTGACGCTGTTCCTCGACCCTCTCGCTAGCGGGGGCGGCGACGTTCTTGCACAGATGATCGTCGGCGGAAGGACCTTCGTACTGCCGATCCTGCTGCTGTACTTGGCGGTTCGGTTCTTCACTGGCCCGCTCTCGTATGCCGCTGGAACTTCCGGCGGACTGTTCGCTCCCTTACTTGCACTCGGTGCACTCTGGGGGTCGATCTTCACCGGACTGTCGAGCTTCGTGCCCGGAGTGGACGCCGGGCTCACGGTCACCATGGCCACCATCGGCATGGCTGCCTTCTTCGGCGCTGTAGTGCGCGCACCGTTCACCGGCATCGTGATCGTGGTCGAGATGACAGCGGTGACGTCGACGCTCGTCCCGATGCTCGCTGCCACTGCGGCAGCGGTATTCGTCGCCACCGCGGCAGGGTCGGCACCTATCTACGACAGTCTCCGAGAACGGATGTTGGAAACTCGACACCCACCTCTGCGATGATCACGATCGACATCGTGCCCGACCAATGCGTAGGCAGAGGAGCATTCATGACCCCACAAAGTCTTCACCGAGATAGGTGCGTCGGGTAGCGTCCGGGACCTACCGTCGACCGTTGAATCACTGCGAAACGAACCCATCGACGGCGACGGCATCGAAGTTCACAACTTGACCGGTCGAATCATCGACGACGGATACGTCCTGACACAGTGGGATTCACTCCGTGGCGTGCGTCGAGCGCGACGCACATCCCTGTGGCGCCGCGCCCCGGCCGGATGGCAACTGGTACACCATCAAGGCACCCCGCTCCACTGATTACGCACCGCAAAATCTGCGACAACTCTCTAGATCAAGGGGGTTCCGACGTAGTTCTCGGCGATCAGCGTTCGTCCGGCGACCGAACGCGTGACCATGTCCAACTCGGCCAGTTGACGGCGATGCCCGAAACCGCTGTCGTCTGGCAAGCGATGGAGCATCGACGACATCCACCACGAGAAGTGCTGCGTCCGCCACACACGCGGCAGCACCGTTTCGGTGTACCCGTCCAACATCTTTCGGTCGGACGAGGTGAAGAAACTGTCCATTGCCTTCGCCAGAGCGTAAACGTCGGCGATCGCGAGATTCATTCCCTTCGCACCGGTCGGCGGCACGGTGTGCGCCGCATCGCCGGCAAGAAACAGGTTGCCGTGCTGCATCGGTTCACAAACGAAGCTGCGGAACTGAAGGATCGATTTCTGAAAGATCCTGCCGTCCTTGATCTCTGCGCCCTCGCCGTCGACGCGCATGTGCAGCTCGTCCCAGATTCGATCGTCGGACCAGTTGTCCACGGAGTCGTCCGGATCGACCTGGAGGTAATGCCGCTGCACCTCGGGCGTCCGCGTGCTGATCAGCGCAAACCCACGCTCATGGTTGGCGTAGATCAATTCTTCCGATGACGGCGGAGCCTCGGCCAGGATGCCGAACCACGCGAAGGGATACTGGCGGAAATGATCCGTTCGGATCGACGGTTCGGGAATCAGCTTTCGCGTTTGCGTACGTGATCCGTCGCAACCGGCCACCAGGGCGCACTCGAGCTTCTGGTCGTTTCCGTCCGAATCGACAAAAGTGATGCTCGGGCGATCCGATTCGTGATCGTGCACTTTCGCGTCGGACACTCCGAACCGAATGTCCCCGCCGTCAGCGAGACGTCGCGCGATCAGATCCTTGAGCACCTCGTGCTGCGGATACACCGTGACGGCGCGCCCGTCGGTCAATTCGTCGAACGCGATTCGGTGCCCTCGCCCGCCGAATCGCAGCTCGATTCCGTGATGTTCGAGGCCCTCCCGCTTCAGTCGATCACCGAGTCCGGTCTCGACCATGAGATCAACCGTGTTCTGTTCGAGCACGCCGGCACGAATGGTGCCTTCTACCTCTTCACGGGTGCGACATTCCAGGACTACCGAATCGATTCCCTTCAGATGCAACAGATGCGAGAGCATCAACCCGGCGGGACCACCACCGACGATTCCGACCTGGGTGCGCGAAGAAGACATACAGAGAACTCCTGAGGTGAGTGACGATTGAGACCACCATCGACCACGACCACTCCCCTGAACAGCTGCAATTTCACTCAGTGAAAGACCGAATACGAGCTATCCAAGTCCGCCGCCACCGAGCCCGCGTGAAATTCCACGGGCGGCCGCGACCAAGGCCGGCAGTAACGGAGCCGGATCCTGCTCCACCGGAACAACTGTCGAGACCGCTGCGACGACATTGCCGCCGGCATCGCGGACCGGAGCGGCGACGGCAAGGGTTCCGACGTTCAGATACTCACGGCAGACGACAAATCCGGTGCGTCTGATCTCGTCGAGAGTTGCTCGCAAAATCCGCTCGGACGTAATGGTTTTGGGAGTGAACGACTCGAGACCGGCCTGGAGGACGTCGTCGAGAAGCTCGGTTCCGCCGTGCGCGAGGAGAATCAATCCACCGCTGGACGCGTGCAACGGCAATCTTCCCCCGGCCCGACCGACAACGGTGACAGCACTACGCGAGGACAAGCGCTCGAGGTACAGCGCCTCGGTACCCTCACGAACGACCAACTGCACATTCTCCCGGGTGACCTCGTACAGGTCCTCGAGGAACGGCAACGCCACCTGCCGCAGGCCGTGAGCGCCGGGAGCAAGAGCGCCGATCTCCCACAACCGCACTCCGACCTGGTACTTGCCGTCACTCCGACGCTCGAGTGCGCCCTCAGCCACCAACTGCCCACACAGCCGATGAACGGTGGGCAGAGGTAAACCGCTGCGACGACTGATTTCCGACTGCGTCAACCGCGGCGATTTCGCGTCGAAGGCACCGAGCACGATAAATGCCCGGCCGATCAACGAACGGTCGCCTGATGCCATTCACACAGTGTGACAGGGCAGTGCCACTAAGAATCCACTGTGACTGGCATCAGGCGAAACGTGTTCAGGCGGTGCGGAGCTACGCGGAGTGCGCCAATTCCGGTTCGCGTTCGGTCACCGGCGGCGCGGCCTCGATCTTCATCGGTTCCTGCGCGTAGTGGAAGTGCGGACGACGGTGACCGATGAACGAACCGAACCACGACATCACAGCGACGTACCGGTTGCGGAAGCCCACCAGATACATCACGTGCACGGCCAGCCACATGAACCAGGCGATCGTGCCCTTGAACTCGACCTTGCGGACGCGACATACAGCGCTGAATCTGCTGATGATCGACATGCTGCCCTTGTCGAAGTACTTGAAAGGCGTTCCGGCCTTGACCTTTCCGTTCACAGTCTTCGCGGCGTGACGGCCACCCTGCATCGCAACGGGCGACTGACCGGGCAGACCGTTGAGCGAAGTCATGTCGCCGATGGCAAAGACGTTGGCAAACCCGCCGACGGTCAAGTCCGGATTGATGAGCAGACGACCTGCGCGGTCACTCTCACAACCGGTTGCCTCTCCGAGCACTGCGGCGAAGTCGTTGGCGCGTACACCGGCCGACCAGATGACGGTCTCGGCGTCGATGCGCTTCTCTTCCTTGGTCTTTGCCGAAGAGACGGTGACACCATGCTCGTCGATGGCGGTGACCATGGTGTTGAGGACTACCTCGACACCCGACTTCTCGAGCGAGGCCTGCGTGTACTCACTGAGCTTGCCGCCGAAGGCCGGAAGCGCAACGCCGGCGCCCTCGACCATGGTGACCGTGACCTCGTCGGCACTGATGTTGTTGATGGCCTTCGCAAAGTAGCGACGCGCCAGTTCCTTGATCTGTCCGGCGAGCTCGACGCCGGTCGCGCCGGCACCCACGACAACGAAGCTCAGCAGGTTACGGCGAACCAGCGCGTCGTTGGTGGTGTGCGCTTCCTCGAAGCAACGCAGGATCTGCTTACGCAGTACCTCGGCGTCCTCGACGGTCTTGAGCTTGTAGGTGACCTTTTCGAACTCGTCATGACCGAAGTACGCCTGCGTGGCACCGGTGGCTGCGATGAGCGAGCGGTACCCGAGCGTGTGGCGGGTGCCCGAGGCTTCGTAGACGACGGTGTTCTCTTCGGCGTTGACCTCGACGACGCGGCCGAGGCGGACGTCGGCGTTGGGGTACTTCTGCAGGATCGTGCGGATGGGCGGAGCAACTTCGCCGGCCGACAGGACACCCGTCGCCACCTGGTAGAGCAACGGCTGGAAGAGGTGCTCGGTGGTGGCGGAGATGAGAACGAACGGCGTCTTGGACTTCGCGAGGGTCTTGGCCGCGGCGAGGGCTCCGAATCCCGAACCGACGATCACAACCTGAGTCTTCTCGTGTCCAGTCGCGTCGATGTCGGCGCGACCCGCAGCTGTTCTATCCACAACGAACTCCTCAACCAAATTGAAAGTATGACTATTACGGTATGGACTGATCATGGGTCGGGTCCAGCTAGCTGGAGTATTCGCAAGACTGTTATCTCGATTGCTCATAAGTAAGCTGTCCTCATGGACTTCCGCCAACTCAAGTACTTTCTCGTCGTGAGCGAGGAACTGAGCTTCAGTCGCGCTGCCGAACGCTGCTTCATCTCGCAGTCGGCGATCAGCCATCAGGTCGCACGACTGGAGAAGGAGCTCGGGGCGACACTCTTCGAGCGCTCGACCCGGGCGGTTCGCCTGGCCCCGGCAGGATCGCGACTGGTGCCCATCGCGCAGCAAGTCCTCAGTCTCGAAACGATGGCGTACTCCGTCGCACGAGACCCGAGAGCCCGGATCCGAATCACCGGAAACATGAGCTTTGCCGCTCAGACGCTGGACGCCATCGCACACGTGCGCGAACTTCATCCGGACCTGGACGTCGAGTTCGTCATCAAGAGCTTTGCCCACCGCATGGATGCTGTGGCCTCCGGTGACGCGGACATCGCCCTGATTCGCGGCGGCGTCGACCGCCCCGGACTCGAACCCTTGGACCTCGGCGTCGAAGATCTGCTGGTCGTCATGTCGAGCCGACACCCCCTAGCCGGCCAGCAAAGCGTCGACCTCAATGATCTGGCCGCATATCCCCTGCTCCTGCCGCCGCGCCAAAGTCAGGTGCTCATTCACAAGGTGGTCGAGGACGCATTCCGCGAGATCGATCGACGCGTCCAACTGGGCCCCGCAATTCCGAGCGATCACACAGCCACGCTGGACGTGATCACCAACCCGCGCGCCTGGACCCTGCTCTATTCGATCACCGCAGGCGAATCTCCACGCGCTGGAATCAGCTTCATGCGAGAATCGCACGGCCGCTTACGCATTCCCGTCTCGGGAGTGACCCGCAGCGGCGCTACCCACTCCGCCGAGTTCGCCGATCTGATCCAAGCACTCAAGGACGCCATGAATCCGTCTTTCACTGAGTGAAAGTGTGATGGCGATCGACCCCCTCACGGAGCAACGTGGTGGGCAACCATGTGATGCGGCGCGCGGTTGCATCCCTTTACCGAGGAGCAGCCATGACGCGTTTGCTGAGCGACCATGTGTGGGAATCGAAGATCTTCGACGGCGAATGGGTTCGCGGTAGCGCCGACGATCGTATTGTCGTCGAGCCGGCCACCGGCAAGCAGTTGACGACGGTCGGCATGGCAACACCCGACGACGTGGCGGCCGCTGCAACAAAAGCTACTGCAGCTCAGAAGAATTGGGCGGCAAGGCCATACACTGAACGAGCCGCCGTTCTACGCCGCGCCGGTCAACTGTTCGAGCAGTACGCCGACGAAATCGGCGAATGGGTAATCCGCGAGGCCGGCAGCATCCCGGCCAAGGCCGGGCTGGAAACCCATACCGCTGCCGAAGAGTGCTACAACGCAGCAGCTTTGGCCGCACACCCTGTCGGAGAGGTTCTGCGCTCGGAGCAACCTCGGCTGAGCTTCTCTCGTCGCGTACCCGTCGGAACCGTCGGCGTCATCGCGCCGTTCAACTTCCCCATCATTTTGTCGATCCGTGCAGTCGCTCCCGCACTGGCGCTGGGCAATTCGGTGATCCTCAAGCCTGACCCGCGCACGGCGATCTGCGGCGGTGTGGTTCTCGCTCGCATCTTCGAAGAAGCAGGCTTGCCCGCCGGAGTGTTCAGCATGCTGCCGGGCGGCGCTGACGCCGGTGAGGCAATCGTGGTTCATCCGAGCGTTCGCGTCATCGCATTCACCGGGTCGACCCGAGCTGGACGCGCGGTCGGCGAACTGGCGGGCCGCTATCTCAAGCGCGCTCATCTTGAACTCGGCGGCAACAATGCGCTGATCGTCATGGATGACGTCGACCTCGAAAAGGCCGCATCTGTCGGCGCTTTCGGATCGTTCATGCACCAGGGACAGATCTGCATGACCACCGGCCGCCAACTGGTCCACGAAAGTATCGCCGCCGACTACACCGCACTCCTTGCCGAACACGCCGACAAGCTTCCGGTAGGCGACCCGTTCACCGGTCAGGTCGCACTCGGACCCATCATCGACGCCAAACAACGCGACCACATCCACTCTCTGGTCAACGGAAGCATCGCGGCCGGAGCAAAACTGGCTGCCGGCGGCACCTACGAGGATCTCTTCTACCGGCCCACCGTGCTGGCCGACACCCCACTGACCGCGCCGGCCTTCGCCGACGAGGTCTTCGGGCCGGTCGCACCGGTGACCTCCTTCGCCACCGTCGAACAAGCCGTCGCCATAGCCAACGATTCCGAGTACGGATTGTCGCTGGGCATTCTGACCTCCGACGCCATGCGCGGACTCGAACTCGCCCAACAGATTCCCACCGGCCTGGTCCACATCAACGATCAGACGGTCGGCGACGAAGCCGTCATCCCGTTCGGCGGCATGGCGTCTTCGGGTAACGGCGGCCGTGTCGGCGGTATCGGTGCAAACCTCGATGCCTTCACGGAAACACAATGGGTGACGGCGCAAAGTGCACTCCCGGTATACCCCTTCTAGAACGAATTCACAGGGCACGTCCCACTCGGTCGCTGACCAGCATTGACGGGATCGATCTCGCGGACTTACCATCCAGAGAAAATTACTTCGCCACATTAAGCATTTTCTCTTGTTGTTCCCGAGAAGGACCCGTTGACGAACACAGTTACGACGAGCAGTGCCGCGAGCCCCAGCGCTACGCCAACTGCCACCGATTCCCCGGACCAGTCCGTAGCAAGATCGCCGCGCCGGGAGGCCGTGATCATCGGCGCTTTGAGCCTGGCAGCGATGATCGTCTCGATGATGCAGACGCTGCCGGTTCCGATCCTGGGACGGATTCAGTCCGACCTCGGAGCCTCGTCCGCCGGCGTCAGTTGGGTGACGACGGCGACCCTGCTTTCCGCTGCCGTCTTCACTCCCCTGCTGGGACGCTACGGCGATCAGCACGGCAAGAAGCGCACCTTGGTCGGCGTCCTCGTCGTCATGGTGATCGGTTCGATTGTCGCGGCATTGGCGCACAATCTGCCACTGCTGATCCTCGGCCGTGTACTCCAGGGAACAGCCACCGCGATCTTCCCTCTCGCACTCTCGGTCTTGCGCGAAGAGATACGACCACAGAAGCTTCCCGGCGCCATGGCCCTGGTCAGCGGAACTCTCGCGTTCGGCAGCGGTCTCGCCCTCGTGGCCACCGGTCTGCTCACATCGGCTCCGGATGCCGACTACCGCAACGCCTTCTGGATGGCCACCGGATTCGCAGTACTGGCCTTGATTGCCGTCGCCACGCTGGTCCCGCCCACCACGCACAAAAGCGGTGGGCGCGTGGACCTCATCGGTGCGCTGAGTCTGGGCGCGGCACTACTTCTGCTTCTTCTGGCGATTTCTCAAGGCCACCAATGGGGGTGGTTGTCGCCCTTGACCGTCGGTGTTTTTGTGGCCTCGATCGTGATGTTCGCAGTCTGGGTGTGGATCGAGAAGATCGTCGACGAGCCGCTTGTCGACATGCGGATGTTCGTCCACCGCCCGGTGATGATGGCAAATCTTGCCGGCGTCGTGGTGGGCTTCGGCATGTTCGCGAACTTCCTCGGGATCTCGTATCTCGCACAACTTCCCCGCGATCTCACCGGATACGGCTTCGACGCGAGCATTCTGCGTGCGTCGGTCGAATTCCTGCTGCCTGGCGCGATAGTTTCGCTGATCGCCGCCCCGATCGGCGGTCGTCTCATCAGACTCCGTGGGCCGCGATTCGTTCTGGGACTCACTGCGATCCTGGGCGCGGTGCCGTTTGCGTGGCTCGCGTTCGACCACACGCACACCGCGTCGGTCATCGGTGCGGGCATGGTGATCGGCGCCGCCCTCAGCCTCGGCTATGCAGCCATGCCCGCCATCATCATGTCCAATGTGCCGCATCATCAGAGCGGCATCGCCAACGGCATCAACTCGATCTCACGTTCCACCGGCAGCGCCATCGGCAGCGCAGTAGTGACAACGATTCTGGCGTCGATGACAATCGCGAACCTCCCCGAAGGTGTTCCGGCGATGCCAAGCGAATCTGCCTTCACCGTCACGTTCGCGACCGCGGGCGTTGCCTTCGTTCTGGTGGGACTTGTGGGGTGGCTGGGGCTGCGACCGGCACACTCCCCGTCCGCTTCCGAACAACCTCCCGCTGCGTGAGATCGGTAGTACCGCAGAGACTTAGACGGAACGTAGCCTGCGCACATGGCAGGTGAGACTCTCTACGTGATCGACCGGATCGTCACGAATCCCGGATGCGGGCAGAAGTTCGTCGACGAATGGCGTGCCGGCTACCTGCCGAACGCCCGGCGACGCAGCCTGACCCTCGACAACATACTTGTCAGTCCGCCGTTGTGGTCCGAGTACGAACCCAACGTCGTGACTATCACGTGGACCGTCGACGGAACCTCCGGTTGGTGGGCCATGACTCGTCTGAGTCGCGGCGACACCACGCTTCGGCAGTGGTGGGATGCCATGGAACCACTCATCTGCGAACGTAGCCGCACCATGGCTGCTGCTGCCGACGACGTCGAGGCACTGGCCGATGTATAACGTCACGAGGGTTGTTTTTGCTGCCGACAGCCCGGACTCGGACGGCTGGGCGAATGCGGTGAACACCATTGCAGCAGTGGCAGAATCGTCGGGCGCAGTTCGCCATCTCGTCACCGCTACTCTGCCCGGCGCCATCAACGGCGGAGATCTGATCGTTTATCTTCAGTTCGCGAATGAAGCCGCGTGGCGGGCCGTTAGCGATTCCGTCGACGCCGAACTTCACCACGATGCCATCGAACGCTTTCACGGCGCCGAGTACGTTTCCGGAACCGAGGGTCGCTCGCGCGCCACGGGCCCGAACGGGGTGTATCGAGCGTTGCTGATTCGCGTTGAACCCACTACCTCCGAGGACGAAATCGAACGCTTCGAAAGCGACTTGCTGAAGATGCCCGGGCATATCTCCTCGATCGCTGCCTGGCGACTCAGTCGGGTGAGTGCGGCGACCGGCGCAACACCCGCATGTGACGAAGCACCGTGGACCCATGTGTGGGAGCAGGAGTTCACCGACCTCGAATCACTGCAGACCCAATACCTCGATCATCCGATCCACTGGGGCGTCGTTGATCGATGGTTCGATCCCGAATGCACCGAAGTCATTGTGCGGGAAAGAATCTGCCATACCTTCGGCGAACTGGGCGACGAGATCCTATCGAGCGGCGGCTGATACCTCGCGGATCATCGCCCAAACTTTCTGGCGTGCCGGCTCTGTGAGCGACAATGACGGAATAGTGAGGAACCCGTGAAACAACCCGTCGAAGCGATGATGCTGCACGGGGACGCCGGCCGAGGCAAGCAGTTTCGCGTACTCGTCACCGGACGAGCACGGCGGATCCAGCTCGGCTGTCACGACAACAGCAGCTGGAAGATCTGCGAACGACTCTGTCCGAGTGGGTATCACCCGCACGTCATCTCGGCGTTCGGGAGCATATTGGTCCCAGTACCACTTCATGGCCGTGGTCGTGTTGTAGTGGTCGGTACCGTAGAGACGGTAGGACTCGGTGTCGAAATCGTCGTCGATCACCGGATAGATGAGAACCTGCGCCGCAACCGCCGGCCCCCCACGATCGCGAGCGGCGATGGCTACTGTCGCAGCAAGATTGCCGCCCGCGCTGTCGCCGGCAAGGACTATCTTGCTCGGGTCTGCGCCGTACTGTGCCGCGTGTTTCGTCGCCCACTCCAATGCGGCGTAGACGTCGTCGTGTGCTGCCGGCGCGGGGTACTCAGGGGCCAGACGATAATCGACGGAGACGACGACGGCGCCAACCCCTTCCGCCATGGACCGGCAGAATTCGTCATGGCTGTCCAGGTCACAGAACACGAAGCCTCCGCCATGAGCGAAGACGACCAGCGGTCCGGCGTCGGAGGAAGTGTGCGGGCGGTAGACGCGGATCGCCAGATCTCCACCGGGGCCCTCGATTGCGAGATCTTCGACCGTACGCAAATCGGGAAGCCGCTCCAACGGGGCGCGTCGATTCCGAAGCAGAGCGCGCAACTCCGACGGCTCGAAGCTGGTGACATCCGGAAATGCGGCGTTGAGCGTGGCCAGCATGGTGATGACTTCCGCGTGAATTGTCATGTGCACTCCTGATCTCGGACGTCGGGCATCCGCCAAGGTAGATCGCGCGCGGCCGAGTGAGAACACACCTTCCCGATCAGTGGTCTGTTTGGTTACGAGAAGTCGTGAGAAACGAAAAGGGAGACCACACCTCGTTGTGTGGTCTCCCTTTTCGATTCGGTTCAGCCGATCAGGCGTCAGCTCCTACTGCGAGCATCCACCTTGTCGTCATCGTCGTCGTGCTCGCCGGCAGCAAGCGCGATGTCGGAAGACTCGACGCCCCCATTCGGGCCTGTCTTCTCGAGGTCGACCGGTGCATCACCGGACGCAACCTCTTCGGCCTCAGGCTCTTGCGGTAGCGGTTTCTTGAGGCTCAGGATGATCGAGCCTGCCAAGACCACGATGATCACCGCGAGGCTGACCAGCGAGGGGATCTCGGGGATCGACGTGCTGATCACCTTGTGGCTGGCCTGCATGATCAGCTTCACGCCGATGAAGGCGAGGATGATCGACAGACCCTTGGAGAGGTAGTGGAACTTCTCGAGCAGACCCGAGAGCAGGAAGTACAGGGCACGCAGACCCAGGATCGCAAACGCGTTACTGGAGTACACGATGAACGGGTCGTCGCTCACTGCCAGGACTGCCGGGACGCTGTCGACTGCGAACACGAGGTCGGCGGCTTCGATGGCGACGACGACGGCGAACAGCGGTGTTGCGACGCGCTTTCCGGCTTCCTTGACGAAGAACTTGGTTCCCGCGTATTCCTCGCGAACCGGCATGATCTTGCGCAGCAGGCGAACTGCCAGCGACGTACCCGGATCGAAGCTCTCGTCGTCGTCCTTGAGCAGCTTGTAAGCGCTGTAGAGCAGGATGGCGGCGAAGACGAACAGGACGGCCGTGAACTTGCTGACCACGGCAACGCCGGCAGCGAGGAAGATTCCGCGGAAGATCAGGGCGCCGATGACACCGAAGAACAGCACACGGTGCTGGTACTCACGGGGCACCTTGAAGTAACCGAAGATCAGGGCGAACACGAAGAGGTTGTCGACCGAGAGGCTCTTCTCCAACAGCCAGGCTGTTGTGAATTCGACGCCCGAGTTCACCCCCAAGGTCAGGGTGACAACCACCGCGAACACGAGAGACAAACCGACCCAGAGTGCACTCCACCAGGCCGCTTCCTTGAAGCCGATGACATGCGCGCCGCGGTGGGCGAGCAAGTCGATGAGCAACATGACGACGATGACTGCGGCGAACGCGGCCCACGCCCACATGGGAACGTTCATCGCTGACCACCTACCCGAATGGCACTGATGACTGCGGTCACGGGGAGCTCCTTCACTGGGTTCGGACGGCCGTCTCGCCGTCTTCTCCAGTGTTCCTTGCCGACTTCTATCCATCCCTGTCGAAATATCGACGACTTTTGTATCTAAAGTTGCCGAGATCATGCAATCTAAAGGTGTTGCATCCGAAACCGCCGTTGGAAGGCAACTTGTTCTAGCCTGGCAAACATGAGCACCTCGTTGTACTACTCCGCCGTCCGCTCCACACCGCTGACCGACGACGAGAAGGCCGAAGTCGACCGACTCATCGCCGTCCACAACGACGAATTTCCGTTCGACTACGAGGTCCTGGACCTCTACCCGTCGGATATCCCCAACACTCTGCTCAACGGCTCGACCAAGATCTCGAGCGATCCGACCGAGGTGATTCCGTCACTCGTCTACTGGTTCAACGCACTGACCGAACTCCGGCGAGCGGTGCCCGACGCCGACTGGGACGTTTCACTCGACGACACCCCCGCAGATTGGGATGACAACTCCGGCTACTCGCTCCCCGGACTCGATGACATGCAGTAGCGAATCACGGCGCCGGCGCGATGGTGGCTCCGTAGCTCTCCAGTGCGATGAGGGCCAACTCCGTCGGCAGCCGACGCTGGTCGACGCTGCGACCCAGTAGCTTTTCGGCCTGATCGAGTCGATACCGCACGGTGTTCTTGTGCAGGCCGAGGGCTGCGGCAGTAGCGGCCGCGGTGCAGTTGTTCTCGTAGTAGACCCGGACGGTGTCACGGATGCGCGTCGTGACGCCGTCCGCGCCGGCCAGGCCTTTCAGTTCCCGAGCCACCAACTCACGCAGTTCGCCCAGATCTTCGGTGAGCAGACAGGGAACCTGAACATCCTCGTAGACGGTGATACCCGGCGAGCCCCCGGAACGGACCGCCACGCGCTGCGCGGCGAGCGCCTCGCGATGACTGCGAGCGAATCCTTCCATTCCGTAACCGCTCGCTCCCACTGCAACGCGAAGATCCGAATGCCGGGCATCAACATGTGACGCCCACTCCTGGCCGTCGAAATGCGCGACCCACGACCACAGCTCACGCGCGCCCGAAGGCAAAGTCAGAACACGCTCGCCATTGGACTCGTCCACAAAGGTACGGGCGTACGAGTCCAACCGCGCCAATACGTCTGCAGCCGGGTCGGTGTCGTCCGTCCAGAGAACAAACGCCGTGTGGTGGCGCCGCATCGGATAGTCCAGGATCCGGGACGCTTCGTCGGAGTGAAGGGCTTCGCCCGCGACAATCGCGTGCACCGTCTCGGACCGACGCGCAAAAGCGCCGCGCGCCAAGCTCTCCCGCTCCTTCGCGTACGTCGCGACCAACAATTCGGTGGTCACTTCCAGCCATCTCATCGCCGAACCCCACACTCGAACGAGAAGTGCGCGTTTGAGTTCCGGACCGATCGGGAGTGCCTCTATCGACTCGTCGACGAAACCCAGCATCGCGAGGCGTCCGGCGCCGTAGATCTTGAGCAGGACCCGAAGATCCATACCGCGCCGAGCGACGGTGAGTGCAAGCGCAACCGACTCCGCCGGCGGCGTGACCTCCTGGGAACCGCCCGCGATCGCCGCCACGATGACGCGGAGCTGCGCCGCGGTGCTCGCATCCACATCGCGTCGTAGCTCCCGATCAGCCGCTACCTCGGGATTGGCCTCGGCAATGGCGTCGTCGATGCGTTGGACGAAACCGTCGATCACCTCCGGCTGGAGATAGATGGGTGCGAGATTCGCAATCCAGCCGTCCAACTCCGATGTTTCCATGGCGCCTCCCCGAATTGTGACTTAGTCATAAATCTATCGCCTTGGTTCGGCCAACAAGCCCTATCTACCCAACTTCAACTGGTCCACAATCACATCTCACTGCAGTTTCACGTCGCTGCAGATTTACGTCACTGCAATCCCACCCCTCTAGTTTTTGGAGACGCTCGCGATATGAACAAGCCTTTCGACGGTCAGGTAGTGGTCATCACCGGTGGCGCCAGGGGCATCGGATACGCCACCGCGAAACGGCTCATCAGCCTGGGCGCGAGGGTCGCGATCGGCGACATCGACGAAGCCACTCTCGCGCAGGCTGCAAAAGATTTGGGCATCCGTACGTTCGGGCGTCTCGACGTCACCGACCCCGCGTCGTTCTTCGACTTCCTCGACACCGTCGAAGGTGAACTCGGCCCGATCGACGTACTGGTCAACAATGCGGGCATCATGCCGGTCGGACGGATCGTCGACGAGGACGACACCGTGACCAGACGCATCATCGAGATCGACGTCCTCGGCGTGATCACGGGAACCAAACTCGCACTGCGACGGATGCTTCCACGCGGACGTGGACACGTCATCAACATCGCTTCGCTTGCCGGCGAACTCCCGTGCCCCGGTTTGTCGACGTATTGCGGCGCCAAGCATGCGGTGTTGGGCTTCACCGATTCTGTCCGCAAGGAAGTTCGTGGCACCGGAGTGAACGTCTCGTCCGTACTGCCGACGCTCACCAACACCCAACTCACTTCCGGGACTTCGGGAATGAAGGGTTTCCGTGAGGTTCAGCCGGAGGAAATCGCCGAAGCAATCGTCGGCTTGATCACCAAACCTCGACCACGCGTGCGCATTACGCGAGTATCCGGACTGCTTGTCCAGGCACAGGGTTTCGTACCCCGACGGCCTTACGAGGCATTGAGCCGACTGTTCGGCGTCGAGACGCAGTTTCTCGGCGACGTGGACACCGCGGCCCGTGCTGCCTACGAGGAACGGGCGCGCACCAGCTGATCAGGCCAGCTCCGTGGCCGGCCAGTCGAGCAACTTCGCGCCCAACACGGCAGCGTGGAGCGCGAAGCTGTCGTTGGGGTCGTTGACGTTCTGGCCGGTGAGTTCACGGATACGGTCCAAGCGGTACGTGACCGCCCGGACCGACAAATGCAGGTCTCGGGCGGTCTTTGCCGTATTGCCGCCGGCGGAGAAGTACGCGAGCAGGGTGTCGATCATCGGCCCAGCGCCGCCGCGTGCCTCGAGCAGCGGGGTGAGCAGGGTGTGGATAAGGTCGGTGACCGCCGGCCTGTCGTTGACCAGAACGCGGTAGACCAGCAGGTCACGAGCATCGATGATCGGTGCGGTCAACGACAGGCGCTGCGCCAGGTCCAGTGCGTCGAGCGCCTCCCGGTACGACGCCACGACGCCCGAAGCAGTGGTGCGAGGGCGCCCGACAGCGATCTGCCAGGTGCCGTCCAAAGCACGCCGCTGCAACTGAACTCGCCCGTCGTCATCGGTTCCCGGTCCGAGAGCCGACCGAATACCCGCCAGCACGTGGTCGACGGCATCACGGTCCGGCGCCGCGAAAACGACGACCAGTTTGCCGCTCTTGCTGGCAACCAACGCGTCGGCGTCACCCTTGCTGCCGAGCACGGCACGTTCGACGGCCCGCACCAAGGGATTGTCGTCGGTGAACTCGCGCGTCGCGGTCACGACCGCGACGGCATGTGGACCGCTGAGATGGAGCCCGAATCCCGAAGCACGACCTAACAATCCGACGACATCGGCTCCACCGGTCAACAGGTCGTCGACGAACTCACGGCGTGCCGATACCTGCGAGCGGACCAGAGAACGCCTGGCCAACTGAAATCCTTCGGCCAGTTCGGCGACGGCATCGTCGACGGCGCGGAGCATGACTTCGCCGGCCGAGACGACGGCAGTCGGATCCGATTGTGCCGCAATAACAGCGGGGAGCTCACGCCACAGGCGCCAAGCCGAGGAGAGATAAAGATCGAGCAGGGCTCGCAGGGCAACACCCTGCTGCGCCGCTTCTTCACCGCGGGCACGGAAACGATGCAGCTGACGACGCTGCAGCGGCTTCCCCTCGCATACGGCGACACTGAGCACGTCCAGGAAATCACCCAGCAACTCGACGGGTAGGCCACCGGCGTCGTCCGCCCCTGCCGCGGCTACCCGGGAAAGCACTTCTGTGGGTACTCCGGTTGCGTTCACCCCCCGCATTCTTCCACCACGTTCCGAAGGCGGGGGGACTGTCGTACCGGAACCGCTAGTCTTCGCCGACCAGGATGTGCGCGTAACTCACTCCGCCGGCTCCGATCATCTGCGCGAATCCGATCCGCGCACCGTCGTGCTGACGGACCCCGGACTGCCCACGAATCTGCTGAGTGATCTCGACGAACTGGGACAGGCCGGTCGCTCCACCGGGATGCCCACGGCCGATCAGTCCACCGCTGGGGCTGACCGCGACACGGCCTCCGATGTGGAAATCGCCGTCTGCCATCGCGAACGACGCCTTCCCTTCCGCCGCCAACCCGAGATCCTCGATGTACTGCAGTTCTTCGACGCTGAAAGCCTCGTGAACCTCTACGACGTCGACGTTGTCGGGGCGAATGTCGGCTTGCTCGTAGGCACGGGCGGAGACCCGCTTGGTCACACCGAGATCAGGCATGAACGCGGCAGCCCCGTGCCACTTGTCTGTCTCCGCTACGGCGGCAGCCACTCGGACTGCCCGACTGGCGTTCGCGAGTTTTCTGCTGGTGATGACGACTGCCGCTGCGCCGTCACCGATCGGGCAGGATTCGACGCGCCGGAGCGGATCCACCAGCATCGGTGCAGCTTTCAACTCGTCCATCGTCAATGCTTTGTTACGCTGCGCCATGGGGTTTCGGCTTGCATTGAAGAGGTTCTTCTCCACCACCAGGAGGCTGGCGTCGGCCGATTCGCCGTGTCGATGCATGCGGGCCTGCTTCATCAACGCAAACGGAACAGCAGGAACTGCCATGCCGGATACAGAAATCAAGTCCGGTTCACGTTCCCCTTCGGCAGCGCGGCTCATCAAGAGAGCACCTAGGCTTCCGACTCCGACCACCGCGGCAGTTTCCACCTGCCCCGATGCCACAGCAGCGCGGGCCTGCTCGAAAGCCGCTGTGCCGGTGGCTGATGCGTTCTCTACCGCAACAGCAGGAATCCCGGTCCACGCCATTTCGTGCAGAACCAGCGGAGCGGTCGACATTCCGGTACCGACGGCACCGACCACGAGCAGGCCGACTTCAGCCCAGTCCAGTCCGGAATCCCCGAGGGCCGCGTTCAACGCCTGTCCACCCTGAACATGTGGCGGTGTCGTCGTTTTGGAAACGAACGGCGTCATTCCGACGCCCGAGATGTATACCTCACGCATCGCGCGACTCCTTTTCGAAACCGTATGTCGTGAACAGTGAGTCTTCCGTGCCCGCACTCCGGGGAACAACGGAAACCACATCACCGATTCGAACGGGATCGGCACTGACTCCCAGAATTTCGATGTCGGCGTCACCGATACGCACCTGCGCGATGGTCACGGGAGGTTGCGCTCCGGCAATCGGAAATGCTGCAGTGCAATGCGATAAGACGGTACCGGACTCGGCCAGTTCGATCTGGGTCGCCGGGGCGTAGCACTTGGCGCAACGCTCACGGCAAGGGAAGCTGATGTTCTCGCACCGACTGCACTGCGAAGCCAGCAGTCTGATGCTCGTGCCTTCACATCGCAGGGCGGCATCGTCGAATGAAGGGTGCATTATTCGTCAGTCCTGTTCTTCAGACTCGTCGAGCCTGATCAGCCCAGTAGAGTTCTCGGAGATCCTTCTTGAGGACCTTCCCGTTGACGCTGCGCGGGAGTCGTTCGACGAAGTCGATTCGCTTGGGACTACGAACACCTCCGAGCTTGTTGCGGCACAGAGCAATCAGCTCGTCGGCACCTACTTCTGCGCCCTCGTTGAGCTCGACGACAGCGGTGACGGCCTCGCCCCATTCCGGGTCCGGAATGCCGATGACGGCACAGTCCTGCACAGCGGGGTGCGACCAGATCACCTGCTCGACCTCAGCTGGGAAGACGTTGAATCCGCCCGAGATGATCATGTCTTTCTTGCGGTCGGTGAGCGTCAGAAACCCTTCGTTGTCGAGGTATCCGATGTCGCCGGTGTGAAGCCAACCGTCACGTATGGTGTCGGCGGTCGCCTCGGGGTTGTTGTAGTACCCCTTCATGACCAGGTCTCCGCGTACGCAGATTTCGCCACGCTCACCGCTCGGAAGCGCGTTGTCTTCGTCGTCGCGGATTTCGACTCTGATCAACGGCGACGGCCGACCACAAGACAGCAATCGGGCGTCGTCGGCGATCTCGCCGTCGACAAAGTGCTGCTCGGGGCGCAGGAAACTGATGGAGCCGGGAGCTTCCGTCTGGCCGAAGCATTCGATCATCACCGGACCCAGAACCTTCAAGCACTTGCGCAGCTTCTCGGCCGACATCGGGGCAGAACCATAGAGGAAGTACCGCAGCGACGTGAGATCGTAGTTCGCCAGATCCGGATGTTCGATCAACCGGTAGATCACGGTGGGAGGCAGGAACAGGTCGGTGACGTTGTATCGGTCGATCGACTCGAGCAGGGTCTCCGGATCCGGCCGCTTCAACACGACGACGGCGCCGCCGCGGGCAGTTGCCGGCAGGGTCAGCATTCCGGCGGAGTGCGTCATGGGGGCAGCCGCGAGGTTGACCACCTTCTCGTCGGCGCGATAGTGCATGGCAAGCATCAGCTGCGCAACACACATCGAGAAGCTGCGGTGGGTGTTCATCACGCCCTTGGGAGCGCCTGTCGTACCGCCGGTCGGCGAAATCATCGCCACGGAATCCTGCGGAACGTCGACCCTCGGATGCGTCGACGGAGAATCGCCGAGCCAGTCCGTCAAAGCGCGGGCGTAGTCACGAACACACTCGGCGGCGTCCGCTTCTCCTTCGAGGCGGATGTACTGGATGCGGTCGCCGACTGCAGCGTGAATCTCGTCTACAGCTGCTGCAAGCGCAGGGTGATAGAAGAGAATCTCGCAATCGAACTGGTTGACGAATCCGATGCTGTCCGTGATCGGACTGTTCGGATTGAGAGGCACCCAGGTTCCACCGGCACGCCAGGCAGCGATGACGCATAACCACGCCGCTGGATCATTGGGAGAGAGAACGCCGATCTTCGTTTCCGGCTTCATTCCGTCTCGCAGCAACGCGTTCGCGACACGACAGGACAGCGAACCTGCTTCTTCGAACGTCCAGTCGACGTCGCCGTGACGATATGCGATGGCAGCGGGATCGACGCTCCACCCTTGGTCGAAGAAATCGGAGAGGGCCATGGGAAACCATTCCTTCCTTCCTGCGGGCCGCAGCGTCCCAGGAAGTTGTCAGTAACTGTTTACATCTCGGCGAAACGTAAGCTCCCCCGGCCGACCTGTCAACCATCGACAACTGCAAAACTGTTGCACAACAACAGAATAGAGCTAACAGTCGAACAGACTCAGCAGAATCATCCCGTCTCGTACACTAAACCATACGCCATTAGGTTTACCGAAGGCGCATGCGTTGACCATTTAACCGAACTGCGTTAGATTAACCGATGTGACTTGAGGCACATCGATTCAGTGTCGACTCGAAAACTGCTGCTGGTGAACATCACCCGAGCGCACAAGCCAAGTCACACCCGCAACCACCCCTTCCGACTAAGGAACACGATGGCTTCAGCACGCGAACTGATCGATGCGTCTCCACTCAGCAGACTCCAAATACGGGTAATCCTTCTGTGCACGCTGGTCAACATGGCCGAGGGATACGACATCCTTTCGATGTCACTCGCCATACTGCCGATCACGGACGACTGGGGAATATCCGGCACCCAGTCCGGCATGCTTTTCAGCGCCGGCCTCATCGGCATGGCGGTCGGCTCGATCGCCTTGGGACCGGTCGGCGACCGATACGGGCGCCGCCCCCTGCTGATCGGTTCGCTGGTCGTCATCACAGTCGGTCTTCTACTGTCCGCAGCGAGCGGCGACGTCACACAACTTGCGCTTGCGCGTCTGCTGGCCGGCGTCGGTATGGGCGGCATCATCCCGAGTTCGCCGATCATCGTCGGCGAGTACGCACCTGCACGCAAGCGCTCGACGCTCATCGCGCTGTTCGCGATCGGCATTCCACTCGGGGGTGTACTCGGCGGCGCCGGAGCAGCGGTGCTGATGTCGACGTACGGCTGGCACTCCGCATTCCTGCTCGGCGCGGTCGTCACGGCAATAATGGCGGGTGTGGCCTATTTCGGAATCCCAGAATCGCCGGACTTCCTCGCCGCCAAGGGAACCGAGTCGTCGCGAAAGAAGCTGGACGAACTGATTTCCAAGATGAAACTGACCGGAGTCCCGGCCACGGGTAATCACACGACACCTGTGCGGCGGTCACCGAACGTCTCCGGATCGGCTCACCTGAAGTCCTGGGCCCTGGCGACGACATGCATCGTCTTCGGCCTGGTCAACATCGCATACTTCTTCGGCAATACCTGGACACCGAAACTTCTCAAGCTTGCCGGCATGTCCAACAACGCCGGAATCAGTGGTGGACTGATGTTCTCGCTCGGCGGCGCGCTCGGAACGCTGGTCTTCGCCGGCCTGGCCCTTCGATTCGCCTCGATGTGGATCACCATGGGCTTCATCCTCGCCGGCTCGCTACTGTTCGGCGTCCTCGCTCTGGTCTCGACTCAACTCAGCCCCGCGCTGGTGGCGTCAGCTCTGCTCGGGCTGTGTATGACCGCGGCCTACACCGGCCTGTATGTCATGGTGCCGATCCTCTTCCGCCCCGAAGCACGTGTCTCCGCTCTCGGAATCGCAGCGGGACTCGGCCGCATCGGAAGTATCGTGACGCCGTTGGGGATCGGTCTACTCGTCGACCGATCCTGGACGACGGAATCCATCTTCTTCCTCTTCGTCGTACCGACCCTGCTCGCCGCCGCAACGATCGCATACGCGCAGGTTCGCAATACCAAGGAATCAGTCGCCCTTGCCGTCGACGGCGAAAAGGCATCTGTACCTGCCGCTTGATCAGATCGAGTTATCCACCTGGTCGGCGTGAAGAACCCCGTAGAGGAAACTTCGCATCATCTGTTCGTACAACTGCCTGGGCGTACGTTGATTCGACTTCAGCGCGGCGTCGAGGACCGGGTGGGCAATTCGATCTACGTTGGCAAAAACGGCGGAACGCTTGGCCTCGGGCCTCATCGCCTCAGTGAGGGTGACACCCAAGGTCAGCTTCTCGAGGCCGTCGAGGATCTGAACATGCAGCCGCACAGGAACTCCCGAACCCTCGAGGTAATCTGCTGCAGCCTCGAACATGTCAGTCACGAGGTCTCGCGGAAGAAACTGCAACATCACCGGCGCGGCATTGCGGTGACGCAGAATCACATCCCGAAAGTTCAAGCCGTACGCGACAACCCAGTCCTGCCAATCACCTGACGCGGGCTGACGCGGAATCCTGGTCTCGAACACGATTGCTCGCGCAACCTCCGTCAAAATCTCGTTCTTGTCGGAGAAATGGTGATACAACGACGGAGCTTTGACGTCGAGGTACTTAGCCAGACGCGGAAGGCTGAAAGCGTCCAAGCCCTCGGCATCGATAATCGAGATTGCTGCGGCAACTGCGGTGGTTCGGCTGATCAACGGTTTCGACGGTCGAGCCATGTCGCTCTTCACTCCTGATTTGCTCGGCGTCCGAAGATCGTACAAGCACCGATCGGAAGGTCAGGACAAGCGCATCGAACCCGTGTCGATGTACCGCTGATGGAACGAGAATGCCTCGCCCAGGATGTGCGGCGTCTGCCCCGCGCCCGGCTGAGCGTCGGCGCGAGCGATGTAATCGCGGAGCAGTGGCCGGAACTCCGGGTGAGCACAGTTGTCGACGATCAGGCGCGCGCGTCGCCGCGGAGACAGACCGCGCAGATCGGCCAACCCCTGCTCGGTGACCAACACCTGAGTGTCGTGCTCGGTGTGGTCGACGTGCGGAACCATCGGAACGATCGCCGAGATCTCACCCCCGCGGGCCGTCGACGGGCTCAGGAACATGGACACGTAGCCGTTACGAGCGAAGTCTCCCGAGCCGCCGATTCCGTTCATGATCTTCGTCCCCATGACGTGCGTCGAGTTCACGTTGCCGTAGATGTCGGCCTCGAGCATGCCGTTCATGGCGATGATTCCGAGTCTGCGCACCACCTCTGGGTGGTTGCTGATTTCCTGCGGACGGAGCGTGATGTGGTTGCGGTAGAAGTCGATGTTCGCGGTCAGTTCTTCGATGCCCTCGTCGGTGAGCGCCAAAGCCGTCGACGACGCATGCGCGACGGTTCCGTCCTTGATCAGCTTGAGCATCCCGTCCTGGATGACCTCGGAGTAGCAGGTCAGGCCGCGGTACGGCCCCCGATCGAGACCGCCGAGCACCGCGTTGGCAACATTGCCGATGCCTGCCTGCAGCGGAAGCAAGGTATCCGCCGGCATCCGTCCGGCGCGCACCTCGAAGTCGAAGAATTCCAGGACGTGGCCGGCGATCGCCTCACTGACGGCGTCGGGTGCAGTGAGAGGGCTCGCGCTGTCTCGGCAGTCGGTCTCGACAACGGCGACAACCTTCGCGGGATCCACTCGGAATGTCGTCTGGCCGATCCGGTCTTCGACGCGGGTGATCTCGAGAGGCTTCCGATGCGGCGGCAACGCGGTGCCGTAGTAGACGTCGTGGATGCCTTCCATCGCCTCGGGCACCCAGGAGTTGACTTCGAGAATGACCTTGTCTGCGACGTCGAGCCACGTCTTGTTGTTGCCGATCGACGCGGAGGGAATCAGTTCACCTGATTCGGTGATACCGGCGACTTCGACGACCGCGACGTCGACGTTGCCGTAGTAGCCCTCCCACACCTGCTGAGCAACGTGGGAGAGATGGATGTCGACGTAGTCCATGCGACCGTCGTTGATGCGGCGACGCGCGGTGGCCTCGGACTGATACGGCATACGCAGCGCGATTCCGTCGACCTCGGCGAGCAGCCTTTCGGTCTCGGTGGACACCGAAGCACCGGTCAGGAGATTGATCGTGAAGTTCGATCCGTTGCCGCGGGTGTGGTGAATGCGCTCGGCCAGTGCCGGAATGATCACCTTGGGAGTACCGGCGCTTGCGAAACCGCTGATCGCGACCGTGTCGCCGGGGTGAATGAACTTCACAGCGTCGGACGCGGCCATCACCTTCGACGCAAAGGCTGTGGCGCGGATGCGGCTGGAGGTGGCTTTGTGTCCGGTCTCACCGAAAGATGAACTCACGCCACCAGGATAAACAGGGCACGTCGGAGCGATTTACGGGGATAACCCAGACAGAATCGCTCCGACGTGCTATGCGCTCGGGTCAGCTGACGACGCCGTAGGCGCCCTCGCCGACCAGGCTCGCAATTCGATATTTCTGAATCTTGCCCGAGCCGGTCAGAGGAAATGCTTCTGCACTGAACCACTCCTTGGGTGCTTTGTGGCGTGCCAGTCGCTCGGTGCAGAACTCGACCAGTTCGGCTGCGGTCGGCTGGTCGGACTCGTCTTTCCACCTGATGACGGCAACCACCCGCTCGCCCCATACCTCGTCAGGCACACCCACGACCGCCACATCGAGGATCTTCGGATGTGTGAAGATCACGGACTCGACCTCTCGCGGATAGATGTTCTCCCCGCCGCGGATGATCATGTCCTTGAGCCGGCCGGTCACCCGGACGTATCCACGCTGATCCATCGTCCCCAAGTCGCCGGTATGTAACCAACCGTCCTTGTCCACGGTGGCGGCCGAAGCCTCCGGGTTGCGGAAGTATTCGGTCATGACGAGGTACCCGCGCGCGCAGATCTCACCTTGTTCGCCGAGTGGCACGCTGTCCCCGGTCACCACGTCGGAAATCTTCACCTCGACCTGCGGCAACGCGAGACCGACCGTCTCCGATTTGTCTTCGGGGGTGTCGGCGGGGCTGGTCTGCGTGATCACGGGGCTCGCCTCGGTTTGTCCGTAGACGATGCTGAACCCAGCACCGAAGGCCGACTCCACCGTGCTCACGAGTTCGGGCGGGACCGACGACCCACCCGACACGACCACCGAACAGGTCGAGAAATCGCGGCTCGCGAAGCTGGCGTCGTTGATCATCGCGATCAGCATCGTCGGAACTCCACTGACCACGTCGGCCCGAAAGCGTTCCGCCGCATCGAGAACCGCAGTCGGGTCGAAATACTGGATCAGACCGATGGACATTCTTCGCTGTGCGGCGCCGAGGACCAGGATGCCGCACCCAGCGGTGTGGAAGAGCGGCATCGCCGAGACCACCGAACCCCGTTCGGGGAATTGACCTCTCCGACTGACGAAATCGGCATTGTTGACCAGTCCTCGGTGATGCAGCAGCGCACCTTTGGGAACTCCGGTGGTTCCCGACGTGTACTGGATCTGCGCATTGTCGTCAGGAGAGACTTCCGGCAGTGCGCCCCGTTCGCCGGCCCAACCTCGAACCTGACGATCCCAGTCCTCGAAGTTCACTGCCAGAACTTCTGCTCCCGCAATCGAAATCGCCTCGGATGCCACCGCTGCCATGTCGCCGCCGCGAAACTTTCCGGTGTGGAAGAGCCCGCGGGACTGGGACTGCGACAGGACGTACGCCAATTCCTCCGCACCCAATGCCGGATTGGCAGTCACCAGAACCATTCCGGCAAGCGCGGCGCCGTACTGCAGAATCATCCACTCCGGAATGTTCGGAGCCCAGACCGTTATCCGGTCGCCGCGGTCGAACTGCGACAAGAGGTAATGCGCGCACCCCTCCGCTTCACCCAGGAGTTCCGCAAAGGTCCAGGTGCGATCCGTCTCGGAGGCACCGGACAACGAATGCGATTGCGCCGGAACTACTTCTCGGATAGCAACCAGGTTCGGCGAGTCCGCGGCGCACTCTCGGAGCAGCCCGCCGACCGTTTGTTCCACTATCGGGTCCGACACGTCCGCGGGGAAGTACGACGTTTCGAGAACACTGCTCATCTCACATCCACTTTCTATCGTGAAGGGGTGTCGGATTCGGGGAGCGGCCCGCCTCCGTCTGGAATCTTGCGGCCGGAATCGCGGTACTGCACCGCGGCGTGAAATCCGTCGCGTTCGGCAAAATCCTTGAACCAGCGCCCTTCCGGCGAGTGACGCGTAATTCCGTCGAACAGGGTTGCCAGCACCTGGGTGCCCTGCAACCCCATGTTGTCGTACGCCTGATTGATCATCATCTTCTGCATTGCCAATTGATTGAGCGGGACACCGGCGATGCGATCCGCCAACGCCTCCACCGCAGCGTCCAGTTCGTCGGCCGGCACCGATTCGAGCGCCAATCCCCAATCGGCGGCGGTGACACCGTCAATGGTGTCTCCCGTCAACAACATTCGCTTGGCGCGTTGCGCCCCGAGGCGGTACACCCACATAGCTGTGGTCGGGCAACCCCAGACGCGAGCAGGCGGGTATCCGATGCGGGCGTCGTCAGCCATGATCAGCATGTCGCAGGACAGCGCAATATCGCTTCCGCCTGCGACTGCATGACCCTGAACTTTGCAGATGGTCGGCTTGAGCGATCGCCAGAGGGTGAAGAAGTCATCGGTGTTCTGCTTCATGCCCCGAAAGTCCTTGATGGGGTCCCACACCGGGCCTTGATTCCACTTTCCGTCGAGATCTCCTTCGGCGAACTTCTTGAGGTCGTACCCGGCGCAAAACGCCTTGCCTGCGCCTTGCAAGATGATCACGCGAACGTCGTCGTCGTCATTGGCCGCCGCAACTGCATTTCGGATGTCCGACGGCATCCGATCGTCGATTGCGTTGAGCCGATCGGGGCGGTTCAGGGTGATGTACGCCTTACCACCAGAGGTCTCGTATTTCAGGGTCGCAAAATCTGTCATCATCGGTCCTGTCGATCGAGCGCATCTCGAACGAAACGAGTTGCGCTAGTTCTGGGTGAGCAGCAGGCGAACGACGCCCGCCCATTGACTGATCGAACGACGCGCAGAGGCATCGCTCTTGTGTACCGCCCGGGACAACGCCAAACCACGGAGCATCAGCACGGTTAGATCTGCAATTTGCGAATAGTTCTCGGAAGCAACAATTTCAGGCCCGAACGCGTCATGGACAACTCGCTGCAAATCCCGCCCGGCGACGCGCTCCGATTCGCGGAGAACCTCCGCCAACACCGGATCCGTCCGAGCCGCCGACCACAGTTCGAGTTCCGCTTGGAACGGCGGCTGAGTCAACGCCGAATACAAAGCGGAGATCGAGTTCTCGATCGTATCCACCGACGGGTCTTGTCGAGACATCGCCGACCTCACCGCCGCCTCGTTCCGCACGACGATATTCGACACCAACGCGGCAGTGAGCTCCTGCATATTCGGAAAGTGGTGCAGGAGAGCGCCCCGACTGACTCCGGCAGCCGTTTGAACCGACTGCGTCGTCAACGACGAATACCCGTCCGCTATCAGTAAATCCGTTGCCGCATCGAGAATCCGGTGGCGCGTGGCTTCGCGCTGCGCGTCACGCAGGGTCACGGTCACACCTCCAGCCTCTCGAGTGGCATGGCTCACAGTTTCACAGTCCATTCAGACTGTCAACGGTTGAAGACCTCCGGCGTACCCTCGATCCACCGGACCTCGGACTGATCGGAGCAACAAGTGAGAACCTCACCGCCGACCGTCTCGCTGACGCTCGATCAACTTGCCTCACGCGCCGCTTCACTGATCACCGACAACGGCCGATACATTCTCGGCATCGCGGGAGCCCCTGGAGCCGGGAAATCGACGGCTTCACAGGCAATTGCGCAGAAACTGGACTCACTGTGCACCGTCGTCGAGATGGACGGCTTCCACCTTGCCAATCGGGAACTCGACCGACTCGGCAGGCGTGGACAAAAAGGCGCTCCGGAAACTTTCGACGCCGACGGATACGCGGCGCTTCTACACCGCCTCCGATCCGAAGACTCCATTGTGTACGCGCCCGCCTTCGATCGCGAGATCGACGAATCAATCGGCAGCGCAACCGCTGTCGAGCCTCGAACGCCATTGATCGTCACCGAGGGAAACTACCTCCTCCTACCAGACGGCAGCTGGCCACAAGTACGAGCGGCGATCGACACCGTCTGGTACCTCGAGGTTCCGGAGGCGACACGCACGCAGCGGTTGGTGAAACGCCACAGCCGCTTCGGGAGGAGTTCCGAAGCGGCCGCGGACTGGGTGAGACGGGTGGATCAACCGAACGCCGACGTAATCGCAGCGGCCAGGTCACGTGCGGATCTGATCGTGGAGATCCGCACGTGACTGCCGAAGTTCGGCAACTCCCCACACCCACCCGTCATCCAAATGAACGGCGAAGACTACGGTAGTTTGGATTAAAAACCCTGGTCAAGTCGATTTCATGTCTCCATACATACGTACGTATGGATCCTCTTTCGGCCATCATCCTCGGGCAACAAACTCTACCGCTGGTCGCCGCCGTCAGTCTGGCTCCTCAGTGAAACTCGACAGTTGCGCAGCAAACAGATTCAGTACGTTTGCGGTTATTCGTTCGGTGAAAGGATCCCGGTGAATCAGTCCACTGACCCACTCGGTCGTCCCGGCATTGAAAACGGTTCCGAGACCGCGCTGATGTGTTGCCACCATTCCCGAACCGTATTCGAACTCGCGCAGATGCTCGGGGAGTTCTCTCCCATAGGCACTTTCGAAGATTCCCGACACCTCGGCGAAGGGCACACCAATCGGAGCGGTGCCGTTCCAGTTGTCCCGTGACCCCGATACTGCCGGCGCCATTGCGATGATTTCCAGATCCTCTGGTGCACCGTCGACACCGGTGGCGTACGGCAGACCCTTCCTGAACGTGTAGTCCGCACCGTCCATTGCGAAAGCAGCAATACAGACCGGCGCGATTCCGAAGTTGTCACCGTAATACAGGTCGGTTCCGTTCAATGCCCAATGATCGGGCCGGTATACGGTAAAGCCGCCGGATGACCTCGGAGCTGTTGCACCGTAACGGTTGTACACCCCCGCCATCGCGGTCAAACCCATCGTCCACGCGCCCGGCCGATCAATCTCGGGGGAATCCCATGCCGTGGTGACGCGGGTGGGGTCTACTTCTCGTATGGGATCGTCGAAGGGGTTCTTGTAACAAATCTGCGCGTCACCTTCGATGCGTACCTGCCACAGGAAGTTCCCGCCGAATCGCGCCAGGCCGCCTCCTCCTTCGACAAATGCGTCGAGACGATCACGCATTTCCCACGACCAGTACTCGTCGTGACCGACGACGACTGCACACGAATATCCGCGCAGCGCTGAAGGATCCTCATGTAGGTCGTGCTGGGTGATGTGGTGTACGAGAAACGCTTGCTCCTCCGCCCACACCGTGAACGGGCGTTCGTACGTCGCCCAGAATGCGTCGGCGTGATGGCGCGAGTATCCGTTCACCCAGGCCCATTCGTACGGCGGGTGCCGCGGAACCCATCCGATTCCCGGCATATCGGTGTGAATGTTTCGCGCTGCACCTTCGGGTTTGCGCAACATCCCGCGCGCGATGGGACGCTGCGTCGACGAAATCGGTGTCGCCATGTCGCCGAAACCGTCCGGGGCACCACGGAAATTGTTGGCTCCGCCCCAGTCGTTGTAGGCCAACATCGTGCTCGTGGTGTGGATGAGGACCATGTCAGCGTGCTCGGGTTCACGTGCCTTGACAATGAAGAAGCCCTCACGTTCGACGACCACACCTTCGTGGCGCATTCGAACCAGGATCAGGTACATCCCCGAAGCCCAATTCGGTGCAACGGTGAAGGCAACGGATTCCGACCAATCACACCCGGTCGCATAGGCGTCGTCGGGCGTCGACTGTTGTTTTCCTGGTAGCCCGATGTACTTGACGATGCTCTGTGGGCGCGCGCCGTCACGGACCACCTCGATGTCGTATTCGTCAGCGGTGGTGTGGACCCGCACCGAGACGGTGTCGCCGGCGAAGTAGGAGAACTTGTCTGCGTAGACCCAGATCTCAGGTGCACCCGGAATCAATCCCGGCCGTTCGACCAAACCACCAGTGGCCGACCACGCGGCAGCAGCACCCGCGCGACGTGGACGGGTTTTCTCTCTCATGGGGTAACTCCGTGGATCGTCGTATTTAGGCGCATGGACTGGGAATGAGGGTGCCCGAGGTCGACCGAATTTCACTCGAAGTTGTCCCGGTGTTCTACGAGAGTGCCGAAACGTTTCGGCATAGTCAATAGCTCTGATGAAACGATTCGGCGAAATTTCTCCGACTGAACAATCGTCCGCCAGGTTCCCCCTGCCGAAACGATTGGGCGTTACTCTTGAGTAGAAACCGCCCAGCAACTAGAGGACGCGACCCCGATGATCACGCCGAACGTCCCGACGCTTCGCGATGTCGCGACAGCCGCCGGCGTCGCCGTGTCCACAGTTTCCTACGCACTCAACGGCAAGGGCAGAGTCGACTCTGCCACCCGGGCGCGTGTTCAAGAGGTTGCGGATCGCTTGGGTTACCGAGCCAATCGGTCGGCACAAAACCTTCGCTCGGGTCGAACCGCCACCCTCGGGTTGATGCTCCCGGCTCCGGACGAGCCTTCCTCGGCCGAGTACCTCAACTTCGACTGGTACGGCCGTGTGGCGACCGCCGCCACACAGGCAGCGTTCCACGCCGATCACTCACTCCTGCTGTTGCCGTCGATGAAGGACCCGAACGGACTGCGTCGCATCGAGATGGACGGTGTGATCGTCGTCGACCCGATGATGCACGACCCTCGCGTCGACATCTTGAAGAAACTCGGAATACCTTCTGTCGTAGTGGGTCCCGGCAACCCTGAGCAATTCGGATGGAGTATTTCGCCGGATCTCTTCGCCACGACCGAAACGCTCTTGAACCACCTCACCGAACAGGGCGCAACGGATATCCTTGTCCTCAATCCCGGAATGGATTCGGCATGGACTCGCGCAACGACCATCGCTTACCTCGAATGGTGCCGCATCCACGGCGTGTCGCCCCGAGCCACGGACGACCTGGCGTCGTTCGAGGGCGTCAATTCCGTCGAACAACTCGTCTCCGCGGCATACGCGGCGACTCACAAAGCACTGACATCCGAGAATCCCCCTGACGCGATCCTCTCGGTCATCCTCGGTTGCGCCCCCGCCGCTGCACGAGCGGCGCTCGATCTCGGCCTGTCAATTCCCGGAAGTATCTTGATCGCCCAGGACAGTGACGAGCCCGCTCTACTGATCTCCGATCCCCCGATCACCGCCGTCGACTTCTTCCCCGAAGAACAAGCAGCTTTGGCGGTGGATGCACTGCTCGCCCTGATCGACGGTGACGAACCCTCTGCGCCGACCCACACCCGTAGCGAACTACGAATACGAGCAAGCACCGCAAATTCGCTCACCCCATGAATTCACTCGGCACCGATAGACTGATTTCCTGACAATCGTCCGTCGCAGACCGAGAGGAATCAAGCCATCGCGCACCGCTCCCGCGACCGCTTGGCCAGGTACCTCGCCGTAGCGCTCGTCTGCATCTTCACGCTCGTGATCTCGGTCGCCAGCGCCACCGGTCTCGACCGCGATGTCCCTGCGGTACGCATCGCTTACGCCGCTGCCGCAGATACTTTCGGCGATCTGTATCTTCCACCCGGATCGGACGGCGACCTGCCAGTCGTCGTATTGATCCACGGCGGCGGCTGGGCGCAGAAGAGCAATCTCGAGTACGCGGGTGCGTGGGCAAAAACGCTGACCCCCTACGGAATTGCGGTCTGGAACATCGAATACAGACGTATAGGTGGGCAGGGCGGTTGGCCGACTACTCTCTCCGATACCGTTGCGGCGACCAACGCGCTTGCCGGCATCGTTCAGGAAAAGGCCTCCGGGCGACTGGATTTGGGTCGCGTGCACATCGCCGGATACTCCGCGGGCGGACAACTGGCCGCGTGGGTCGCGTCGCGACCACAACAGGACACGGATGCTCCCGCGCCTGACCTCACCGTGCCGATTCGTTCGGCGACGATCATGGCCGGCGTCTTCGACATGACACTCGCCGCAACCGCGGGCAAAGATCGATTTGTTCGAAATCTTCTGGGCGGCATGCCGGTCGATCACCCTGACCGTTACCGCATCGCGTCACCGATCGAACATCTCCCCACCGGGCTCCCCGTCACGGCGATCCACGGACTCGGCGACAAGGTCGTGTCGGTCGAACAGAGCCGGCGCTATGCCCGTGCCGCACGAGCAGCAGGCGACGTGGTCGATCTGATCGAACTACCCGGCGTCGGCCACGGCGACTTCGGAAACCCGACAACCAACGCCTGGGCTATCACCAAGCAAGCAATAATCGATCACGTAAACACTCCTTGAGCAGGTGAAACCGCCTACTGTGAGCATGATCGCCCGCAAAAGGATTAGCTGAAACCAACTCCATGACGTACGGTGGGGTTATCAGAGGGCAGCCGTCAGTCAGGCAGCCGGTCGCTTCGCCCGGAACGACAGTTCCAATATTCGTTCCAGGGGCAGACTTCCAGTTCGGTGCAAATCCGCGCCTTTGATCACTACGCACTTTCATCAGTCCCGCAGATTGTTGACCAGGCCGAAGGCTCCGACAGAGTCCGCCGCCAATCGCGTACCGACTGCACCAGTATCAACATGCGCTACACACCGCACGGGCCCAAAACCCATGTGGTTCAAAGGAATACCTTGTACAACACCATGATTCACCCCGACGACACGAACAACCAGACGAACAGTGTCCCGACAAACGGACTACGGATCCCGACTACTTCGGGCCGTCTCCGCGAACGGGCTCTCGAAATTGTCTGCACGCTTTACCGCTGCAGCACCGACGAAGCCGCCGACCTGCTGGTACGACATTCTCAGACCAACAACCTCAAGGTCACCAGCCTGATCAAGGCGCTTGTCGCCTTGATCGACGAGGACACCTCCGGCACCGGCTACGGAAGCAACAACGCTCTGGCGTCTCACTTCTGGCTTCGCGAGATCAGGAATCTCAGCCAGGCCCACCGACGCAGCGATCACTTTCACCGCCATCTCGTCGGCGCGTAACAGTCGCTGAACGACAACTGACCTGAAACGACAACTGGGGCAGTACACGGAAATCGTGTACTGCCCCAGCTTCGTGTTTTCAGTTGTCAGGCGGAAGCTGATTCTCGGCAGTCAGGCGGAAGCCGATTCTCGGCAGTCAGGCGGAGGCCGATTCCTTGTTGAGGTCCTGCCGCACACCGTCGGTATCCGTCGCCTCGTCCACATGCTGCGGAGCGAAGAGCAGGCAGACGATGCTCAGGATGCACATGCCGATCAGCAGTGCGATGACCGGCCAGATGCTGCCGGTTGCCTTGTACATCAGCGTCGAGACCAGCGGAGACAATCCGCCGAAGATCGCGCCGGCACCCTGGTACGCCAACGAGATGCTCGTGTAGCGCGCCTGCGGCTTGAACATCTGCGAGAGAACGGCGGCGATCGGACCATACGTGGCAGCAAGCACCAGTCGCATGACCGCAAACGTCAGGAAGATCAGGAACACGGATCCGGACTTCAGCACCAGGAACTGCGGCGCTGCGAGTATTGCGACCGCAGCAAGACCCCAGATGACCACGCGGACGCGCCCCACCTTGTCGCCGAGCCACGCAACTCCCAGGGTCGCGATCAACTCGACCACTGCAGCGACACTGAGCGCGTTGAGAATCAGCGTCTCCGACAAGCCGACGTCGGGGTCGGTTGCGTATGCCGTGATGAAGGTCGTCACGAGGTAGTAGCCGCCGACTGCGACCGGCAGAATGCCGATACCGAGGATGATCGGACGCCAGTTGGTCACCAGCGCGTACTTGAGCGGCAGCATCTCCGGAACGTCCGCGGACTTCACCTCGGACTCGAAGACCGGGGACTCCTCGACCTTCAGGCGAACGACCAAGCCGACCAGAATCAGCAGTGCCGAGCAGAGGAACGGCAGACGCCAAGCCCACTCGCGCAGAGCGTCGTCGCCGAAGGTGGAGAGAATGCTGAAGAAACCGGTGGCAAGAAGGGCGCCGGCCGGGTTGCCCAGCTGAGCGAATCCGCCGTAGAAGGTCTTCTTGTCCTCGGGAGCATGCTCGACGGCCATCAGGACCGCGCCACCCCATTCGCCGCCAACGGCGAAGCCCTGGACGAAGCGGAGTACGACCAGCAGTAGCGGCGCCCAGAACCCGATCGACGCGTACGTGGGCAACATGCCGATGAGGAATGTTCCTGCACCCATCAGCGTCAGGGTGACAACAAGAGCGGTGCGTCGGCCCATCTTGTCACCGACATGGCCGAACACGATTCCACCAAGGGGGCGGGCGAAAAACCCGACGGCGTACGTCGCGAACGCCGCCGCAACGCCGGTCAGGCGATCGGTTCCGGGCGGGAAGAAGATGTCACCGAAGACCAGGGCGGCTGCCGTGGCATAGACGTAGAAGTCGTACCACTCGATGGTTGTACCGACGAAGGCTGCAAATCCCGCCTTGCGGGCCTTCACGATCTGTTGCTCTCGGTTCATTACTTTTCCTCGGTGGTCGAAGTGCTCGACAATAGGTGGTTATGACCTGAATGTGCGAGTTCGCCGTCGATCCAGGTCGCCCGGACCTCGATCTGCGCAATCGCGTCGGCCGGAACCTCGAGGAGATCCGCGCCCAGAATCACGAAGTCGGCCCGCTTGCCGACCGAGATGCTGCCAAGTTCCGCTTCACGGCCCAGCGCACGCGCGCCGTTGAGCGTGTGAGCCTGCAGTGCCTGGTCGGCGGAGATGCGGAGTGCATCGGAGCCGAGCTGATGGCCCTGACGCGTCACACGAGTGACGGCCGCCTGAATGGCCTCGAGCGGCTTGGGCTCTGCGACCGGGGCGTCGGAGCTGATGGTCACGGGAACCTCGGCAGCGATGAACTCCCCGAGCGGGTTGAACCGCTCGCCCGGAGTGCCGATCGCCGCGGTGACGCCCTCACCCCAGTTGTAGTAGTGCTGCGGCTGGTTCACCGGGTAGACACCGGCCAGGTTCATCCGGGCGATCTGCTCGGCCGTCGGGAGTCCGCAGTGCTCGATGCGGTGACGCGCGTCGGCGTCGGGGTGAGCCTTCTGCGCTGCTTCGATGGCGTCGAGCACCATGTCGATGGCGGTCGGCGACTGTGCGTGCGTGGCGGTCTGCAGACCCACGGAGTGTGCCTTGGCAATGAGCTCCGAGTAGTCCGCCGGCTCATGGTAGAGCTGCCCGGTGCGGCACGGGTCGCCCACGTAGCCGTCGGGGAAGTATGCGGTCCAGCCGCCGAGAGTGCCGTCGGCGTAGAACTTGATGCCGCCGAACGCGAGCCGCGAATTGCCGAAAGCGCCATGCATTCCCGTGTCGATGACGTGATCGAGGAGATGGCTGAGCATGTACATGCTGACGCGCGTCTTGAGCTGATCCTGCTCGGCCAGTCGCAGGTACATGTCGAATTCACGACGCGTCACCTGGCAGTCACCGATGGTGGTGACGCCGCCGGCCAGGAACTTGTCCTGAGCGACCGACAGCTGGCGAAGGTGCTCTTCCGGCTCGTCCTCGAGATGGAAGTTGGGTCCGTGATGGCCGACCTTCACACCGTTGACACCGGTGAGGATGTTGCACGCGGCGTCGGACAGCTCGCCCGTCAACTCGCCGTCTGCGTCTCGGAAGAACTCGCCACCGGCCGGGTTCTCAGTGCTCGCATCGATGCCGTGCTTGTCGAAAGTGAAGGAGTTGACGACGCCGCCGTGACCGCTCGCGTTCATGAGGTAGACCTCGCGATCAGTGGCCACCTGATCGAGCTCTTCCTTGAGCGGATGACGCCCTTCGATCAGGTTGCGGTGCTCATAGCCGTATCCGCGAATCGGGACACCTGCAGGAGCTGTGAGTGCCGCTTCCTGAAGCAGGGCAATGATTCCGGGAATCGAGTGCGCCTTCTCCGGCCCGCAGTCCACCCAGCTGAGCATCTGTCCGTACATCAACGGGTGTGCGTGCGGATCGACGAATCCGGGGACGACGGTGGCGCCGTCGAGTTCGACCACCGCGGTCGTGCGAGTGCTCAGGCGTCGCGCCTCCGTGCGGCATTCCTCGAGTGTCCCCACCGCGGCAAAGCGGTTTCCGAACACCAGGAACGCTTCGGCTCCCGCCGTGCTGTCGTCAACGGTGTGGATCTTGGCGCCGGTGAAGATCGTGGCGGTGGCGTCGAGCGGCGAGGCTTCGTGCGTGTGCAACTTGCGCATGGTGGTCCTTCGTCGAGATGGTGGTGCAGGTCACTGCGTGTTGAGCGAAAACTACGCCCTGACCTGGAGCTATGCAATGCATCAAAGTTTCAGACCAGGTGGTACACAACTTTTTTGTACAAGTTTTCGAGCATTTCTGCACTTATCCACATCATCTATGCCCACATGCGACTGTTCTAATAGGAAGCTCATACAGAAAAATCTCTGGAAAAGTTGGGGCATCCATGACGGTCGATCTCGATTCCAAGCTCATCGCTGCTCTTCAACGCAATGGGCGAGCGACGTACCGCGAACTGTCCGTGGCCGTCGATGCCCCACGCGCGGCAGTGTCCACCAGGGTGCAGGCACTACTCGACTCGGGAACGGTGTCCGTGGTTGCCGTCGCACACCCCGAACTTCTCGGCCTGAAGGCACTCGCACACGTGTCGATCGCCGTGTCCGGACCGATGACCCCGGTACTGGACGCGTTGATCGAATCCGAGGCTGCCGTCTACATCTCGGCAGTCAGCGGGCAGTACAACGTGATCGCGGAACTTCGGGTGTCCAGCCACGACGATCTGTACCGCGCTATCGCCGAACTCCGCTCACAGCGTGGCGTCAGATCCGTGAGCACGCTGGTCTACGTCGACGTCATCAAGGGAATCTTCATGCCCGAAACCGCTTTACAAGCCGACATCCGACTCGATTCGACGGACGTCACCTTGATCGAACTGCTCGAACGCAACGGGCGCATGCCATTTCTCGAGCTGGCCGAACACACCGGCCTGTCGCCGAGCGCTGTGCGCAATCGCGTCAATCACCTGATCGCGAGCACGGCACTGCGCGTCGGCGCTGTCGTCAAGCGGCGAGGTGGTGGCCGGACGCTGGCGATGGGCATCGGCGTCAATCTGGGCTCACGGGACGACAACGCGGTATCGGAGATCGAGTCCCTGCCCGGAATCGAATTCCTCGCGCGGACCCTGGGACGGTACGACGTGATCGCGACGGTCGCCGCCAACTCGTCCAACGACCTCCATGCCCTGTCCGAGCGAATCCGGGGCATCGACGGTGTCAGCGGCTTGGAATCGTGGGCGCATCTCGAGGTTTTCAAGGAGCACTACGCCCGCAGCCTGGACGTACGCGGATAATTCCCAAGTCATTGACCCACTCGTGAGAGCACGCTAACCTCGGACAAAGTCATTGACTCACTTACCCGAGGTGGCACACATGTCCGATTCCGGACGCAAGGTAGACATCGTCGCTGCGGCGATCGAGGAGGCGATATCGACCGGCCGATGGCCCGTCGGATCAAAACTCCCGCCGGAGACCGCACTGGTCGAGGATTTGGGAGTCGCCCGAAACACCATGCGCGAAGCGGTACGGGCGCTTGCACACGCCGGAGTTCTGTCCGTTCGTCACGGTGGCGGCGTGTACGTCATGGCGGCGTCGCCGGTCGAAGGACTACTCGGGCGCAGGCTCGCCAGAGGTGACGTTCTCGACGTACTGAGCCTGCGACGCGGACTCGAGGTCGAAGCCGCGCGACTTGCAGCGCAGCGCCACACCCCCGAAGATCTCGCGCGGATACATGCAGCCTGGAATGCCCACCCCGGTCACGTCGGCGGCTTCACTGTCGAAGCCGGCATGGCCCTGCACCTTTCGATCGTCGAGGCGTCCCACAATTCCGCACTGATCGACGTCTACCGGGGAGTCCTTGCCGCCGTGACGGATTCGCTGTCCGCAGTCAGTGTCGGTCCAGGTTTCCACGTCGACGAGCACCGACCCTTGATCGCAGCCATCGAGGAACGCAACCCCGACGAAGCAGCGCGCGCGGCGGGCGCAGCGCTCGATACGGTCATCGATGCAGTCGAAAGGAGCTTGGCGTGAATCAGGGAAACTGGAACGGTACGACGTATTCGCCTCTTGCCGAGCAACTCTCACCGGCATCGACGGAGGCACTGCGCTCGATCGGGCATGTGAGCACGGTGTACGACGTCTGCGCCGGAACCGGGAACTTTGCGCTCCCGGCAGCTCAGTCAGGCATGACGGTCCACGCACTCGACCTCTCCGCCAGCCAGCTCGAGGTCGCACGCGAACGCTGGATTCCCCACCCCGCCACTACCCAACCCACCTTCACGATCGGCGATGCGCAGTCTTTACCCTGGCCGAATTCGAGTGCCGACGCCTGCGTCAGCATCTTCGGGATCATCTTCTGCCCCGACCCCTCGATTGCCCTCGCAGAGATGATGCGGGTGACCCGGCCAGGCGGAAAGATCTGCGTCGCAACGTGGTCGGAGAACGGGTGGGCAGCAGCACTCCGCCGGGAGGCCGCCTCGGCATGGAATGGCATCACACCACTACCGACGACATGGTCGAGCTCGAGCGAATTCGAGAAGGCGGCAGCCGGATTGGAGTCGGTGAGCTCGGCCTCCCACCTGCTCGAGTGGGAACTACCAGCCGGATCGGATCCCGTCGAGGAACTGTGCGACCAGGCACCGGCGTTGAAGAACTTTCGCGAGGCCGTTCGAAGCACGGGGAATTGGGCTTCGATGTCAGCGCACCTCCGCTCGACGCTCGAGCCCTATCTCAGGTCGAGTGCGACAGGCCCCGTCGCCACCAGCGAATACGTCCTCCACGTTGGCACTGTCCCGAACTCTGACACCGCGTTCTTCCGAACGCGCGGGTAACCCTCTTTGCCGGATACGGTCTCTTCACCGTCCACCGACCCGAAGAGGCCCGCTCGATGTCCGAATCGAACTCCCTGCCCGAATTGAAGCAAGCATCGCAGCAAGCATCGAAACAAACGTTGTCCATGACCGTCCTCATGACGCCGGACATGTCCAATTTTTCGGGCAACGTTCACGGCGGAACGATTCTGAAGTTTCTCGACCAGGTCGCCTATGCGTGCGCGAGTCGATACGCCCAGACGTACGTCGTGACCCTGTCGGTGGATCGCGTGGTGTTCCGCGAACCGGTGCATGTCGGAGAACTCGTCACGTTCAGCGCTTCCGTCAATTACACCGGGCGCACCTCGATGGAAATCGGAATACGCGTCGAAACCGAAGACATTCTTCTCGGAAAATCTCGACACACCAATAGTTGCTACTTCACGATGGTCGCAATGGGCAGCGACGGAAAACCGGCCGAGGTACCCCAACTCCGGCCGACCGGAACAATCGCGAGGCAGCGATTCGAGGCCGGTCGTCGGCGTCGTGAACTGCGCAGAGAGAACGAGCTTCGTGAACAGTCCATCCGGGCTGCAGTTCGGGACTTAACGCCCGAACACGATGACTAAATCCAGTCAAATTTAAGTTATAACCTTATGCATTAAACTGATCGAGTGACTTCGAAGGCACGGGAAAACTATGACGTTGTGATTGTCGGCGCGAGCATCGCAGGATGCGCGGCCGCAATCATGTACGCCCAGCAAGGTCTGCGGATAGCGCTTCTCGACGCTCGCTCCGACATCCGGGCGCACAAAGTCCTGTGCACTCACCACCTACAACCCTGCGGTGCCCCGATCTTGCAACGACTCGGCGCCACGGAAAAACTGCTCGCCCTGGGAATGGTGGAAACCGTTCCGAAATTCTGGACCCCGTGGGGAATGATCACCCCTGATGCTGCAGAGAACTCACCGCCGCCTGGATTCAACGTCCGAAGGGAAACTCTCGACCCCCTCCTGCGCCAACTCGCGAACGACTACCAGAACGTCGACCTTCTTCTCGGACATCGTGTTTCCGGACTACTGACCAAGAACGGCACTACTGCAGGCGTCTACGGCACCGAACAGGGTTCGGCCTTCACTGTCGAAGCACGATTGACCGTCGGAGCAGACGGCAAGGATTCGACCGTCGCACGATCCGCGCGTTGCGACTCGGTGAGTGCGTCCAACGGGCGCTTCAGCTACTTCGCTCAACTCTCCGGACTCGAACGACCCGACGGAGAATCTTCATTGTCGTGGTTCATGGATCCCGACGTCGCCTATCTACTCCCCAACGACGGCGGAATCAGCGTGCTGGTCGTCTTCCCTGCCCTCGACAAGCTCGGCCCGTTCACTGACGACCTGTCTACTGCTTTCCTCGCGTACGCCAACGCATTACCCGGCGCTCCGCCAGTTCGCCGAGAGCACATCGTCGGGAAGATCGTTGGTACCAAACACTTCTCCACAATCCTCACCGACCCGGTAGGTAACGGGTTCGCACTCATCGGCGATGCCGCGGCAACCAACGACCCGTTATGGGGCATCGGATGCTCGTGGGCACTGGAGACCGCTCAGATGCTGGTCGACGCGACCGCCCAAATGCTGACGGAGACGACGTCACACACACTCGACTCGCATCGGAACGTGAACGCTGCCTTGGCCGAATACCGCAGTGCCAGAGCGAGTATGACGAAACACATCGATTACATGAGCGGTTACGCCGGTGGGCGAAAGTTCACCGCGATCGAACGTCTGCTCATCTCCGCGGCCACACATGACCACGACGAAGCCCAAAGGTTCTACTTGTTCGGTTCCCGGTTGATACCCGCCGAGCAGTATCTCTCGACTCGCTCGGTCGCGCGGGCAGCACAAAAACATCTCAGACACCGTCTGCGTCGTAGATCTGTGGCCGGGACGTAATCTGCCAAGCGTTTTTTCGGCGCCGGCAACGGGGAACCCTCCGATCGCAACCGAGCCGGAGGAGCGACCATGCGTGCACACATCGCCATTCCGAGTGAATCGACTTGTCACAGGTACGTAGTCGCCGTCGCCAGCTCCACCTTCGCCGAATCGGTCATCTGGTGCGACGGCCCCGCGTTCGACGCAGTACTCGTTCTGGGCAGCGAGATTCCGCAGCACAGTGGCCACCGAGCCGTACTCGCCTGGAATCACTACTTCGGGTGGGCGCTCGGCGTGGAAACGACACCGGATACGTCGTTCGCCGTTGTCGAATGCCTCGGTATCGGGAGAATGCCGGACCCGGAACTGTGCGCCGACCGCGCTGTCGAGTTGATTGCCCAGGCGGGTAGTTAAGGAACTCGTCGCGCGGCGCGCAATCAAGCGGGCATAAGATCGAGCGCGAGTTTCGCACGCCCGACGAAAGAGAGCCCGACATGGACCCGGTGAACAGGCCTGCCGGTCAGCTGGCTCTCGAGAACGAACCGGACGGCAGGGCGACTTTGCGGGCGCGTCAGACGCCCCGCAGTGAGCGTCGCAAAATCGGGAAGGGCCTGCGCAAGCGAGTAGCACGATCGTCGCTCGGTGATTGGACGCCCCCGCCCAACCGACGCGATCCGGTCGATCAGGTCAACACGGCACACGAGGGAAGACTCGACTGGTTGGTTCCGATTCGTGTGGGACGCATGGTCGCTTCACCGTACGGTTTCCTGCGCGGTACCGCCGGCTTGATGGCAGAGGACATGGCGCAGCTCCCGTCCACCGGCATCACTCCCGTCATCTGCGGGGATGCGCACGTCGGAAACTTCGGGTTCTACGGGTCCCCGGAACGTGAACTTGTCATAGACCTCAACGATTTCGACGAAGCACATCCGGGCCCCTGGGAATGGGACCTGAGAAGGTTGGCTGCGAGCATCTGGGTGGCCGGGCGGCAGAACGGTCTCACCGAAGCTCAATGCGAAACAGCGACAACCTCGTGTGTGTCCGCATATCGCCTCCACTTGGCAAAGCTTTCCGAGCGTCCACTGTTCGATCGCTCCTTCGACCGGGTCGATCTCGACGGACTGACCGACCACGTCACTGATCCCGGGTTGCTGGCCGAGATCCGCCGCGCCGCGGAGCGGGCACGACGGCGTACGAGCGATCACGCGGTTCCTCGGTTCACTGTCGAGGATCACGGACGGCGCCAGTTGGTCGAAAACCCGCCGCTCACAACACGACTCACGCCGCAGGACACCGACTTCCTCCTGGAGGGTCTGGACGAGTATCTCGAAACCCTTGCACCACACTGGCGCCGAGTCGTCTCGGGATACAACGTCATCGACGTTGCGCACCGGGTTGTCGGAGTCGGAAGCGTCGCTCTGCGTGCGTATGTCGCCCTGTGCGAAGGGAGCATCCCGGACGACGTCATCTTCTTGCAGCTCAAGCAGGCTCGCCGATCCGTCGTTGCCCCCTTCGTGCACGGCGACTCGGCCTGGCACGACCATCAAGGACGACGCGTCGCGGAATACCAGCAGGCTCTCCAGACAGTCAGCGATCCACTGCTCGGGTGGTGCACCGTGGACGACCGCCAGTACTACGTCCGTCAGTTCCGGAACATGAAAGGTTCTGTGGACCTGAACAATATCGATGCAGCAGCCTTGACCGATTATGTCGCGATCTGCGGTCGCCTACTGGCCAAGGGACATGCACGAACCAGTGGCGCGTCACTGATTTCCGGTTACCTGGGAACCTCGGACACGGTCGACACCGCCCTCACTCGGTTTGCTCGGCTCTACGCCGATCAAACCGAACGTGACCACGACGCTCTGTGCCGGGCGGTATCGGCCGGTACGATCGCCGCGGAGCCGGGAATCTGATCCCTCACGCCGCGACGATCCTGCCCTGCTCGAACTTCACTCCACCCCAGATTCCGGTCTGACCAGTGGCAGAGGCGAATTCACGACACGATTCCGCAATCGGGCACCTGTTGCACACGTCGGTCGCGTAGTCGTATCCCTCGGACGGGAAGGGAAACCAGCGGTCCGGCTCGGGGTCTCCTCGACATTCCGCCTGCCACCAGGTTCGGTCGTCCGAGATCGGCAGAAGCTCAGCCAGATTCGAGATTTCGTCAGCGCACATCACTTACTCCTTTCGACCGTCACGTCCGACTCAATTCACGCCAGATCTTCTGCTGCACTTTCTCGATGCGTCGAGGTGCCTTCGGTTCCCACAGCAGCCGCATGCCGGCCTCAGCCGGTGTGCGATCCGCTTTGCGCTGATTGCAGGAACTGCAGCACGCCACCAGATTCCCCCACGTATTGGGCCCGTTGCGGCTTCGCGGCTGGACGTGGTCGATGGTCGTTGCTCTGGCGGCGCAGTACGCACATTGACGACCGTCCCGGTCGAAGATGCCGGCGAAGGTCGCTCGGCTGGAATCGGTGACCGTAACCCGGTGGGCGACATACACGTACTCGGCAAGCAGGATCGTCCGAGGCAGTGGGATCTCGACGTGCTTGGAGCGCACCGGAAATATCGGGATCACGTCTTCGGTGGACTGCGCAGAACCGGTGGCGATCAGGACGACCGCACGATCGGCGCTCACTTCACCGAGGTACTCGTACGTTGCGTTGAGTACCCGGACGGACCGGTTCATCCAGCTGTGAGAAGCGGCGGTAGATGCGCGGTTCGGGTTCCGCATGAGACGTCTCAGTTCATGTCGAGGAGTGGAACTCCTGGACACGAGGACGGGTCAGGAGCAAATACAAGAAACAGGGAACGGCATATATCCAGCGCCACTCTGTTCCCCGAATGCAGGAAGGGAAATGCCGCGGGGTGAGTGCCCGCGCAGGTGCAACGCTTGCTTCGAGTCGCGCATGCCTGTCCCCTTCCACTTCTTGTTCTCTTCACCGACGATTGCCGGCGCCCATCATCACACGGAAGGCATCCTCAGCGATATTGATTTATCAGGCCGGAATAGCCGTCCAGCAAAGGCCGCGGTTTGACGCCGGAACACGCGGCTTGATCGAATGAGCCATGACTTCGTCGTACATCGACCTACGCTCGGACACCGTCACCAAGCCTGATGCGGAGATGCGGAAGGCGATGGCTGACGCCGAGGTCGGTGACGACGTCCTCGATCACGACCCGACCATGGCGGCGCTCGAGGAAGAGGTCGCACATACTCTGGGCTTTCCGGCGGCCATGTGGGTACCGAGCGGATCGATGGGCAACCTGATTGCGCTGATGCTGCACCTTCGCCGCGGCGATCAGTTCCTCGCACCGGAACACTCTCACGTCTTGGGGTCAGAGTTGGGCACCGCTGCTTGGCTCGCACAGGGAATGCCGATGGCGCTGCCGCACGACGGCGGACCCGGACGTCCCAGTCCCGAGACCGTCGTGAAGGCGGCGGGCTCCCCCGGCCCGTACTTCACGTTGAACACCACGCTGCTCTGTCTCGAGAACACCCACAATTTCGCCGGCGGCGCCGTCATGAATCCGACGGAGTGGACGAAACTGGTCGACGCGGCGAGATCACGCGGCTTGAAGATTCACCTCGACGGCGCCCGCCTCTGGAATGCCGCTGCTGCACTCGATGTTTCGCCCACCGAATTGACTTCCGGCGCCGATACCGTCCAGGTGTGCCTGAGCAAGGGACTCGGTGCGCCGGTCGGCTCGATTCTGGCCGCATCACCTGAATTGATCACCGAAGCCCGAAGGATCCGTAAGATGCTCGGCGGCGGCGTTCGTCAGGGCGGGGTGCTTGCCGCAGCCGGCATCGTCGCGCTTCGCTCACAAGCTCGCCTGTCCGACGATCACGACAATGCGCAACGCCTGGCGTCGGGCCTTCGTGAACGCGGTTGGGCTGTCGACGAACCCGCAACCAACATCGTTCTCGCCGCCACAGCCGATCCGTCGGCCACCGTTGCTCAGCTCGCCGCTGTCGACGTCGGTGCAGTCACCGTCGCCGGGAAGGTTCGGTTCGTGACACATCGAGACGTGAGCACTGCCGACATCGACGAAGTTCTGTCCCGACTAGCCGCCTGAGCTACACCATCAGCGGTTGAACCTCCTGCGCGACAAGGCGAATGAACTCGCGAACGTCCGGCTCGTCAACGGTCGGTTGGAGTACCACGGTGGTTGCACCCGCGTCCACCCATCGCACTGCTGCGGCCGCAACGTCGGCCGCGGTCCCCACGGCAATCGCTTCCTCCGGCGACTCGCACCCTGACGCTGCGGCCTCGGCAAGGGCGCGCTCACGACCGCTGGAACCAAATGCACAGATGACGTAAACGACCACCTCGAGATCCTGCGCTCCGATATGAGCGATCGCCCGGCGAACGCCTTCCGGGGTCGTCCCACCCGAGAGCACGGTGCCCTGCGCCAACTCACCACTGAGCGCCAAAGTCTTTGGCCCCGTGGCACCGACGAGCAACTGCGGCACCTTCTCGGGCGGCCACGCCAGCTTGACGTCCGTGAGATTCACGTATCGACCGGATACCGTCACCGACTCACCGCGCAGTAATCGCTCGAGTGCTCCGAACTGCTCCCGGAGGAGGGTCAACGGCGATTCGACCTTGGCGCCGATCTGCCGCATCCAACTCTGAACGCCGTGACCGAAGCCAACCCGCAGTCGATCCGGATGAACTCTGGCCAGCGCCGAAATCTCCATCGCCGTGATCGCGGTGTTGCGCATCGGAGTCGGCAGCACACCGATCGCTACTCCCAGGCGCGTGGTTTCGGCCAATACAGTTGCAGCAGTGGCTATTCCTCCGCCGAAGAAGCAGTCCTCCCACAGCCAGACCTCGTCGATACCGACTTCGTCGGCATACCCCGCATGCCGAACCAGATCTTCCGGGGATTGCTCCGGGCGCAGGACCACGGCAATCCGTGCGGCGCTCATGCCGTCACCAGAAACGCAGCGATCTCGTCAGCTGTTCGGCGACCCTGTTCGCGTCCCAGTTCGGCTGCCGGGCGCCTTGTCGCCGGCGAGAGAGAGTTGGTTCCGATCGCTTCCACGACGGCGTCGTCGGCGAAGATCGCCAGTACCCGTGACTGCGTCATCGCGTCGATTTCCTCTCGTAGGCTGCCGCCCAGCAGATTCGGGGCGGGATCGGCAGCAGGTGAAAGAACCACGACCACATCGCAGTCGGCAGCCAAATGAACATTCGAGCCACTTGCCATTCCGCCGTCCATGTACCGGTCGCCCTCGATCATGACTACCGGCCACACCCCTGGTACGGCGCAACTTGCTCCGACTGCGTCGATCAGTTCTACGCCGTCAGCACTGCCGAACACCCTCACCTCACCGGTTTGTGCGTTGATCGCCGGGATGCGCAACTCCCGCTCGGGCCACAACCGATTGGGCAGCCTTGCCTCGATGACCGCACGACGCACGGCGGGTTCGACGGTGTCGGCGGCCATCGCTGCCTCGCCGAGCGCACGAAGTTGTTCGGACCGATCCGCGGAGCCCGCGATCGCGTCGACGAACATCTGACCGAGGACCTCGACATCTACCTCCGGATCGATCTCACCGGTCGCAGCGGCCGTTTGTGCGTCGAAAAGCTCCTGAAGTGTCGCGCCGCCCGCAATCTGAGCAGTCACGGTGGAACCTGCAGAAGTGCCGATCAATACGTCCGCTGCCAGCAGCGCTGCGGCAGCGTCCGGCGATTTGTCCTGAACGCCCAACAGAAAACCGGTTTCCCAGGCGATTCCCGCAACGCCGCCACCGGCAAGTACCAACCCCAATTTCACGCCGTCCACCTCTCGTCGATCACGATCCGTGCCCGAAGTCGACGTTAGACCTACTCTGAAGTGATGTTCATGCGCAGCGCAAAGACATTTGTTCCCGACGCACTCCGCGGGTTGATCGCATCCACCGACGACATCGCGTGGAACCCCGATCCCGGATACCTCACTCGTGCACAGCCCCTTCCACGCGGGCGAGTCGCGCTCGTCTCCGGCGGCGGCTCGGGTCACGAACCCATGCACGCCGGATTCATCGGCGAAGGAATGCTCACGGCCGTCTGTCCCGGGTTGATCTTCAGCTCACCCAACGCACTGCAGATCCATGAAGGATCCAAAGCTGCCGACGCCGGTGGCGGCGTCCTGCACATCGTGAAGAACTACACCGGCGACGTGATGAATTTCGGTATCGCACGGGAACTACTCCGCGAGGACAAGATCGACACGGACGTCGTCTTGGTCGACGACGACGTCGCGACCGAACGCGCAGACGGTAGCGGCCCGGGGCGACGCGGCACTGCGGCAACGATCGTGGTGGAGAAGGTCTGCGGCGCGTCGGCCGCCCGCGGTGACGACCTGGCCGAGGTGACCCGGATCGGACAACACGTCGCGCACTCGGCTCGCAGCATGGCCGTCGCTCTTCGCCCATGCACCTTGCCGGGGGCTGACGAGCCGTCGTTCGACCTACCGGACGGGCAGATGGAACTTGGTATCGGAATCCACGGCGAACGCGGCACAGAACGCGTGGACGCCCTGCCCGCACCGGAATTGGTGCGACGGCTGACGGATCCGATCATCGAGTCCCTGAGTCTCGCCGAAGGTGATCACGTCATTGCGGTCGTCAACGGGCTGGGAGCCACCCACCCAATGGAGCTGCAACTACTGTTCGCCGAACTCGGAGATTATCTGGCCGACCAGGGAATTCACATCGAGCGGACGCTGATCGGAACGTTCGTCACTGCATTGAACATGGCCGGAGCATCCATCACCCTTGTTCGCACAAACAAAGAAATCCTCGAATTATGGGACGCGCCAACAAAAGCGCCCGCCTGGCCGAATGCTATGGCACGTGAGTACAGCGGCATGGGCAAGCGTGAGTCATTCGGTCCCACATTCACACCCGACACCTCACGCACTGCCGAAAGCAGCTTCGTCGGCGGCTGGATTGCGGACTGGGCCGCGAAGGTACTGGAGCAGGAACCTGCCCTGACCGATCTCGACCGACGAGCAGGAGACGGCGACTTCGGGACCAACATGGTGGCCGCACTGGATCAGCTCGACATCTCGGCGATCCGTGACACCTATTCCACTGCAACGATATTCGATGCAGTCTCCCAGGCGTACCTCGGTCACGCCGGCGGTACGTCCGGCGCGTTGTTCGGCATCTGGTTCCGGCATTTCTTCCGCGTCGCCGCAGAATCAGCGGACTCCGAACTCGACCTCGGTGCGATCGCGACTGCAGCACGGGCGGGGCTCGACAACATCACCTCACTCGGCGGCGCACGCGTCGGCGACAAGACGATGGTCGACGCGATAGTTCCGGCGGTCGAGTCGTTGGAGCAATCCGTGAACTCGGGAGCCGATCGGGACGCCGCTCTGGCCAGCGCAGCGGCAGCGGCGGCGGCCGGCGCGGAGTCGACCGAAACCATGCTCGCGAACCGCGGACGTGCAAGTTATGTGGGCGAAGCCGCTCGCGGAGTGGTCGATCCGGGAGCGCTACTCATAGCGTGGTTCTTCGCTAGTGCAGTGGGTCACTAGCGAGCACTTCGCAGCTGTGACTAATCTGGCAGCCACAGCACATCGTTTGTGAGGGCCCGTGGGCAAAAGCACCGGTCTCACACACCACACAGGAGCAGCCCATGCTGAGCACCATGCAAGACGCCCCCCTCTCCATTGCTCAACTTCTCCGCCACGGTGCCTCCGTTCACGGCGCTTCCGAGGTTGTCACGTGGACCGAGTCCGGCCCGCGCCGTGTGTCATACGCAGACGTCGGCAAGCGCTGCGCACAGCTTGCGCACGCCCTGCGCGGACTCGGTGTCGAGGGTGACGAGCGAGTCGCCACGTTCATGTGGAACAACTCCGAGCACCTCGAGGCGTACCTGACGATCCCCTCGATGGGTGCTGTGCTCCACACGCTGAACATTCGCCTGTTCCCCGAGCAGTTGATCCACGTCGCCAATCACGCCGAGGACCGCGTGATCATCGTCGATCCGTCCCTGATTCCGCTTCTCTCTCCGCAGCTTCCGTCGCTGACAACCGTCAAGCACATCATCGTCACCGGTTCCTCCACTGCGGGACTCGAAGCTCCCGAGGGCGTGCAGGTTCACACATACGAGGGCTTGATCGCCGATCAGCCAACCGAGTTCGACTGGCCCGAGGTCGACGAACTCAGCGCTGCCGCAATGTGTTACACGTCCGGCACCACGGGCGACCCCAAGGGCGTCGTCTACTCCCACCGTTCGATCTACCTGCACTCCATGCAGGTCTGCATGAGCGACGGCCCCAACCTCGCGCAGGGCGATCGTGCACTCGCCGTAGTGCCTCAGTTCCACGCCATGTCGTGGGGACTTCCCTACGCCGCGTTCATGATCGGCGCCTCGCTGATCATGCCCGATCGCTTCCTCCAGCCTGCTCCGTTGGCTGCGATCATCGCCAGCGAGAAGCCGACGTTCGCCGCGGCCGTACCCACCATCTGGCAGGGCCTGCACCTCTACCTCGAGCAGAACCCACAGGACATCTCCTCGATGCGTGAGGTTCTGATCGGCGGCTCCGCGGTACCGCCCGCCCTCATGCACGCATTCGAAGCCGACCACAACGTCTCCGTCCTGCACGCCTGGGGCATGACCGAAACCTCCCCACTCGGATCCGTTGCCCGCCCGCCGGCCGGTGTCACCGGCGACGCGATGTGGAAGTACCGCTACTCTCAGGGCCGCTTCCCGGCATCCGTCGAGGCACGTCTCATCGACGATGACGGCAAAGTTGTTGCACACGACGGCGTTTCCGTCGGCGAGCTCGAAGTGCGCGGCCCCTGGATCACCGGGTCGTACTACGGCGTCGATGCGGAAGACAAGTTCAACGACGGCTGGCTCAAGACCGGTGACGTCGGATCCATCACGGCCGACGGCTTCCTGAGCCTGTCCGACCGCTCCAAGGACATCATCAAGTCCGGCGGCGAATGGATCTCATCGGTCGACCTCGAGAATGCCGTCATGGGTCACCCCGACGTCACCGAAGCTGCCGTCATCGGCGTGCCGGACGAGAAGTGGGACGAGCGCCCGTTGGTCGCGGTTGTTCTGCGCGCCGGTTCCGAGACCACGATGTCCGAACTCCAGCAATATCTTTCGGACAAGGTCGCCAAGTGGCAGCTCCCCGAGAACTGGGCTGTGGTTCAGGAAGTTCCGAAGACGAGCGTCGGCAAGTTCGACAAGAAGCGCCTGAGGGCCGACTACCACGAAGGCGGACTCGAAGTCACTCGCCTCTGACACGGAGTGAATGCTGAAGCATGAATACTGAAGGTGGGCAACAGGTTTTCACTCTGTTGCCCACCTTCGTTTAACGAGCAATGCACTTTACGGACGATAACCGACCGTGCGAAAAGCGATGTCGACGTACTTCTGCGCCAATTGCGTCGGCGACATCGGCCCGCCGGTCTGGAACCAACGCGGCAGTGACTGCGCCATACCGAGTATGGCCCGGACGGTCTCTTCGGTGTCGGTGACCGCGAAATCTCCCGATGCCACACCGTCGTCGACGATCCTGCGCATGAGCAACTCGAGCCGCTTACGACTGGCGGCGTATCGACTTCGGCTTTCCGGTGAGACATGCCGAATCTCGGTGTCCAACGCAGCATGCCGCGACCGGTGGGTCATGTAGAGAACAATCGCCTCCACCACCAAGGCGAAGCGTCGTACCGGATCTTCGCCGGCTTCCACCTCTGCCGCTTCGGTTCTGGTATTCAGCTCACTCATCGAGATCTCGAACAGAGCGACGAGGACTGCCTCTTTGTTCGCGTGGTGATAGTAGAGCGCGGGAACGGTTACCCCGACACGGTTGGCAATCTGCCGCACCGTCGTGCCGTGGTAACCGTTCTCGTCGAACAGCTCGAGCGAAGCCATCAGGATGTCGGTCATCACCAGCGGCGGGAAAGTCCTCCAGTCCACTGCCACCGAATTCACCGGCTCCACCTCGCGAGTCATGAATAGCCGAAATTACCGCGGTGCCATACGGATTGCACCGTCGAGGCGGATCGTCTCACCGTTGAGCATAGGGTTGGAGACGATATGCGCAGCAAGCGCGCCGTACTCGCTGGGATCGCCCAGGCGAGAGGGGTGAGGCACCTGCTGACCCAGCGACGCCTGAGCGGCTTCAGGCAGTCCGGCCAGCAACGGGGTCTTGAACAGGCCGGGAGCGATGGTGTTGACGCGGATCAGCAGCGACGCGAGGTCACGGGCGATGGGGAGCGTCATACCGACGACGCCACCCTTCGACGCGGAGTACGCAGCCTGCCCGATCTGACCGTCATAGGCTGCGACGGAGGCGGTGTTGATGATGACGCCGCGTTCACCGTCGATGGGTTCGGTCTTCGAAATACGTTCCGCAGCAAGACGAAGAACGTTGAAGGTGCCGATCAGGTTGACGTCGATGACCTTCTTGAATGCGTCGAGCGGGAAAGCACCCTTCTTGCTGACCGTCTTGACTGCGTTGCCGATTCCGGCGCAGTTGACTGCCACGCGCAGGGGTCCGAGGGACTCGGCCACGTCGAGTGCCGCGGTGACCGCAGCCTCGTCGGTGACGTCTGCAGCCGCGAAGCGGACCCGGTCGCCAAGTTCCTTGGCGATGGCTTCACCGTTGGACGACGGAAGGTCGATGATGACGACGCTGGCACCGTCGGCAAGAAGGGCTTTGGTCGTAGCTAGGCCGAGGCCGGATGCTCCACCGGTGACGACGGCGACGCTGTCGTTGACGATCATGAGAGTTCCTTTCGAAAGGTTATGTGTTTCAGATGCGTTCGATGATGGTGGCGTTGGCCATGCCGGCGCCCTCGCACATGGTCTGCAATCCGTAGCGTCCGCCGGTGGCCTCGAGGTGGTTGACCATCGTGGTCAACAGTCGAGTACCCGAGGACCCCAGGGCATGGCCGAGTGCAATCGCGCCGCCCCACGGGTTGAGCTTTGCCGGATCGGCGCCGAACTCATGAGCCCAGGCGAGTGGAACGGGAGCGAAGGCTTCGTTGACCTCGTAGGTGTCGATGTCGTCGATGCTCAAACCCGCGCGAGCGAGCACCTTGTGGGTGGCTGGGATGGGTGCGGTGAGCATGAAGATCGGGTCGTCGCCCGCAACGGAGAAGGAATGGAAACGAGCTCGCGGGGTCAGCCCCAGCTTCGACGCCATTTCTTCGCTCATGATCAGTGCTGCGGACGCGCCATCGGTGAGCGGCGACGAGTTACCGGGAGTGATCGACCACTGCGCTTCGGGGAAGCGCTGCGCGTACTTCTCCGAGTAGAACGACGGCTTCAAGCCGGCGAGTCCCTCGGCGGTAGTAGACGCGCGAACCGTCTCGTCGACGGTATGCGAGACGATCTCACCGGCGGCGTTGGTCACCGAGATCGGCAGAATCTCCTTGTCGAAGAGCCCCTGCGCCGCTGCCTCTGCTGCCCGCTGGTGGGACTGCGCAGCGAATGCGTCGAGAGCCTCGCGGTCAAGCTTCCACTTCGCGGTGATCAACTCCGCGGAGATGCCCTGATTGACCAGGCCTTCGGGGTAGCGAGCCGCGATGCCCGGACCGGAAGCATCCTTCCCCATCGTCGCGGTACCCATCGGGACACGACTCATGGATTCGACGCCTGCCGCGATAACGATGTCGTAGGCCCCGGCGATCACGCCTTGAGCCGCAAAGTGCGCAGCTTGCTGACTTGATCCGCACTGGCGATCGATCGTGGTGGCGGGTACCGACTCGGGGAACCCTGCCGACAGGACCGCGCTGCGGGTGATGTTGAGCGCCTGCTCACCGGCCTGGCCGACGCAACCGCCGATCACGTCGTCCACCAAGGCGGGGTCGAGGCCGTTTCGATCGACGATGGAACGTAGAACGTGCGCCATCAGTTCGACAGGGTGCGTCCCGGACAGTGCTCCGCCCGGCTTTCCCTTGCCAGACGCGATCCGGACTACATCGACGATCACTGCCTTGGTCATCTTCGTTCCCTTCGAGGACGTGCATTGCTGGGGCGGTCCGGCACCCGAGTTCGTGGCACCGGATGCCGAACCGAGATCGTGAGAGCACCCTGACTTAGCGCTCGCTAAACAATTACCACCGAGTCGGACCGTCCGTCAAGAGAGGGCTACCGAACTCGAAGCCGATGTGGGCAGATGAAAAGTTGGGCGATCAGGAACCCCTGACCCACGCCCTTCATTAGTACTTTCGAATGATAGGTTTTCAATCTTCGCCCGAAATGTCCGGAATCGGATAACCTTCCGCCACAAGCAATCCAAGCCACAGGGGATTCGGGGCGTGGCACCAATCGATGACAAACCGCAGGGGGACTGACCCGGAGGTAGAGCGTGGACCTGCGATACGTTGCATTCACACGTGCCGACTCGCATTTCTACGACCGAATCAGAACGGTCACTCGACCTGACGCACCGACTGACCAGCACTTTAAGCCTGCAAAGTCGGTGGACTGGTCACTCTGGCGACGCGGTCCCCAAAGCGGACCGTGGAACTACTTCCAACCGCCTGACAGCGTGCTGCCAGAACAGGGATGGAAGATTCACTGCTCCGCTACCCAAGCCAACGCGCAGGAGCTGCTCGATACCGTCTCCGCGTATTGCGGCCACAATCTGGTGCCTTTCAAATTTCTTCGGACGGCAGCAGACCTCATGTTCTCCAACAGCAAGCAGGCCAATCGAACATCCAGCGGAAAATTCATCACGATCTATCCGGCGGATAGCGTTGCCACACAACGTGTCATCACCGAACTGGACGAGCTTGTCACGGCTGCCGACGGGCCATACATCCTCAGCGATGTGCGATGGAACCGGGGACCACTGTACTTACGGTACGGCGCGTACCTGCCCATGCACACCAACGATTCATTCGGCGATCGCGTCCCGGCAATACGGCGCCCTGACGGATCGCTCGAACCCGATCTGCGCGGCACTTCCTTCAGAACTCCAGACTGGGCACAAATCCCGGACTTCGTTCGCGCGCAGCAAGACAAGCTGAAATCACGCGACGCCTTCCCCTATTCGATCACTGAAGCCCTGCACTTCAGCAACAGCGGGGGGATCTACTCCGCGCTGGACGACGCCGGCATCAATCTGGTCATCAAAGAGGGTCGGCCCTTCACCGCCCCGGACGCCAACGGCCGGTACGCAATCGACCGCATCCGCAACGAGTACGACACGCTGACTCACCTTGCCGACAACCCGTACTCACCTTCCGCGCTCAACTTGTTCGAGCGCGAAGGACACCACTTTCTTGTCACCGAGCGCGCTCCCGGCGCTCCCCTGAATCAGGAGATTGCGCTCCGCTATCCGCTGATACGCGCGGATCAGACACTCAGCTCCCGAACGGAATACAGAACCTGGGCGCTCGGTATTGCACAACAGCTGACTACCGCAGTCGAGAGCTTCCACAACGCCGGAATCGTTCATGCCGATCTTCACCCCGGCAACGTGATGTGCTCACCGTCGGGTATTCGGATCATCGATTTCGAGATGGCCCACAACATCGACGAGCAACCGCCCCGGTCCACCGGGGCTCCCGGGTACACCGCACCGCAACAGTTGACAGGAATCGAGGCAGATCGATACTCCTTGGGATGCATCGAGCTGGGACTCTTTGTCCCACTTACTACATTGCTCCCCCTCGACCGCAACAAGATTCCCGAACTCATCGGCTACGCGGTGTCTCGATTCGATCTTCCTCGTGCCTTCTGTGCCTCGCTCTATTCGATGCTCGACGCACAGCCGCCGGAACCGGAGGATCACCCGCATCGTTGGGACACGTCGTCGAGGGAAACCTTGCAACGTATGGACGCTCGATTGCGCTGCGGCATCCTCACCACACTTGATCTCTCCCGCGCTGATCGACTCTTTCCCGGTGACATCGCCCAGTTCGAAGTGAACGGTTACGGCATTGCTCACGGCTCGTGCGGAAACCTACTCGCCGATGATCTTCCCACCGACACCTTGGAGACAGTTCTGGAATGGACTGAACATCAAGTTGATTCGGATACGCAACCACGGTTCGGTTTCTTCGACGGGCTCGCGGGTGCGGTGCATACCTTTCGGCAACTAGGACGACACTCGACTGCCGACAGGTGGGCCGAGACTTTGCGTCGAGCCCCACTCGACGATCTCGACTCCAGCCTCTTCGGCGGCCTTTCCGGAATCGGGTGCCTTCTACTCGAGGAATTGGAGTCGTGTCCGGCGGCATCGTCAACTCTCGCTCTCGTCACCGAAACTCTGCGGGATCGCCTTCCGGCTGCTCGCGCACACGTCCGCTTCACCGACGGAACATCTTGGGCGACAACGGGTCGCGGAGGCTTGATGAGAGGGCCGAGCGGGCAAGCGCTGTTCTGGACTCGCCACTACGAACGGACCGGTGATCCTCGATCGCTGGAACACGCGCGACAGCTTGTCGACATCGACCTGTCCGTGATGCAGATGTGCCCTGACGGTTCGATGCAGCTGAGAGAGGAGCGCCGGACAATGCCGTACCTCGGATCGGGATCCGTCGGCGTGGGCCTGGTACTTCTTCAACTTGTTCGACATGTCGACGAGCCGCGCTACGCGTCTGCGCTACTTGCCATATCCCGCGCTGCCGCCGTCGAATTCACTGCCCAAGCCGGACTACTAAACGGGCGAGCCGGGCTGATTCTCTTCCTCGGCGAACTCTCCAAGAGTCCATATGCCGGCGCCGATTGTGAGCAGACGCTTGCCCAGCAGTTGCAGCTTCTGGGCTTACACAGCCTCAATCACGCAGGAGGACTGCACTTTCCAGGTGAACTGAACCTGAGACTCTCGACAGACTGGGCAACCGGATCTGCAGGAATACTGGCGTTGCTCCGACATACCGGATCGGCAACTGCCCGACAGTCGTTTCCACTGATGTGCGCGTCGAACTGCCACATCGCCTAATTGTTCGGAAGTTATCACCCACGGCAGATTGGAGCACAGAAGTACCAGGCGAAAAACCTGGAATGAAATCAACACCGCAAGCAAACTCGATCGATCAAATCCATCGGCAAGAACGCCGATCAACAAAGGAAATGACAATGGACGCTATTCTCTCCCTTCAAGATCTGTCAGTCGCCGCCGGCAACGTCGGAGACGCAGGCCAGCTCGAGCAGAACGCGGCAATCAGTTCGCTCAGTTTCTTCTGCCTCTGACCTCAGGCCGATACCTCGGAGAAGGTCCGGGGTATCGGCTTTGGGAATCCGTGCGGATCACCAGACGAACAGTATTGTTTCATCATGAGACGCATCCGCACTTCACCGAGCTGTATTTGCCGATGATGTGCGCGACCTGGCGGCAATGCCGAGGGCAGATCGGGCGGCCAGCGGCGGTGATATTCCTCCTGATCCTGACAGCCGCGTTTTCAGGTTGGTTCGTTCAGCGTTCGGCGAGAGTTGGGACTTCGGGGACATCTGCTCACGCTGGTACGACGGAGGTGGCAGTTGCCGCACCGACACCGCCTTGACCTTCACGACGCTTTTCGTACTCCTACTTCCCTTCGCCTCCGGAATGCTGGTCGGGTGGTTTGAGTTTCAATAGCTGTCAACGACAAGATGAGGGAATCGGTACCATCCGCCCCCGATGTCTTCCAACTGGAGCTGATTGAAGGTCTTGTCGGACACGCCATCGGGTGCGTACACCCAGCCTGGATTGTCCAAGATGTCCAATCCATCTCGTGCGTCATAGAAATAGACGTGGCCTTCACTGCTGACGTTGGCATAGGAGATATCGAATCTGCCGATTCGTAGATCACGATGATACCCATCGGAATAGGGATCGTCAGGTTCTTGAAGTAGTTGCTGTGCAACGGTTTCGAAGTCTGCCCGATACTGATCGAAATGTGGCTGCCCCGCGGCCGCGATCCCGAGCGCGATCACCACGAGAACCGGAACAGCGACAACGGACCACAACCATCGGCGTCGCTGCCACCAGCACACTCCGAGCAGCACGATTGCAACAGTCGCGGTGAGGACCCAGAGAACGATCGCACCGGCGATCGAGAGTGCACTATCCCCAGGTTCGGGCCAGGTGAGATGGCATTTCGCTGCGACATACATCGCCGACGCCGACGCTGCGATAAGTGCGTTTACCAAACCAACCCAACGAAGAGCACCGGACCTTCTCGTTGCCTGCGAGTTCGACACTGCCTGATCCATTCGATGAGAATAGCGAGCTGTTTGTCGCGGACTAGCAGTAACCACTTCCCCGATCTCACGATCGATTGTTTCTCGGCACGGAGAAAGTGTCCACGGTGCTATCTTTGCTGACTATGGGAGGCAGGGCTGCGAGGATGGTCGATTTGAACTACCGATGTCAGGAGAGTTCGGCGACTCCCAAAGTCGACAGGTCAATTTTGAGCACGGCCGGATTCGGTGGATCGCAGCAACGAACACCATCGTCACCTCATGATGACGTGACTGTTGGGGGAAAGTCGTGAAAATGCGATTATTACGAGTGAGTCAAGCGGCTATGGCGGTATCACTGATCGCAGTAGCCATTGTCTACTTGTTGGACGTATTTTCTTTGCGACTCCAACATCAACCCAGTTGGTGCATCGATCATTATGGAATCCCGTCACGATTCAATTATCTCCTTCCTGAGCGTGCAGAGAGGGTGGGGGTAGGAATTACAGACTTCTGGGGATGGTTCCCTCCAGGTATGAGCTGTACATTCACCGACGGAGTGACCAAAGAAAGCGAAACGGTAGCGCCGGCCGCGGACAGGTCGTACATCGTCGTCGTTCTTGTGGTGCTGATCGTCATCTCGGCTGCCGGCATATTTTTCGGCCGCCGGAAGCGCTGAACACTGGCGCTGACTCGGGACAACAGCGGCGCACTCGACACCAGACCGACGAGTAACAAATCGGTGTCCGTCGTGTCCGGCGCTTCCACTACTCGTCGATCTTCGCGAATCCACCGGCCGTGTTCGAGGGTATTTCTTGCGGGTCCTGGTGGTCTTCGTTCCCATCACGCTGGCGATGACACTCCTGGGCCTGGTGCTCGGCTGGACCCATACGCTTGCCGGGGACAGGCGGCAACATGATCGACGCCGATTACACAATGTGCTGGGGCTCAGACAATTCCGACGTGATGCTGTTGTGCTCCGGGTTGATGGTGGCGCTCGCACTCGTCGGCGCACGTGGACTACGTCGGCGACCCGCCTATAACCGACTGTCCGAAATGTCGAAATCGATTTGATAGCAGCAATTTTCGATCCACATTCTCTTGTGTTCGAAACTTTGTTCGATTAAGCTTTCGGCATGGACAGTCGGGATGCGTGGCAACTGGATGGCGAGGGCCTCAAGAGTGAGGTTCTGGATCTGGTGCGTGCCCGACACGAGTTGCAGTCGCGGATGGTGTTGCTGATCGTCGAAATGTTTTCCCGTGACGTTCTCGGGGGGAAGGGTTTTCGGGCGATCGCACAGTGGTTGCACGGTTCGACGAATCTGGAGATCGGCGAGTGCAGTCTGCTGGTCGGGTTGGCGCGGTTGTTGATGCTCGAACCCGTTGTGGGCGATGCGTTTCACCGGGGTGATGTGGATGCGTTGAAAGCCCGGCAGGTGGCGTCGTTTTGTCAGCATCCACCGAAGAACATGACCCCGGCGGAGGTGGACAAGGCCCGCGGGATCTTGTTGTCGTTGGCGGTGAAGAACATTGCCGATTGTGATGCGGTGCGGGCAGCGATTCGGCGGATCGAGAAGCAGTACGGAAAACGCGAGGATGGCGTCCCGGTCGGCGAGGATTCCGAACGCAACGAGTTCTACGCCTCGAAAGGCTTGTACGGGCGTGTCACGGTGAAGGGCGATTTAGATGCTGTGAACGGGGACCGTCTGATCACCTTGTTGTCGAGGCTGTCGGCGCCGACGCCGGAGAAGGACGGTGTCAAGGACACGCGTACTCCGGCACTACGACGTGCGGACGGGTTCTGCGAACTGTTGCGCCGGTATGAGCGGGCGGGGTTGGGTCCGATCGAGGGCGGGGTGAAACCACACATCACGGTCACCGCGTCGGCCAAGGACATGACGGACCTGAAAGCTTTGAAAGACCTCCTGCCGTCGACCGATGAACTGGGGTTCGCGTGGACGGATTGGGTGGGCCCGATCAGTATCGACACTGCCCGGATGCTGGCGTGCGACTGCACCGTGACGCGGATCTTGTTGGATGAGAATGGTGTTCCGCTCGAGTGCGGTAAGGAAGCGAGAACAGCGACGGTGCCGCAGCGGCGGGCGTTGGCGGTTCGGGATGGTGGGTGTGCGTTTCCGGGGTGCGGGACTCCGTCGGGGTGGTGCGATGCTCACCATATTGTTCACTGGAATGATGGTGGCCCAACGGATCTCGACAATCTGATCTTGTTGTGCGGTCATCATCATCGGACGCTGCACCACACCGAATGGCGGGTCGAGATCGGCCCGGATCGGAAGACGGTGTTCTATCCACCGATGTCGATCGATCCGTATCAACAGCCGATCGGCGGGAACAGCCCACCCACAGCGGCGTGAATCGCGACAATCGAATACATCAGCACCGGGGACGAACCATGCCCCGGTGCTGGCGCACGTTTCTGGTCAGATCCCAACCCCTCAAATCCCAGCCCCTCAGATCCCAGCCCCTCAGATCCCGGCCCTTCGCACGAGAGCGTCAGTGGCAGAAGGGGATACAACGTCAATCGCTCGTAACAGCCCCGCGTACCGCGGATACAGCTCGACGGGACGCGTATTGATCGCCCTCAAGATCCACGATGCAGCTTGATCGGCCGTCAGCGCCGGCTGGCTCACGTAATCCGCCGTCGGCGCGATCATCGGTGTTCGTATGAGTGGGAATTGCACTGTGGTGACATCGACACCGGTGCCGTGACATTCCGCGCCGAGGCTTCGGCCGAAGGCACTGAGAGCAGACTTCGACGCGTGGTAGGCACTGAACCTCGGCATCACGCCGGCAGTGACTCCCCAGGTTCCGACGTTGATGATGTGTCCGGACTTCGCCTCGAGCATCGCGGGCAGCAGACGCAACGTCAGTCGTGTAGGTCCGAAGTAGTTGAGTGCCATGGTGCGCTCGTAGTCGTGGTATCGGTCGACCGAATCCAACGCGGTACGCCGGATCGAGCGACCCGCATTGTTGACGAGGATGTCGACCGACCCGAATCGATCCGCGATCGTCTCCGCGAGTTCGTCGACGGCTTCACCGCGGGAGAGGTCCGCAGGCACGATGTGCGCCCACCCTCCCCTGCGGTGGATCTCGTCCCGTACGTGTTCGAGGTTTTCCTCACCGCGCGCGATCAGGATCATCTCGGCTCCCCGACGAGCCAAGAGATGAGCTGTCGCCTCGCCGATCCCCGAGGAAGCTCCTGTCAGAACGATCGTCTTGTCGGAGAGCGTGACACCGCGTGACGGAACAAGAGAGCGCAGTCGCGTCGGCGGGCTCAAGGCAATATTGCTGAGCAGCGTTCTGATCACATCGGCCTCGGTTCGATCTTCGCGTGCGTTTCGGTGCGAACCCATCCCTGAACAGCCAACTTCGAGCGCACCGCGGAAATTACTCAAAAGTAAGTTATGGCGCCGTTTCGACCGTGTCAAGAATTCGTCGAGATCCAGGAGTATCTGCCACTAGCTTTTCCTGATACCTCGGGTTACATTAAACCCAGACCGAGTGCCAGCGATCACACAACCGGCCCTCGATTCCACCGAACACCGCGAGAAATACCAGCGGTGACCGAAACGAAGAGGAGACGCCATGACGCTCACATCGCCGCTCGACAAGCGCGGAGAAGCATCCGACGACTCGTACAACGAGACGCTTCGACTCCTGTCCGAGGGCTCGGTGCACAAGCACTTCGACCCGTACCTCGACATCGACTGGGACTCCCCCGAGTTTGCCGTCGTCCCGAACGATCGCCGCTGGATCCTCCCGGCCGAGACAGATCCGCTGGGTGCTCACCCGTGGTACCAGTCGCAGTCCGAGGCCAGGCAGATCGAAATCGGCATGTGGCGCCAGGCCAATGTCGCGAAGGTCGGTCTCCAGTTCGAGAACATTCTGATCCGCGGCATGATGCAGTACGTCTTCTCGCTGCCCAACGATTCGGCCGAGGCGCGCTACTGCACGCACGAGTCGGTCGAAGAGTGCAACCACACGATGATGTTCCAGGAGATGGTCAACCGCATCGGTGCCGACGCTCCCGGCATGAGCCGTCCGATGAAGATGCTTGCACCCTTCATCCCCCTCGCTGCGGGTCCGTTCCCCGAACTGTTCTTTGTCGGTGTCCTCGCCGGTGAAGAGCCGATCGACCACATTCAGAAGAGCATCCTGCGCGCCGGCGGCCAGATCCACCCGATCATGCAGTCGGTCATGGCCATCCACGTAGCCGAGGAAGCGCGTCACATCTCGTTCGCGCACAAGCTTCTGAGCCGTCGCATCCCGCTGATGTCACGCCCGAACCGGTTCGTCCTCTCGCTGCTGTTCCCGATCGTCATGCGCATTCTCTGTGACGCCATCGTCATCCCGCCGAAGTCCTTCTGGAAGCAGTTCGACATCCCGAAGTCCGTGAAGAAGGACCTGTTCTGGGATCTGCCCGAGTCGCGCCAGACCCTGCGCAACTACTTCGGTGACGTCCGCATGCTGGCCACCGACACCGGCCTGATGAACCGTGCCTCGCGCCTGGTGTGGAAGGCCTGCAAGATGGACGGCCGCGCATCACGCTTCCGTAGCGAACCTCACCGCAGCTCGCACAACGCCGCCGCGTAGCTCCCGGACAGTCGAGATCGGACTCATAGCGCCATGCCACACGTAGTCACGCAGTCCTGTTGCAGCGACGCCTCGTGCGTCTACGCCTGCCCGGTCAACTGCATCCATCCGACGCCGGACGAGCCGGACTTCCTCACCGCCGAGATGCTGCACATCGATCCGCAGGCCTGCGTCGACTGCGGCGCATGTGTCTCGGCCTGCCCGGTCGACGCCATCGTCCCCGAGTCGAAGCTGACCGACCCGCAGCGAGTCTTCCTGTCCATCAATGCGGACTTCTACAAGGAAGAGCGGCCCAGGCCGCTTCTCGCCAAGGTCATCCCGGCAGCCCACGTCGACAAGGGCCGACCGCCGTTGCGCGTTGCGATCGTCGGTTCCGGACCGTCGGCGATGTACGCCGCGGACGAGTTACTGACTCAGCCTGACGTGCAGGTCAACGTCTTCGATCGCCTTCCTGTGCCTTACGGCTTGGTTCGCGCCGGCGTTGCTCCGGACCATCAGAAGACCAAGCAGGTCACTCGCTTGTTCGACAAGATCGCCGCACAAAAGGGTTTCGAGTTCTACCTCAACGTCGAGATCGGCAAGCACATCTCGCACAGCGAACTGCTCGAAAATCACCATGCGGTGCTCTACGCAGTCGGCGCTTCGTCCGACCGTGGTCTCGGCATTCCGGGTGCTGATCTGCCTGGCACGGCATCGGCCACCGACTTCGTGGCCTGGTACAACGGCCACCCCGATCACGCCGACGACGTCTTCGACCTCTCGCATCGCCGCGCGGTCATCATCGGAAACGGAAACGTCGCGCTCGACGTCGCTCGCATTCTCACGGCCGATCCCGAGAAGTTGGCGGGCACTGACATCTCCGCTCACGCACTCGCCGCTCTGCGGAAGAGTCGCGTCGAAGAAGTTGTCATCGTGGGTCGACGCGGAATCGCGCAGTCCGCGTTCACAGTCCCCGAGTTCACCGGCCTGATGGCACTGCCGGACATCGAACTCTCTGTCGGACCCGACGACATGGTTCTCGACTCGGCCACCGAAGAACTGGCAAAACGCGGCGAGCTTCCGCATGCCGTCGAGCAGAAGTTGCGTCTACTCGAAGCCCTGAAGAACCGCGATCACGTCGACGTCGGCAACAAGCGCATCACGTTGCGCTACCTGCTCACGCCGACGTCGATCACCGGCGACGATCAGGTCAGTGGAATCGAGTTCGCTCGCAACGCCCTGGTCGACGCCAACGGAACCGTGCAGATCGAGGCGACGGGCGATACCGAGACCATCGATGCCGGCTTGGTCCTCACCTCGATCGGCTACCGCGGAGTGCCCATCACCGGCGTCCCGTTCGACGAGCGTGCTTCGGTCATTCCGAATGAGAACGGCCGCGTCCTCGAGGCTCCGAACGGCGATCCCGCAACCGGCGTCTACGTGACCGGTTGGATCAAGCGCGGACCGAGTGGGTTCATCGGCACCAACAAGTCCTGCGCGCAGGAAACGATCAGGATGCTCGTCGACGACTTCAACGACGGACGTCTGACCAACCCGGTCGCCGACGACTCCGCAGTCGATCGTCTGGTCCGGGCGCGACAGTCCGACGTAGTCGACCGCGAGGGCTGGCACGCCATCGACAAGGCGGAACTGGAACGCGGCGCTGCGCACGACCGTGTCCGCGAAAAGGTTCTGGATCAGGTCGAGATCACCTCCATCCTCGACGCTGCGGCCCGGGTGAAACCGGCGCGTCGATTCGGTCGACCCGTTCGCGCTCGCTGATCCGCTACAGGTAAACAGCTACTTTCACGCACACGGCCCCGCCTGCAGACTCGTCTGCCCGGCGGGGCCGTCTGCGTTCCGGCAGCGTCCCACTCAGCGAAAATTTTTGCCCGTCAGCGGCCGAAATCGTGTAATACTGCAACCTGTTCCAGTAAGCGGCACAGCGGGCCCACGATCCCCCGGATCAGGCTCGCCAACCAGATGAGGATTGCATGAGCGAGACTGCAACGCCGGCGCCGAACGGGAGTGTGACACCTGCAGTAGAGGGTTGGTTCACCACCGGCGACGAACCTGCTCTGATCGGCACGAAGTGCCAATCCTGCGGCACCATTTCCTTCCCTCGTGAGGCGACGTTCTGCAAGAACCCGAGCTGCTTCAGCGAGGAGTTCGACGACGTGGAACTCTCCCGCCGCGGCACTGTCTGGTCGTACACCGACGCGCAGTACCAGCCCCCGCCGCCGTACATCCCGCGCTCGGATCCGTACGAACCTTTTGCTCTTGCAGCAGTCGAACTGCCCGAGGGGATCGTCATCCTCGGCCAGGTGGCCGACGGATTCGGCGTCGACGATCTCAAGGTCGGCAATACCGTCGAATTGGTTGTCGAGCCGCTGTACACCGACGAAACCGGAGTACGTACGACGTGGCGCTGGAAGCCTGTCGCCGCAGCTGATCAGGAGTCGCAGTCATGAGCAAGGACGTCGCAGTACTCGGTGTCGGTATGCACCCCTGGGGCAAGTGGGGCCAGTCGTTCGTGAAATACGGCGTTGCCGCCGCTCGCGCCGCGCTCGCCGATTCGGGCGTGAATTGGCAGGACGTCGACTTCATCGTCGGCGGCGAGACAGTCCGCAACGGTTACGGCGGATACGTCGCCGGAGCCACCTTCGCACAGGCACTCGGCTGGAACGGCGCTCGCGTCGCCACGTCGTACGCAGCGTGCGCGACGGGAGCCCAGGCACTCGACACCGCTCGCGCACGAATCCTGGCCGGCCTCAGCGAAGTTGCCCTGGTCGTCGGCGCGGACACCACCCCCAAGGGTTTCCTCGCTCCCGTCGCAGGTGAGCGTTGGGACGACCCGGACTGGCTGCGCTTCCGCCTCATGGGTATGACCAACCCGGCGTACTTCGCGCTCAACGCGCGTCGTCGCATCGACCTCTACGGCGCCACCGCGGAGGACTTCGCCAACGTGAAGGTCAAGAACGCCAAGCACGGGCTCAATAATCCGAATGCGCGCTACCGCAAGGAAGTCACCGTCGAGAACGTGTTGGCATCCCCCGTGGTGTCCAATCCCCTGCATTTGCTCGACATCTGCGCGACGTCCGACGGCGGCGCCGCAATCTTGCTGACGTCGATGGAATACGCCCGCAAGATGGGCATCGCGGAACCTGTTCGCATCAAGGCTATTTCGACGGTCACGCCGACGTTCCCGCAGACGATCATGGATATGCCGAACTTCTCCACCGATTCCAGCTCCGCCGTCCCGGCTCCGGAGCGCACGTTCAAGGAATCCATCGGCTACGCCGCGTACGAGGAAGCCGGGATCTCTCCCGAAGACGTCGACGTCGCCGAGGTCTACGACCTCGCTACCTCGGTGGAACTGGACTGGATCGAAGACCTCGCGCTGTGCAAGCGGGGCGAGGCCGAGCACCTTCTGCGTGCGGGTGACACCAGCATCGGGGGCCGCATCCCGGTCAATCCGTCCGGCGGTCTCGCGTGCTTCGGCGAAGCCGTTCCCGCACAGGCACTTGCGCAGGTGTGCGAGCTCACCTGGCAGCTGCGCGGACAAGCCGAAGGCCGTCAGGTCGAAGGAGCTCGCATCGGTATCACCGCCAACCAAGGTCTGTTCGGACACGGCTCCTCGGTAATCGTTTCCGCCTGACCCCGTTCTACTTTCGTGGCGGTCGCACACTCACCCGTGAGCGGCCGCCACGATCACGTCTGCCACTGCCCCTGGCTGTGAAACCAGCGAGGCATGGGAGGTCGGGAGTTCGCTGGTGTTCGCGCCCATCCGGTTTGCCATGAACCGCTGCGCCGAAGCTGGGATCACGCGATCCTCACCGGCGACCAGATACCAGCTCGGTGTGTTCGCCCACGACGGCGGCCCGCCGAGTTCGAGGTTCGCCCACAAAGCGGCGGACTTCTGATGAGCCAACATCGTTGCCGCCGTCTCGTCGGAAACGTCCTGAGCGAAGACGGAATGGAAATACTCGTCCGTGACGTAGCCGTCGACGTTCTTCCCGCCGATCGCGTGAGGATCGTCGACGATCTTCAATCCCAGAGCGGGAGGAAGCAATTGGCTGCCAGGGAATCGAATCGGGTCGATCGTGATCTGTACCGGCTCACCCTCCACCGGACCGAACGCCGCGATGTAGACCAGCGACTGGACTTTCGGATCGTGGACATTGGTGATCACCGCGCCGCCGTACGAGTGCCCGACGAGAACGACGGGGCCGTCGATGTCCGCAACCGTCTTCTCGATCACGGACGCGTCGTAAGCCGGCCCGCGCAAAGGATTGTCCGGCGTCACGACGCGATAGCCACGCGAGCGTAGGTCGGCGGCAACTCCGTCCCAACTGGTGGCGTCGGCAAAGGCGCCGTGAACCAGAACGACAGTTGGCTTGGGGCTTGCCACCGCAGCACCGGAACCGAAGATCAGTCCGGCCGCGACTGTCATGAGCATTGCCAGAACTGCTGTGAATACACGTGAGATCTTCATGCGTTTCCTTCACTCTCGTAGGCAAGCGAGAAACTGCGGTAGGCCGGGACACGCCCGTTTCGATCCTAGAAATACCTGCTGCGACGGACGTGACTGTCCGTGCAGACTTCTGGGCTCACGGTGCACAAATTCTGGTTGAGCGTCCACATCCCGGGGTATCAAGGCTGCATGGCTTTGCTCCTGGATACTTCCGTGCTGGAGCCTGAGCAACGCACGGACGCCTTCGTCGACGCGATGGGACGCGCATCGGTTCCCTGTGCGATCCACTTGGAGGATCCGGCGGGCGTGAGCGCCCGGATGAACGTGTGGAATCTGGGCGCAGCATCACTGTTCCGCTCCGAGTCGACGGGGATGCGATTGACCAGAACACCGCGGCACGTGCGATCAGCGTCGATGCCGGTTCTCGCGATTGCCCTGCAGGAGAGCGGAATCGGCCATCTAGATCAGCACGATGAGCAACGCAGAGTCCCGGCCGGTGAACTACTCATGACGGACCTGACGTCGACCTACGATTTTTCCTGGACGGGAACGGGTGCTTCCCAGTGCCTCTACGTTCCGATGGATCGGCTGGGACTACCGATCGACACCGTGCGAGACGCTGCCACGCGACCTCACCACAGCAACCTGTACCCCTTGATGATCGCGCACGTTCGTGAATTGTTCCGCAGCGCCGATCAGTTGGAGACCGATCCTGCCGCCGAACAATTGGGCGAGGCCTCGATCGAACTGGCGCGCGCTTTGGTCGCTTCGATCACGCATGCAAATCCCGACGCCTCCGCTCCGATATCGGCACTCACGTTGACATCGGTCCGCCGATACATCCGCGAACACCTTCACGATCCGGCGCTACATCCTGCACGAATTGCCCACGCCCACAGCATCTCACTGCGTCAGCTGTACAAGATCTGTTCGGACAACGAATTCCGGCTCGAGCAGTGGATCATCACCCAGCGCCTGCAGAAGGCTCGGGATGAACTGACTCGACCGGCTACCGTCGACCTGCCGATCGCCACCATTGCGCGCCGTGCGGGATTTGTCGACGCCGGACACTTCAGCCGACGGTTTCGGCAGGCCTACGGAGTCAGCCCGACTCGTTGGCGTCAGCTCCGCGATTGCAGCAGCGCCACAACGTCTGACTGACCACGGCTTTCGGCATTGTCCAATGCGGTCTTTCCCGACGCATCCCGGATCGAGGGATCTGCCCCGGCGTCGAGAAGCTGAGTGATCACGTCGACGTAGCGCGCCGAGCCGTCACCGTACACAACGGCCTCGAGAAGCGCCGTCCACCCCGGATCATTGACGTGATTGACCGGTACCCCGGCAGCAATCAGCATCCGGACGGTCTCGACATGCGCGTGTTCACTCGCGGGAATCAGAGCCGTACCGCCGTAACGGTTCACGCTGTCGACATCCGCGCCATGGCTGAGCGTCAATGCCAGAATCTCGTTCAATCCCTCGGCTCCGGAATACAGGAAGGCCGAATCCTGCATGGAATCCTTCGCGTTCACGTCAGCTCCGGCAAGAATCAACGTAGAAGCCGCAGCGACGGCGTTGTTCTTGGTGGCCTCGACGAGTGGAGTCCGTTCGCCCTCGCCGCGCGCTTCGATGTTCGCGCCGGCAGTCAGGGCAGCGGTAACAGCTGCGGGATCATTGCGGTCCACAGCATCGAAGAGCGTGCGTTCGGATTCCGGCGTCGACGATGGCTTTACACCCGCAGGTGGTACAGCTGCCGTTGTTGTCGCTGACGCCGCGGTTGTCGGCGTCAGCGGGGTGTCGGACGAACTGCAGCCGGCCAACGCTCCGGTCACCGATGCCGCGAAGATTGCGCAGGCGAGGACAGACCTGCGCGGCCGCGCCGTCACAGCGAATCACTTTCTTGGACAAGTGTTTCGAGCGTCATCCTGACGGCGTCCAGGTGTTCGGCCATCGCCCTGGAGGCGTGGTCGTAACTCCCGGATGCAATTCCTTCGACTATTCGTTCGTGTTCCTCGTTCGACTTCTCCTGGCGACCGGCAACAAGATTGAGTGTCTCGGATTGCCTTGTCAGCGCTTCACGGATATCGACGATTACCGACTCGAAGACACGATTCCTACTGGCTTTTGCTATCAGTCCGTGAAATTGGGCGTCGAGTGCAACCCATACGAGCGGATCGTCCTCGTCACGCATGTGCTGAACCAGTCCGCGGAGTGCTGCCAGTTCCTCCGCGGTGTGCCGTTGCGCAGCCCATCCCGCGGCCGGAATTTCGACATGAGGCCGTGCTTCGACCAATTCGTTGGCCGCGTAACTGCCGAAATCGAGGTCTCGCGCTATCGAATCACTGACGACAAACGTGCCGAGCCCGGATTTTGTCTCGGTGAGCCCGAGAGCGTGGCACGAGCGCAGGGCTTCACGGATGACCGATCGACTGACCCCGTGCCTTTCGGCCAGGGACGCTTCGGACGGGAGACGCTCTCCGACTGCCAGATCGCCGGAGGCTATTGCGGCACGAAGGTCTGCGAGGACTGCCTCGGCAGCACTCACCCGCGCGGCGACTGGTCGCCTGGTGGCCCAGCTGTCTGACAGGTTCATGCCGTCATTGTTGCGACTGCCGAAGTCCCGCGTCAAACATCGCACCTGGTGACGGGTTGACGTGCAGGAGTGAGCGAGGTAACAATTAGACCTGTCAGACAGCCTGATAGCCCGATAGCTGGGCGGGTCTACTACTTGTCCGTCAGCGCTGCGATCCCGAAATACACCCACCGCGCAGAGTGATGCTTGCGCGAAGAGACACGAGGAATTGATCAAGTGCTCGAAACGCGAACAGAACACGATCTGCTCGGCGATCGCGAAGTTCCAGCCGATTCGTACTGGGGAATCCACACCTTGCGCGCGATGGAGAACTTCCCGATCACTGGTCGAACAATTGCCACGAACCCGCATCTGATCCGCGGCATCGCTTACGTCAAATGGGCCGCAGCCAGCGCAAACGAGAAGCTGGGCATCCTCGACGGCCCGCGAGCCGAGGCCATCTCACAGGCATGCAAGGAAATCGTGGACGGCCGGTGGCACGAACAGTTCGTAGTGGACGTCATCCAGGGTGGTGCCGGAACGTCGACGAACATGAATGCCAACGAGGTAATCGCCAATCGCGCATTGGAAATCCTCGGCCACCAGCGCGGCGACTACGAACGACTTCACCCCAATGAGCACGTGAACCTGAGCCAATCGACCAACGACGTCTACCCCACGGCCGTCAACATCTCGACGATCTTCGCGATCGAGGACCTGCTGGATGCACTTCGTGTACTCCAGAATGCGTTCACGACCAAGTCTCTCGAGTTCGCCGACACAGTGAAGATGGGACGCACCCAACTGCAGGACGCCGTGCCGATGACGCTGGGTCAGGAATTCGGCACCTACGCGGTCATGATCGAGGAGGATCGAGCGCGCCTGGCTGAGGCCGCTCTTCTCGTTCACGAGATCAACCTCGGCGCCACTGCTATCGGCACCGGTCTCAACGCACCTGCCGGCTACGCCGAGGTGGCCTGTTCCGACCTGGGCGCACTAACCGGGCTGCCGCTGGTGTTGGCAACGGATCTGGTCGAAGCAACCCAAGACGTGGGCCAGTTCGTCCACCTCTCCGGCGTACTCAAGCGGGTCGCTGTGAAGTTGTCCAAGGTGTGCAACGATCTTCGGCTGCTCTCTTCTGGTCCGCGAGCCGGATTGAACGAGATCAATCTGCCTCCGGTGCAGGCAGGTTCGTCGATCATGCCGGGCAAGGTCAATCCGGTAATTCCCGAGGTCCTCAATCAGGTCGCGTACGAAGTCATCGGCAATGACGTGACGATTACGATGGCTGCGGAATCCGGGCAACTCCAACTCAACGCTTTCGAGCCGATCATCGTGCACTCACTGTCCGAAGGAATGCGACACCTCGGTGCGGCTTGCCGCATTCTGGCGGACCGGTGCGTACTCGGTATCACGGCCAACACCGAACTGTTGCGCGCGCGAGTCGAAGACTCCATCGGCCTCGTCACCGCGCTCAACCCCTACATCGGATATACCGCGTCCACCCGGATTGCGCAGGAGGCGTTGATTTCCGGGCGTCGCGTCGCCGATCTCGTGATCGAAGCGGGCCTACTCGACCGCGAGGAACTCGATCGGTTGCTCAGCCCCGAACATCTCGCCAATCTCCGCGTTGCGGGCGAGAAGCCTCATGCTACCGCCGTTGCGGAGGAGGTTTGATGACCGTCGAACGGGAAGAGACACCCCACGCCGAGGTTGCCGCTGAAGAGGATCTCGGGTATCAGAAGGCGCTCGGCCCCAGACAGATTCAGATGATCGCGATCGGTGGTGCGATCGGAACAGGCCTTTTCATGGGTGCGGGAGGGCGACTCCAACAGGCGGGCCCGGCCTTGGTTCTCGTGTACGCGCTGTGCGGGTTCTTCGCGTTCCTGATCCTGAGGGCACTCGGCGAACTGGTGATGCACCGACCGACTTCGGGATCCTTCGTTTCCTACGCACGCGAATTCTTCGGCGAGAAGATGGCTTTCGCCGCGGGTTGGCTGTACTGGATGAACTGGGCAATGACTGCCGTGGTCGATGTCACGGCTGTGGCGTTGTACATGAACTTCTTCAAGAAGTACTGGGCGCCACTGGGGCACATCGATCAGTGGATGTTCGCTCTGATCGCGGTGGTGTTGGTTCTCGGACTGAATCTGGTGTCCGTGAAAGTCTTCGGAGAGCTGGAGTTCTGGTTCGCGTTGATCAAGGTCGTTGCGTTGACCGCGTTCCTCGGGTTCGGTGTCTATTTCGTACTCTTCGGCACGCCCATCGAAGGGCATTCCTCCGGATTCAGCCTGATCACCGACAATGGTGGGCTGTTCCCCAACGGAATACTGCCGGCAGTCGTGGTGATTCAAGGCGTCGTGTTCGCTTACGCTTCAATTGAACTCGTGGGAACCACGGCCGGAGAGACCGAAAATCCCCGGAGGGTGATACCCAAGGCAATCAACACAGTGATCATTCGGATCCTCGTCTTCTACGTGGGATCGGTACTACTGCTCTCGCTGTTGCTCCCGTACACGGAGTACCACGCCGGTGAAAGTCCATTCGTCACATTCTTCGGTTCGATCAACATCCAAGGCGCGGATGCGATCATGAATCTGGTCGTTCTCACGGCAGCCTTGTCTTCCCTCAACGCCGGATTGTATTCGACCGGACGAATACTCCATTCGATGGCGATGGCAGGCTCGGCGCCTGCCTTCGCTGCCAAAATGAACAAAGCCGGAGTGCCGTACGGGGGAATCGCACTCACCGGCGTGGTCATCCTGTTCGGCGTCGGGCTCAATGCTGTTGTCCCAGCGCAAGCCTTCGAAATAGTCCTCAATCTTGCGGCCCTCGGCATCATCAGTGCGTGGGCAGTCATAGTGTTGTGCCAGTTGAAGCTCTGGCAACTTGCGAAACAAGGCAAAGTCACCCGCCCTCCCTTCCGCATATTCGGCGCACCGTACACCGGGATCGCGACACTGGTTTTTCTTGCGGTCGTTATCGTATTGATGGCATTCGACAACCCTGTTGGAACATGGACCGTCGGCTCCATCGCGATCATCGCACCGCTGTTGATGATTGGTTGGTACGGCGCCAGGAATCGCATTCGCGAGTTGGCCATCCATCGCCCCACAGCTTGACGTGAAAGGACCTCAGTGTCGAAAGTCGCAGTCGTCACCACTGGTGGCACCATCGCCAGCACCCGAGATGCGCACGGAATCAGTCGGCCCGCAATCACCGGTGCAGATCTGCTCGGCAATGAGCAGACCGACATCGATCTTCGAGTCGTGGACGTGATGTCGAAGGACAGCTCGAGCATGACCTTCGCGGACATGGATCGTGTTCGCGACGCCGTAGCCGACGAATTGAAGGATCCTGGACTCGACGCGGTGGTCGTGCTTCACGGCACCGACACGATGGAGGAAACTGCGTTCTTGTTGGACCTGCACCACGACGACCGACGTCCGGTGGTCTTCACCGGGGCGCAGCGCACTTTCGACCATCCCGAGTCCGACGCTCGTTCGAATCTGGCCGCGGCGATCGCGGCCGGACTCGACATCTCGTCGCAGGGGCGTGGTGTCCTCATCGCCTTCGGCGGTTCGGTCCACCCGGCCGCAGGTACGCGAAAGGCCGACACGACGGCACTTGATGCCTTCCGCTCCTTGCGCATCGATCCGGCCCTGCTGCGTACTCCCGAACCATTGCCGTGGCATCCGATTTCGAACACCCGCGTCGACATCATCGCCGTGTATCCCGGGGCAGACCGCGTACAGATCGACGCTTGCGTGAGCGCCGGGGCAAATGGACTTGTTCTCGACGGACTCGGTTCGGGAAATGCCAATCCGACGATCGTCGAGGCCGTCCGAGACTGCGTAGGCGCTCACATTCCGGTGGTCGTGACAACTCGTGTGCCCTCGGGGCCAATCTCCCCGGTTTACGGTGGTGGCGGCGGCGGCCACGACTTGATCGCCGCAGGCGCTGTATTTTCCACCGATCTTCGGGCCGGGCAGGCACGTGTACTTCTGGCGGCCTTGTTGTCAGATCCGGATCTCGTGGGCCTGGAAAAGGCATTCGACCGATATTCGAGGTTTGCTCGCACCCCGCCGTTCAGGCGGTAGCACTGGCGACGCCGTTCGTAGTTCGAACGCACCCCTTGCCAAATCAGGGACTTTGGTCCGAATCTTTTGATTTGGACGCTTAACAAGTGTCCGAATTGGGTAGTTTCACATCATCTAACTCGTTACGCATGTCGATCCAGCGGTCACGTCCAGTGCAGCCAGTCGAACAGGAGTCGGATGAGCAGCCCATTTCGTGATGCCGCTGCAGTGACGCTCGACGCGTGTCACCGCGTCGGGCACACTCACGCGTCGGACGTGCCTGTCAGCGGGCGCTTTCACCCGCCCTCTGCAATCAAGGGACTGGTTCCACGTCCCCGGTTGCACCAGAAACTCACCGCGTCCACCACTACCGAGGGCTCGGGACCCGGGTCCGTCGGGCTGCTTTCTGCACCGGCCGGAGCGGGAAAGACCCTGCTGCTGGCGAATTGGGCTCGTGAGTATTCGCGGGCGTCCCCTGACGTGGACCTGGCCTGGCTGACGTTGGCCGAGCGCGACAACAACGTGTCGGTGCTGTGCGAATCCCTCGCCGAGGCCATCTCGACGCCTCTCGACCCGGCCGGTCGCGCGCCCACCGGCCAAGGGTTCCCGGCACAGGCGGGATCGAGACGACCCGTCGAACAGTGGCTCGCGCACTTCGCGGAAACCGTCGAAGCTCACGATCGCCGAACGACGCTGATCCTCGACGACGTTCACACACTTCACGATCCGATGTCGATCGGTCTTCTCGACCAGATACTCACGCACACCCCGGACAATCTGTCGATCATCGTCGCTGCTCGATACGAACCTCCGCTCACCTGGCATCGTCTCGCTCTCGATGGCCGACTCACTCGCTTCGCATCCACCGATCTCGCCTTCGACCGCACCGAGATCACTGCGATGTTCGGCGAATACGACATCGCCCTCGGCGACGACGAGCTCGCAATCGTCGAGAACTTCACCAAGGGGTGGGGCGCTGTTGTTCGCCTGACCGCAGCGTTCCTGGCAGGCCGGAGCGACATCGGTGATGCATTGAACGAGTTCACCCATACGCCCCGCCCGATCGCCGACTTCCTCGTCGACGAGGTCCTGACATCCTTGCCCGAGCATGTCACGACATTCATGTTGCGGACATCCGTCGTCGATTCGTTCTCTGCTCAACTCGCAGAAACGTTGACCGATTCGAATGCTCGGTCCGAGATCGACGCTCTGATTCAATACAACTTCCCCGTGACGCGGACCGACTCCGCTGACCACACCACGTGGTTCAGCTACCACCCCCTTCTCCTCGAACACCTCCGCGCAGAGTTCCGTCGGGTCGATCACGAGGAGAGAAATCGCGCGCACCTTCGAGCAGCAACCTGGTTCGAGAGTCATCACTTCGAACTCGAGGCGCTCGAACTCGAGGTGTCGATCGGCGACCCGTGCCGCATCCTCGCTTTTCTCGAGCGCTGCGGACTGGGCCTCGTACTCGACGGGCACAGCGGAGACGTCGTCCGAGTGCTCGAATCCGCACCGACGCAGGTCTCCGAATCTCCGATCACCCGCCTGGTCCTGGCTGCGGCCGCCCTCCATTCCGGTGACATGACCTCTGCGACAACGTGCCTCGATCTCCTCGAGGCAACTCATCCGCCTATTGCGGACGAGCCACTGTTCCTGGCGATGAGTCTGGAAATCTCCTGTGCTTCGCCAACTTCCGACAACAAACCATTGGTTTCGCGCCTGGTGCGGCGCCAGAACAGCACTCACTCGGACGTCGAAGCCTACGCTCACCTCGAGATAGCGACGGCCCTCCTACTCAAACGCGAGTTCGACAGGGCAACTGTCGAATACACCCAGGCGGTCGCGCTCGGAACACTACGAGGCAGGTCGCGATTCGTACTGAAGGCACTGACCGGGCTGGGATTTGTCGCCTCACTCAGCGGGGACATCGAGGCGATGAGGGCACACTCCACCTACGCCATCGACTACGCGGTCGAACACCGAATCACAACGACGGCGGAGTACGAGTTGTCCGCGTCCGTGGTGGCCTTCGCTGCATATCTCTGCGCCACCAGCGAACTTCCGTACCGCATACCGACTATCGGAAACTACCGGAGCACAGATGTTCTCGGCGCCAGCGTCCCGGCATTCGGGTGGCACACCGTCGTCACGTTCGGGCTCCACAGTCTCGGCGACGCGGCCGATCGACGGTCGACCGCTGCCGACGTCCGCGATGCGATGCTCAGCGCGATCGCACTGCGCACCTTCTCATTGGCGACTCTTGCCCTACTCCCACCGGTCGTGAACGCATGCCTGTCGGTCGGCGAAGTGGAATGGGCCGGCCGACTCGTGCGCGATGCGGCTGATCAGTTCGGCGTGACTTCCGAGATACACCTGGCGCGAGCTGCCGTGGCTTTCTCGTCCAACAAGTTCGCAGAAGCACTCGTCGAGGTTTCCGAAGCCCTCGGATCCACCGAAGAGCCTGTGCTCGCCCACACCGTCTACGCCTGGACACTCGAGGCTGGGATCCACGCTGCCACCGGTCACGAGCGCAAGTCGTTTCGTTCGCTGCAGAAAGCCCTGCGAGCCGCAGAAACCGGTGGGCTGTTGCGACCTTTCCTCGACTACGGCGCGTCACTGCGTCCGATCTTCGACGAGTTCAGTGGGCACTTCGGCGATCAGGAGGCTTTTGCCGAACAGGTACGCAACCGCATTCGTCCACAAGAGCTGGTGAGTGCACCGATCCTCACACCGGGCGAATACACCGTGCTGCGCGAACTGGCCTCGGGAGACACCACCGAGTCGATCGCCGACACGATGTTCCTGTCCGTCAACACCATCAAGACGCATCTACGCGGGATCTATCGGAAGTTGGAAGTAAGTAACCGACGCGACGCACTCAAGGCTGCGCGTCGCGGCGGACTCATCTGAGCAAGACTGCTTCCATGCCCCCGAAGCTGTACTCCGATACGCGCGATCGAATGACCGTCTGGGCGAGACGCACACCAAGCCGACGGTTGGCTACCGACGCGACGATCGACGTCTTCGAAGTCGGACTCGTCGACAGCGCCATGACTTTGGCAGCCCAGGCGTTCACGTCCTTGCTGCCGGTGATGATCGCAGCGTCCACCCTGGAAAAGCTGAAGCCCTTGGCCGATGTCGCCAGAGACGACCTCGGGGTGCAGCTTCCCGACGCCGTGATGACCGACACCTCCACTGCGGCCGCGTTCGGCATTGTCGGCTTGCTCATGCTGTTGATCAGTTCCACGTCCTACGCTCGCGCCCTTGGCCGGATGTACGGACGAATCTGGAGTGTGCCGACAGCGACACTTCGCCAGGCATGGCGGTGGATCGCGGTCGTGTTCGTCGTCGCCGCGTCAGTGGTCGGTGCTGCGCTGTGCCGCGAACTGAATGCCGTTCCGAGAGTGGGCAGTCTCCTGGAATTTGTTGCGGTCTACGCAGTGTGGGCACTGGTCTGGACTGCCGTGCCCATGCTGTTGACCGCCAATCGCATGACCACTCGTATGTGTGTCGGGTCCGGCTTGCTCACTGCGACGGGTCTGACCGGACTGCACGTGGCCGGCACTCTTTTCCTGCCGCGGATGACCAAGACGTCTCAGGACGAGTTCGGCCTTCTCGGCGTGATGTTCACCGTGATCGGGTGGCTGTTCATCTTCTCCGCCATCGTGGTGGTCGCGTCGTCGATCGTCGGATCGGTCGCAAAAGACGCGGGACCACTGGGAATCTGGCTGCGGACGTCACGCTGAAGTGTTGTCCCGGCCCTCGAGTGCCTGCGAGACGGTCGGATAGACGTCGACCTTCAGCGCACCCTCGTCAGCCCCGGACAAGACATCGCGGAACTGACCGATGTCGCGGGCCACCCGGAAGCTCACATTCTTGCGAGCCAACGAATCTCGAAGCTGAGCCAACATCTGGGCCGCGCTGACGTCGATGAACGGTGAAGTCTCGGCGTCGAGAATGACCGTTGTGGTCCCGGTAGTCACCATGCCGGTGATCTGATCACGCACGTGATCGGCATTCGCGAAGAAGAGTCCGGATTCGACCCTGACCACCACGACGCCGTCGAGTGTCCTCAGATCAGGATGGCTGCTGGTGTCGACCCAGCGCGTGCCGTCCTTGGCCAGAGCGGCCACGTGCGGTTTGGAGACTCGATACAGGAGCAGCAGCATCGAGACGACAATTCCGATGATCAGACCGGGCAAGGTATCGAACAGGAGAACTCCGAACATCGCCGCGACAGCGGCGGCGAAATCGGCCCGAGCGGCGTGCCCGTAGATGCTGCCCAATCGCTTCGTCCAGACCCGGTAGAGCGCTGTGAGAGAAGAGAAATCCACTAGTTCGATCACTGCGGCGATCACCACCGCCGATAGTGTCGCTTCCGGTAGTTTCTCGAACAACCCAGTCAGGAACAGCAGTGTCAGCAGCGTCAATGCGGCGACCACCAACCCGCTGACCTGTGATTTGGCACCCGCTCCCCCGTTGACAGCCGTCTTCGAGAGGCTGCCGTTGACCACCATTCCCGAGCAGATGCCCGATCCGAGATTGGCGGCCCCCAGACCTACCAGTTCCCGATTGGCGTCGATCGTGTATCCGGCCTTCGCCGCGTATGTCTTTGCAGCGCCGAGACCTTCGGCGAAACCGATGAGTAGAACACCGACGGCCGGCCCCACGAGGTCGAGGTAGTCCTCGGCTCCTACTCCACTCGGCAGGCCCATAGTCGGCAAGCCCGAATCGATGTGTCCGACGATGTCGATGCCACGGTCATCGAGTCCGAACAGCGCCACTGCGGTAATCCCCAGTAACACAACCAGAAGCGAACCTGGCACGAGCGGGAGCCATCGCTTGACTCCCAGAACCATTGCCAAGCTGAGTAATCCGATGACCACCGTCGGACCGTCGACCTCGCCAAGTTCCTTGATCACCGTCCACGCCTGGACGAAGAAGTTCCCCTCGCCCTTGTCCACGCCCAGGAGTTTGGGTACTTGACCGATGATGATCGTGAGCGCCAAACCGACTATGAATCCCTTGAGAACCGGCTCGGAGATGAAGGATGCGATGAATCCGAGGCGCATGAATCCTGCGAGCAATCCGACGAGTCCGGTCACGATCGCGAGCCCAACCGACAACGCGACAAATCTGGTGTCGTCTCCCGACGCCAGTGGCGCGATCATCGCCGCGGACAACGCGGCAGTGGCCGACATCGGTCCGACGATCAGATGCCGCGAACTACCTGCTGCTGCATACAGAATCAGTGACGGAACTGCAGCATAGAGCCCGACCACCGGCGGAACTCCGGCGATGGTGGCGTACGCGAGCGCTTCCGGGACAAGGACAGCCCACACCGTGAGGCCCGCGATGATGTCTGGGCGAAGCCAGCCTCGCTGATAGTCGGACAGTGATCCGAAGACCCACCACGTCCGTGTGTGCGGAGCACTCATAGCCCTTGCACCCCTTTACTGATCTGCATCGCCGCGATCAGGACGAGGAGCCCGACGTTCAGCAAGTGCGTGTTGGTGGCTATCCAGGTACGGATCTTCTGCAGCGGTTCGGTGGCCTCCTCCTTCTTGATCAGGAGAAGGGCGACAGGCACGGCGACCGAGGTCACGGACACCAGAGAAAAGATCACGGCCGAGACGATCTGCGACGTCGGCGCCACGGTGCTGAGGCGAAAGTTCATGGCAGCGGCAATCGCACAGGACATGTCGATGGGATTGAGAACGAACAGCGCGAACCCGAGCACACCCGATCGCATCGGCTGGAAGTGTTCTACCGACTGGAGCATTTCCGGCAGTTGAGGGGCCGCCGCGACAACATCTCCCGGAGCCACTGCAGCCGCCATCGCCTGTACTCCGCGCCGACTACGCGTGTAGACGAACCAGGCACCCGCGAGCAACGTCACGCCGAGAACGAGGTGGAGGATGGGCACCCACAGGGGTGGGTGTGTTCTCTGATGAACTTGGAGTGCGGTCAAGATGATGTACGACCCGGCCAGGGCGACAACTATTCCGAGATACCACCCGATCAGATACGCGATGCTGTTGAGACGCGCTCGTTCGGAAAAGAGCACGGCGACAACGGCGACAACCGCCAGCGGGCTCATGATGATACCGAGTGCCAGCGGGATCTGTTGCAGTAGCAGCGATCCCATAACTACCTCCCGTTGTCAGAGACCGCCGATGCCCTTACCGATGAGAACAACACCGATAACCAGGATCAACACACTCATCACAGTGGCGTTGTTGTCCTGCAACCACACCTTCAGCTTGGCCAGCGGACCGCGCAGTCGCTCCGCGGCAACGAGGTAACCGATCACGGGCACGCACACTGTCGAGGCAGCGATGACGGTGAAAACCAGAACCGCGACGACTACTTCGCCGGAGCCCAATGACGCAGAGCCGATCGAGATTCCAGCCGCGATACACATCATCAGATTCTTCGGATTGATCGCTGCCAGCGCGAAGCCCAAGCCGAGGCCCTTGGCAGCGGTCATGTCGTCGATAGCTTGCATCCACTTCGGGGTTTCATGCTCGCCAGCGCGCCCACGCCATTGCTTCACTCCGAACGCAAGCAGCAACACACCCAACGCCAGCTTGATCCACGACACCGTCGCAGAGGGATCGCCTTCGGAGTCGCCGAGCTTGCTGGACAGGAGCACGAAGATCACTGTGGCGACAACTATTCCGAGTATCCAGCCCAGGGCGAAGCCGACGCTGGTGCTACCGGCTCGCTTGGACAACAACATCAAGATCGCCGCGATGATCGGGATGGGCGATACCGCAACACCGACCGCTAAGGGTAGAAGATCCCCGATGACAGATCCCATGCCGACCTCTTCTCTCTCCCGGTCGACACTAGGGGTGACGTTCCTTCGCAGCCTCACACAAAAGGGATGAACGGAGCCGCGATGACATTCACCCGTTGGGGATGACGCCTCGGGAGCGTGTGGGAGCAAGACTGGATCTCACGGATACGGAGTCCTGGATCGAGCGGCGACACCGATTGCCCCTGACGACACGTGATTTCGAGGCTCGACGCGGTACTGACCGAACCTCATGGCCCTACGAAATGGAGCGGACACTGATGAATGCTCCCACTCGGTATCAATTCCTCATCGACGGCGAAGTGTCGGACCGCGTCAAAGCGGCGTTTCCCGAACTCAGCGTTGCCAGTGCCGCCGGCGGATTCACCAGTTTGTACGGGCCCGTCGCGGATCACACTGCTATGCGAAGCATCATGGCTCGCCTCGATTCCCTCGGCTTGACCGTAGCCGAACTACGAAGGCTCCCAGACTGATCCGAGCCGACTGATCCGAGCCGGCCCTCCGTCGGGTCGTCCCCCGCGCACGAGCGATGGTCCCGACCGAGTCGATTCGGTCGGGACCAACTGCTCTCGAGTTGTTCGGCGCCTAGACTCTGTCTGTGTCCCAGGTCGCGACGGCCCAGATCACAACGACGTCGAGCGCGATGACCAGGATCGACCACAGCGGGTAGTACGGCATCCACAAGAAGTTGGCGATGATCGAGAGCGACGCAATAACTATTGCCGCCGCCCTGGCCCACACTGCACCGGTGAAGAGGCCGAGAGCCACCACGATTCCGATGATGCCCAAGATGATGTGGATCCAGCCCCACGTCGTGATGTCGAACTTGTACGTGTAGTTGATACCCACGACAAACAGATTGTTGTCGGCGACCGCCGCAATGCCCTGAAGCAGAGCGACAATGCCTGCGGTGAGCAGCAGAATTGCTGCTGCAAACGTCGTACCTACCGCGAAACCCTGCCGGACAGGGTGATTCGCGGGTTCCCGCGGTGGAGCAGTCATCAGCGTTCCTTTCGACAGAATGCACTTCCCATACTCAGTCTCGAGGGGCTGGGAAGCGAAAACATCACCCGTCGCGGATGAACCGCAGGTCACCGACCCGTACCCGCTTGCCGGCATCGCAAACCAACATTGGCAGACTGGCACTGTGCAACACACCGTGGTCGTGATCACCGATATCTACGCTCCACCGGCAGTGATCTTCGATCTCGAACTCGACATGGACGAACACTCCGCCTCGCTCCACGCAACAGATGAGGTGGCAGTCACGAGTATGGGTAGATCGACGCTGGGAGAGGGCGACGAGGTGTCGTTCACTGCTCGGCATTTCGGGTGGAGATTCTCGATGACAAGCCGAATCACGCAGTACAACCGTCCATACTCGTTCACAGACGAGCAGGTCCGCGGCCCGTTTGCCGCAATGCAACATGAGCACGTCTTCGACGATCAGCCGGGTGGGTGGACGCGGATGCATGACCGCTTCACGGTTACGGCCCCTTTCGGCGTGCTCGGACACCTGGCACTGAGGTTGGCTGTCGGCCCGTATCTGCGCCGTCTTCTCGAGCAACGCGCCGCGCACATCAAGACCCGCGCAGAAGGTGGCACCCCTTTCATCGAGTGAGCACCCTCTCCGACGCGCTGCAGACGGTGTTCACTCAACTGAACCTGTGCTCACTCAGCAGCAGTCGCACTCGTCACCGCTCTCGGGCACCGCCACAACCGGGCAGCACGGATCACCCTTCCACGCGTTGATGCCTTCCTTCACGGCGATGACGGCGATCACCAGTGCCGCAATCGGGTCCGCCCACGACCAGCCGAGCACCGAGTTGAGCAGCAAACCGACCAGCAAGACCGCAGAAAGGTAGGTGCAGAGCAGCGTCTGCTTCGAATCCGCGACCGCCGAAAGCGAACCCAACTCCCGACCTGCTCGGCGTTGCGCATAGGACAGAGCCGGCATGATCGCCAAACTCACTGCAGCCAATACTATTCCGACGCTCGTGTGCTGCGCTTCACCCAGACCGAACAGCGACCGAATCGCGTCGAACGAGACGTACGCAGCGAGCCCGAAGAACGAGAATGCGATCACTCGCAGTGCCGTCTTCTCACGGCTCGTCGGATCCGGGGCGGAGAACTGCCAGGCAACCGCTGCCGCCGAGGACACTTCGATCACGGAATCGAGGCCGAAACCGAACAGTGCTGCGGACGACACCCGTGTGCCCTCCGCCAGCGCGATGATCGCTTCGACGACGTTGTAGCTGATCGTGATCGCCACGAAGATGCGAATTCGTCTCGACAAGAGCGCACGCCGGGCAGTCGAGAGGCCGCCACCGTCAACGGGCGCAACCATCAGCAGCATCCTTCTGATTCACTGTCCGGGCAGTACGACGGATCCACCGCGAGTACGACCCCGAGCAGGTCGTCGAGGGCCTGACCGATATGTGCGTCGGCGAGTTCGTATCTGGTCCGGCGCCCTTCCGGGACGGCCACTACCAAGCCACAACCGCGCAGACAAGCCAGATGATTGGACAGCTTCTGCCTGGTCACAGCCAGTGTCTCAGCGAGGTCGGACGGGTACCGAGGGGCGGTTTTCAGTTCGAGCAGTATCCGTGTCCGAGTCTCGTCGGACAAGGCATGCCCGAACCTCGCAAGCACCGCCACGTTGGTCACCACATCTACGCCCTCGACATCCATACGTACGACAGTACATCGAAATCTGTATTCAGAAAACACTGAACTTAGATGGTTCAAGATCCCTCCATCGGGTAACGCAAGCGTGAAGCCACCCGACCGGATAAGCGAACACCGGGAGTCCACATCCGATGAACCGTACAAAAGTCGACGATCACGTAGCGATGGCCGAACTACCGACAACCGGCAGCATCTTCCAGGTCTCCTGGCCGGTGCGTACGGGCGACATCCACACCGACAAGCAACTGCGCCTCGACGCGATCGCGCGCTACCTCCAAGACGCGGGCTTCGACAATCTCGTCGACCGCGGCGCCATGGATACACACCCGCTGTGGATGGTGCGAAGGACGGTGATCGACGTACTCGAACCCGTCGTCTGGCCGGATCGAGTTCATCTGCAGCGCTGGTGTTCCGGACTCTCCAGCAAGTGGTGTTCGATGCGGGTTCGGATCAGGTCCGACAGCGGTGGATTGATCGAGACCGAGGCATTCTGGATCAACATCGACCCGAAAACCGGAATGCCGGCAACCATCAGTGAAAAGTTCACCGCTGCCCTGGCATCGACGGCCGTGGACGAGCATCTTCACTGGCGTCGGTGGATCGACCCCGACACCGACGATTACGCGGATTCTCCATTCCCGTTGCGCTCGAGCGATTTCGACCCTTTCGATCACGTGAACAACGCAATCTACTGGCAACCCGTGGAAGATGCACTGCCCGAAAAATTACGAAGCGAACCCTTTCGCGCGATCCTCGAGTACACCCAGCCCATCAAGAGAGGTGAGCAGGTGAGCGTGCGAACCGGCACGAACACGCTGCACATCGACGCCGGCGGCGAGGCACGTGCATGCGCTCGATGGTTTGCCCTGACCTCGAACCACAGCGATCAGGGGTGAAGTTTTCCGAACCCCACGACGGCGGAGTCGGATTGCCAGTGAAGATCATGGACTCGCACCTTGCCGAACTCGTTGCCGCCGACCGTGATCGCCGAGTCACCGTCCACTGCCACAACGATGTTGGTGTGCTGACCTACCCATCTCGAACTGTCGTAGATCACCACATCACCCACGCTCGGGATGTACCCGCTGCCGTTCTCGGCGTACGCGCCGATCCCCTGGTAGTACTCCTGCAAGGTGTACACCCCCGGGATACGCCAGCTTCCGGAGTTCGGGTTCGACAACGGTCGACCCGCTTCCCTCATTATCCAGCTGACAAAATCGGCGCACCATTCTTCGTCGATACCGTCGGAATAGAAAGTGCCCGGACGGTCCCGCTCATGCTCGGATTGCAGCAGTTCGAGCACTCGAGTCTGGTCCGCAGTCACCGAACTGGCGTCGACCGTCGGGAACTCGGCAGTGTCCCAGGGCAGATACCGCGAAGGCGCGACCGCGACGACAACCGCCCCGACCACGATCACGACGCCGAGCACCCCGGCAATCCAGAGCAAGATACGGCGGCGACGGTTGGGTTCGGCAGGACTCACCCTTACGAGTGTGCCAGCCTGCCGAGAATCGAAGCGCCAACCACCCCGATGACCTGGCACTTCTCATCAAACTCACACGAATGTGCCACCAAACTATTGCTATGGCACCAAAGTGGTGCCATAGTGGTGCCATGGACTTGACACCGTACGTAGACAACCTTCGCCACGAACTCGCGGTGGCGGCCGAAGCAGGCGGAGAAGACGCAAAGGCCCTCGCCGATCGTTTGACCGCACCGCTGGAATCAGCAGTGCGACTCACCCTTCTCGACGCATTGTCTGCGGCAGCCGCCGAGATCACGCGTGACCTCGCCCCAGGCTCGGTGGACCTGCGCCTACGGGGACGCGAACCCGAATTCGTGGTGGCACCAGCCATCAGCGAACCGGCTCCGGCCCCCGCCGAAGAGGAACCGACTCCGGCTCCGCGCCCCGTCACGGAGTCCGACGACGCCTCGATGACTCGAATCAACCTGAGGCTGGGGCAAGACCTCAAAGACCGGATCGAGGCGGCGGCCAAGGAAGCCGGGATCTCCGTGAACGCGTGGCTGGTTCGCTCGGCTGCAACTGCGCTGGAAGGCGGCATGAGCAGAAGCACTCCGAGACAGCGCACGTCCCAAGGCTCCGAAAGCTTCAGCGGCTGGGTGCACTGACACCGGCTTCACCTTTCGCACGACCCTCTATCACCAACCGAGACAACCTCATCGGGAGTATCGCCATGCCTACATTCAGCACACCTGACCCCATCACCTTGAACTTCGACGTGGCAGTCGGACACATCCGGATCGCTGCGAGCAGCCGCAACGACACTGTCGTGGAAGTGTTGCCCAGCAACTCGTCTCGCGAGGTAGACGTTCGAGTCGCCGAACAAACGCGCGTCGAATTCGCAGGTGGCCGGCTACAGATCAAGACTCCGAAACAGCGCGGTCTCGGCATTTTCGGGAAGACAGGATCTGTCGACATCGCCGTTCAGCTTCCCTCCGGCTCGGGACTCGAAGGCACTGCCGCAGTTGTCAGCCTGCGCGCCGAAGGCACTCTCGGACGCTCACGCGTGAAGGTCTCGGCCGGAGATTGCACACTGGACACCACCGGACCGCTCAACGTCAGCACCGGCGCCGGAGCGATCATCGTCGAGCATGTGGCCGGTGACATCGACACGAGCACCGGGTCCGGAAGCATCCGCATCGGCCGCGTCGACGGCAACGCGGAGGTCAAGAATTCCAACGGCGACATCAACATCGGCACGATCACCGGCGCGCTGAAGGCGAAGACCGCCAACGGAAGCGTCGCCGTCGAACACGCCGAATCCGACGCGAGCGCCGCAACCGCCAACGGCGACATCCGTTTCGAGACCATCGAGAGTGGAGTCGTATCCGCCAAGACGGCCGCCGGGCGAATCCATATCGGCGTTCGATCCGGAACCGCCGCACGATTCGACGCTCATACGTCCTTCGGCCGTGTCGACAACCAGATGAATGCCACGCACGGTCCGGCTTCCACCGAACGCCGGGTAGACGTCCGGGCACAAACCAGTTACGGCGACATCGTCATTCGACGTTCGGAGCCCCGAGAAGAATCCAACAAGAAGATCTAGCGAAAGGAACGCTGATGTCCCGTAAACCAGCCATCACCGCGACGGGTCTGAAGAAGGCCTACGACGACAAGACGGTACTGGACGGAATCGACATCTCTGTCGACCGCGGAACCGTCTTTGCACTCCTCGGCCCCAACGGCGCCGGCAAGACCACCATCGTGGAAATCCTCTCGACCCTCGTTCCCGCAGACGGCGGCGACATCCGCATCGCCGGGTACAACCCTTCCGACGATCCTGACGCGGTGCGTTCGCGCATCGGTGTCACCGGACAATTCTCGGCGGTAGACGACTACCTGTCCGGCGAGGAAAACCTTCTCCTCATGGCCGATCTTCACCACCTCGGCAAGGACGAACGCCGCACTCGCACTGACGAACTCCTGGAGATGTTCGATCTGCAGGGCTCCGCGGACAAACTCGCGTCGACGTACTCGGGCGGAATGCGCCGACGGCTCGACCTGGCAATGACGTTGATCGGACGACCGGAGATCATCTTCCTGGACGAGCCCACCACCGGCCTCGATCCCCGGAGTCGACGCACCATGTGGCAGATCATCCGGGAGTTGGTCAAGGGCGGTGTCACCATCTTCCTCACGACGCAGTACCTCGAGGAAGCCGATCAACTGGCCGACCACATCGCCGTCCTCGATCAGGGACGGATAGTCGCCCAAGGTACGGCAGCGGAACTCAAACGACGCATTCCCGGCGGCCACATTCGTCTTCACTTCATCGATCGAGACCAACTCGACTCTGCTGCTGCTGTTTTCGACGAGTCTACCCGTGACGATGCCGCCTATGTCCTGCAGGTTCCCAGCGACGGCGGTGTCCGCTCGCTGCGCTCGCTTCTCGACCAACTCGACGCTCACTCGATCGACGTCAAGGAACTCTCCGTGCACACACCGGACCTGGACGACGTGTTCCTGACTCTGACCGCCACCGAAAGGACCGACGCGCGATGACCACCATGACGCTTGCCTATCAGGACTCGAAAACCATGCTGCGTCGCAGCATTCGACACATCCTTCGATATCCGTCGATGACGGTGATGCTTGTCGGGATGCCAGTCGTCTTCCTACTGCTGTTCGTCTACGTGCTCGGCGGAACGCTCGGGAACGGCCTCGGCCCAGGCGGTGGCGGCCGAGCCGAGTATGTCAATTACGTTGCACCGGCGATTATTCTGATGACTGTGGCATCAGCGGCACAAGGTACTGCCATCTCCGTCGCAACCGATATGACCGCGGGGATCATTGCACGATTCCGCACGATGGCGATCACGCGCACGTCCGTCCTGACCGGTCACGTTCTCGGCAGTCTCCTTCAGACGGTCGTGAGCCTCGTTGTAGTCATCGCCGTGGCGATAGCCGTCGGCTTCCGGCCTACTGCAGGCTTCGTGGAGTGGGTTGCCGCGTTTGCTCTCCTCATCCTGGTCTCCATCGCGATGATCTGGTTGTCCGTTGCCTTCGGCCTCGTCAGCAAGAGCGTCGAGACCGCCAGTAATCTTCCAATGGTGTTGATCCTCTTGCCTTTCCTGGGAAGCGGATTTGTCCCCACCGACTCGATGCCGACCGTGTTGCGATGGTTTGCCGAGTATCAGCCGTTCACTCCGATCATCGAGACTCTTCGAGGACTTCTTCTCGGCGAAGCGATCGGGAACAACGCCATACTCGCGATCGGATGGTGCGTCGCAATCACCTTCCTCTCCTACCTCTGGGCGCGGAGTTTGTTCAATCGACGCCCGGTGCGCTGACCTCGAAACACACGATCTTCGAGAACAGGTACGGTGTCGCTGTCGTCGAGTTCCGAGGCGATGGCGACGTCGTGTGGAAACCCCATGACGATCAACTCGCGTCCTGAGGCACAGTCCCGCAGGCGGTCCTCGTACGAATCCGACACCGCTGTCCAGGCATCCGCCGCCATCTGCGCCTCGGGCGACAGGGAACCTTCCCAACCAGCCGCGGTCAACGCCGTGACAACCCCGCCGGCTCCCCACAGATCCTCCACTGCCGGGCGCAACTCTCCACCGGGCCACTTCTCCCCGGATGCGACTATCGCAAACCGCGATCCCGGACCATGTTCGTGCACAATCCAATCAGCGACGGCGGAAGCGTTCCTCAATGAAGCGCCGACACACACCGCAACCTCGGACGCCAACGCAAACGCGATGGTCGACCCGTTCGGCGACGGCAGTACCAGCCGACTCGGCACCTCGGCCTCGCGAATCATCTTGGGAGACAGACTGATCTGTCCCTCCCTGGCCACACTTCGTCGTACTGCAAGAACCGCATCGGCATCACGCGCGTAATCGACCGCACTCTCGTCGTTCCAGGAATAGGGAAGTACGTCGATTCCCGCGTCGGCGGCGACGCTCAGCGTCGTCGTGAACGAGAGAACGTCTACCACCACTGCCACATCGACGCCGACAGCAATTGCTTCGGCGCCGCGCAGGCCCCAGTCGAATCGAAGTCCGTACTCGAGTTGGCGATGCTCCGGATTCATCGCACCAGCATCTCAGAAACGAATCAGGTTGTCCGGCACGCACAAATCCTCGTGCTCGTACAGCCCTCGCACGGCAACTGGATCGTCGCCGGCGCACACCTCGGCGATATCGTCGAGCAGTAGGTCGTAGTCGGCGCCGGTCTTTCCGTCGTAGGCGTCCGTCATACGACCCCACTCGTCCCACGGCAGGGTTTCGACCTTGTTCATCGCGGCAAGATCCTTCACTGCGTTGCCGCGGATCTCGGCCGGCCCCCAGTTCTGGGTGCCGTACACCCCGAACTGGGACCCGTCGATCTCGCCGCGTCGATACGCCAGCCACGCCTCACCACCACTGAGGAATTCTCCCGGCTGCAGGTTATGGGCGTGAGGAAGGACGTTCTGTCCGAGGATCTCCGAGTCGATGCGGATCCACCGCTTGCCGGCGTCGTCCCAGTACTCGGTGATCCAGTGGTCCACGCCCTGTCCCGGTTGAAAGTAGGTGGCAAAACCACAGCGGACGCGAGCGGAAATTCCGCGATAGCGCAGAAACGCACAACTCAAAACAGCAAAGTGCCGACAGGTTCCGACGAGCCGCTTGTCGGGTTCTCGGGCGGAGGTCACCGGTGCCGGATCGAGCGCAAGCAAGCGTTGGAGCAGAACGCTTGCCGGCCGGATCTGGTTTTCGTCGAATCGGTCGGTGGGCAGATTCAGCGACCGCGCATCGGTGGGTTGGACCACCAGGTATGGCACTACCCGGCATATTTGCACGGGGTCGGTGGGGAGCGACTCGAGGGCGAGCGGGTCCACTCCGTCGATGCGGGTGAACGGTCCTGCTGATGTGTAGTCGAGAACCGCCGTCATGGGCGGAGACTAACAAACACTGCCGACACTGCCGCTCCACTATGGTTAGGGTCCCATAACCATGAAACCCGAGGTTGCTGTGAACCCAATGTTGAGCCGCCGTGCCATGCTGTCCGTCACCTTCGCCACAGCAGCAGGTTTTGCCCTTGCTGCCTGCGGCGACAGCGCGAAGGACGAATCCACTCCCGGCACCGAAGGTGCTCACGCCGAGGCCAACGCCTTCCCGGTGACGATCGACCACAAGTTCGGCTCCACCACCATCGGGCAGGCACCCAGCCGCATCGCAGCGGTCGGCATCGGCGACGCAGACGTTCTGCTTTCCCTCGGTCTGACGCCCGTCCTGGTCCCGGTGTGGAAGGGATCGACCGACGACGGAATCGGAGTCTGGGCCGACTCGGCAGTCCAGGGCGCCGAGCCGACACCATTGGCCAACGCCACCACCGATTTCGACATCGAAACGATCGTGGCAGCAGCGCCTGACCTGATCATCGCCGTCAACAACGCGATCGACGAGGATCTGTACAAGCAGCTCAGCGCCATCGCGCCGACTGTGCTTCACGCCGCCGATCAGACGGATTGGGTGCTGCCCTGGCAGGAAGTCACGACCCGCATCGGTACGGCTGTGGGCGTTCCCGCGCAGGCAAAGCAGGAGGTCCAGGAAGTCGAAGACCTCATCGTTCGCACCCGCGCGGAGAACCCCCAGTTCGAAGGCAAGACAGCAGCTCTCGTCATTCGCTGGAGCGATGGAAATCTGCGGGCGTTCAGCCCTGAGGCAGCGCGCGCTCAGTTGCTCACGCAATTGGGATTCACGGCTCCTGCCGCACTGAAGGATCGGTTCGCGGGCAAGCTGAACTACGAGATCTCCGCCGAGAACTACGACCTCCTCGAGTGCGACTACCTGCTCTTCGACAACTACGAAAAGGCTCGCCCCGAGATGGAGACGCAGCCGGCGTTCACCAATCTGAACGTGGTCAAGACCGGCGGCCTGATCAGCTTGGACCCCATCGTCAGTGACGCGGTGTCCATGCCGAACCCGCTCACCATTCCGTTTGTGCTGGAAGATTTTGTAGCAAAGATCAATCAGACGATCGCGGGTCGATAACCTTCGTTCGACCGGACCACACCCACAACACCACAGCCGACACGGCCACGCAGACCGAAACGATCACCCATGGTGACGCCGGCGCTGCGTGGCCGTTGTCGACTAGGTCGTACACGAATCCGACTCCCACGGTTCCCAGGAGCGCGAGCAGACCGCCGATCGTGTTGAGCATGCCGAAGTGCGCTCCGAGGTTGCTTTCACGACCGAGGATGGCAATGGTGTCTCGCATCGGCGGCACCATCAACATCTGTCCCAGGTGCAGCAGCCCGATCCACACCGCCAGACCGACTATCTGCGTCGACGCCGAAGCTGCGGATTCGACGCCGGTGACCAGCGGAACCAGGAACGACACCGAAATGAGCACAAGCCCGAAGGTGATCGCGCGTCGATGCCCGATGCGGTGGGCAACCGCGACCGTCGGCCCCTGCCCGACGATCACCAACACCGCTGCGCCCACGTAGAACCATCCCAGCGCCGACTGCGAACCGATTCCGCGCTCGAGCTGTTCCGGAAGCATCAGGTACAGCTGGCTGTACGCAACCAGCTGAAAACTGCAGAGCGTCGCGAAGAGCAGAAAGTTGTTGTTGGTCAAGACGCTTCGCCAGACGTCGCGCAGCGTATAGGTCGACACCGGGCCGTCGTGGGCATCGCCCGGCCGCGGGAACCAGATGAAGAACCCGACCCACATGATCGCGAACAGCAACGCCGCGCTCGACGCCGTCCACGAGAACGGAAACATCAACAGAGCAGCACCCAACGCCGGACCGATCACGGTTCCCAGACGACTGCACATTTGTTCCACTGCAAATAGATCCGTACGACGCATGACTCCTGAGGTTTCGAGTTCGCGTCCGTATTCGGCGTTGGCCGACTCCACTGCGGGTGCGAACAGAGCCGCGGCGAACCCGACCAGAAGCACACCGACGATCACCGCCGCTATACTCTCGGCCAATCCGAGCATCAGGAAACCGACCACGCGAACTGCGATGCCCAGCAGAATGATCGGACGCTTGCCGAACCTGTCGGCGAGGCTTCCACCGATGAAGAACATGCCCTGCTGACTGAACATCCGGAGTCCGAGGACCAGGCCGACAATCCAGGCCGCGAATCCGAGGTCCTCCGAAAGGTGCACCGCGAGAAAGGGGACAACCAGATAGAACCCGATGTTGAACAGCACCATCGAAAGAAGGAGCAACTTCACCACCGGCGGCAGGACACGAACCTTCGCGAAGGTCTTGTTACCGGGGAAACGCTCACTGAGTACCACGACCAAAAGACTATTGCCCGCGCGGTGTTCTGTGGAAATCTGCCATTTTGCAATTGGTTAACTGTCCGTTTAGGTAGCGATGGTAATCATCTTCCGGGGGTTCGAGCACACGACAACGAGAGCCGGGATTTGATGAATGGATTGACGCGCCGTCAGATGGTCAAGACGATGGCGGTAGCCGCAGGGACAGTCACCGCAAGCGCATTTACCTTGGGTGCCAATACCTCCGTCGCGGGGGCGAACCCCGCGCAGGAGATCAAAGTGCTCTCCCTCAATACCTGGCACGGCGGAACCAAGATCAACGGTGGCCTGCAGCTGATCGCCGACATGATCATCTCGACCCAGGCGTCGATAGTTCTCCTGTCGGAAGCCGGCACTGCGACAACTGTATTGGCCGACATGCTGACCAAATCAGGAACCACCTTCTACGGAGCAGCGTCCTCCGACGTGGGGATTCTCTCCAAGTTTCCGATCGAGGAAAAAGCCGACCTGAACTCGATGATCAAGGCAGTCGTGACGGTCGACGGCAAACAAATCGCTGCTTACTCGGCACATCTGGCCTACACGTCCTACGCAACCTATCTACCGCGCGGATACGGCGCGGGTGTTCCCACGCCTGGAGAGTTCTCCGAGTTCGGCTGGAACAAGATGCCGTCCGGTCCGGTCACGGACCCCGGGACGGTTCAGCGTGTGAACGTCAATTCGGGACGACCCCTGGCAATTTCGACGTTCATCGACGATGCAGCCGCAGAACGGGCGAAGGGCAGATCCGTCATCCTCGGCGGCGATTTCAACGAACCGTCGGCCCTGGACTGGACCGACGGCACGCGAAATCTGTTCGACCACAACGGTGTCGTCATTCCGTGGGAATCCACCCGTCTGCTCGACCAAGCCGGATTTGTCGATGCATACCGCAGCAAGTACCCGAACCCGGCTACACACCCGGGCTTCACCTGGCCGTCCGACAATCCCGACGTCGACACCTCACAGCTCACCTGGGCACCCGAGGCAGACGAACGCGATCGGATCGACTACATCTTCGCCGACCGCGCTTCCGACCTGAAGTTGGGATCTGTGGGAATCATCGGACCCCGAAAGACGATCGTGCACAACAAAAGAGTGGAGGAGAACTCCCAGGACAACTTCATCGCTTCACCGACGCCGTGGCCGACCGATCACAAGGCCGTTCTTGCGACGTATCGTTTTGCCAGCTTCGGCGGCGGATCATCTACCGGTTCGTGGAGCGGTTCCTGACAGGGCATCTCGTAGCCAGTCGATCATCATCGGCGTCAGCTCGGGCAGCTTGGTCACTGCGCAGTGCCCCGCATCCGGGATGACGTGTACCTGCGTGTTCGGGCGCTCTTCGAAGAGTGTTGTGTCCGAGAGCGGGATGTGAACGTCGTCGGCCCCGTTGACCACAAGCATCGGGGTCCGGCCGTCGTCGGCGGTCATCAAGACACTGCGATCGAACGCACGGAGACCCTGTACCAGCGCCTCTTTGGTTGCCGGGGCATCGAAACCCAGTGCGTTTCCGACGATGTCGCCCATGCCGTAGACCAGGCGCTCGGCGTTCGCGGTCTCGAACGCACCCTTGACCGGGGCACCGATGTTGATCACCGCATCGACGGCGCCGGTCAACCCCGAGCGCACGGCGAAGTTTCCACCGAAGGAGACTCCCAGGTGCGCCACCTGCCCGTTGCCGAGAGCGCGAGCCGTCGATACGAGCCCGTCGATCACCTCGTCGCCGAAAGCATCGAGAGGAACGGGTGATTCACCAGTTCCCGGCTGATCGAAAGCGACAACCGTCACCCCGGCGTTCTTCGCGAACGCGCTGGCCAACGGATGCATGTCCATCTTCCAGCCGTCGACGCCGCCGCTGAGCAACAGGACGGGTGCGTCTTCGTACCGTCCGTCCGCCGAGAGGATGTGTACCGGTAGCTCGATCTCGCCGTTTCGGTAGGGCAGGGAGAGGATTCGACGCTCGAACTCGAGCCCGAATCCTGGTGCTGCCTTGACGTATTCGTCCACCTGATTGCGCAGAGCCCGTCGACGGGATTCGTTGGCCAGCACCGGGAACTTGGCGATTCCGTAGATCATCGCTGCCAGGGAATGATTGCCGGCCGCGGAGTACTTCGCCGCCAGCGCCGACCACTCGTACGACCAACCACCCGGCGCGTCGGCCCAGGTCGAGTTGATGGACGCGCGCAGTTCCTCGAGATCCGAGACGGGGAGCCCGAAGCTCAGAAACTGTCCTGTGCGCTCTTCGAAGAGGCCTCGGTGATCGACAGGAAATTCGTATGACATAGGAAAACACCCCTCAATACATCTCTAACGCAACGATCAGTTGCATTAGCTCAGTGAACCACGTGTCTCCAGCTAACACAACACCTTGTTGCGATAAGGTTGACCCATGACCTCGACACCACAACGGCCCGGAGGGCGTAGCGCCAGGGTGCGCGAGGCCGTCCTGGCGGCCACCGCGGCCGAACTGTCCGAACGCGGATTTGCAGCGATGACCATCGAGGACATAGCCGCCCGTTCCGGAGTCCACAAGACCACGATCTACCGGCGATGGAGCACGCTGTCCCAACTGGTGGCCGACGCGGCCGTCGAGGTATCGGCAACCACCGTCCCCATCCCGGATACCGGTTCCATCGAATCCGACCTGCGCGAGATGGCCAGATCGATAGTCGCACTGGTGACAAGCGAGTCGGGCGGCGCGTTGGTGGCTGCACTGTTCTCGGACGCGGTTCGTACGCCAGAAGTGGCAAGACTCAAGCGCGAGTTCTATTCCGCACGTTACGAACTGGCCGACATCGTGGTCCGCCGAGCAGTCGAACGCGGGGAAATCTCCGAGAAGGTCTCAGCTGCTGATCTTCTGGCGGCCGTCGCCGCGCCCATCTACTATCGCCTGTTGGTCGCCGATCTACCTGTCGATCAGTCGGTTGCCGATCGCGCTGCTGCCGGCGCGCTCGCTGCGGCGCACGCCGGAGCACTCGATCAGACCGAATGAGCCAGTGAATTCAGCGCTTCCACGATTGCCTCGTTGAATCCACCCCCGCCATGCCCGGCGTCGTCGAGCACCACCAACTCACTGCCCGGCCAACGCTGGTGGATCGCCCAGGCAGTGTCGAGTGGTCCGGAAATGTCATACCGGCCGTGCACGAGAATCGCGGGAATCTCGGCGAGACGGTCCATTCCGTCCAGGATCTGATTCGGCGCGAGGAAGCAATCGTTGGCCCAGTAGTGCGTGACCAGCCTGGTCATCACCCGACGGAAGTCCGGATTCTGGTATCGAACACTCGGAGTCCACCCCGGCATCAGCGACACATGTACGTCTTCCCAGCGGCACCACTGCAGCGCAGCATTTTCCCGCACAACAGGATCCGGATCGGCGAGCAGTCGCGCGTATGCCGCCGGGAGATTCCCGTCACGCTCTTCCACCGGCAGCGGCGCGACGAACTCTTCCCATTCACGCGGAAATATCCTGCCCATGGCACGGGTGATCCATTCGATTTCCACTCTCGTCCCGCCGGTGATCGCGCCCAAAGCCATCGCGATCACCCGCTCGGGAAACGCTTGGGCGTACACCAGACCCAAACTGACGCCCCAAGAAAGGCCGGAAACGATCCATCGTTCGATACCGAGATGTTCACGAAGACGCTCGATGTCGTCGAGGATGTGCGCCGTCGTGTTCACGGTGAGATCGACGTCCGGGCTACTCGCGAGAGGAAGGCTGCGCCCACAGCCTCGTTGATCGAACAGAACTGCGCGAAAGGTTTCGGGATCGAAAAAACGCCTGGCGCCGACAGTGCATCCCGCACCGGGACCGCCGTGGAGATAGAGAACCGGGACACCGGCCGGGTTACCGACGGTCTCCCAGTAGAGGCTCTGACCATCGGGCACTTCCAACAGTCCCGACTCGTACGGTTCGACGGGCGGGTACAGGACAGCGCTCATGGGCGGTAATTCTTCCATCAACCGACGTGTCCGGTAAGCAGCACGCGTCCGGGCTATGGCCTAGCGTGGACAGGACACCTCTGCGACGGGAGTACACCAGATGCGTGATGGGTTCAGGTTGCCGGGGTACGGCGGCGCCGCGGTATTCCTTCGCAGTCATGCGGTACCCGCCGCTGTCTTCGAATCCGACGTACCCACACTCGTTTTCGACGTAGGCCTGCTCAGCCCCGATCGGTTCAATCAGTATCTCAGCAGACACACCGACGAAGGATTTGTCGAACGGCTGGCGGCGTTCTTCTTTCACGCGGCCGCAGACTTTCATCCCGAGAAATCGCTTCCGGCGTTCACCGACGAACGACTCGGGCTGATGATCTCGGTCTGTTCCAGCACCGATCGAGAGGTGGAACTCGACTTCTCACTCGCCGAGGATCCCGAATCGGAGGACACCGAACGCGACGAGATGACCTTCGAGACAAGCCGAGTCGTCCTCGCGACCTCGGCTCAAACGGTTTCTCGACTCACCGGTGGAGTAACCACCCACTTCGACGGAGAGTGGTGACGACATGGGATTCCTCTTCGAGGTTCTCGATTTTCCCGACGGCAGTCGGATGACCGACCTGTGGAACAACACGTGGGCCGAGCCGGCAACCGGAGAGGAGATCGCGTCCGGCCACTTCATTCACCTCGGAGACGATCAGCACGTCGACGTGGAGACAGATTTTCTCAGTAGCCACCTCCCCTTCAACGTGGCAGGCTTCGGCGGAGTCTTTCCCGACGGCAAACCCTGGATGTTCGTCATGCAGAAGGCACCGGCCGACCTCGCGACCAGGCTGCGCGGTGAGGACGATCCACACTCGCTTCTGCGCGGATCACTCGACCGCGCCATGTCTTTCAATCCCGATGCACTGGTGGCCGAGGAATTGTCCTGGAGGCATGACGATCTGGTGAAGGTGTACGAGGAAGAGGGGATCCCAGCAGCATCCATCGCCGGCTGGTCGGCCGCGGACCTCCTGCGCGGCCTCTTGGCGCAGTGTTGTAATGCCGAACTTGCCGCCGTCGTCGCCGGATACCCCGAATGTGCCTACCCCGAATCGGCGCATGCGTGCGAAGCAGACGTGTTCTCCGACGTGTTCGCCGGTTGGGTCAGCGGACTGCGGTGATGTGACGGAGGAGACCCCACCCTCTCAATATTTCGGAGTAGACTCATTTATGAGCGTGATCCGAAATGAGACGAGGTGAGCGGGACGACGAAATCGAACCGAGAGTTGGGTCGTCGTGAACGCAACAAACTCGAGAAGCAGACACGCATCTTCGACGCCGCGGCCGAACTGTTCGCGGAAAAGGGCTACAGCGCAGTCACAACTCAAGAAATTGCCGATCGCGCCGATGTAGCCGGTGGCACCCTCTTTCGTTACGCCGCAAGCAAAGCCGAGCTACTGCTCATGGTGTACAACGCGGAGTACCGCAAGCAAATCGAACTGGGAGAAGAGCGTGAGGCCAAATCGACGGGCACAGAAGATCGTGTGCTCGAGCTGGTTTCACCCCTGCTGATCGCGAGTCGCCGAAACGACGAGAACACCGGCATCTACCAACGCGAAGTGTTGTTCGGCGAGCCCAGCGAGTGTTTCCGGGCCGAAGGTCTGGAACTCTCGCAGCGCCTGCAAACGCGGATTGCGCAAATCTTGCTCGAGGGGCACCCCAACCACACCACCCGAACCATCACTGCAGCGCGAACGATTTCCAACGTGCTGCACTTCGAAATAGCCCGCGCGGCATTGGACCGGATCACGGCTGACGAACTCACGAACATCGTTGCCGCACAAGTTCGATTGACGCTTGCCGGACTACCCACCGAAAAGGATTGAGGATCGAAAATGACTGAACTGAAGCAGATCACCGTTCTGGGTACCGGAGTTCTCGGCTCGCAGATCGTCTATCAGACCGTCTATCACGGATTCGACGTCGTCGCGTACGACATCAACGCCGAGGTCATCGAAAAGGCCAAGGCTCGGTTCGACTCGTTGGCCGCGGCCTACAAGGCCGAAAACGTCGAGGGCGCCAAGGAAGGCAAGGCCGACGAAGCGCTACAACGTATTACGTACTCGTACGATCTCGCCGAAGCCGTGACCAAGGCCGATCTTGTCATCGAGGCAATTCCCGAGGACATCGCCATCAAGCGCGACACCTACGAGAAGCTCGCCGCAGTAGCTCCGGAGCACACGGTGTTCGCAACCAACTCCTCGACGCTTCTGCCGAGCGACCTCAAGGAGTTCACCGGCCGCCCCGAGAAGTTCCTCGCACTGCACTTCGCAAATCACGTGTGGGTCAACAACACTGCCGAGGTCATGGGCACCGAGTCCACCGACCCCGCCGTGTACCGCGAGGTCGTCGAATTCGCGAAGAACATCGGCATGGTGCCGATCGAACTCAAGAAGGAGAAGGCGGGCTACGTACTCAACTCGCTCCTGGTCCCGCTCCTCAATGCAGCATCCGACCTGCTGATCGACGGCATCGCCGATCCCGACATGGTCGACAAGACGTGGCGTATCGGCACCGGAGCCCCGTTCGGCCCCTTCCAGATCATGGATGTCGTCGGGTTGACCACTGTCTACAACATCTCCTCCCAGGGCGGCGAGAAGCAGCGCGCGTTCGCCGACTACATCAAGAAGAACTACATCGACGAAGGCAAGCTCGGCGTCGCTGTCGGCGAGGGCTTCTACAACTACAAAGGCTGATCAACTGCAGGGCTGATCAACCAACAGGCTCACCGCGCGGTGGCTACGACGTGAATTCACGTGGTAGCCACCGCGCGGACGTCTGTTGTCAGTAAGTCCGAAACCACCCTGAGCGATTGTGACGCAAGCTTCTTCACGTGCGAACCCATCCTCAGGAGAGATCCCCACATGCGTCGTTCCGCCATCTCGGCACTCACAACACTGGTACTGCTCGGCGCCGGAACACTGGTCAGCACAGCCGCTGTCGCCGCTCCCCTCGCGTGTGACGGAATCTCCACCGGTTCGTTCTCAGGCTCCGCCGGCGGCTCGGAGTACCTGTGCGCCAAAGAAGGTGACCTTCTGGACGTGCGCATCGGCGACGTTCATGCGACGCAGCCTTCCCTCGGCTACGACGAGGTGTACTACAAGCTCGGGCGATACACGCTCGGAAAAGACACGATCAACAAGAAGTTCGACGACTGGTGCGAGGCGAACGGCCAGATCCAGGCTGCGACCGCTACTCCCGCCTCGACGCTGAAGGACCCGTCGTCCTTCACCTGCCAGATTCCAGTGGGTCAGGAAACCGCCGAGAGCATCGCGCCCATGAAGACCGTGGTCGTCGGACCCCGCGGCGATCTCTACCTGACCGACGGTCACCACACCCTCACGTCCTTCATCGAGACGGCCGACGGAGGCCCCGACCTGCACGTGCGACTGCGGGTTCTCGGCAACCTCAGCGGCCTGAGTGAAGGCGCCTTCTGGACCGAGATGGAAAAGAACAAGTGGGTCTGGTCGCGTGACGTGGACGGAAACCAGGTACCGGTCCAGTCCCTGCCGAAGAGCGTCGGCCTGGCCAACTTCGCCGACGACAAGTACCGCAGCCTGATGTACTTCTCCCGCGACATCGGATTCGCCGCCGGTACGATCCCGTTCCAGGAGTTCTACTGGGGTGCGTGGGTCCGCGACGCCGCGCCCGTCGACCTCACCAACTGGAATCGCGACGACCTCTCCAGCTACCTGGCCACCGTGAAGTCGGTGACCAAAGCACAGACCGCGTTGGCGGGCGATGCCGTCGTCGACAGCGGGTTCACGGCTACCGATCTCGGAGTCCTGCCGGCCTGGAACGACGGCAAAGCGGAGTCAAAGGGCGAGTTCGGAAAGCTGTCGAAGCCGTACACAGACGACAAGCCGGGCAAGATCGCCTACGCACTTGCCTACAAAGCAACCCTCTGACCTGCTCGGATCCAAGTCACACCCAGCAAACTTGACTAAGGTAAGCCTCTACTCAGTAGTCTGATCCCATTCGGGTGCCGCTTCATCGAAGCAGCGACGCCCTGCCCTGACGGAAACCATGCCGTCGTATCTGCCCGGTCGATCAATCTCCGGGCAACCAGGACAGGGAGAAGGTTGCTGCAGTGAGCACGTCCATCGTCGGTTTGTACGACCCCGCAGATGACAAGAGCAGTTGCGGGGTCGGGTTCATCACGCGCAAGGACGGCGTGCAGACCCACGATGTCCTGATCAAGGGCAGCGAAGCGCTCTGCTCGGTTCCGCACCGCGGCGGTATGTCCTCCGAGGGCGTCGGCGACGGCGGCGGCGTCTCGGTGGACCTCTCCCTCCGGTTCTTCCGCAAGGTAACCGGGCGCCCCGACCTTCGCGCCGGACGCTTCTGCGTCGGCAACTTCTTCCTTCCGGACGACGACGCCCAGCATGCACGCGCTGCCGCCCTGGTCGAACGTGAACTTCTCGATCGCGGTTTCACCACTCTCGCAGTGCGCGACGTCCCGGTCGACAACTCGGCGATTCGGCCGGCCGCGATCGCGCATCAACTTCCGGTCAGGCAGTGGATTTTCGAGGTCCCCACTCCGCGTCCCGAGCCTGCGGTAGTCGATCGCCTCGTGCACGAGGCCCTGCTCGCCATCGAGGCAATCGCGTACAACACGCCTGCACTACGCGGTTTGTACCCACTGTCCCTCAGCGCGAGGACTCAGGTTCTCAAGGGCCGCTTGAACTCCGACGAAGTGATCCCGTACTTCCGCGACCTGGTCGACCCCGATCACGCTGTCCACACGATGTACTTCCACACGCGATTCTCGACCAACACGGACCCGCATCCCACGATGGCGCAGCCGTTCCGATTCATGGCTCACAACGGAGAACTGAACACCGACAAGAAGAATCGGCTCTCCGAAGCAGCGGTGGCAAGCGCAAAACGACGTGCGATCGTCCGTCCGCCCGGTCAGTCCGACAGTTGCCGACTCGATCAGACTCTGGAAGCACGCGTCATCGAGGACAGCGTCGATTTGGTGACAGCTGTGGTCTCGATGATGCCCCCTGCCTGGGAAAACGACACCACTCTCTCCCCCGCAGTGCGTGCGATGTTCGAGTACTTCTCGCTGTACGAGGAGAAGAACGACGGACCGGCAGCGCTGGTGTTCGGCGACGGCACCATCATCGGCGCCCGACTGGACCGCCTCGGCCTGCGTCCACTTCGCACGATCGAGACACACGACTACGTGTGCGCATTCTCCGAAGCCGGACAGATCGCGTTCGCACCCGAGACGGTGATTCACCGTGGACGCGTCGAGGCCGGCGGAATGCTGTACTTCGATCATCGCGATCGCCATACCTACACTGCCCGTGAAGCTCTGGAAAAGATCGCCGCACAGCGTGACTACCAGTCTCTGCTGGAGCAGTCCCGAATCCTGATCGAAGACATCCCCGCTGTACCTGCGGAGAAGGTCAGCTCACCGACGCGCTACAACGGAATGTTCGAGGTTCATCAGCGCTACATGGCGTACTCCCTGGATCAGGAGAGTTTCAAATTCCTGATGGATCCGATGCTCACGCACGGAGCCGAGAAGGTATCGGCCATGGGTTACGGCAACGCCATCAACGCGTTTTCCGATCGTGAAGGCGGTGTGGCACGCTACTTCTCGCAGCGATTCGCGCAGGTCACCAACCCTCCGCTGGACAGCATCCGGGAAGCGGATGGCATGACCCTCCGGGTTGCGTTGGGCGCGAAGATGACCGCCGGACAGGGCAAGCAGATCGTCATCTCGTCGCCGATCCTCGGGCATCTGGACATGCTCAAGATCCGCGAACAGAAGCACACCCCGCATCGCCGATTCGAAATGCTCTACCCCGCCGCGGGTGACGCGCAGGCGATGGTTGACGCGATGACCGCGCTCGGCGACGCGGTTGTCGCCTTCGCGGCCGAACAGGGCGGAATCGCAGTCCTGACCGACCGGCACGTATCTCATGAGCGCGCAACGCTTCCCGCGATCATGGTCGTCGGAGCACTGAACCAACGCCTCATCGACGCAGGCCTGCGATTGCGTGTCTCTCTCATCGTGGAGAGTGGCCAGATCGAGTCCTCGCACCACGTTGCCGCTGCGCTCGGATTCGGTGCTTCCGCTGTCTACCCCTTGTCCGTTCAGTTGCGAGCCGAGGAGAAGTTCGCTGCCGACCCGGATGCCGCCTTCCGACGCTTCGCGAAGGCTGCCGAGAAGTCCCTCATGAAGACGATGGGACGCGTCGGCCTGTGCACCGTCGAGAGCTACATCGGCGGAGAATTCTTCGAACCCAACTTCCTCGATACGTCCGACCCTGTTCTGCGCCAGTGGTTCCCCAACATGAAGTCACCGGTGGGTGGCGTCGGTTTCGACACCGTCGCGGTGACCTCGAAGCAGTGGCACGAGCGTGCAAGTGAAGTCGAGGGTGAAAAGGACCTGCCACTGCTCGGCCTGTTCAAGGAGCGCGCAGACGGCGCGGGGCATTCGTTCGGTACCACCGCAGTCCGCAAGTACGTCGAACTCACCGAAGAGAAGATCGCGTTCGACAGTCCCTCAGGTACCGAACAATTCGATGCTCTACGCCTGCTTCCGCTCGGGCGACTCGACGATGCATTCCGCCTCGATGCCGGGGCCTACCGGGCAACGAGTTTCGACCGGTTGACCACCGAACAGATCGACGACTTCGACATCACTGCCGGGTACCGTGATTTTTCGACTGTGATGGCCGCGGAACGATCGCGTCGGCCCGCAGCGTTGCGCGACGTCATCTCTGTTCCCGGCGACGTCACGTTTGCGGTCACGACAGCCGAGTTCGCCGAGCAGATCAGCCGATTCTCGGTGCACGGCAACACAACGATCGTGATGCGCGGAGTCCAGTGTGAATCCGCCGCAGACGACCGGTACACGCTTAGCCTGGACGGTCCACTGGCCGGTGACAGCGCGCGAGCAAAAGCGCTCGGCGACGCTCTCTGCGCCACCTTTGCCGCCGATATCACCATTGAAGCCATCACACGTGATCTTGCGCTGAGGGCAACCGGCATCGGGGCAGAGTTCCTGTCCAAGCTGAGGGTCGCACCGGCAGGTGTTCCTCTCTCCGAGGTACAGAGCGCCAGCGACATCACCCCGAAGTTGGCGTCGGGTGCCATGAGTCATGGCGCACTGAACGCTCCGGCGCACGAAGCCGTCGCACACGGCACGAACATGGTCGGCGCGATGTCCAACAGCGGCGAAGGCGGCGAACACCTTTCGCGCTACAACACGATTCGTGCGTCGCGCATCAAGCAGTTTGCATCCGGACGCTTCGGAATCTGGGCGGGATACCTCGCCGACCCGATGCTCGAAGAGATCGAGATCAAACTCGGCCAGGGCGCAAAACCCGGTGAGGGCGGGCAGCTTCCGGCCGCCAAGGTCACCGTCGACATTGCTGCTGCCCGCGGCGGAACGCCCGGCGTCGAACTGGTATCGCCGCCGCCGCACCACGACACCTACTCCATCGAGGACCTCGCTCAGCTCATCCACGACTGCAAGGCAGCGCGCATCCGGGTGATCGTGAAGTTGGTGTCCTCGGAAGGAATCGGCACCATCGCCGTCGGTGTCGCCAAGGCCGGCGCCGACGTCATCAACGTCGCCGGAAACACCGGTGGCACCGGCGCCGCTTCGGTGACCAGCCTCAAGTACGCGGGTCGTGCGGCCGAGGTCGGTATCGCGGAGGTCCATCAAGCTTTGTGTGCCAACGGGCTTCGCCAGAAAGTCGTTCTGCGATGCTCGGGCGCGCATCAGACCGGCAGCGACATCATCACTTCCGCGCTACTGGGCGCAGACAGCTTCGAGTTCGGTACGTCTGCGCTGATGATGATGGGCTGCGTCATGGCCAAGAACTGCAACATCAAGTGTCCGGCCGGTCTGACCACCAACCCGGAACTGTTCGACGGCGATCCCCGCGCCATGGCGCAGTACCTTCTCAACATCGCTCACGAAACTCGGGAACTGCTCGCGAATCTGGGAATGCGATCCCTTCAGGAAGCGCGGGGTCGAACTGATCTCCTGCATCTGCTCGATCACCCGTCCATCGTCGGCAATCTGAAACTGGACGCGATGTTCGAGTCCGCCCCGAACATCACCGTCGACAATCCCGTGTACCTCGAGCGTGAGTACGCGCTCGACGAGAAGATCATGGACGAGGTTCGCACGGTGCTCTTCAACCGTGGCGAGGCCTCGGTCGCCGTGTCCGGACCTGAATTCGCCGAAGGTGCACTGCACCTGGGTAACCGGAACAAGAGCGTCGGTGGGCAGTTGGCGATCGACCTCGAACGCGAACTCAACTACGGAGCGGCCGGCCTTCTCGCTCCGGGGGTACTGACTGACGAGCGTGGGCGACGATATCTGGCTCCGGGCAGCGTGCGCGTCCTGACGACCGGATCTGCTGGCCTGTCGTTCGGCGCATTCTGCAACGACGGCATGCACCTGGAACACACCGGGACATGTAACGACGGTGTGGGAAAGAGCATGAGCGGCGGCGTGATTGCCGTGCGCAGCCCAGGCGGCGGCTCCAGTGACGCCGGCGGAAACGTGTTGATCGGCAACTTCGCGCTCTTCGGCGCCACCGGCGGACGAGTGTTCGTCGAAGGTGAAGCAGGCGATCGCTTTGCAGTTCGCAACTCCGGCGCCAGTGCTGTCGTCGAAGGTGTCGGCGACTTCGCCGGCGAGTACATGACCAACGGTGCTGTCGTGAATCTCGGCGAGTTCGGCAAGGGTGTCGGCAACGGCATGAGCGGCGGGTTCTTCTACCAGTACGACCCTCGCGGCGAACTGGCACTGCGAGCAAGTACCGATTCCGTACTGCTCGGTTCGATCACCGCTGCGACCGATCCTCTAGCCGCCGTCCACAACCACGCGGTACAACTCCTGCTCGAACTGCATGTGGAAGCAACGGGATCCGCACTCGGAACCCGACTGCTCGAGAACTGGGAAGTCGAACAGCACTCGTTCGTCTACGCCATGCCCAAGGCATTGATGCTTTACCAGGACAGCGATGCAATCCTGGCTGCGAAGTCGCACAAAGAGCTTCTCGAAGAATTGGCGTCCGCCATCGCAGCACGTCAGGTCCGCACGTTCAAACTCGCAGTGCGCGACGGGCGCCCCGCACTGAACGGAGCAGTCCCTGCCTACGGCGAGACCGATACCTCGACGATGTATGCGTTGCTCAGTGCGTACACCGTGCTTCACTTCGCACAACAACTCGCCGCCGCCCGCACGCCGGGTGCGTCCGGACCCGACGATCCAGCAGTGCAGAAGGCGGCCCGAAACCTGGTGCTGACCGAGGACTTCGCCCTCGTCCAGCACTTGGTCAAGTACTCGAAAGAGATTCTGGCCGGCTACGGCGACGAACAGTTGGCTGCGCTGATTGCAGCCAAGCGGGTCGACGACTACAAACAGGCGCTGAGCCTGCGCAACGTGTTGGCCATGGACAGCCCGGCGACGTACGGCTGGATTCTGTTTCAAGACAACAAGAATCGGGACAAGCTCGGATCACTGCCGAACTTCGACGAACTGTTCGCTTCGCGCACGATCCCCGACCTCGTGTCCTGACCTCCTCCCCCGAACGTAGGTGAGCTTCAAAATGGAAATCCCGTACATCCCCGAATACGCACCGTTCAACGGCGACCAACGCGCGTGGCTTTCCGGATTCCTGGCCGGTCTACACTCACGAACTGTCATGCCCGGCCAAACCGGTGCTGCAACAGCGACAGTGGAGAGAACTGCCGGCGCAGCAGTGCACATCCTCTACGGAAGCCAGACCGGCAACGCGGAGTCCGTGGCCGAAGACGCGGCCGCAGCTGCTCGTGCCCACGGTCTCGAACCACTTGTCGCGGGTCTGGACACCGTGGATATCAATGCACTTTCCGCCATGCGCCGGGTGCTCGTCATCACCTCCACCTACGGCGAGGGCGAGATGCCTGACAACGCGCAGCTGTTCTGGGATGCAGTCGAATCCGAGAGTGCGCCCCGGCTGGAGGGTCTCTACTTCGGAGTACTCGCACTCGGTGACACCAGCTACGACGGCTACTGCCAGTCGGGAAAGAACATCGACGCCCGATTCGAAGCACTCGGCGGGTCCCGGGTTGTCGACCGCACCGATTGCGACGTCGACTACGAGGATCCGGCGGCCGAGTGGATCGTTCGGGCGGTCGCTGCGGTAGCCGGTGTCGACGGTGATGCGGGGGCCGCTGCCTCGCCGGTTGCGTCCACTCCGACGAAGACCAAGTCCCAGTGGACTCGCAAGAACCCTTATCCTGCAACCGTCCTCGCCAACCGACTGTTGTCCGGCGAGGACTCCGCCAAGGAAGTCCGCCACTTCACCTTTGCGCTCGGCGAGGACGGTCTGGACTACGAGGCCGGAGATGGATTGGGCATCCGCCCGATCAACGACCCCGCTCTGGTCGAGGCGATCATCCTTCAGCTCGGTGCGAGCAGTGACTACGTCGTCACCGCGAAAGACGGCTCGTCCGCACCGTTGGACCAGGTGTTGACCAGCGACTACGAGATCTCGATTCCCTCGCGCGATTTGATCGAAGACATCGCCCGACGCAGCGGCGACGCCGAACTGCAGCACATTCTCGACACGGAAGATCGGGAAGCGCTCGATGCGTGGCTGTGGGGCAAGGACGTTCTCGATCTCCTGCAGTTGGACAACAGCATTCGATTGAATCCCGAAGATCTGCTTGCACTTCTGCGCCCGCTGCAACATCGGGTCTATTCGATCTCCTCCAGCCCGCTGGCCCACGACGGCACCGTGCATCTGACGGTAGCGAGTGTGCGCTACCGCTCGGGCGAGCGGGACCGCGGCGGCGTCTGCTCGACGTACCTGGCGGACCGCGTCGGCGAGGGAGATCGGGTCGGAGTTTTTGTCTCCAAGAACAATTCGTTCCGCCTACCTGCCGATGACACTGCTCCCGTCGTGATGATCGGACCCGGCACCGGTATCGCACCCTTCCGTGCTTTCCTGCACGAGCGTCGCGCACGCAACGCGTCGGGGCAGAATTGGCTTTTCTTCGGCGATCAGCATCAGTCGAGTGACTTCATCTACGAGGACGAGTTGAACCGTCTGACCCGTGACGGTGTCCTGACGCGTCTCGATCTGGCATTCTCGCGTGATCAGTCCGAGAAGGTCTACGTCCAGACTCGTATGCGCGAGCATGGCCGAGACTTGTTCGACTGGCTCGAAAACGGTGCGCACGTGTACGTCTGCGGCGACGCGACCCGGATGGCAAAGGACGTCGACGACGCGTTGCACGAGGTGGTCGCCGAGCACGGTGGGTTGGATGCGGACGCCGCCGAGGATTACGTCAACAACCTCAAACGATCGAAGCGGTATCTACGGGATGTCTACTGAGATGTGCCCGCACCGTGGCGAATGCCGTTGCGCAACTTTGGCGCGCATGTCGGACCTGGACGCACTGCTTGCGCGTCCAGGGTTCCGCGGCGGACTGATCGACACCACACCTGAGGTAGTCGGCAAAATGTTGCCGCTCTTGGACGACGCCGTAGCGATCACCGTTGCAGGTCCGGTGGCTGTCAACGACTCGGGCAAGTACGCCGTTCCAACAGTTCCCGGCGATCCGCTGGTCTGCACGCCGGGACTTGTCTCCCTACGTTTGAACCCTTCTACCCTCGGTTCGGTGGTGACCACTGACGCAGAACAGCACCTGCCCCCGACGCTTCGGATGTTCGATACCCACGGATCGAGTTCACACACTACGTATTTGACCCCGACCTCGGATCGTCTCGCCTTCGAAGCGATGCGAACTGCACCGAGCACTGTGAGGGAAACAAGCCCTCCCGCCCAGACATCGAATACTCCCGCCTTTTGGGCCGAGGCCGATCAGCTGACACAGCTCGACTTCATCCTCGCGGACAGCGGCAGCGAACGTCGTAGCGGCTTGGTCGCTCTGGGTGCCCTCGGCTACCGGAGAATCGATCCTCACCTCATGGCTGCCGGGATGGAGCACCTGTCCTACCATCAACTACCCGTCACGACAGTCGTCGCCGGCAACGGCTGCCTGCAGATTCACCGCGGTCACCTCGACGCCGCAGCCATGTTCGGCGGGACATTGACTCTAGCCTCGGACACCTGCCGAACGATGATCGATCTGAACGGCGTCTCGGAGTGTTGGCTGACCCGCACCCACGGAGTGCACGGTTTGACGACGTCTGTCGAGGTGTACGACTTCCGCCGCAAGTGCGTAGCCGTGTTCACTCAGACTGGCCCAACCGAATCCGCGGTCATGGCCGTATGGGAAGACGTCATGAGTTCCATTTCGGCCGCATCCTGAAGACCGAAGTACGACCCATTCGGGTGTAAGAAATCGGCGCATCGCGATAACTGGACGTGACGACCGAAGCCTAGCCTTGGGTTTCGGTCATTTGTCGTGTCTGCACCCGGACGCTGATTCAAGGAGTTATCCATGCCCCGCCCTCTCGTCGAACCGTCGCTGGTCCCGGCTTTGCGCCCGGCGCTGCCTGCATTGGCCGCCGGGGTGCTCGCGGCGGCAGCGTCAGGGGTCGCGATGCTCGGTGCGCTCTGGAGCGTCGTGCAACTCATCGGTGAACCGTCGATGACTTGGGCCGGGTGGGCATGTGGGCTGTGGCTCACCGGGGTAACGCTCGCGGCCACGTCGTCGTGGCTCTCGCATCACGCCGAGTCGCTCTTCGAGGCCAGGCTTCGACGCCAGCTCGCAGCTCATCTCGTTCGACTGCCCGCAAGCACGCTGTCCCGCTACAGCGGAGACGCACTGAGGAGGCTCGTTTCGGCCGACATCTCGGCGCTGCACCATATGACTGCGCACCTACCGGCCGAGTTCGCCACACTCATCGTGGTCCCGGCGGTCACGATCGCGGTGCTGGTCGCCTCAGCCGGCCCCGTGGCGCTACTCGCTCTGGCTCCCGGCATCGTGGCAGCACTGTTCTACTTGTTCGTGATCCCCAGAATGGCCGCTCGGCACAGCGCCGAAAGTGCGGATGTCATGGGCGACATCGTGACCGCTGTCGACGACTATGCCCGCGGTATCCACGTCTGCCGGATCTACGGCGCGCAGACCGGCGCTGCCGCCGACTATGCAGAATCGACAGCACGGTTCACCCGGGGAATGCAGGAGCGCGTTCGACTCGTGGCTACCCCCGCGGCCGTCGCGGTTGCCCTCATGCAGGCGACGGCGACGTTCGCGATCGCCTATGCCGTCGGATATCGCTGGGATGCAACGACGTTGGCCGCCACTATTCTCTTCAGCCTCGCAATCGTGACACCGGCCCTGCGGCTCGGGCACGGCCTCGACTACGTCACGGCTGGACGCGCTGCTGCAGTCCGGCTCGCCGCTGCCCTGGACGAGCCCACCCTCCCTGCCGGTGAAGCACTCACCGTTCCGGCGTCGAGTCCCTCCGACCGGCTGGAGATCGTCGACCTGACTGTCATGATCGCGGACCGCAGAGTCGTCGACGGCGTCACGCATGCATTCCGCCCAGCCGCGATCACTGCGATCACGGGACCGAGTGGAGCGGGCAAGTCGACGCTCCTGAAAGCACTGGCCGGCTTCGAGATCCCGGAACTCGGTACCGTCCGCTACGCGGGCCAGAGCGTCCTCACGATCGACGAGAACCTGCGGCCACAGTCCATTCTGCTCACACCCCAGGGCGCAGACGTGTTGCCGGCCACGGTGCGCGAGAACATCGCACTGGCCGCCCCCGATACAACGGACGCGGAATACAACGCCGCACTACGCCGGGCACAGATCGACATCAGCCTCGACACCGACGCCACTTCACTCTCCGGCGGAGAACGTCAGCGAGTCGGGCTCGCTCGGGTATTCCTCTCACCCGCAGCAGTACTGCTGCTCGACGAGCCGACCAGTGCGCTCGACGATCGGACAGCGGCCGAACTGCTGAAGGAACTGCGCCACTTCGCGCACGCTGAAGGGAAGACGATCGTGATCGTCACCCACGACCCTGCTCTTGCAGACGACGCCGACGATCGACTCGACCTCGACAGTCCCAACTCGCACAACGCCGCCACGCGTAATGCCGCCCTGACTGGAGCCGAATAATGAACAGCGCCAATGCAGCCCGTCGCCGCTTGATCACCATCGGATTCGGTTGGGTATCCGTTGCTGTCCTCGAGGCGATCGCGTACACCACCCTCGCCCTCTCGATCGCTGATCACCGGTCGCCGGTTCTCGTGCTGGCCACGGCCGCAATCGCTCTCTTCGTGACCGTCCTGGTCTCGCGGGGTGGTTACTTCACCGGGGCTCGACTCGTCGGCGATCTCTACGATGCGCTCGGCGACGCCTTCGCCCGCACCAAGCTGTCGTGGTTCACCGACGACAACCGGGCGCTGCTCGCCACCGTCGCCGGGCGCGGAATCCCGTCACTGATGAGCGTTCCCGCGCACCAACTTCAGACCTTCCTCGTTACGCCGCTGATACCGCTGCTCCTACTTCCTGGAGTCGCGGTCGTCGCGGGGCTAGGCGTCATGCTGCTGGTCGGCGGACTGCTCGCAGTGTCGCTCGCGGCTCAGACGCTCGCCCAACGCGCTCTCAGCCAAGCGGACGCGCGCCGGCACGAGGCCGAACTCGCAGCAACGCAGTCGACTCTCGAGCTCACCGATCATCTCGAATTACTGCGCACGGCAGCCGGTCCCACACGTTCCGTCGAACGTATCGAGAGAAGTTGGCGGGATCAGGAAACCGCGCTTGCACGGACCAATCTCGCCGCGGCACCAGCGACATTCATCTCGGCGATCGCCACTATTGTGCCGCTGGCAGGCGCAGTGATCTTCCTCGCCGCCACCGGATTCGACGATCCCGCAGCCGCTCTAGCGCTCGTCATCCTCACCGCCCGCGCCGCTGCCCCGCTCGACGAACTCGCTCTGGCCGGAATCGGAGTCAATGAACTGCGTGCAACGGTTCGCGATTATCGCGCCGCGACTTCGGCTCCCGCACTACCCGAGCCCGCACCCCAGGACGCCGCTCGCCCTGTTGGAACTGACATCAAGGTCGTCGGAGTGGACCACGCTCCGGTTCTGCGCGGCATCAACGCGGAGATCCCCGCCGGGGAGCGTGTTCTCGTCGCAGGGCGCTCGGGTACGGGGAAGAGCACCCTTCTCGGGCTGCTCATGCGCTTCGACGACCCGGACGAAGGCAGCGTCACTCTCGGCGGAGTTTCATTGCGCGACTTGCCATACGACGACCTGGCTGCTCACATCGGCTACGTGCCACAAGATCCACTCGTGTTCTCGGGCACGCTCGGCGAGAACATCGGACTGGGAAGACCGGGCGCTACCGAAACCCAGATCGAGGACGCCGCAAGGCGCGCTGCCCTCGGCGCCGTTCTCGACCGCTCGACGCTCGGCATTCATCAGGACATCGGTCACCAAGGATCCGCTCTCTCCGGTGGCGAACGTCAGCGGGTGGCGATCGCTCGTGCCTTCCTCAAAGACGCTCCCGTCCTGGTGCTCGACGAGGCTACTTCGGCTCTCGACGAGGGCACCGAGCGCCGCATCGCCGGCGCCGTGCGGGAAGTGGCGGCTACCGTCTTCGTCGTCACCCACCGCGACCCCGCCATCTGGGAGCCCACCCGCACGATCACGCTCTGACATCGCAAGCCCTAGTGCTCGCGTTGCAGTCCTTCTACTTCGGCAGGTGTACGACGGACAACCCTTGCAGGCGATCCAGCAGCAACGACGTGATCGGGAATGTCATGCAAAACCACACTTCCGGCACCGATCACGGCGTTATGACCGATCGAAACTCCTGCACCGACGGTGACGGAGGCACCGAGCCACGTGTTCTCGCCGATGACGATCGGAGCGGCTCGCTCCCATCCCTCGCGGCGCCGTCGATGATCATCGACAGGGTGCAACGCTGTCATCAGCTGGGCTCCAGGCCCGATCCTCACGTCCGCACCGATCGTGATCAGCGCATCATCCATGAAGAACCCGTTCGCGTTGACGAATGCGTTGGCTCCAAGCCGAATGTTGTGTCCGTAGCTGCATTGGAACCGCGGCACCACCAAAGCTCCGTCACCTACCTCACCAAAAAGGCTGGCGAGAGCCCGTGAGCGGACAGCATCGTCGTCCGCCGCAGCCCCATTGAACGAGTCGAGCCGACGCCAACACTCGAGCCGCCGTTCCCGCAGCTCGTCATCATCGAGATACCACTCGCCACGAGCAAGCCGATCCGCCTGTTCTCCCACCCGCGGATCGTCGCACACCGCGCCACCGCACTCCGACTGGGCACACCGCACCCCATCGAGCGCTATAACAGGGCGGCTCCAATGCAGCCCGGACGGCGAACGAGATCGCACACCTTTACCGCCGGACCGATCACCCCAGGTTGCGCGACTTTTTTCGTCCATCGGTGACCCCAACCCGGGATACCTTCTGTTCGAACAACCCGTCGCCACACAATCATGTGGCGACGGGTGGGTGCTTTCCGTTCTCCAGTTGTACGCCTACAGCTTCGCGCTGACGAGCGGCACGATATGTTCAGCCGCCCACATCGTTCCGATCGGACCACCACTCGTGATTGCCCACAGAACGTCGCCGCCGTCGGCGGTGCGAGGAGGCAGGCCAACCCAATGACCGGAGGACACAGCGCCGAGTGCTTGGAAGAGCTTCCCGCCGGTCAGCTTGTCGAAATCCTCTTCGCTGCCTGCGGCACTGCGACCGATCAGCAGGAAATCCGCATCGATGTTCTCGAGAAGTTCCTCTCCGACCGTGCTCTGGGTGACGAACTCCTTCGCACGCGGATTCTCGGCGAAACCAAGCTCACCCAGGAATGTTGCCGGCGCCGAACCTGGCGCTGAAAGATACTGCAGCCCATTGCCGGTGCCGTAGAAGATCGCCCAAGTCGCAGTCAGACCCGCGAGTTGCGGGTTCTCCTCACGCACTTTGGCGAAGTACTGATCATGCTCTGCCACAACCTTTTCAGCCGCATTCGAGAGATCGAGGGTCTCGCCCAGAACACGGATCGACTCCTTCCACGGCACGAGCATCCGCGACTTCGTGTCGGGGCTCGTCACAACCGGTGCGATGGAGGACAAACGCTCGTAGTAGTCGCCCATGGACAAACCACCCAGGCCGTCAGCCCAGCCGACGGCGACGATGAGGTCCGGTTCGCTCGCGGCGATCGCTTCGACGGGAAGTGTTCCGCCCATCGCGAACTCGAAGGTGTCGAGATTCTCTGCGTCGTAAGGCAACAAGTACGACTGGGAAGCCGATTCCTTCACCATCGACGAGGAGAGGACAGGTTTGACGCCGAGCGCGAGGAGCATTTCCGTGTCGACGGCGTTGGGCACGATGGCGGCGATCCGCTCCGGTCGCTTCTCGAGAATACTTGTACCGTATGGCGATTCCAGGGTCAGCGGGTAGGTGGTCGTTCCTTCCGCAGCGGGCAGGGCGTTCCCCTCCGAACCGGGAGAGGATGCCGTTTTCGAGTCTTCGGCCGAGGCCGAGCACCCGGCTACGAGGAGCGCTGCGGCGAGCGCGGCCCCGATCAGTCCGGTGATCCGTGATCGTCTGGTGCGCAGGACTGTCATTTCTGCCTTTCGGTGTTATCGAGCACTTTCGGTGTTGCTGAGGTGAAGGGTGTTGGGTGAGCGATGGAGCCAGGTCAGGAATCTGCCCGAACGGCCCCGCCGCGTTTCCAGTAGCCGGTGAAATCGATGTGGGTCTTCGCAATTCCTCGATCACGAATCAAATGACGCCGAAGCGAGCGAACCGTCGCCTGTTCGCCTGCAAGCCAAGCGAATACGCGTCCGTCAGGCCATTCGGCAGCACTGACCGCGTCGAGCAACAAAGTAGTAGCGCCGGGCTCGACCCCCTCGCGCGGCAACCACGTGACACTCACCCCGGACAACTCGCGCACCGATTGGATGTGAGCCGAGTCCGCAATTTCGACGAACACATGCCCCCTGGCATCGGCGGGCAATTCCTCGAGCAGACGTGCGATCGCCGGCAACGCGGTCTCGTCACCGACGGCCAGCAGATACTCGTAATCTTCCGGGAGTCCCTGCGATACAGAGGGGCCCGCGATGTGCATTCGGTCGCCCGGGCTGGCGTCCCGCGCCCAGGTGGTAGCCACTCCGTCGCCGTGAACAACGAAATCGACGTCGAGTTCCCTTGTTTGCGGATCGTAGCGGCGCACGGTGTATGCGCGGGCAAGCGGACGGCGCCCCGCAGCGAAAGTCACACTGCCGTCGACCATTACCGGCAGGACCGGGTCGGTTTCGCCGGGGTAGGTGAACAGCAACCGGATGTCGTCGTCGAAGCCCGTACTCGCGAAGGCGGGTTCGGCAATTCCGTCGGCGTTGGTGAAGGTGTCGAGTTGGGCTCCGGTGAGCGTCACTCTCCGCATGCCCGGCGTCACCTCTGTCACCCGATGTACCTCGAGTTCACGCAAGGTAACGGGGTACGCCGTTGTCGGACGGGTGTTTCGGGGCACGGAAAGTCTCCTCGGAAGCGCACAGACGGGGGTCCGGCCCACGTTCGATCACGACGGGAGGGCCAATAAATAAAGCTAGCCTGCCCTAATCAGTTAGGGTTATCCGTGCGTGCCGACTTCTTACACTCATCGGTCGGCTGGAAGAGAATGCATCGACGTCGGGAGGGCATCGTGGGACCACGGTTGGTGTTCCCCGCAGGCGAAGTCCCCGAGATCCCCGCTGCTCGGCTCGCCTCGACCGCGAATGAACGCGAGCCACTGCTGTTCTGGGTACATACCGGGCGCGCAGAATTGCAGATCAGCGGCCGTACCCGCAGTGTGACTGCGGGGGCGGCAATCTGGGTACCGGCGGGAATCGCGTACAGCATCCGGGTCGATCCGGGCGCGGTCGCATTTCCCATCCCACTGCCCGCGGCCGACCTGCCGCCCGCGTTGAACCGGGTCATCGACTTCGAGATCCCAGCAGACTGGCAGGACTGGCTCGTCCACCAATTCGCGCACAACTTGGGATTTCTTCGGGGTGAGACGGCAGCGGGAGCCGGACTGATCGAGCTTGTCGCGGGTGTTCACTCCGACGGGGACGACAACTCCCCGTCATACTCGCCACCGCGCTTGCCACGCTCGGCCGAAACCCTCGAGATCGCACGCACGCTGCTGCGGACGCCATCCGACGACACCGAACTTTCCCGGTTCGCCCAGCAACTCAAGATCGGTGTCCGCACCCTGCAGCGCCGATTCACCGAGGAAACGGGATTGTCATTCGTGCGCTGGCGTACTTCGGCCCGGATCGCGGCAGCGACCTCATATCTGGCCGCCGGCCGCGAAATCGGCTGGACGGGTAGCCAGGTCGGATTCGCGACACCCGCGGGCTTCACCCGCGCCTTCCGAGAACACACCGGCATGACACCCACCGATTACGCACGCGCCAACCGGCGCCCGACGCCGCCCCGTGAAGACGAGACCCTGGCACAGGGCGTTGCATTGTTGTCCGAAGAAGGCGCCCGGTCAGGATCGGCACCAGCACCCCCGACGATCCCCGCAAGTGGAACGTGGGCACGGGTCAACGACTTTCACGTCGTTGTCTGGATCTACCGAGGCTCCGCCCGGGTCACTTTCGGCGACCGAACCTGGAATCTGAGACGGGGTGACGCGATGTGGCTTCCCGCTGGAGTGCGCAACAGCGTCGAGATCGCCGAAGGCTCTTTGTTACTCCCCCTCGGATCCCAGCCGGGTGCCTCTCCCGTCACCGCACCGCCCCCACGTGTGCTGCACTTCACGCGCGAAGCGCAGGCGTATCTGCTGCACACGGTGGTCGCCAATTACACCCACCTGCGCCCCGAGATCCACGACCCCGCCCGGATCGCGAGGCTGATTCGAAGTGCCGCGGCAGCACCCCTACCCAGCGGCGATCAGGCCGATCCAGTCGAAACGATCCTTGCCGCACTCCGGAAGAACCCCGCCGATTCGCGCACGCTGCCGGATTGGAGCGCTCGGCTCGGCGTCGACGAGGACATGCTCCTCAAAGACTTCGTAGCGGCCACCGGCCAGAGCTTCCCGCGCTGGCGCGGTCAGTTGCGGATGACCCTCGCCCGCGCTTATCTCGAGGAGGGCCTCTCGGCCGGGGAGGCTGCCCGTCGACTCGGCTACGCGCACGCGTCCGGATTCACCAAGGTCTTCATCGCGGCTCACGGCATGTCGCCCCGGGACTACCAGCGCCGCGGATGGCGAGGAACGGTCGAAGGACTCATCGACCCGTGAACCTCCGTCGGATTCACATCTACCGCTCGTCGCCGCCCTTGGATTCCGGCGACAGGGCCGGGAACCAGATGTCGGTCAGAACCTCGGCCGCCTGCACCCGAGTCACGTCGATCGTCCCCTGCACGGCCCAGCGTGTGAAGAATCGCTCCAGCTGGCTCACGAGCAATTCGACGCGCAACCTCGCCTCGTCATGCTGTTCCACCGGCCACCGACCCAGATACTTGGGCATGGCATTCGGTAGTTCGGTCATACCGTCTCGCGCCGTCTCGCGGAACTCCGGTTCGAGTGCCACGGCCTCGTCCCACGCCGGCAGCAGGCGCTTGTTCTCGTCGAACCAGTCGAAGGCACGCTCCAGCCACGCAGTGAACTCCACGCGAGAGTTCGTGTCGAGGACCCGATCGAGATCGATGTAAAAAGCGAACGCACTCGCCGCCATCCCGGCCGCGCCGATCGTCTTCAGCATCTCCACCTTGCTGGCGAAATGCACGTAGAACGTGGCTCTACTGCATCCGACGACCGAGGAGATGTCGTCGACCGTGACAGCCGCGTATCCCCGTTCCTCGAACAGAGTGCGTGCGGCGTCCACGAGTTTGGCCCGCGTCGCTCGTTTCTGCTCGTCGCGAAGGGTTCCCCGCCTGTTCTTCGGGCCATCGGTAGTCGTGCTCACGTCGCCCACCTTGCTCGCATTTCGACTTCCTGGCAAATCACCGACTCACCGTCACCAAAAAACATTGCGTCATTCATTGACACATCGTCAGCGAATGGCGCACTATGACTCAAGTCACTTCTCGGGCTTCGATTCTTCTTCGCGCACGCCCGAGACAGAACAGAAAGCGATGGCGAATGAGCCCCTCCCCCTTGCCGAGCGTCTGCATCATCGGCGCCGGGCCTACCGGAATCACGACGGCCAAGCGAATGAAGGAATTCGGAATACCCTTCGACTGCTACGAAGCGTCCGACGAGGTCGGCGGAAACTGGTACTACAAGAACCCCAACGGAATGTCGGCCTGCTACCAGAGCCTGCATATCGACACGTCGAAGTGGCGCTTGGCATTCGAGGACTTCCCGGTCTCTGCCGACCTTCCCGATTTCCCCCACCATTCCGAACTCTTCCAGTACTTCAAGGACTACGTCGAGCATTTCGGCCTGCGTGAGTCGATCATCTTCAACACCAGTGTTGTTGCCGCAGAGCGTGATGCAAACGGACTGTGGACTATCACGCGCTCGGACGGCGAAGTCCGTACCTACGACGTCCTGATGGTCTGCAATGGTCACCACTGGGATCCCAACATCCCGGATTACCCAGGCGAGTTCGACGGCGTCCTCATGCACAGCCACAGCTACAACGACCCGTTCGATCCGATCGACATGCGCGGCAAGAAAGTAGTCGTGGTCGGAATGGGGAACTCCGGCTTGGACATTGCTTCCGAACTGGGGCAGAGATACCTCGCCGACAAGCTCATCGTCTCGGCGCGCCGCGGCGTGTGGGTGTTGCCGAAATACCTGGGCGGCGTGCCGGGAGACAAACTGATCACCCCGCCCTGGATGCCTCGGGGGCTGCGCCTGTTCCTGAGTCGTCGATTCCTCGGCAAGAACCTGGGAACCATGGAGGGCTACGGACTACCCAAGCCAGATCACCGCCCCTTCGAGGCACATCCGTCAGCCAGTGGCGAGTTCTTGGGACGCGCCGGGTCCGGCGACATCACCTTCAAGCCGGCGATCACCAAACTCGACGGAAAGCAGGTTCATTTCGCCGACGGCACCGCCGAGGACGTCGACGTGGTCGTCTGCGCCACCGGCTACAACATCAGCTTCCCCTTCTTCGACGACCCGAACCTGCTGCCGGACAAAGACAACCGATTCCCACTCTTCAAACGCATGATGAAGCCCGGAATCGACAACCTCTTCTTCATGGGACTCGCTCAGCCCATGCCGACGCTCGTAAACTTCGCCGAGCAGCAGAGCAAGCTCGTCGCGGCCTACCTCACCGGTAAATACCAGCTGCCGTCCGCGAACGAGATGCAGGAGATCACCAAGGCCGACGAGGCGTACTTCCTCGCCCCCTATTACAAGTCACCGCGCCACACCATTCAGCTCGAGTTCGACCCGTACGTCCGCAACATGAACAAGGAAATTGCCAAGGGCACCAAGCGTGCCGCGGCCTCGGGGAACAAACTACCTGTTGCGGCGCGTGCAGCAGCACACGAACTCGAGAAGGCGGATCGCGCATGAGCACGGTGAACGGTCACTGCAACAACGAGTTCGAAGCCGTCCGCACCGCCTTCGAGGCGCAACTCGAATCCGGTGAGGAGTTGGGTGGCTCCATCGCCATCACCGTCGACGGAGAAGCCGTAGTAGACATCTGGGGCGGATACGCCGACGAATCCCGTACCACTCCTTGGGGCCCGGACACCATCGTCAACACCTTCTCCATCACCAAGACCATGACGGCTCTGTGTGCGCTCCTGCTGGTCGAACGCGGCCAATTGGACGTGTACCAGAAGGTTGCTCACTACTGGCCCGAATTTGCGGTAAACGGCAAGGAGGACATCGAAGTTCGCCACCTCCTGTCGCATACGTCTGGCGTCTCCGGTTGGGAGCGCCGGATCGAACTGACGGACATCTACGACCTCGAGACGTCCACCGCTCGCCTCGCTACCCAGAAGCCTTGGTGGACCCCGGGTACGGCGTCGGGCTATCACGCGATCAACTACGGCCATCTCGTCGGTGAGGTCATTCGTCGCATCGACGGTCGGACCCTCGGCAGGTTCTTTGCCGAAGAGCTTGCCGGTCCACTGGGAGCCGACTTCCACATCGGCACGTCCGCAGAGCATTTCGGTCGAATAGCCACCATGGTTCCGCCGCCCGCGTTGGAGTTCGACCTGTCCACGCTCGACCAGGACAGCATCTTCATCAAGACCCTGACCTGCCCACTGCTCGACTACCCCGAGGTCAACACCGCGCCCTGGCGGGAGGCCGAGATCGGCGCAGTCAACGGCCACGGTAACGCACGTTCTATCGCTCGGGTTCAATCCGTGATCTCGAACGGTGGTGTGCTCGACGGCCAGAAGCTGCTCTCGCAGAGCACCATCGACCTGATCTTCGAGATCCAAGCCGACGGTATCGACCTCGGGATCATGACTCCGCTCAAGTTCGGCATCGGATACGGACTGCCGCACCCGGATACCGCACCCCTGGTTCCCGACGGACGCGCCTGCTGGTGGGCCGGTATCGGCGGCTCGATGCTGGTCAACGATCTGGACCGTCGGATGACTTTCGCCTACGTCATGAACAAGATGGCACCGGGTCTGATCGGATCCGACCGCAGCAACGCGTACCTCAGCGCCGCGTACAACTCCGAGATCAGCGAGGCCAGTTCATGAAGGCAGCTCAGCTCATGGGGCCTGGTCTCCTCGAGATCAACGACGTGCCGATCCCCGAGATCAGTCCATCGGAACTGCTGATTCGGGTGGGCGCAGCGGGAATCTGCCACTCCGATCTGCACCTCCTGCACTTTCCGTACAAGATGCGCGAAGAACCGCTGACCATCGGCCACGAAATTGCCGGAACGATCGAAGCCGTCGGGAGTGGCGTCGACGGCCGTTCCGTCGGAGAGCGTGGCGTCGTCTACCTCTGTTGGTCGTGTGGCCAGTGCCGAGAATGCATGAGCGGCAACGAGAACATGTGCCTCGCCGCTGGACGCACCGCGATGCCGCCCTGCCCCGGGCTCGGTCCCGAAGGCGGAATGGCCGAGTACGTCAAGATCCCGGCTCGCTCCTTCGTACCCATCGGAGACCTCGACTTCCTGCAGGCCGCACCACTCGCCGATGCAGCACTGACGAGCTACCACGCCATTCGCGGCGCACGAGAACATCTCCAGCCCGGTGCCACCGCCGTCGTGATCGGCGTCGGCGGACTCGGTCACGTTGCAGTACAGATACTTCGGGCAATCAGTGCCGTGCGCATCATCGCCGTCGACGTCGGACAGGATCAACTCGATCTCGCCAAACGTTGCGGCGCCGACATCACGCTCGAATCGGGACCGGACACCGCGCAGCACATCCTCGACCTCACGTCGGCCAGAGGCGCAGAAGTCATCTTCGACTTCGTCGGTATCGACGCAACTGCACAGATGTCCGTTCAAGCGGTTGCGCCGAACGGCGCGTATCGCATGGTAGGTCTCGGAGGCGGAAACCCCGGAATCACTGCCGAAGCTGCCGGCGGACCTGGCTGGCCGTGGGGCGCATCGGTCCGGAAGTCCTATGGCGGCACCAGAAACGACCTCGTCGATTCCATCGCCCTGGCACAGGCCGGTCTGGTAACGGTAGAAGTAGCCCGCTTCGACCTCGCTGATGCCCGCGACGCACTCGACCGTCTCGAACACGGCAAGGTCACCGGACGCGCAGTGCTCGTACCCTAATCTTCGAAAGGCACTTCACGTGACTACTTCCGCTGATACACAAGCATTCATCGCGTCCGTCATGGCTGGGCTGACCGGCCCTGGTGGTCCTTTCGAGATGCAAGTCGAGGATGTACTCGGCAGCTCGATGCCCGTCATGAAGAACCGTGACAAGGCACTCGGCGACGTGCTCGCTGCATCCTTCGATTACGGATCACGCGACTACCTGGTGACCAAGGACCGACGCTTCAGCTACCTCGAGCACGGCGAGGCCGTAGCAGCATTGGCCACTGCGCTGCGCGAGCGTTACGGCGTTCGCAAGGGCGATCGGGTGGGCATCCTCGCCGCCAATACGCCGGAATGGGTGATGACCTTCTGGGCGGCTCAGTCGCTTGGCGCCATCGCCGTCGGGTTCAACTCGTGGTGGGTGGCCCGTGAAGTGCAATACGGCATCGATCACACCACTCCCACCGTGGTGATCGCCGACGCCAAACGCGCACAAGTTCTTTCCGAAGTGAACACCGATGTTCCCGTGCTCACGATGGAAGAAGATCTACCGGCCTTGATGGAGAAGTATTCGGGTTCGGCACTGCCCAGCACGTCCGTCGACGAGGACGATCCGGCCGTCATTCTTTACACGAGCGGAACCAGCGGCCGCCCCAAGGGAGCTGTTCACACTCATCGAAACGTGTTGGCCGTCATCGACTACCACCGCTACAGCGATCGCCTCGCTGCGGCGTTCACCGGCCGACCCAGTGACGGCCGACCCAGTGACTTGCGGTATCTGCTGACCGCGCCGCTGTTTCACATTGCAAGCCTGCATAACCTGGCGATCCCACGACTCGCGACGGGCGGAGCCGTGGTCATCCATCAGGGCGCCTTCGACGTCGACGAAGTCCTTTCCCTTGTCGAACGCGAGAAGGTCACCAACTGGGCGGTGGTCCCCACCATGGCAACCCGTCTCCTCGAACATGGCAGATTCGAGAAGTACGACCTGACCTCACTGAGCGCCTTTGCACTCGCGTCTGCGCCGTCATCTCCGGCCTTGCAGGACCGCCTGCGCGCACGACTGCCTTTTGCGCAGCACACCTTGGTCGACAGTTACGGGCTCACCGAATCCTCCACCGGCATTTCGGTTGCCACGCCACCAGAACTCGCCGCGTTCCCCGGAACTCTCGGACGGCCCATCATCGGTGTGAGTGTGGAGGTCCGTGATCCATTCGGTGTTGCGGTTCCCGACGGCGAGGAGGGCGAAATCTGCGCTCGCAGTCCGTATGTGATGTCGGGATACTGGAACGACGAGACTGCAACTGCTGCCGCCATCGGTCCCGACCGATGGCTCCGAACCGGCGACTTCGGAGTTCTCGAAGACGGCCGACTCCGCCTGACGGGCCGCCGGTCCGATCTGATCCTGCGCGGCGGCGAGAACGTCTACCCTCTCGAAATCGAGCAGACTATCGACGAGCATCCCGCGGTACTCGAATGCGCTGTGATCGGCATTGATTCGGCAGACCTCGGCCAAGAAGTGGCGGCCGTTGTCGTTCTTCGCAGCGAGCGAGCGGCGACCGAAGAAGAACTACGCGACTATGTCGCCGAACGACTGGCCTACTTCAAGGTGCCGGTGAAGTGGAAACTGAGCACAACTCCTCTGCCTCGCAATGCAACCGGGAAGACGATACGCGCAAAGGTGGCTATCTCATGACCTACGACGCCGTGATCAACAACGGTCTGTGGTTCGACGGCACCGGGGCGAAACCAGCTGTCCGCAATCTGGGTATCAGCGGCGGGCTGGTCACTGCCATCTCCCTCGATCCACTCGACGAAACCGACTGTCCCCGTGTCATCGACGCGCGGCGCAAGTGGGTGATCCCGGGCATCGTGGACATCCACACTCACTACGACGTCGAGATCCTCGAAGGCCCGGCGCTGAGCGAATCTCTCAGACACGGGGTCACGTCGATCTTTGTCGGATCGTGTTCCCTGTCCACCATTCACGCCAGCCCGTCGGACGCCGGCGACCTTTTCGGCCGCGTCGAAGCTATTCCACGCAAGCACGTCGTCGAAGCACTCACGCGGGCCAAGACCTGGAACTCCGCGAGAGAGTATGTTGCTGCGCTCGAGGCGCTTCCGCTAGGTCCCAACATTGCAGCCTTCATCGGACACTCCGACATGCGAGCCGCCGAGATGGGACTGGATCGTGCTACCCGGAAGGACGTGCACCCCACCGACACCGAACTCGCGTCGATGGAAGCACAGTTGACCGAAGCTCTCGACGCAGGATTCGTCGGGATGTCCAGTCAGCAATTGTTGTTCGACAAACTCGACGGTGAGACCTGCCGCTCACGCACGCTGCCGTCGACGTATGCAACCACGAAAGAACGACGCCGACTCAATGCGATCCTGCGCCGCCGAGGACGGGTATTTCAGGCCGGACCTGACCTCTCCAACCCGATGAGTACCGGAGCTATGGCGTTCTCCAGCGCGGGTATCTGGCGTAAGCGACTCAAGACGAGCATGCTTTCGGCGGCCGACATCAAGTCCAACAAGTTGGCCGTGGTGATCCTCGGCCCACTGGCACACTTGGTCAATCGACTCGGCGGCGACCTGCGCTGGCAGCACCTGCCAGTTCCCTTCGAGGTATATGCCGACGGCATCGACCTGGTTGTCTTCGAGGAGTTCGGATCCGGCGCTGCAGCACTGCATCTGACCGACGAGATGGAACGCAACGTCCTGATGCAGAGTGAGAAGTACCGTCGACAGTTCCGCAAGGACTACGATCAAAAATTCGGCGTCAAAGTCTGGCACCGCGACTTCTTCGACGCCGAAATCGTTTCCTGCCCCGATGGATCCCTTGTCGGCAAGAGCTTCGGGCAGGTCGGCGTCGAACGAGGCGGCCTCCACCCTGTCGATGCATTCCTGGATCTGGTCCTCGAACACGGCACGAAAGTGCGTTGGCGCACAACCATCTCGAACCACCGGCCGGAGATTCTGGACAAGTTCGCCCAGGACAACGGCGTCCAACTCGGGTTCTCCGACGCCGGAGCGCATTTGCGCAACATGGCGTTCTACAACTTCGGCTTACGACTACTACGACGTGTCTACGATGCCCAAAAGGTCGGCCGTCCCTTCATGACCGTCGAGGCAGCGGTGCATCGCCTCACCGGCGAACTCGCCGAGTGGTACGACGTCGATGCCGGGCACCTTCGATTAGGTGACCGCGCCGATCTGGTTGTGATCGATCCCGCCCATCTCGACGATTCACTCGAGACGTACGCCGAAAGTCCGGTCGCGGAGTACGACAACCTCTCCCGCATGGTCAATCGCAACGATCAGACCGTCACCGCAGTGTTCGTCGGCGGCGAGTACGTCTTCGGCGACGGAGAAGCAGCACCCGTTCTCGGCAACCGCCGAACCGGAAAGTTCTTGAAAGCAGGTGCCCATTAACACGTCCAGATTTGCCGGCAAAACCGCGGTTGTCACCGGCGCAGCATCAGGTATCGGTGCAGCCATCGCACTACGACTTATCGGCGAAGGCGCACAGGTAGCCGGAATAGACATCGATGCAGAGGGTTTGAAGGAGATAGCCTCCCAGCACAGCGCGTCTTTCCTCGCCGTTCCCGCTGACGTCACCAAGGAATCCGATGTTGCCGAGGCTATTGCCGCTGCGGCAGCGGAATTCGGCGGTATCGATCTGGCTTTCAACGTTGCCGGGGCGTCGCGGGTGGGGCAGATCGTCGACCTCGACGAGGCCGACTGGGACTTCACCATCGACCTGGTGCAGAAGGGCGTCTTCCTCTGCACCAAACATGAAGCGCGGCATATCCGAGAGCATGGTCGCGGTGGTGCGATAGTCAACGTGTCCTCATTGAACGCGCACGTGCCGAGCCCCTACGGGAGCGCGTACGCGACAGGCAAAGCCGGGGTCGAGATGTTCAGCAAGAATGCCGCGATCGAACTCGCTGCGTCGGGGATCCGGGTCAATGCCGTTCTACCCGGCCTGGTCGACACGCCACTGGTCGCGCCGGTCATGAACTACGAACCCGCCCGCGACATGTTTCTCAGCCGAATCCCCATGTCCCGAGCGGCAACTCCCGACGAGATCGCGGGCCCCTGCCTCTATCTCGCCAGCGACGACGCCTCGTACATCACCGGAACCAGTCTGGTCGTCGACGGCGGCTGGGAGGTCTCGAACTACCCGGATCTGACGACGCTGGGCAACTAGGTTCAGTTGCCGGGCAACACACATTGAGTGTCGAGGCCGAGGACGTGGTTGAGCCGGCCGAAAGCCAACCACGATCCGAGGCACATGCTCAACTCGACGATTTCTCGCTGGGAGTAGTGAGCTGTCATGCGTTCCCAGAACTCGTCGTCGAGCCCGTGGTGGTCGAGGGCGTATCTCTCGGCGTATTCGGCAGCGAGGCGTGTCCTGTCGTCGAAGGCATCTGTGGTGCGCCAGTCGGTGACAGCCTGATCGAATGTCGACTCCACAGTCTCGCCGTCACGCTCGGTGCGCCAGTCCTGACAGAAGATGCACCCGTTGATCTGAGCGATCCGAAGCCTGGCCGCCTCGAACTCGCGGAGTCCGAGAGTGCCGTCCGTGTAAACCTTTTGGGAGAACCCGGCGGCCGCGGGCCCGATGCCGGGGACCATCTCTCCCCACACGTAGCCGATCGGGTTCTTACCTTCGGGTATGTCGATATTCATGTGAGTACCTCCGAGTTTCGGGCACCGAGCTTGCCGACGCCGGGTGTGAGCGGAACGTCCAGCGCGTCGTAGAGGCCGGGTTCGGCCTGACGTAGCCACGGAATTGCGTTGACGAGACGTCCTACGGCCGTGGCATTTCCACCGGCCGCGCGGTTTCCACCTTCATCGGTGGCTTCGACGTTGATCTCGATTCGTGGTCGCCCTTCGACGATCACCTTGTGCGCGCCGTCGCCTCCGTCGGGCGGGAGCGGCCAGTCGCGGGCACAGGACGGATGAATACGCGTGACGTGTTCGATCACGATCAAGGGTTCCCCGCCGACGATTCCCTGAACCTCGAATCGCAGTGCGCCTTGGGTGCCGGCCGCGAACTCCCCCATATGTTCGGTCGACACGGTTTCCTCGAGCGGGCGGCGCAGCAAGGTCTCGCGGATCTCGTCGAGTTCCACCCCGAGCGCTCGGGCGATGAGTCGAATCTGCCCGCCCCAGACCATGGTGGGAACACTGGGCCCGACCATCGGAGGTTCGTAGTCCATCGGCTGACCCATCCCGATCAGGTAGCGGACAGAATCCGGCTGTTCGTAGGTCGTGTAGTCGAAGATTTCCTGACACCGGATCTGGTCGATTGTCCCCGCGAGCCCGCTGACGAGAATCGGCAGGATGTCGTTGCCCCAACCTGGGTCGATACCGGAGACGAACAGAGCGCCGCCGCCCGCCTTGGCAGCAGCTTCAACGGGATCACGAAGTTCGGGAGGCGCAGATTTCGGGTCGTACAGCGCATATACCGACGGCGTGACCACTACAGCTCCGGCGGCCAGCGCCCGCGTGATGTCGGCAACCGCGTCGTCGGGCCGAATGTCGCCGGACGCCGCGTAGACCACCGCGCCGGGGGACGCTGCGAGCACGGCATCGGCGTCGTCGGTAGCCGCGACGCCCAGGTGCACTCCCAGATCCGCGAGGTCACCGGCGTCTCGCCCGACCTTTGCAGGGTTGGCAACGATGACGCCGACAAGTTCGAGGGCAGGATTGGCTGTCACAGCGCGAATCGATGCACGCCCGACGTTGCCGGTACCCCACACGACAGTCGGAATCTTGGACTCGGCTTCATTCGAAACTGCACCCATCAATCGGACATTACCCAGCTCAGCGCGTCAGGTCAGCAGAACTGCAAGAATTCGTTTCACTTCATCCGGTCAAAAATGCCATTGCCTGCGCAGTCAGTGCACCGTCACCCCGCCTCCGGTACGTCTCGGCGGGTCGGCCGTTACCTGGCCTGCTCATCTCGCCGGTACTTTCGAGCGCGTCGAACACCTGCCGGCGGAAGCTGTCCTTCTGGAACGGACGATCGAAGATCACCTCGTACAGTCCCCGAAGTTCGGCGACGGTGAACGTCCCGCCCGACAATCCGTCCGGATCCACGTACGACGCATACCTCGTGCGTAGGTCCGTGACCGCGAGTCGCACCATGTCGGCGTGATCGAATGCGAGTCCGCTCACTGCCTCGTCGTCGTACACATCGACGAGAAGCGCCGAATCGGGCAGCGCCGATTCCGGTAGGCAAGCCGTGTGTGCGACCGACAAAACCCATCCACGGTCGTCGCGGTCCGGTCGGTCGAAGATCGCCAACTGGTGAAAGCTCGTCTGGGCCAACTCGGCCTTGACCGACAGGGCACGATCGGCTGCGGCCGTGAGCAATTCGCGTTCGTGCAGAAACGTTCCCGGTAGCGCCAGCGCACCGAGACGGTGCCGAACCACCAGAACTTTCAGAGATCCACCGCTGTACGTCAGCACCGCGACGTCCACTGCCACAGACGGACGCGGATAGTCCGTCAATCCCTTGCCACTCGTGTCTGTCCATTTATTCACCCTTGCATGTTATCTCAAACATGATCTATAGTTAGCGCAAAGTTGATCAAACGATCATCGCGAACCGAAGAGGTGGCTATGAAACTCACCGCACAGCAGTCCGATCGAGCGGCCGGCGTTCTGCTCGGCACCGCAGCAGGAGACGCACTCGGCGCCGGCTACGAATTCACCTACCCGAAGGCCGAGGTCACGATCGACATGATCGGTGGCGGCCCGTTCGACTGGGCGCCGGGAGAATGGACCGACGACACCTCGATGGCAGTTGCGATCGCCGAGGTGGCCGCGACCGGAATCGACATCGGAAGCTCTGACGGCCTCGATGCCATTGCAGCACAGTTCATCCGGTGGTACGACTCGAAGCCCGCGGACATCGGCAACCAGACGCGAGCAGTGTTGTCCGTCCGCTCCGAAAGCGCAGCGGCGATGGCGGATCGTGCGCGGGCGATCAGCGGCCGCAAGGCCGGCAACGGCTCGCTCATGCGGACTGCTCCCGTCGCCCTCTCCTACTTGGACGATGCAGAAGGTGCCAGGTCGGCAGCGCACCGGATCAGTTCACTCACGCACGACGACCCGCGTGCCGGACAGGCGTGCGAGTTGTGGACCCATGCCATCCGCCATGCCGTTGTCGCCGGCAACTTCGACGGTGTTCGCAGCTTCCTCTCCGTTGCCGATCAGGACGTCGCCGAATACTGGGGCCCGCTGCTCGATCAGGCCGAAACCGGGAACCCGCAGGACTTCTCCAAGAACGGTTGGGTGGTGCATGCACTTCAGACTGCTTGGTGGGCCATCACTTCCACGGACAATGCCGACGCTCGCCACCTCCAGTACGCATTGGAAGCAGCCGTACGAGCCGGCGGGGACACCGACACGACGGCGGCCATCGCGGGTGGCCTTCTCGGCGCCCGTTGGGGAGCGTCGGCGATTCCCGCCCGCTGGCGCCGAATCATGCACGGCTGGCCGGGATACCGTTCCTCCGATCTGGTTCGCCTGGCGATCAAGACTGCTCGCGGCGGTACCGACGACAAGAACGGATGGCCGTCGACGGCAGAACTCGATTACTCGAAATTCCGCGGAACCCACCACCTGACCACGCATCCGCATGACGACGGCGTGATGCTCGGCGGCGTCGATGCAGTGTCCACTGCGGACTACGACGCCGTGGTCAGCCTGTGCCGCATGGGAACACGGCGGGTCAGCTCCGATCACGTCGAGTTCTGGTTGGTCGATGACGGTCACGATTCCAACGCCAACCTCGAGTTCGTTCTCGACGACGCAGCGCGCACCGTCCAGGCGTTGCGGGCCGAGGGAAAGCGCGTACTCCTTCATTGCGTTCAGGCGCACAGTCGCACACCGTCGGTTGCGGCGCGATACTCGATGTTGATCGGACGTGATCCCTACGACGTACGCTCGGCTATGCCGTGGGCTCGCCCGAAGCGTGAACTCTGGAACACGGCAGTCGGAAACACAGCCGTCGGAAACACAGGAGGATCCATGCCCGCTATTACCGTCGTCGAAGGTGACATCACGACGCTGACCGTCGACGCCATCGTCAATGCGGCCAACTCCAGGCTCCTCGGCGGTGGCGGTGTCGACGGCGCGATCCACCGAGCCGGAGGACCGGAGATCCTGAAGGCCTGCGAGGTATTGCGCAACACCAGCCTTCCCGACGGCCTCCCGGTGGGTGCGGCCGTGGCCACCACCGCGGGAAAGCTCCACGCCAAGGCCGTGATTCACACCGTCGGCCCGAGGTATTCGCGCTCCGAGGACCGATCCGGATTGCTTCGGTCGGCGTACACCCGCAGTCTCGCCGTTGCCGACTCGATCGGCGCACGAACCGTCGCCTTTCCGTTGATCTCGGCAGGGGTTTACGGCTGGCCGAAGGAAGATGCGGTCCGACAGGCCGTTTCAGCGATTCGCGCGGCGAAGACCGAGGTCGAGACGGTCACACTGGTCGCATTCAACAAGGAGACGGCAGAACTGATGCGCCGCGCGATCGCCTGACCGTTTACCGGGCCCACTTCACGCCACGTCAAAGCAGTGCAGAGCGGTCAGAGAAGTGGAGAAATTTCGCCGGTTGGACGTTTGTCCAACAATTTGTCCGAATCGCATATTTCGCGGCTCGCTCTGTGTTCTACTCCTCTCCAGGGTTTGAGCTGGTGGTGAGCAAACGACGAAGACGTATTCGCTTCTCTGTCAGCTCGAGGCCGGTTCCCGGACCCGGCTTCAAGCCGAGAGCTCGATCTTTTCGAGCGCTACTCAAGGAGAATGTGAATGGTGTCGACGTTGATGCGCCGAGGAGTAGGGGTGGCCGCATCCTTGACCGGATGCGTTGCCCTGGTCGTCGGCGGAGCGGGAGTTTCATCCGCCGCTGATGTGAACCTTCCGTTCACGGCATCGTGTCACGGGTGGCAGTTCCCCGGTCCGATCACACACAACGAGACGCGTGATTCCGGCGTCACGATCAGTGCCCCGACCGTGGTTCCGCCGAACTCGACCTTCACCTACCGACTCGCCCCCAAGCCGATGACGGTGCCCAATGACGGCTACGACCTCAGGTCCGTCGTGAACTGGACGCGTCTCAAGTTCGATTTCGACATCCCTGCAGGCACCTCCTACGTGGGGGCGCAGATCGTGGCCGGCACCAGCTCGAATCTGGGTGGGGTCGCCCCGACGATCACGCGGGTGAACGATGCCGGTTCACCCGATCCGAATGGGACGCATCTTCGTATCTCCGGCAACAACATCACGGCGGGCAACGGACCCAACACCGACGACAACGGCGGCGGCGGAATCGAGGTCGGTGGAGGAAAGACGTTCCAGCTCCCGGCAGTCGACGTCACCGTCACGTCAGGGGCTGTGGGAACCCAGATCAAGCCCATGCTCCGCGTTTCCGACACCAACTCCGGTTCCTACGACAGTGCCGCCAACTACCTGACTTTCCTGCAACAGGAGACACTGCTCGGTGGCGTCAAATACTGGCTGACCACCAATTGCTCACCACGCGACAATCGTTCGGCCGGATTGAACGCAGGCGGCCAGCCGCTCGCCGTGATCAATGTCGACTCCAGCCTCGCTCAGACACAGACGCGAATCGACGCACCCGGTAAAGCTGTCGTCGGTGACTCCGTGGAGCTGACGGCAACGGTCACTCCGTGGCCGTCGGGAGGAACAGTGCAGTTCCGTGACGGAGGGGTCGACCTCGGCGCTCCGGTGGCCGTCGTCAACGGCGTCGCGAAGGCCAACCGCACGATGACAACAGCGGGCGACCACAACATCACGGCGTACTACACGGGATCTGCCGGTTTCATGGAATCGATGTCGGGCGCCGTGACGATCAACGTGGTCGAACCGTCCGAGCCCGAGCCTGGCACCGGTAGCCTCGGCAGCCTTGGTACCCCCGGATTCGGGTCGTGAAAACTGTGAACAGAAACCAGGATTCGTCGATGAACTCGAAACTCCTACGCGGCTCTGCGATTGCAACCGTCTCGGTACTGGCAGGCGGGTTGTTCTCCATCGTCGGCGGCGGGACCGCCTCTGCTGCCCCCGAGACCAAGAGTGTGGCCTTCACAACTGCATGCCATGTGCGCGAGATGGACGGTGCGGCAAGTCCGATCACATTCAACGAGACGCTCGGCTCGGGGGTCACCATCACCGCACCGACCACCGCGGCACCAGGTGAGACCGTCACCTACCGCGTGCAGCCGAACGAGATGAAGGCAAACAGCGGCGGCCATGCCAGCCGTGGAGTCGTGCATTGGGCCCGGATCAAGTACGACTTCGACATCCCGTCGGGCGTCGAATTCGTGAGTTCCCAGCTTGTGGCGGACAGTGCGTACGGCCTCGGATCCGACAGTGCCACTCCAACAGTCACACAGATCGACGACGGCGGTAATCCATCGGCATCCGGTACGCACCTGCGTATCTCCGGATCGAATCGGACCATCGGAAACGGTCCGTCCTCCGCGGTTCGATCGAGTGACGGTATCATCGTCGGTGCCAACACCAAGTTCCGACTCCCCGCAGTCGACGTCACAGTCAAAGCCGGTGCGGCTGGTAGCGAGATCAAGCCTTCGCTGCGAGTTTCCGATCCCGGCTCCGCCAACTACGACGACGACCGAAATGCGCTCACATTCGTCCAGCGCGAGAAGGATGTCTTCACAGTCAACTACTGGGAGCGCTACAACTGCTCCCCGCGGGACAACAGGAACTCCGGCCTCAACGCCGGTGGGCAGGCCCTGACCACCATCTACGTCAGCCAACCGACAACCACCACAATCCAGATGCCCGACTCGATCCAAGCCAGCACACCGACAGAGCTTGTCGCAAAGGTGGATCCGGCTCCGGTCAACGGAAACGTGCAGTTCAGGGTGGACGGCGCTGACGTCGGTACACCTGTCACGCCCGGTGCCGACGGCACTGCCCGGCTACCGCATACCTTCTTCACCGCCGGAACCGCGCGGGTCTCCGCAACGTTCCAGGGAGTCAACGGATTCCAGAGTTCCAACTCGACAGAGGCGATGGTCACGGTGACTGCCGCACCTGTCGTCAAGCAGACCGACACTGCCGTGAACGTTCCTACCGATGCAAAGACGGGCGTATCGGTGTCGCTGAGGGCGCAGGTCACGCCGACCCCCACTGGTGGCACTCTCCAGTTCAAGGATGGCGCTGCAAATATCGGTGCCCCGATCCCGGTGGGCGCTGACGGAAAAGCCACTCTGGAACACGCATTCACCTCGGCCGGATCTCATGCAGTGTCGGCCTACTACTCCGGCGCAACAGGATTCATGCCGTCGATGGCATCGGCCCAAACGGTCACCGTGTCTGATCCTGCGCCGTCCGATGTCACCACCTCGACCTCACTGGCAGCTCCCGCGACGGCCAAGCAGAATGTCGCGGCAGAACTTTCCGCAACGGTCAGTCCTAATCCGGGCGGGGGTTCGGTTCAGTTCTTCGACGGTGACCAACCCATCGGACAACCCGTTGTCGTCGGAGTCGATGGTGTGGCGCGACTGACGCACACTTTCGCATCGACGGGCGACCATCCGATCAAGGCGGCATACGCCGGGCGAAGCGGATTCACGCAGTCTGCGTCGGACGAATCCGTCGTAAAGGTTTCTGCTGCGCCTGATGATGGCGGAAACGGCGGCTCGGGCAGCCTCGGTTCGCTGGGCGGTCTCTTCGGTTCCTGATCGCATTTCTCTCGACACTGTTGCCGCTGCACCGATTCGGAGCAGCGGCAACAGCATGTCGCGGCCGTAGCCATAGCACTGATTGATTGATCGATGGAGCACAAGTGTCCAGGAATTCCTTTTCTCGACGGTCGTTTCTCGCCGCCGGGGTCGGTGCGACTGCAGTCGCCGCCGCTTCCCTTCTGCCGCCGTCGCTTCAACGTGCACTGGCGACACCCGCAAACTCCGGCGGGCTCGATTCGATCGAGCATGTTGTCCTCGTCATGCAGGAGAACAGATCTTTCGACCACTACTACGGCGCTCTGAGGGGTGTTCGCGGCTTCGGGGATCCGAATGCGTTGCGTCTACGCAGCGGCCAAAGCGTCTTCGAACAACCCGGACCTACCGGTCCGGTGCTCCCCTTCCCCATCCGCGATTCCGCTGCGGCACAAAGCATGGACACCCAGAACGTCACCGGGCTGGATCACAGCTGGGCGGGCGGACATGCCGCACTCGCCGACGGCTGGCACGACGGTTGGATTGCGGCAAAGACCGGTACGACGATGGCGTACTACGACCGGCAAGACATTCCCTTTCATTACGAACTGGCGGACTCGTTCACGATCTGCGACGCCTACCACTGCTCCGTTCCGACGTCGACGAGCCCCAACCGGAACTATTGGGTCTCTGGATACACCGGATACGAGCCACTTTCGCCGAATCCAACCGAGTCCGTCCTGCCTTCGGATCCGCCCGGCCCCGAGGGAAGAGCTGTAACCAATGCGGCCTACAACCCCTGGCACGCCGGCTACGGATGGACGACGGTTCCCGAGCGGTTGCAGTCCGCCGGCATTTCCTGGAAGACCTACCAAGAGTGGGACAACTTCGGAGACAACAACCTCGAATACTTCACTGCCTTCAAGAAAGTGGCGGCAGGGCTGCTTGGTCGGCCAAGCCTGCTCCCCTACGAACTGCAGACCTTGGCCGGGTTCTATCTCGCCCTGCCGTCGATGCCGGCGCCGGTCCAGGACGCAGCGGTACTGGCCCTCGAGAATGCTGCAGACCAACTGTCGCCTGCTGATCGCCAACTCTACGATCGCGCACTGTACCGATCCCGGCCCGGCACACTGGCCGCCGAGTTCAGGAAAGACGTCGAGTCGGGCCGACTGCCGCAAGTCAGTTATCTCGTTCCGTCCGAAGTGGATTCAGAGCACCCATCGGGATCGTCACCTGCGGCGAGCGCAACACTGCTCTATCAAGTGCTCGACGCCGTCGCCTCCGATCCCGATCTGTGGGCGAAGACGGCCGTGATCGTCAACTTCGACGAGAACGACGGGTACTTCGACCATGTACCGCCACCTCGACCGCCGCGCTCGGTCGAAACCGAATGGGTCGGCAATCAGCCGCTCGGCCTCGGCCCGAGGGTGCCGATGACGATCATCTCGCCGTGGACTGTTGGCGGTTTCGTTTGTTCACAAGTGTTCGACCACACGTCCGTCACGCAATTCCTGGAGAAGCGGTTCGGAATCACGCAGCCGGAAATCGACCCGTGGCGACGCACGGTGAGTGGCGACCTGACGTCGGCGTTCGACTTCGCCAACCCGCGTAGCCGACCGACTTTGGCGCGCCCGCAGCCCACTCCGCCTCTGGAACCGCGGTGGACACCGACCCCACCCACCGAACAGAGAATGCCCCTGCAGGAAAGCGGCACTCGACCAGCACGGGCCCTTCCCTATCAGCCCGACGCCTACACGACGGTGAACCCGGAAACCGGCTCGTTGACGGTCCATCTGGTCAATGCCGGTGCCGCATCAACTCACCTGGCCTTGTACCCGTACGCAGGTGAGTTCGACGAGCCACGGCATTACGACCTCCTGGGCGAGATCGATGACACCGTTGCGCTCAGTGATCGCGTCTACAGCCTGACCCTGTTGGGTCCCAATGGTTTCAGGCGCGAGTTCAGTGGAGCTACAGACAGTGCGGCAGCCTCGCTCGACGTCTCGACAACCATCGACGCAGGGTCGCGCGCGCTTGTACTGACCGCGAACAATTCCGGAAGTCGTGCACTCTCCGTCGACGTCGACGGGGACCGACGGAAGCTCGCTGCCGGCGCACGCGGCCGGTGGGCGGTGGCGTCGGCGGACGGCTGGTATCAGGCCACCGTGACGGTCGACGAAGATCCTGAATTCAAGCGCGTGCTCGTCGGACACATCGAAAACGGGCGTACCAGCGTAAGCCAACCGACGTGAATCGACACCGAGTGATCAAGACCAGATCTGAATCCCCAGTCGGACAAGCCAATCCATCCACACATCCAGGAGGAGTTTCCGTGCGCCGTATCCCGCTCTCAGCACTGATAGTCGCGGGCTCACTGATACTGGGCGGCGGCATTGCCGCGGCTCAGGGCAGCCTGCCCACGTCGGGGAGCGCCGGTGGCACTTCGATGTCGCCGTCGTACCTGACCGACGACGCCGGCCGCTCCTTGATCCTGCGAGGGTTCAACACGGCGTCGAGCGCAAAAAGCGCACCCGACGGCATGCCGAAGTTCACCGAAGCCGACCTCGAGCGCGAACATGCCGACATGGGAACAAATTTCGTGCGGTTCCTGATCTCCTGGCGTTCGGTCGAACCGGAACCAGGACAGTACGACCAGGAGTATCTCGACCGCGTCGAGGACCGGGTCAGCTGGTATGCCGAGCGCGGATACAAGGTCATGCTCGACATGCATCAAGACGTCTATTCCGGCGCGATCACACCAGAGGGCAACAGCGGCAACGGCGCCGGCAACATCGGCAACGGCGCACCGGCCTGGGCGACATACATGGACGGCCTTCCGGTCAGCCCTCAAGACCGCTGGGAGCTGTACTACATCCAACCCGGCGTGATGCGCGCATTCGACAACTTCTGGAACACCACCGGCCAACACCCCGAACTGGTCGAGCACTACGCGAACGCATGGCAGGCGGTGGCCGAACGTTTCGCAGGCAATGACACCGTCGTGGCATACGACCTGATGAACGAGCCGTGGGGCGGTTCCCTCCAAGGCCCCGCATTCGAAGGTGGGCCCCTCGCTGCCCTGTATCAGCGAACCACCAACGCCATCAGGGAAGTTGATCAGGACAGCTGGGTGTGCGTGGCCCCGCAGGCCGTCGGCGTCAACCAAGGTGTCCCCAGCGGACTGACGAAGATCAACGACCCGCGAGCCGGCGAACAGCGAATCGCCTACTGCCCACACCTGTACCCACTGCCCCTCGACCTCGGTGACGGATACTCCGGCCTCTCACGCACACTCACCGACGCGACCATCGACACCTGGCGCGACAGCGTCGAACACATCGCCGGAAACGTACTCGGCGGCGTCCCGGTCATTCTCGGCGAATTCGGGCTCGACACAACACTGCCCGGCGCAACCGACTACATCGACCGCGTCTACACGACCGCCCGAGAACTCGGCGCGGGCGTCTCGTACTGGTCCAGTGATCCCGGGCCTTGGGGCCCGTACCTGCCGGACGGAACACAGACACTCCTCGTCGACACCCTGAACAAGCCGTATCCGCGTGCCGTCGCGGGCACACCCACCGAATGGTCCTCGAGCGTCGACCGCCTTCAGTTGACGTTCACCCCGAACCCCGCGGTGACGGCACCGACCGAGATCTACCTACCCGAGAGCGGCTTTCCCGGCGGCGTCGACGTCGCAGGCGCCGACATCGTGAACTGGAACCCCCAAAGCCGGCTTCTCACAGTGGAAACCGCGGACGACGCGGGCCCCGTCACAGTCACGGTGACGCCGGCAAGCTGATCGCGAGCGTCGAAGTTCCTGGATATTTGTCCAGTTCTTTCGTAACGTACAAGCGACGGGTGATCAGCCGACGGAAGGCGAGTATGTCCACGGAGAAGATGTCTGTCCAAGATCGTGTTGCGCGGGTGGTGCTCGATGTCGTTGGCGCCTTACCGACCGGCGCGCAGCGCATTCTCGGTGGCAAGCCGAAGGAGATCGACGGACAGACTCTGCACCCCGAGATCCAGCTTGCACTGCGATTGCTCTCGGCAGTGGAAGGTACGAGCTTCGAGCATCTTCCGGTCGAAGAGGGACGAGCTCAGATCGACGCCGAATCGCGACTGTTCGGCGGTACGCCCATCGACATCGAAACGGTTCGCGACCTCGAGATCCCGGCCGGAGACCACGCGATTTCCGCTCGGCTGTATCGCCCGGCCGGGGTCTCTACGCCCGCTCCACTTTTGGTGTACTTCCACGGCGGCGGGTTCGTCCTCGGCAGCCTCGAGAGCGGCGACAGTGTGTGCCGCTTCCTGGCCCGCCACGGTGAGGTCAGTGTGCTGTCGGTGGACTACCGGCTGGCACCGGAGTTCCCCTTTCCCGCCGGGATCGACGACGCCGTCGCCGCATTCCGGTACTGCGTCGAACATGCCGCGGAACTGGGCGCCGATCCGAAATCCATTGCAGTGGGCGGAGACAGCGCCGGCGGGAACCTGGCTGCCGTCGTCGCGCAGTCCACGACCGAAGACGACGTCAAACCCGCATTCCAACTGCTCTTCTTTCCCTGGGTGGACCTTTCGTCGAAGCGCCCGTCGCACAAGATGTTCGGCACCGACTTCTTTCTCACCGACGCCCAACTCGACTGGTATGCAGCCCATTACCTGTCGGGCGGCACTTCGGCTCTCGACCCGCGAGTCTCACCGCTGCTCGCTCCGGACCTGGCCGGCCTACCGCCCGCGTACGTTGCGGTCGCCGGTTTCGACCCACTACGCGACGAGGGCGAAGCGTATGCGAACCGGCTGCGAGAGGCCGGAGTCCCGGTCGCACTGAGGCGCCACAGCGGTTTGATCCATGCCTTCGTCAACACCACCGGCGTCGGCCACACCGGACAAGACGCGATGTTCGAGGCCTGTGGCGCTCTGCGAGTTGGACTTTCGGGCCCGCACTGAGGGCACGTCAGGAAACGGGGAGTGCCAGATCCGCCCACTCGACCATCGCTTCGAGCACGGAGCGCAGTTCCATCCCCGTCGCGGTGAGTTCGTACTCCACTCGCGGCGGCACCTCGGCGTAAGCAGTCCGGGTCACCAGATCGAACTCCTCGAAACGTTTGAGCCTGGCCGACAGTGTCCTTGGACTGATGCCGGGCAAAGCGCGTCGTAGTTCCGTGAAGCGCATGGGGCCGTGCGTGAGCTCACGAACGATCAGCGTTGCCCACGGCCCGTCCAGGACCAGCAGGAAGCGCGCGACGCCGCACTCCGGAAGCACGTGACCTGATTCACTCATCGATTCCCCATTAGTTCACTTGAAGTAACTGGTTCCCGATGTGAACTATAGGCGTCATGACTTACACAGTGCATGGCGCCACCGGCGCACAGGGCTCTCCCGTTCTCGCAGGATTGGTCGCGGCTCTCGCCGGATCGGCAGGGGCCGAAGTCCGAGCAATTACCCGTAACCCTGACCAGACGTTCAAGGGTGCGAACACCGTCGTCGCGGACAATGCGTCAGTCGACTCTCTCGCCGACGCTTATCGCGGGGCGGACGGGGTGTTCTTTCACCTGCCACTCGCCGGAGACACCGAGACGCTAGCTGGTTATGCCCACAACGTTCTGGCTGCAGCGAGAGCGGCGCGCCCTTCGCGGTTCGTGATCTCTACCAGCGGCACGGTGATCGGCGACGCTACTTCGCCGCTTGCCGGTCCCAACACACCCGTTCTCTCCGAGCTCGTCGACGGACTTCGCGCCGAAGGCATCGCGGTGACCGTTCTGACCCCACGTTTGTTCCTCGAGAATCTTCTTCTGCCCACTGTGCTGTCGGGAGTGAAAGACGAAGGCGTCCTGCGTTACCCACTGCGTGCCGATCTCGCGGTCGCATGGAGTTCACATCTCGACGTCGCTGATGCAGCCGTCGCGGCCCTGACTCTCGACGTAGCACCGGACGCGGTCGACATCGGACAGATTCCGGCGATCACCGGTATCGAATTGGCCGAGGCATTCGCCGAACACTTCTCGCGCGCGGTAACTTTCGAAGCCGTGACACCCGATGCCTTCGGTGCATCGATTGCGCCGATCATCGGAGCGGGTGCAGCAGCCGGGGTTTCCCAGCTCTACACGGGACTCGAATCTGCCGACAGCGTCGCGTTCGACTCCGCGACGGGTTCTACTGCTGCCTTGGGTATCACTGCCCGCAGCACGCGGGCCTGGCTGGCAGACCTCGGGGTGAACTGACCGGACAACGCAAAAGGCCGGCTCCGCGAAGTATCGCGTGGAGTCGGCCGATTTCCGGGGTTACCGGTGCGTGCGGGTCTTCAACTGGCGGTTCAGCTGCCGACTCCCGAAGTCCAGACCGGCACCGTCACTGGTGGCCAGCACAGTGAGTCCAGCGGCGACCAGCAACGAAATAAGCACAACGCTCATGGTGAGTCACCTTTCTTCCTGTCGTGAAACGGTTTTGCGCCTCCGGGAAATGCCGACATATCCGGCACCCCACTTCAGCTGACCTCAAAGTATCTGTAACTATGGGTTACGCGCAATGTGTGGTCCCTCACCTGAAAGCGCAGGGTGATGCGCAGATCACGCTGCATTCGATGGCGGACTTACCTGGCCAGAACCATGCTCACGAACTCGTCGGCGAGCGCGTGAGCGTCCGCACCGCTGCCAGGAACCACATCTGGCGCACTGTGCACCAATTGCATCTGCCCCAGGTACATCGAATAGGCAAGTACGCCACGATGTTCCGCTTTCTGCCTGTCCATCCCCAGATCGACCAACAACGTCACGATGTAGGCGACTCGACGCTCGGTGACACGTCGAACCGCCGCCGAAACCACAGGATGGTCGATCCCGGCAAGCAGTTCCAACTCCGCACGGCGACCGGCCAGTCCGGTTGTGACCGCGTCGACCAGGCGACGCAACCTCACCTCTGCCGGTTCGCCGGAGGCCTCGACGGAAGAGATCAGTCGCTCGGTTGCCAGAACCTCCCATCGATCGAGCGCAGCCTGCAGCAATTCGTCACGGTTCGCAAAATGCCAATAGAAGGAACCCTTGGTCGACCCCAGCGTGCGTGCCACCTTCTCCACAGCGACGGAACCTGGTCCGTGGCTGGTCAGAGCCTCGAAAGCAGCATCGATCCACTGATCGCGGGAGAGTCGGGCGCGGGCATTCGTCACCTCCGTACGGTACCGTATGGGTAAGTTCCATACGGCACCGTACGGAGGATGAAATGACACTCGCATTCAAGGCAATGCCTGCACCGGACTGGGCAGAAGCCACCACGATCACCATCCCGTCTGTTCCGACCCATACTTCCGAAGAGTGGGCGCAGGCCGTCTTCGACGTCAGGAATGTCCCCGCACCAGTCCTCGCGATGTTCTGGCTCAGGGAGCGGGTAGTCGGACTGCTCGGCATCGCCAAGGGACGCCCGGACACCTTTACCGTCGACAAGATCGCCGACGGCGAAGCCCTCATCGAGGCGGACGAGAAACACCTACGATTCGTCGCCTCGGTTCAGTCCGACAACGACGCCGGTCTCCTGCACGTCGTCACTGCCGTGGAGCTGAAGAACCGCGCGGGCCGAATCTACTTCGCACCAGTTCAGGTACTGCACGGCGTGATCACGCGGGCAATGATGACGTCTGCTCGAAAGAGACTGTGCACGTGATCAACCGTCCGGACCGCCCTTGAGTTCGAGGCTGATCTGATCGGCGTCCAGCGCGGCCAGTGCCGATCCGAGCATCCGTGCGTCGAACAGGCCGTCGTCCCGCGCGTCGAGTAGCGCTTGGCGCTGCGCGTCGATCACGTCGAGCCGGGTCTTCTTCTTCGACTGCCCCTCGGGTGGAACGAAACTCGCAGAAGCATCCTCGAGTAGAGCGAGCAAACGTCGATGTTCGTCGAGTTCGGAATCGGTGAGGTCCTGCGCTGCCGGACCGACCGCCACTACGATGCGCTTCAACGTCCCACCCTGAAGGATCAACGAGCCGGCTGCGACCAGGAACGCCACCAAGATCAGAAGCGATCGACTCGGAGTGTCTTCCGGAAGAGTCTGCGCGGCAGCCAGAGTGACCGCTCCGCGCATACCGGCCCAGATGACGATCGTCCCTTCACGCCATCCCAACGGCGCGGTAAGGTAGTAATCGATATCGGCAACCGTCCGACGCACCCGAATCTTGAACCGTTCCATCTGATTCGCCGAAGGCGCCCGGCGCCTACTACGCCGCCCTTCGTCCGGTGGGTAATCCTCTGGGTTGTCGAGACGATTCGCGATGTCGGAGAGTCTGGGTTTCATGCGTTCGCGAAAGTTCGCCCGCGCCTGGAGTGCTCGCAGTAGGGGCGCGACGTACAGAGCCCGAACCAAGATCGTGAGGAACAGTGCACCCGCAGCGACGAAGACTGCGGTGGTGATTCCCTCGTGGTCGACCCGGACATCGTCGACTATCGACGAGAGTTCGAGGCCCATCACCAGGAAGATCGCACCTTCGAGGACCAGTTCGACTGTGCGCCAGTTCTGGGAGTCCGACAACCGATGACGCGGCGAAAGCTTCCGAGGAGCGTCGTAGCCGGTGACGAGCCCAGCCACGACGGCAGCAACCAACCCCGATGCACCCAACTCTTCGGCGGGGATCGCGGCCAGAAACGGCACCGTGAACGAGATGACCGTGTTGACCGTCGAGTCGGTGACACGGGCACGAACCATCAGGTTGACCTTGCCGACGACAACACCGATGACCGCGGCCACGACGACGGCAAAAGCGAACTTGCCCAACACACTCCACAGCGATACCGACGCGGCCGCTCCGGCGATGGCAGTACGCAACAGGACCAGAGCGGTAGCGTCGTTGAGCAGGCTTTCGCCTTCGAGGATCGACACCACCCGCGGCGAGACCGGGAGTTTCTTGACGATGGACGTCGCGACGGCATCCGTCGGGCTCACGATCGCGCCGAGTGCAATGCCCCACCAGATGCCGAGTCCTGGTATCACCCACGAGAAGAACACACCGAGAACCAGCGCACTCACCACGACGAGGAGAACTGAGAGCCCACCGATAGCACCGAATTCACGCCGAAACTCCATCGACGGCATCGAGACCGAAGCTGAGTACAGCAGCGGCGGAAGCACACCCGCGAGAATCCATTCCGGATCGATGTCCACTGCTGGGACAAAGGGGAGGAGGCTGACAACGATCCCGGCCATCACCAGAATCAGCGGCGCCGCGACTCCGATCCGCGCCCCGAGCGTCGAGGCGGCGACGATTCCGAGTAGTCCCAGCACAACGATGATCAGAGCATCCACAGTTCCCCCGCACTCCGGCTTGTGTACCCCGCTCTTTTTACACCTGTGCCGGTGCCGGGGGCGAGACCCGCCACGCGACGGCGATCAGAAGAACCGTGAATGCCGAAGCAGGCCACAGAGCGTGAAGGCCGATCCACCGATGAACGAGCGCACCGACTACCGCGCCCGCGATCAACCCCGCGCACATCCCGAAGTGCTGCAGCCACGCCCACTTCGGGCCGCCCAGAAAGGCTCCGGTGAGACGCTGGCCCATCTTGACCAGCGCACCGGTCATGTACGTGACACCGATCGTCACCTCACCGTCGCGTTGGAACACCGAGTTGACGGCTCCCATCGCCAGGGCCATCGCCGAAATCGCGCCTGGGGTGACGTCGAGGCTGCTCATCACCGAACCGATGGCCAGCAGTCCAGCCACAACCGCAAGCACTGTGACCTTGCGGGTCCGGACGGAGTACCGCTCCGTGAAGTGGGTGACGACGGTTCCCAGCGCGATTCCCAGGAGGAAGAGCACGATGATGCCGCCTGCCACCCGCGCGGTCGACCACACCCCGTCGGCAAATGCGACGCTCGCCTGCGTCATGTTGCCGCTCATGAACGAAACGAAAGGCCCACCGAGCGTGATGAATCCGAGCGCGTCGACGTAACCGGCCAACCCGGCGAGCGCTGTCGCCAGGCCGATCAGCGACCTGCTGTATCCCGTCACCCGACGAGCTCGGTTCAGCTCAGCTTGCTGGTGCGCAGCTCGTGGCCCTTGGACGTCTTGCAGCGGCCGGTCTCGAGATCCCACTGCCAGCCGTGCAGATCGCAGGTGAGGTTGGTGCCGTCGACGACACCGAACTTCGACAGGTCAGCCTTGAGGTGGGGGCAACGACGCTGAATCTCGTAGCCACCCAACTCGATAGACGCGCTGTCGTCGTGCGCCTCGGCGAACCAGCCGTCGGCGTATGCGATGCGCTCGTCGGTGAGGCACTTGAAGAACGTGTAGAGGAACTCGTTGTACCCACCGATGCGCCACGCCGTGAAGCGTGTCGACAGGAAAATGGTGTTGACCCAGTCTGGCTCGTCGTCACGCAGAACGGTGCGAACCAGTTCGGGCGCAATGCGGAAGCCGTAGCGGTACTTACCTTCTCCGTCGATGGGCTCGCGAACGATCCGCTTCGGGAAGTCGAGGACGACAGTCTCCTCTCCCATCACGAGTCCGACGGGGTAGCCGATTCCGTCGCAGATCAGATCGGACTGCGCCATGATCGGCTCGAACTTGGCCTTCAGACCGTCGAGCAGCGGCTCGCCTTCGGCCGGAGCCCACGTAGCCTTCTGCGCGGCGATGACCGGTGCCATCTTCTGCGCCATCTTCTCGATGTACTCGGCCTTGTTCGAGAAGATCTTGTCGACGTCCGCGTCCGGGATGGGATGCGTCAGGGCAACCTTCTCGCTTCCCCGAAGTTCGACGGCCGAGCCGGGGATCATCAGCAGACCACGATCGTTGCCGTTGATGCGCATCTGCTCGAGGAACGTGATCTGGTCGGGGAAGATGTTTCCCTCGTCGCCGTGATCGTCGTTGAGGTAACGCAGGTCGTCGTCGAGGAAGACCGGCGGGCCGGCCGACGGGACAACCCAGGCAGCGTCGACCTGGGAGATGTAGTTGCGGCAGCGGTCCATGCCGCGCTGACGCTTCTGCTTGCCGAAGTTGCGCTTGGTGCCCTTCGGGATGTCGTAGACCATCGGGTACCAGATCGCGCCCGAGTACTGCAGCAGATGGATGTCGACCTTCCCGAAGGCGTCGGTCAGCGGGTCGAGGTCGACGGGCCTGGCGTCGTTCATGTTGAAACAGGTGGTCTCCCCGTCCGAGACGACCAGGCCTGAGTCACCGATCGGACCGTCCGCCGGAGCGCGCAAAGCGATGATCATGATGTCGAGATCGCCCTTGGGACCGCTGACGGTGTGCTTGACGGAGTCTTCCGTCTCGAAGAACTTGTGGAAGCCGAGCTTCTCGAGCTCACGCTTGAGGTCCGGCACCGGGTAATCGGGGAGCAGGACGGTGGCGTCCTTGTTGACGTGCGCGATCAGGTTCTTCGGATCGAAGTGGTCCTTGTGCAGGTGCGAGACGTAGAGGTAGTCGCAATTGCCCAGCGCGTCCCAGTCCAGCTCGGTGTTGTCGGGGAACGGCACCCAGGACGCGAAATACGTCGGGGTCACCCATGGATCACACAGGATGGATCCGGCCTCGGTCTGGATGTGAAATCCTGCGTGGCCGACGCTGGTGATCTGCATTGCAACCTCCGAAATCGTACTGCTGGTGCACCCAGCATAGTCGGCGCCATCAGGGCCAAATCGCGATCGAGGAGGCGGCCGGTTGTGACGTCATGCACGTCAAAGGTCGAAAGTGGGTTGTGATTCAGGCGGGCCGGTGACGCCGACAACACTCTGCGCGCTGGCGTGTTCGCCGTATTTCTTGGCGCTCATGGGAGCTGTTTCGCCATTCCCGAAGGCAGCCCCTAAGGCTAACCTAACAAATATGACTCGACTTCTTTCTCCCTCCACGACCGATCGCGACTACTGGGCGATCGTGGACAACCTGACGCGTCGCGGTTTCTTCGGCGTCGGCGCGGGTGTCGCTGCGGCCGCGTTTCTCGCCGCCTGCAGCAGCACGGAAAGTTCGACGCCCGATAACGCGGAGACCTTCGAGTTCACACGCGGCGACGAGAAGCTGATCATTCCGACGGACCCCCAGAACGTCGTTGCGCTCGATCCGCGGGACGGCCTCGAATTGTCGATCCTTGCGGGGTACCCGGTGACCGCCTACCCGACCGGCGCCGCCGAACACCTGCGCCGCGAGGTCCCGGATGCCACCGGTGTCGAGATCTTCGCCGAAGGTGCTTCGGATCCCAACTTCGAATACATCTCGACCCTCGGCGCGGACCTTCTCGTCCTCAGCGCCGGCTGGTGGGACAACGGGTCGTACGGCAACGACCGGATGCAGCAGATCGCACCGGTCCTGCCCGTCGGCAAGGACTTCACCCCGGAATGGCGGAAGGTCATGTCGGACTTCCTCACCGGCATCGGGCGCAGCGATCGCGCCGAAGAAGTACTCGCCGAGTACGACGCCCATGTAGCTCAGGTCCGCCCGACCGTCGAACCGCTGATGGCCGGCAAGAAGGTTGCCTTCGTTGCCGCCGCCGAGGATCAGATCGCGTGGTTCCAGAACGATTTCCGCACCGCCGTCGCCGAGGACCTCGGGTTCGAGGTGCTCCGTGAAGGCCCCGACCTTCGCGTGATGCTCGGGTCGGAGCAGTTCAACCGTCTCGAAGAAGCCGACGTCATCTTCGCCTTGGATCGCAGCGCCTCCGGCAGCGCGTACACCTCGCCGACGTGGCAGCGCCTGCCCGCCGCACAGGCCGGTCGCGTGATTCCGTTCGACTACTACAAGGCCGCAGGATACGCCTTGACCGCCAAGGTTCTCGTCGACGACTTGGCGGCCGGGGTCAAGCGGTAGAACCCGACCTTCGTCAACCCGACGGGGCCCCGATCATTCGGCACCGGCGGCTCGTCCTGTCACGCGGTCCCGAAACTCGCGGAACGCTTGGAAACCACCGGTGAGCGCCCGCGCCAGTTCCTCGGCGCTTTCGACGCAGACGACGTCCTCCAACTCGGAAACGTCGTCGGGCTCGTGATTGCGCTGGGGAACGAGAAACGTCGGGTCACCCTGAGGGTTGACGATCAGGAACCCAGCGGCCGCGCAGAGGTCGTAGACGAACGCGCACTCGGCAGGCGACAGCGTCGCGTGGAAGATTCCACCACTGAGTGGATCGCTCTGCTCGAGCGAGTCGAGATGAAGGTCGGAGAAGGCCCCGTCGATCGTCAATGCCCTGTCGTCACGGTCGACGATCTCGCCTCCGTACGGGCTCTCGACCACGCGCAGCCCGTGCTGATCGAGGAAAGCGGCGACCGCCGCCCGATCAACATCGAGTTGCACGTCCTTCGTCATACGCATGAAGTGCAGCGAGAAACCCATCGATCCCCCTCGTCCATTCGCGACGCACGTGATGCGCTCGCCAGTACCTCGACAGCCGAGAAGCGTCAAAACTACCTCTCGAGTAGGGTCCGGATCGCCTCGACCACTTCGGCAGGCGCCTCTTCCGCCATGAAGTGACCTGCGGACAGCGTGCGGTGCTCGAGATCGGGCGCCCACGCTTTCCACAGGGCCTCGGCGTCGTAGCCGAGCATCGAACCCCAGTCCTGCTGAATGACCGTGACGGGCATGTGCAGTTGGTTGCCAGCATCGCGATCGGCCTGATCGTGTTCGACGTCGATGCCTGCCGACGCCCGGTAATCGGCAACGATCGACGGCACCGCCTCCCGTGAGGCGCGCAGGTATTCCGCCCGCACGTCTACCGGAATCGCTTCGCGGTTCTGCGTCCACACGTCGAGAAAGTAGTCGAAGAACGCGTCGGCGCTGGCGCTGATCATCTGCTCGGGAAGACCGGGTGGCTGAGCCATGAGATAGAGATGGAACGCCACAGCAGCATTCGATCCGTGCAGGATGTCCCACATATCCAATGTCGGGAGCACGTCCAGCGAACCGAGCTGTGTGATCACATCCGGGTGGTCCAGCCCAGCTCTGACGGCAACCAGTGCGCCACGATCGTGGCCGACGAGGGCGAACTTCTCGTGTCCCAGCTTCTTCGCCACCTCGACAATGTCGGCAGCCATTGTTCTTTTGGAGTAGGTGTCCGGGTTTTCCTCGACCGGTTTGTCGCTGGCTCCGTATCCGCGGAGATCCGGGCAGATGACGGTGTGATCCGACGCCAACGCAGTGGCGACGTGACGCCACATGAGGTGCGTCTGGGGGAAACCGTGAAGAAGGACGAGTGGTGTTCCGTTTCCGCCGACCGCGACGTTGAGCCGCACCCCGTCTGTTGTGGAAATCTGCTGATAGTCGAAGCCTGGAATGGTGATCGTCATCGGTCGCTCTCGTTCGTCGGGGTGATGGCAATCAGCCTCGCCGTAGTCGATGAGCATTCGATGAGCGCGATAACGTGGGGAAATGCGAGACCACACATTTTTCGGAGTTCTCGGACCCGTGGTCGCGTGGAACAATTCGTCAGGGTTGATCGATCTGAAAGGTCCACGACACCGAGCGGTCCTCGCTCGTCTCGTCGTCGCCCGCGGACGTGTTGTTCCCGTGGACGTGATTGTCGACGACTTCTGGGTCGATCCTCCGGCCGGGGCGACCAGTGCAATACGTACGTTCGTTTCCGCACTGAGGCGCGCGCTCGAACCGGATCGTGCCCCGCGAACGAAGCCGAAAGTCATTGTCACCGAAGGCCCTGGCTACGCCTTTCGTGCTGCACCCGACGCGGTCGACGCTTGGGAATTCGAAAGACTGGTACGTGAAGCCGCCGATTCGACGCCGGCAAAATCACTCGAACTGCTCCGAACCGCGCTGCAGCTGTGGAGAGGGCCGGCCTACGCGGAGTTCGCCGAAGAACCGTGGGCTCGATCGGAGCGGTCACGCCTCGAGGAACTGCGTCTGACTGCCGTCGAGCGCTTCGCATCCGCGCAACTCGATCTCGGGCGAACTGCCGAAGCGATTCCCGATCTGGACGCCCACGTCACGGAACACCCTTGGCGCGAGGACGGTTGGCGACTACTCGCTCTCGCGCTGTACCGGTCCAACCGTCAAGGCGATGCTCTGGCAGTCCTACGTCGCGCACGCGAGCTACTCGCCGAAGAGTTGGGCATCGACCCCGGGCCACGACTGACCGACCTCGAGTCCGACATTCTCCGCCGCGAAAACCACCTGGATCCTGTAGCGGCAGAACAGATCTTCACTCAGGTTTCGGCAGCGTACGACCGGACCGTAGCGGCAGGATCGAAATCGAGATTGGAGTCAACCGTCGGCCTGCTCCGAAGTTTGGCAGTTACGGGCGGAAGCGGACTCGAGACTGCCCGAAACCAACGACTGACAATCATCGGTGCCGCTGAACAATTGGACGATGTCGAACTCACCGCACGGATCATCGGCAACTACGACGTGCCCGGAATCTGGACACGATCCGACGATCCTCGGCAGGCTGCACAGATCGTCGCGGCCGCTCAGCGCACCCTCGATCGACTTCCGGTCGGCAACGAACCCGCTCGGGCCAGACTGTTGGCGACAATTGCACTCGAATCGCGCGGACTGTCCGGTCAGCGCGGGCTCGAATGTGCCCGCGCTGCAGTGCAGATCAGTCGCGCTCTCGACGATCCAGGTCTCCTGGCTTTCGCTCTGAACGGATTGTTCATGCAGACGTTCTGGACTACCGGTCTGACCTCCGAGCGCGACGGCATCGGCCGTGAACTGGTCGACCTATCCGCTCGACACGGACTGTCCACCTTCGAGATTCTCGGCCATCTCATCCGTATGCAAGCGCTCGGCGCACTGGGGCAATTCGACGCAGCCGAGCTACACGCCGAGACAGTTGATCGATTGGCCGGACGTCACGAACGGCCGTTGGCAGCGGTGTTCACCACCTGGTTTCGCGCTATGCGAACGGCCACTACCGGCGCAGAAGCGGCGCACTGCGAGAAGCTGTACGAAGCTGCGGCGGTGAACCTTTCCGGTTCCGGTATGCCGGGTCTCGAGGACAGCATACTCCCTCTCGCAATTCTCGCCCTCCGCGTGTGGCGGGGACTGCCGGCAATTTTCGACCCGGCTACGCAGTGGGGCCCGTACGAACCCTGGGCCCGGCCACACCTGCTCATCGCACAGGGGCAGGCGAACGAAGCCGCGAAGGCCGTCGAGGCATTGCCGGACCCGCCCAAAGACCTACTCTCCGAGGCACTGTGGTGCCTGACTGCCGCGGCGGCAACTGCAGTCGGCGACAGTCGAGTCAAGGAGCGTGCTCGAGCGGCGCTCTTACCTGCCGCCGCCGAAATTGCCGGCGCCGGAAGCGGAATGCTCACTGCGGGACCCGTCTCGCACTATCTCGCCACACTGCAGTAGACCGAAACCATCAGGTGAACGCAATCACCGTGTCGCCCCACGCCTCCCGGATTTCGCAATCCAGATCAGCGACGACGGCATCGTGCTTGTCGATCAACAGTGTCGAGCGTGTATCGGTGTCGTAAGTCGGCCATCCCGGGTCCGCACCCAGTTCACGATCGGCCCCGGTGCCGTAATCACCTGCAGCTCTGGCGAAATCCAGCCACCTCGCCTGCATACGCTCCGATACATAACGCGCCGTGCTCAGCCCGCCCAGTTTGTAGGTGATGTCCCGCGCTCCGTGATTGATGTTGCCGAAGACGTAGGCAAGTTCGGTCCCGTGGGTCGCACCAATTTTCAGCGCCTTGAGCATCGGCGGCGCGTAGTCGAATCGGTACAACCAGGTCGGTGCCATCTTGCTGTGCGCCTCGGCAATCCACAGCGTGGGCAAACGAAATCCGAAGTCACGGGTCAGCCCGAGACCAGCGCCCAGCTTGGACAGCCCCGAATACGCACCTTCGATCTGAGAATGATCGGGTAGCTCGAGCCCAGGGTGCTCGTCGGCGATCTCCGCGAACATCGACGTGATCACGACGGGATCGATCGGCATCAACGGCGATTTCATCATCCGGAAGAGCGAAGATTCGTCTTTGTTGGTTCCGATGATCAGCGGAATCGGGTGTGCACTGCCGTGACGGAACGCGCGCACCGGGTAATCAGGGAGCAGATCACCGTCGACGATCGGCGCGAACGCCAAAGTGCCGGGCGTCTCCTGAGGGATGCGAGCAAACAGTTCGTCTGACGGCCCGATCAAGTCTTCGGCAGACGTGGACCGCAGTAGACCCAGATCGCCACCGCCGCTGAAGATCTCCAGAAACAGCTTCGCGACGATCTCGCCACGTTCACTCCCGTACACCGAAGTGGCGGGGGAACTCTCGGCGATAGCGCGATGAAACAGGCCACGGGCGGACGGCACGGTCATCAGCGTCGTCACAGCGCCGCCACCTGCCGACTCGCCGAACAACGTCACCCGATTCGGATCACCACCGAAGGCCGCGATGTTGCCTTGAACCCATTGCAGCGCTGCAATCATGTCGCGGAGAGCGGCATTGGGCTCGAAGGTATGTTCTTCCGAGTTGAAGGACGAGAAATCGACGAAGCCGAACACACCGATGCGGTAGTTGATCGAGACGACGACAACGTCACCATTTTCAGCCAATGTGGTTGCGTCGAACAGTGGTTGGCTGGATGCTCCGCGAAAGTACGCACCGCCGTGAATCCAGACCATAACCGGTTTACCCGGCGCATCAGAGCCGACGGGGCCCGGCGCCCATACGTTGAGAAACAGGCAGTCTTCATCCATCGGAATGTTCTCACCGAGCGGGATCATCGCAAGTCGACTTTGCGGTTCACACGGACCGAATTCTGTTGCGTCTTGAATCTCGGTCCACGGCTGCGGCGGAACGGGTGCGCGGAAACGTAACGGCCCGACCGGAGGTGCCGCGTAGCGGATCCCCTTCCAACTCGATACCGCACCTTTCGTGGATCCACGAACCGGCCCGTACGTTGTCTCGACTACCGGCGCTTCGCTGGGTGTGATCGTCATTCGATTGCTCCTCGAGGATCCGTACCGGCCCTCAATGCTGCCAGCATCCGGTGCAAATCGGACATGTTTGCCGGATTCACTCTGCTGGCAGTCATGCAAGGCTATCGCCAGGTCATGCGCCGGATTTCGTGAACTTAGCCAACTCTCGCAATCGGACCAGATCCCAGGCATGCCTGGGCCTACGGACGCCCGGCCGGTCTCGGGGGACCCTGACTCTCAGTGCCTGCGGGCTGACCGTGCACCTGACGGGAGTCGGCATCACCAGAGCCTCACCGTCGACGCCGACCGGAATCTCGTCGGTGTCGGCGTCGATGATCACCTCGAATCCGGTGCCCTGAGCCAGGCCTCGTTGATGCGCCCGATGGAGTAACCCGACGGCCTGACGGGCGCTGCCGACGGAGATCGCCACGATCCCGAGAGTGCCCCGGTCCAATCGCGGGCGATGACCGAGCCCCGCCAGGTCGTTCATCTCGTACGGTCCGTTGCTGACCAGAACCGCCTGTGGACCCACCGCGGACACGCTCGGGGAGCGCGCGGTCAGCACCGCTCCGGCGCGTCCGGCGAGCAGATCCGGGAGTTTCTGCAGGAAGGTGCTGGTCTTGGCGTCGCGGTACTCCGGACTCTGGACAACTTCGGCGTATGCCCCGAACGATGCGTTGTTGACGAAGGTTCGACCGCCGACATTACCCAGATCCACCGTCACCTCGACGCCGTCGACAAGAGCGTCGAGGCACCGTGACGGATCGTCGAGGTCGAGACCCAGATCCGCGGCGAAGTGATTGCGCGTCCCAGCGCTGACGACCAGGAAGGGCAGGTCGTGTTCGGCCGCGACAGCGGCAACCAACGCCTGAGTTCCGTCGCCACCGGCAACACCGAGTAGGTCGGCGCCGTCCGCGACCGCCTGCCTGGCCAAGGCCGTCACGTCGATCTTCTCGGGTCCCTCGAGCAGTGCGACCGTGGCCCCCCGTTCCTCGGCCTTGCGTTTCAAGTCGAACTTCTCGACCTTGCCACCGCCGGAGTTCGGATTCATCACGAAGAACGGTTTGGCGGGCGGCGGCGCCGGTCGCTCGACCACCGGCAGTTCCTTCTCCTCCCCCTCCAAAGCGGCGCGGGCGCAGATACCGGCTATGACGAACAATCCGATCGAGAGCAGCACCACCCACAAGAGGCGTTCTCGGATCAGGAAGGCGAGCACCACGATCGGCGTCAGAACCGCCACAGCCAACGAGATCCAGCGGAGGAATCCGCGGGTGGTCAGAAACCAGTACACCGCTACGACGCACACGACCACCCCACCGATCCCCAGGATCAGCATGGTCAAGGTTTTCAGTCCGGCGAAAATCAGGAGCACCACGACGGCAAGAACCAGCGCAGCAAATGCCGCGCGCGCCAACCAACTCTGTTTCGACGAGGGCCGATCCGTGCGGACAGGGGTCGTCATCGAGCCACCTCCCGCAGTTCGCCTCGTCGGATATTCAACTGTTGATATTGCCGTGTCTGTCTCCTCAGGACTAGCCAATTACCTACCCTCGGAAACCCACTTTTCCAGCGCTGATACTTTATGACGACACCTCGTCATAAAAAGGAGAAGGCCCGTGACAACACCGACGTCCGCAGCATGGGGATCTTCGGAGGAGCCTCTGACCGTGGTGCGGAAAGCCGGTCTTCACGGACTGCGGTGGACGGCCTGGCTGGCCGGCGCGACAGGCCTCGCACAATTGGTGTCGATCGGGCTGAACCTAACCGACACCGTCCACGGAATCGTCCCAACCACGTACCCGCCTGTAGACGTGGCCTGCAGCGTTGTCGCGCTCGTTCTCCTGGTCAGCCTGCTTGTCGGCCGACCCAACGGCCCCGCGATGTTGTCGGGTCTCGCCCTCCTCATGGCCATGCTGATGGCGCCGACCCTCCACAAACATGCACCCGAGTCGCTCTGGCTGGCGGCGTCACACGCCGTTTCGGTCGTCGCCGTCATCATGCTGTCCGTGATGACTTCGAGGTTCTCCAGTGCCGAGTTGGATCGGCCGTGACACCGGATTCACCTCTCTCACTTGCGGCCGAAGAATGGATCACCGATCTGACTGCCGCGGAGATGGAGCGGTTGCGCAAACGCACGACGCTCACCGCCGCCGAAGCGCAGGAAGTCTGCCGATCCGTACGCTCGATCGCGCAGCAGATGATGCTTGTACCCGTCTCGATGTGGCAGGGTGATCCACGCCTTGTTGCGGATCTGTTCGACCTCCCCGTGACCATGAATCAGACACAGGAGGATCGACCATGCCGAAGCTGACCGGTGGCGCGACAACCGCAGAACACAAGATCGCGACCCGAGAAGCCATGTTGGACGCGTTCATTCGCGAACTTCACGAGCAGGGCTGGCAAAACGTGAAGCTGCAGACTGTGGCCCAGGCAGCCGGCGTCTCACGGACCGCGGTGTACAACTACTTCCCCGACAAATCTGCGTTACTGCTTGCCTGGTCCACCCGCGAGATGGACAGATTCCTACTCCTGGCCGAGCGTGAACTCGCGGATCGCGAGAATCCTGTCGACCGAATCGAAATCCTCGTCAAACTGACGCTCGTCGAGTTCTCACTGCAGCGATTCACGGGAATCGCGTTGGTCGAATTGCTGTCCGCGCCGGATCGCGAAAGTTTCCTCGAACATATTGTCCCACTGTCGGTTCTGGTAGAACAGCTCGTCCAGGAAGGTGTCGACGCCGGCGTCTTTGTCGATTCCGATGCTGCCGCGTCCGCGCAGCTCATCCTCGCCTGCGTGGAAAGCCGTCGCCCGATGCTCATGGCCGGCGACCGAGTGGACACCGTCGTGGCGACCACCGTCCCGTTCATCATGCGCGCGTTGGGCGTCTCGTGGCCGACTTCCCCCACCGCCGATCCCACCGATCGGCCTGCTCACGATCGGTAGGATCGCAGGTATGCACTTCGACCTCCCGCCCATCGATCAGCAGGCCGAGCGATTGATCGAACTCGGGGTACACGAGATGGCCGGGCTTTCTGCCGGCGACGTCAGGGCAGCCGCCGCAGCCGGAAAAGGTGAGGCGGGACTGCTTACCGTGCACGAAAAACTCGCTCCAGCTTCCATTTTGACTCCCCTGCTCGAGCACAAGAACAAGAGGGGCTTCGTTGTCGTCGACATGGCCGACGTCGATCTGTTCGCTCCTACCGAGCCGGCCGCGTTGCCTGACGCCGCGATGTATCTGCTCGGTGAAGTCGACCGCGGGGATCACCTGGCCAATTGGAGCCCGGACGAAGCACTTCCCGCGATCGTTGATGCCGACCGTACGCCGCTGACCCTCACCGAAGGCATTCACTGGCTGTTGCAGCGCCCCGACGTCCTCGAACGCGGAAAGTGCTTCATGACGATCGGCTCCCGATTGCGTAAGCCTGACGGATCTTTCGACACCAGAACCCCGGCTGTGTGGATCAGCAACGGAACCGGCCGGGACGGCAAAGACAACCGCAACGCCCCGAAAGTCGGGTGGTGTTGGTGGGGTAACCGCCACACGTGGTTGGGGTTTGCATCGGCCGGCGGGCGGACGTCGCTCCCGGGTTAGAGCACGGTTGCGCGGTCGAATCGGTATCGATCCTTCCACGGCATCGCGTTCTCCAGCATTGCAGCGGCAGAGAGCAATTCTGCGTCGCAACCCCATTTCGCCGAGATCATCACGCCGAGTGGAACACCGTCTTCCGTCCACCCGAGTGGCAAGCTGATCGACGGGAATCCAGTTGCGTTGGCGACGATGGTGTTTCCCGTGAAAGCGACCATGTCGATCAGTTCGGTCGCGGGGTCTTCGTCATTACGTAGCTCACCGACTGCCAACGGCGGTGTTGTCACCGTCGGGGTGACAACAAGATCGGCGTCGGCGTAATCCAGGCTCCACCGCCGCGCCCATGCCTGAACAACTCCGATTGCCGCGGCCAGATCGCCCGACGGCACTTCGTTCGCTCGAACACGTAAGTGCTGCACTATCGGACGGAGAAGGTGTTCGTACTCTTCGGGAATGGGCTTGGTGCCGGCCAAGGACGAGAACATCGTGGTGAAGGCATCGACGAAGGCGTCGTCTCGGACCTGAGGTCGTTCGAACACGTTGTGTCCCAGGCTCTCGAGAACGACGCCCACCCTCGATACCGCCTCGGAGACTCGTGGGTCCACCGTGCCGCCGGATACCGAGCCATGAGCGAGGGCGACGGTCAGGGGGCGAGAGTGCGATCCTTCTGCCTGGACGACAAACTCTTCGAACGACTTCGGCCGGGGCGGGTGAATCGTCCCGGCGCCAGGCCGCGTCGCCAGAACATCCAGCAGTGCAGCGGTATCGCGAACCGTTCGGGCGATCGGCCCCTTGCTCGCAAAACCGAAGTTGTCGTGACCTGCCACCCCCATCGTGATCAGACCGCGACTCGGCTTGAGGCCCACGACTCCGCACGTACTTGCCGGTGAACGCAACGACCCGGCGGTGTCACTTCCCTGAGCAAACGGCACCAGACCAGCGCCGACCGCGGCCGCGGCGCCACCACTGCTACCGGCAGCACTTCGTGTGCGATCGAACGGACTGCGGGCGGGCGGAGCAACTTCCGGCTCGGTGTAACACGCCGCCCCGAACTCGGGCACCGTCGTCTTGCCGATGTCGATCAGCCCACCTTCTCGGATCGCCTCGACGATCTCGTCATCGGCGTCCGGCACGAAGTCCCGAAAGAGCGCCGATCCGAAGGTCGTACGGATGCCGCGAGTCGCGTCGAGGTCCTTGATGGCCGTCGGGACGCCGAACAGGCGCGGAAGCGGTCCGGCGTCCCGCTCGTCCAACCTTCGCTGGGCCTGCTCGGCGAGTTCGATCGCATGTTCCCCGGCGATCGTCGTGAATGCACCCACGTCATCGGAAGTGGTCGCACGATCGACGAAGTACCGGGCCACCTCGGGGATCGAGACCTGCTTCGCGGCGATCACACCGGCGAGTTCGACAGCGGACAATTGATGGAGATCAGTCATCGGGCAGCACTCCTTGTAGGTCAATCGACACTTGTAATTTCGATACGCGTATCGCTATTGTTGTCAGCATGGTATCCGAATCCGCCGGCTCTGCAAGGGCCGGTCGACCAAAAGCATTGAGTCACAGACAGATACTCGATGCTGCGGCCGAGATCGCCGATACGGACGGCCTGGACGCGGTCTCATTTCGAGTGCTCGCCGAGCGACTGGGCATATCGCCGATGTCCGTCCACCGCACTACCGGCGGCATCGACGCGTTGAGGCGAGACCTGATTTCCACCCTCGTGGGAGAAGCCGTCTCGTCGATCGACTGGCCGACCGACTGGCGCGGGGTTGCCCGCACGTTCGCCTACGGTCTACATGACCTTCTGATGAGGCATCCTCTCGTTCTGGAAGCCCATCGGCAGGCATCACTGGAAGCACCCGGTGCCGACGATACCGCCCACCGAGTCGTGCGAGCGCTTTCGCAGGCCGGCCTCGATGACGAACAGGCCACTTACGCGTACGGCGCCGTGCATGATTTCGTGACCGGACACGCCGCAATTCAATTGGGACGCGGAGCTTTCGACAGTGCACCCGCCGATCGACGCGAGGCATCGGTGTTCGCGCTTCATCACGATCCCGCCCGAAGGTTCGAATTCGGAGTCACGCTCATTCTGGATGGCGTGGCGTCGATCGCGCAGCGAGGAAGCACAAAATGACAAGTAGCGTGGCGACAACCGAAATTCGTGGCACCTCGGGGCGCCGTATCGCGTTCTGCGAGTACGGCGATCCGACTGGCCGGCCGGTAGTCGTGGTTCATGGATCACCTGGCAGCCGATACGAGGGGCTCTCACTCGACAACGCGGCTGCGACGGCGGGTCTACGGCTGATCGTCCCCGATCGTCCCGGTTTCGGGCGCACAGATCCACACGCGGACAGGGGATTTCATTCCTGGGACGACGACTACGTCACTCTGATCGATCATCTCGAGTTGGACTCGGCCACACTGATGGGTTTCTCCGGAGGCGGCGGTTACGCGCTCGCAGTCGCTGCGGCCGTACCCGAACGAGTCTCGAAATTGGTGCTGGCGTGCGCCATGATTCCCGGAGCCCCACGAGATACTTTGCGGCGCAGGATAAAACTGGTATCCGCGCTGTACTTTGCCGCCAACTGGGCTCCCCGCATGGCTGGTGCAATGCTTGCGGGAACCGGAGTGTTCTCCAAGTTGCGCAGCGACTCCGTCTCGATCTGGCCGGCCGCCGATCAGGCCGTCATGACCGACGAGTCGCATCGCCCTGCTCTCCAACTGGATTCATCCGAAGGGATCGCACAGGGCGGATCCGCAGGGGTTGTCGACTTGGCGAGGTATCGCCACGAGATGCCAGGGTTGCTTCAATCCATCTCGGTACCAACGGTTTTCCTGCACGGAACCGACGACAGGAACGTACCCATCGAAGTTGCCCGCTGGGCCCACTCGATGATCCCCCACTCTCGCTTCGAAGAGGTCAGCGGGGGCGGTCATCTGTTCGTAGTCGCAGACCCCACTCCACTCATTCGCGCCCTCACATAACCTCTTGACTCGAACTGATGTTCGAGTATTGTTGGGGATGGGGATCGGGGGATTCAATGAGTGTTCTGTTGTCGGATGTGGTGTCTGGTTCTGCGATGGGGTTGCGCGGACGTCTGTGGCGGTTGTCTGCTTCTGAGTTGCGTGCTGCCGCTATCGAGGCGAGTGCGGAGATTCTTCGCCTCGAGGCTGTTCGAGTGGCCGTGGTGGACGAGTTGTCGATGCGTCCCGATGATCAGGTAATTGCCAGCCGCGGGGTGGGGTGCTGGTTGGCGGCGAACACGATGCTGCAAATCCGGGACGGGAAGAAGATCGCCGCCCTCGGTGCAGCGCTACGACCGTTTCCCGCGGTGGCGGCACGGTTCGATGACGGGGACTGCTCGTTCGAGCATGCCGTGTTGATCGTGGCGTTCTGCGAATCACCACCGAAGGGGATGCCGGAGGAAGCGCTACCGAAGTGCATCGATTTGTTGTTGGCTGCTGCTTCGGGCGTGGAGTCGACGACCACGAAAGTCCGGAGTGTTATCGCGACCTTGGAGCGAATCTTCGAATCCGATGAGATTCCACCCGCCGAAGACATCGACCGCAACGAGTTGCGGATCGCATCGACACTGAACGGTCGGGTGGTGGTGCGCGGGGATTTCGATGCTCTCACCGGGGAAATGTTGCTGTCGGCGTTGTCGAATCTGACGATGCCGACCCCGGCACCGGATGGAACTCCGGATTCTCGGTCGGCGGCGAAGCGG
>NZ_JBWZNF010000009.1:0-232680 GCF_056945715.1 Rhodococcus sp. MurmanLake-1 | reverse complement strand
CGTGATCGTCTGACCAGCAGCAACATTGGTACCCGAGACCGGATCCGCAGTCTTCGCGACCGTGAACCCCGGAACCTGAACCGGATGCGTCGTGCACAGCTGCGTCGCCGGATCACACACCTCCGGAGGATCAACCGGCGGAGTCGTCCCCGGAACAACGAAGTTGTTCACGAACACCCCACCGACCACATCGGCATTGACCTTCACCGAATACGTCACCGTCTTCGTTTCGCCGGCCGCCAAGGTCCCCGTCACCGAGAAACCATCCGTGCCGACCATCGTCGCAGCCAACGGAGCATCAGCAGTCAAACCACTCAATGCACCCTTGTCCACAACCTGACGCAGATCGTCGAAGTACGCGACCTCACCCGCACCGTTACCGGTGTTCGTAAACGTGAGCGTGTACTTGATGTCCTGACCGGCAACAACATTCGAACCCGACACCGGATCAGAGGACTTCACCACAGCGATCTTCGGAGACACCACCGGGTGTTCGGTCGTCACCGGCGGAGGAGTGATCTCCGGACCGGTCGGCGGCTTCGCAGTACCGGTGACCTTGTTGTTGACCAGAACGCCGCCGGCAACACCGTCGTTGACCTTCACCTGGTAGGTCAGAACAACCGACTTACCCGCCTCGAGTGCACCCGTCCACGAGAGCGTGGCGCCCTCGAGGGTCGGAGCAGCACCGTCGACACCGTCGACCGTCGCCTTGAGCGAACCGTCCACCAACGCCGCGTTGTCGAGAACCTTCGACAGATCATCGGTCAACACCACCGGATCAAGGGTCGTGTTACCCGTGTTCGCACCCGTCACCGAGTACGTGATCGTCTGACCAGCAGCAACATTGGTACCCGAGACCGGATCCGCAGTCTTCGCGACCGTGAAACCCGGAACCAAGTGATTCGTCTCCACAGAAGGAGGAGTGATCTCCGGACCGGTCGGCGGCTTCGCAGTACCGGTGACCTTGTTGTTCAAGACTGTGCCCGCGGCAACGCCGTCGTTGACCTTCACCTCATAGGTGAGAACGACGGACTTACCGGCTTCGAGAAAACCAGTCCACGAAAGGGTGGTGCCCGACAGAGTCGGATCAGCAGCAGGAGCACCGTCGACGGTCGCCTTCAGCGAACCGGGAACGACAGCGGCGTTATTGAGAACCGCACCCAGATCATCGTTGATCTTTACCGGATCGAGCTTCGTCTTACCGGTGTTGGTTCCGGTGACGGTGTACTTGATCGACTCGCCGGCCTGAACCGTTGAACCGGAAATCGGATCAGCAGTCTTCTCCAGTTTGAAGCCGGGAACCGAGTGATTCGTCTCCACCGTAGGAGGAGTGATGTCCGGACCGGTGGGTGGCTTCGCAGTACCGGTGACCTTGTTGTTCAGAACCGTGCCCGCGGCAACGCCGGCATTGACCTTCACCTGGTAGGTCAGAACAACAGACTTACCAGCCTGGAGATTGGCGGACCACGACAAAATGCTGCCCGACAGGGGCGGAGTCGCGACAGCAGCACCGTCGACGGTCGCCTTCAGCGAGCCCGGAACGACAGCAGCATTGTTGAGAACCGCACTCAGATCGTCTTTGATCGTCGCGGGAGTTAGGGCCGTCTTGCCGGTGTTAGCACCGGTGACCGTGTACGTAATGGTATCGCCGGCCTGAACCGTCGAACCTGTCGCGGGCACAGCGGTCTTCGCGACCGTGAACCCGGGCATGGGATGCGTCGTGCAGAGATTGGTTGCAGGATCACATGTTGTGGGAGGAGTTGTTGTCCCCGGAACGAGGTAGTTGTTCAGGACTTTGTTACCACCGTCTTTGACCGTGACGGTGTAGGTGACTGTCCCTTTGCCGCCGGCTGGCAATTTGCCGCCGACTTTGATTTTGTCGGTGCCATTCAATGCAGCGGTGAGTCCGCCTGTAGCAGCACCGACCGCAACCGTTCCGTCATCAATGACGTCGGCAAGGAAGTCCGTGTAGTCGATCGTTGCCGGCGCAGTGCCGGGATTCTCGAAATTCAGAGTGTAGGTGATTGTTTGGCCGATATTGACCGTCTCACCGGTAGGTGGTGACGACGACTTCTTCACGAGAACCGGGGTATTGATGATCTTGCAGTACGCGTTGTCACCAGGTGCTAATGCTGTCTGCGCAACTCCACCAGCTTGAAGATTCTTGGCCACACCATTGACCTGGCAGTCCCACTTCGTCGCGTAGTTCGCGGTCTTGGTCGCCGAAGTAGTGGGCTTCTCCCAGAACGTGACGGGGGTAGGCGTCGTGTCAGCGAGGAGCATCCGCCAACCGGTGGACGCGGTGGTATCCGTAGCTCCGGTATCGGTGGTCTTGAGCACCTGTCCGCTCGCGGCATTTGCATCGGCGAAAGTACCGGTGCTTGTTCCGATGGTGAAGTCGTCGCCAGGACTGACTCGCGTAAGTTCCTTGTCGATCTTGACCCTCGGCAACAAGATGCCGAACGCAACACCCTGTCGGGACGTTGAATCCGTGGTGTTTCCGAAAGTGCCCGCGAAGGAAGTCGGCGCTGTCGCAGCCAGTACTACCGCTCCAGGTGAGTAATTCTTGCTGAAATCGTTGTCCCACCACGAGTCGCACCGAACCGAGTTCGTTCCCAACCCGGTCAGTCCATCGGCACCCCCGACCGTGCCGTTGCAGGCCCGAATCGGCGGCCATCCGGCAGTTCCGGGTATACCCATGGTGCGATCGATCTGACGGAAGCTCTTGTCCGACTGGAACGACAGGAATTCCTTGTTGTTTGCGGCAACAGGGTCCGTCGATTCGGCATCCGCCACAACAAGCCCGTAGTTGTTGACGGCTCCGTTGGGCCCATTCATCACGATATTGTCGAGCTTGACTGTTCCGCCGGACTGGACCCTCGTCGACCCGTTCATGTCCGGAACCGTTTGGTACAAAGCAGGCTTGACTGTGTTGGGAACACCCGTATACGCGACAGTGCCGAGCGACGAGAATTTCGCCTCGGCAGGCAAGGGACGCGCAGTGACGCCCGTATGCGGCTTTGTCGTGGATCCGTCGATCGAGTTGACCAGCTTGGCATTGAAGCTGATGGAGTAGATATCCGTCAGCTTGACCGTCATCGGCTGTCCAGCTGCTGAGGTTGCGGCAGCCTGGTTGAACGTCGACATATCGATCCAGCAGATGTTCTGCGAGAGATTGCCGGTGTTGGGCGCACTGAACGCACAGCCCGTGGGCGGTTGCTCGTCCGGCAGGACAGCAGCACGAGCCGGCGTCTGAGCCTGAACGGGACCGCCGAGCGTTGCGGCCGGCTGCGCTGACGCAGCTACTGCCGTCGCGCCGGAGAGGCCGAGAATCATCGCGATGGCGGTCCACACCACCGTCCACGCTCGCACCCGGGGCGGGAGCCCTGCGGTGAATAGGGCCGACCTTGTCGGCGGTATGTCGTTAGGCATTTCTTACTCCCCAGGATGTGCCTGATCGATGTTCGGTGGACGGAGATGCGAGAGCGCTGGCGCGAACTCCCGATTGATCGGTTGGTTCGGGTCGATCCGCCTGTTTTCGGCTGATCGACCTCACACCGGACGCTGTTGCCGGTCCTGTCATTCGAGCTCCTCTTCGGAAACACCTGCGTGTTGGAAGAGCCGCCCTGAACAGGACCTTGGCCCTCGAAATCCGTGCAAATCGAGAGCAACCTTCCAGTTATCTCGATCAAGATAACAGATAACCGGGAGCTTGCCCATCGAAAGTCAGACAAAGCAGACCGATCGACGTTTTTGTTCGTAGATCGGACAAGCTTCGAGGAGCAGCGTTGTTCAAGCGGACAATTCAGCCCTCGGAGTACGGCACCGCTCCGAACGCGATGGCATTCGGCGTTTCCGCTGACCAGATCGGGTGACGACCAACTTCGAGGGCGACAAGGAATCTGGACAAATGCCCAATATGGATAAGGCCTGTTGGATGCGCCACAGCGCCTCGAACCATGAGCGGAAACTCCGTACTGAATGGAGGCCGATCACCCGTGCGAGCACGTCGAAATTTTTCGAATTGATCCAGACCACACCCGGCGACGGCTGCCGGTAACGAAGTACTCCGGGGCTCCGATAATTGGATTGCGAGGTGCCATCTTCGACCGAAACCGAGCGGGCGCCTTCGAGCCAGACCCAACTTCAAGTCCGTTTTGTAGCTTTTCAATTGGAGCGGTCCTGCTCATTTTCTGCCATAGCTATCTTCTGATCCTGCTCAGCTAGTCGAAAGTTCAGCGACTGTGGCTACCACTCGGCAGAATTCTCGTAACTGGCGAGCAACAACCGGACTAACCGGCCAAGATTCGCAAGAGTGCCAAAAAGGGCCCTTCCGCGTTCCTCGAGACAAATGCCTCGAGGGCGAAAGGGCCCGAACCGGGCACCACGGAGCCAAGGGCCCCCGCCGCAAACTAGCTGCTGCCGAACCCCACACTGTTGGCGTAGCGATCGAAATCGCCCTGCGCTCCGCTGTAGACGTTGATATCAGTGTTTCCGGTGATCCCGGGGATGCGTCCGGTGCTGGTGTACTGCCAGAAGGTCCAGTTGGACCAACCGCCGGGCAGCGGGCCCGGAGCGTTCTGCCCGTTGTAATCGGCGATCCACAGCGGGTAGTGGTTGAACTCGGTGGTGTTGGCCATCTGAGTGCGCCAGAAGTTGGGATACGTGTAAATGATTGGCTGCCGCCCGGTAAGTGCCTGGACTGTATTCAGGTAGCGATGAGTCCAGTCGATGACCTGACCGGCGGGCAGTCCCTTCGCGTCCTCGAGATCCAGAACGGGCGGCAGGTCACCAGGTCCGTTGATACCCAGGACGATCGCCGAATAGAAGGCGGCCTGGGCTTCGGGGGACTGGCGAACATCTGCGTAGTGGTAGGCCCCGCGCGAGACGCCGGCAGCCCGCATGACCAGGCAATCCTGGATGAAGTACGGATTGACGTAGTTGAGCGACTCGGTGGCCTTGACCATCGCGAACTCGTGCCCTGACGCCTTGACCTGGAACCAGTCGATTCCGGTTCCGTCCACGTGCTGCCACGACGAGACGTCCGGGCCGCGGGGAGCGTCGGCAGCGGCGAGGCCAGGTGCCGTGATCGCGATGGCGGCTGCCATCGCGATCGGGGTGAGCTTGCCCAGTGTCCTGACGATCCGTCGCTCGACCATTTCCCGAGAGTAAGGTCGACTAGTCCGTTTTGTCCGCTAATTCAGGGAATGTTCACTCAACCGAGCCAATCGAGAACAGCCGCCGCGGTCCACGACTGTTGCATGCTACCCAGCGGCTCACCGGTGAAAGGCTCGTAGTATTCGGCAAAACTGCCGTCACTGGCCTGCCGCAACCCCTCCGAACGCAAGACGTGTGATCGCTCGGCCCACCCCCGACGCGCGAACGCCCACGAGAACAACCACGTGATCACCGGCCACACCGGGCCGCGCCAATACTCCCGAGGACGGAAATCGCCGGAAACCGGAGACGTCGACGGTGGGACGGCAAATCGCATGTCCGGGTGGCCACAGAATTTGGGCCCCTCGAAAGTGCGCAACAGAGCGCGCTCGGCATCGCGGCTCAGGCCGCCACACAGCAACGGCGCAAACATCGCGATGGTCTCGGTATGAACCCATCGTCCGGTGCGAAGATCGAAATCCTTTGCTGCACCCGATCGTTCATCGGTGGTGGCAATTACGCCCTGCCGGAATCGATCTGCCCAACCGCGCAGATCACGGACGTCGGAGTTTGGTCGCGAATGCTCCTCACCGATAGTTGCCAAAACGTCACATGCCATCGAGAAAACCGCACTGACAAACACGTCCTCCACGGCAAAACTCATGGCAGTGGCGAGTTGAGAATCCTCGTACCTCACGGCCTTCATCTCTTCGAGAAGCCAAAGGTAGCGGTCGTATTCGTGATCCGTGGGTCGCTGAGACAAGTCGGTCACCACAGCGAGATCAGCGCGCTGATACGCAGGCACTTGTCCCGCAACAACATTCGCGTACGCCAGATCCCATCGCGGAGAATTGTCCATTCCCGATTCCCACCCGTGATAGAGCGCGATGCGGCCGTTGCCGTCGAGATCGCGGGCCTCCGCCAACCAGCGGTGCCACCGAACCAGATCGCTCCAGCGCCGGTCGAGGAACTCTTCCGCGACCGCACGCGTCGTACGTCCGTGCCGACGCGAATGATCGAGAATCCGCTGCACCGCAATCGCGTGAACGGGGGGTTGAGTGATTCCCGATGTAGCTGTACCCAAAGGAGCATGCGCTGCCAACGCATTGACATCCCAACGCGTCGGGCCGGGGAAGTAGCCGTCGACACCGTTCGCGAACACGATGTGCGGAATCATTCCGTTCTTCCACTGAGCCGAAAGCAAGGTATCGAGCTCTACTACCGCCCGTTCGACGCTGAGCGGCGCCAAACCTACCGCGACGAACGCGGCGTCCCAGCTCCACATGTGGGGATACAGCTTCGGGGCAGCGCTGGTCATCGTGCCCAGGTCGTTTCCGCGCAGCAGGTAGGCAGCTCGGGCGGCGAGCTGAGTCGGGGTAAATCCGCGGTCGGCCATAGATGTCTATTTTGCGACGCGCGGCGCCTTTGCGCTCATCGAGCACGAATCGGGCGCCGTAACCGCGATAATGTGGCAACACCGTCAGGCGATCTCGAAGTGGAGGGCTTGTGCGCGAGAAGATCAAAGCACTGCTGTTCGACGTCCAGGGCACAGCGACCGATTTTCACAACACCCTGTGCCGAGAGGCCCGTCGGATCACCGACGCCGACGTCGACTGGCCAAGATTCGTCAATCTCTGGCGCGCTGAGTACTTCGCGAACACCTCCGAGGCCGACGACTCCACAGGCGAATGGGTGACAGTACATTCGGTGTACCGCGAGGCTCTGCGCAAGCTGTTGGCCCGCGAGAGCATCGAACTTTCCGATGCCGAACAGGAAGAACTCACCACCGCCTGGAAATTCCTGGACCCGTGGCCGGACGCCGTCGCCGGCCTGACAACCCTGCGCCAGCAGTACACAATCGCTGCCTTGTCCAACGCCGATGTGAATGCCGCAGTCAGCATCTCCCGGCACGGAAATCTGCCATGGCATGCCGTCTTCACCGCCGAAATGGCCGGTGTCTTCAAACCAGATCCGAAGATCTACCACCTGGCTGCTCGATACCTCGGGTTCGACCCGGCCGAGATCATGATGGTTGCCAGCCACAAATATGACATCCGGGCGGCCAAAGCTCTCGGGTTCCGCACAGCCTTCATAGCCCGACCACTCGAATTCGGAGCCAGGGGCAATCCCGATGTGTCATTCTCCGACGAGTTCGACATCAACGCCGAGGACTTTCTTGATCTGGCAGCACAATTGGTCCACTGATGCCGTGCCTGCGCGTCGTTGCTGGTATTCCTACGTGAAGGAATATCGAAACGGACAGGCGGTTTGGATTTCATGGGCACCAAGGAAGACAGCGCTACCCGCGAACGCAAGGCCCTGCGGTACTCCCTCGTGGTCGCAACGGCGTTGGCTGTGCTCGCCGCATTCTGGGGCTGGATCTCGCAGTCCCAGGTGATCCTGCTCGACGGTGTGTACTCCCTCATCGGAATGGTGTTGACGGCGCTGTCGCTGCGGGTCTCGCGGATAGCCGACTCGGGCCCCACCGCACGCTTCCCCTTCGGTAAGGAGGCATTGATCCCGGTAGTCATCGCTGTCCAGGGCATGGCGCTACTGGCGACGCTCGCCTACGCCGCAGTCGAGGCAGTTCGTGTCATCCTCGCGGGCGGGGCCGACGTCACCGCGGGGTCGCTGGTGGCATACGGCGCTGTCAGCGCAGTGGTGTCGATCATCATCTGGCGCTACGTCGGACAAGTCGACCGCACATCTGATCTGCTCGTCGCCGAAGCCAGGCAATGGGGAGCGTCTGCTGCCTTCAGCGCGCTGGTCGCAGTCGGTGCTGTCGTCGCAATGATCCTGGGCCGCACCGATTTCTCCGACGCCGACCGATATGTCGACTCCGTCTTGGTCCTCCTCGGCTGCGCGATGTTGGTCCCGCAACCGTACGCACTTCTGCGAACCGCACTGATCGAACTCCTCGAAGGTGCTCCCGGCGAAAACGTTCAGGCCCGCGTGCACGAAGCCATCACCGCCGTCCGCGACGAATTCGGTTTGGACGAACCGACTCTCACCATGAGCAAGGTGGGTCGCAAGCTGTATATCGAAGCGACGTTCATGGTCGCGCCACACAGCTGGGACATCGACGGTGAAGACGCAGTACGACGCTCGTTCGCCACCAGCCTCGCCGATCTCCCCTACGAACCATGGCTGAACATCGAATTGACCACAGATCCGGCGCTGATGCTCTAGAGGCGGAATCTCCTCTCGAACAACAGAATCGCGACGGCAGGCTCAGCCTCACCTTCTCCCAAAAAACCCCTTGACTCGAAAGTTTGTTCGAGTACGATGGGTGTTGGAACGGGGGGTTCTCATGACGATCGACATCATCGGCGACGCTGTCACTGCGGTGGTCAACAGCTCCGCTGTGGGTGTGCGCGGACGATTGTGGCGGCTGCACCCCAGCGACGTCCGCGAGATCGCCATCACCGCGTCAGCGGAAATCCTTCGCCTGGAAGCCATTCGAGTGGCCGCCGTCGACACCCTGACGTTGAACCCGGACGAACAAGTACTCTGCTACCGCGGCACCGGACAATGGCTCGCGAACCACACCATGCTGCAAATCTCCACCGGCAGAAGAATCGCAACCCTGGGAAAAGCGCTACGGTCATTCCCCGAGATCGAAGACCAATTCGACTCCGGCGACCTCACTTTCGAGCACGCAGCACTGATCGTGGCGTTCTGCGAATCCCCACCCAAAACAATGCCCGACGCTGCGCTACCGTACTGCCGCGACACACTCCTCGCCGCAGCATCCGGCGTCGAAGCGACCACCGTCAAACTGCGCTACGCCATCAGCGTCCTCGAGCACATGTTCGAATCCGACGACATACCACCAAGCGAAGACACCGATCGCAACGAACTGCGCATCTCCCCGACCCTCAACGGAAGAGTTTCCGTCCGAGGTGATTTCGACGGAGTGACCGGCGAGATGCTTCTCTCCGCCCTCTCCAGCCTCTCCATGCCCACCCCCGCCAAGGACGGCACACCCGACAAACGACCCGCTGCCACACGCAACGCAGACGCCATGGCAGAACTCATCCGGCGCTACCTCGACAACGCTGCCACCGGTATCGACGGCGGCCAACGCCCACACCTGAACGTGCACATCAACGCCAAAGACCTGGTCTACCACCGTGAATGCGCCTCCACCGCAGGCGACTCAACAGGCCGCACCACGACTACCGACCCGTCCGACCGTGACGACCTCGACACCCTGGACCTTGACATGCCGGATCTCGACAAACAAGATCTCGATGTCGGCCACATGCCCTGGATGGGACCACTGAGCGTCGGCCGCACCCGCATGATCGCCTGCGACTGCATGCTCGGCGCCGTCCTCCTCGACGAAAACGGTGCCCCACTCGACGTCACCCCACTCAAAAGGCTTGTCACCGCGGCACAACGCACCGCCCTGATCGCCCGCGACAAAGGATGCGCCTTCCCCGGCTGCGACTGCGTCCCTGCCTGGACCGACGCCCACCACATCAAACACTGGGCAAAAGGAGGACCAACCGTCATGGACAACCTGGTCCTGCTCTGCCGAACCCACCACACCCTGATGCACCGAAAACCCGGATTCACCGGACAATGGGAAATCCAGGTAGGCGCTGATCACCTGCCCTGGTTCATCCCACCGCCAGGCATCGACCCCGACCAGAAACCCCGTCGCTCCACCACGCGGATCTGAACCCGGAGGTCACCGAGCAAACGCCTCGGTGACCCATTCCGGCGTGCTTCGATAGCCGGAAAGGGCGGCACGGCGACATCCATCCAACTCCACGCTCACAGGAGTACCGCCCGAACCGTCCACCCGTAGGAGGGTTGATGATGCTGTCGCTGTCGCGATCTGATCACAAGGCGGAGCTATAGGAGCATCGGCTATGGCGGCAACCACGTCTCGACTCTCCGCTTCGGTCAGGCGAATAACGTCCACGGCTGTCTGAGATTCATGCCGGCACACGGATAGTCCTGCAACATCAGCGACAGGCGTAGCCAGCTCATTGTCGAGCGGGTCATAGACTTCGCCTCTCTCGAACTGCTCGCGCGCCTTGTCGACTTCTCTGGCATCTGTCCGGTCGAATTGAAGGGCAGACGAGCGATCGCAATTCGCCATCGTCGGAGAAAGACTCAACGAAGTTCGGACACGTTCGACTTCATGCAGAGATCGAAGCGAATCGAGAGGCCCGACTTGAAAGCCGCACGGACTCGACGGCCAGGCCGGAAACATCACTTGTCCGGCACTATTGACCATCCACAGTTTGACGGGAACCAGTTCGCTTGTGACACAACTCGCAACGACATTGTCGGGAAAGCGTTTGGAGTCGACACGATATGCATCCTTGACGGCGGCTACGTCACCTTCGAGTCGAACCATGTCGACGGTCAGCGCTCCGGAGGCGTCTTCGCCGACTTCGCAACGAAATACTGCCACTGGATCGAAATCAGATGGAGGATACCCTGTTTCGTGTTTCGGACGCGAATACAGATCGACACCGAACAGGCCCCATGCGACTTCAATTCCGAGACAGTCGGCAGTCTCGAACACCCGAGCCTCAGGAGGTGTGAAGTACACCGAATCTCGCCAGAAGGGAGCCGAACAAGCGGTGGCCAGGCAAAGCGACGCCACCAACAGCAGCGCGCGTGCCGAGACCGTCAATTGCCCGCCCACTCCAGAAGATTTTCGGCGGTCCAGGTATTGATCACCCGATCCGCTTCGACGCCGCACTTTTCGGCCCGGTCACAGCCGTAGCCCTGCCAAGCCAGCTGACCGGGGGCATGGGCGTCTGTATCGATGGAGAAGAGACAATCGAGATCGCGGGCCAACTCGATCAAACGCGAAGGCGGGTCACGACGCTCCGGTCGGGAGTTGATCTCGACGGCGGTCCCTGATTCTCGGCAGGCCTCGAACACTTTCTCCGCATCGAACTGCGACTCGGGCCGGGTTCCGCGAGCACCCTCGACAAGGCGCCCGGTGCAATGCCCGAGAATATCGACACGCGGATTTCGCACTGCAGCAAGCATTCTGCGGGTCATCGCCTCGCGTTCGGACCGCAGCTTCGAGTGCACGCTCGCCACCACGATGTCGAGTTCGTCGAGTAGATCGGGATCCTGATCGAGTGAACCGTCCTCGAGGATGTCCACCTCGATTCCCGTGAGGATGCGAAAGGGAGCCAGTTCGGCATTCAAACCGGCTATCACGTCGAGTTGAGAACGTAGGCGCTCCGCGGACAGCCCGTTGGCAACAGTGAGGCGAGGCGAATGATCGGTGAGGGCGCAGTAGTCGTGGCCGAGTGCTGCTGCGCGTCGCATCATCTCTTCGATGGGGCTTCCGCCGTCGGACCAGTCGGAGTGTGTGTGGAGATCGCCGCGCAGCGCTTGGCGCAATGGGCCGTCTCCGATGGGCTCGGCCTGCCCCCGCAGTTCCTCGAGATACTCGGGGACGCCGTCGTACGACTGGGCGATGATCATTGCCGTCTTGGGCCCGATGCCGGTGAGAGCCTTCCAACTGTCGGCCTTCCGGCGAGACTCCTTCTGCTCGTCGGACAATCCAGCAAAGACCTCCGCAGCTCGGCGATAGGCCTTGACGCGGTGCGTTTCAGCGCGTGATCGTTCGAGCCAGTAGGCGATCTCCCGAAGCGCTTCATCCGGTTCCATGAGACCACTGTTCCGTCAGCAGCGGCTCGCGGCAAGCCTTGATCCCCTTACGCTGTGAATATGGACGACCCGAGAGCACGATTCGAAGCCGCGCGGGTGGCTCACCTGGCAACGGCAGATGCGGCCGGCGTTCCGCACATCGTGCCGCTGGTATTCGTTTTGGTCGGCGACACCGTCTATTCCTGCGTCGACCACAAACCGAAGACCACCACCGCACTTCGCAGGCTCCGGAACATCACCGAGACGGGGCGTGCGAGCCTGCTCGTCGATCATTACGACGACAACTGGTCCGCGCTCTGGTGGGTCCGCGTCGACGGACGCGCGGAGGTCCTCGGCCCCGGCACCAAGGAGTCCGAGAACGCAATCGACGCTTTGGCCGCAAAGTATCCGCAGTACGTAGATCACCGACCGCACGGACAGGTGATAGCCGTCCGCGATGTGGATTGGTCGTCATGGTCCGCCGCAGCCTAAGGTTCTGTCCTAGTGTTCAAGGAGCGAAAGTGATTGCAACACTCTCAATTCGGGCAAATCGGCGGGGGATCGATGAAACGACGACAGTTACTTCAGCGCGCAGCCACAGGCCTGGCGCTGGTAGCGGGACCTCAGGTGATCGACATGGGTAGCAGTTCCGGAAGCAGCCAAGACGCAACAACCCCGTTGGATGAGCTGTTGCAAGTCGTTTCGCTCTCCCACGTGAACGACCCCGCGACCACGCCGATTTTTCCCGGCGATCCCGCGTTCACTCTCGACACAGCGGCAACCATCGCAGACGACGGCTACTACCTCCAGTACGTCAAGGAGGGTGAACACACGGGCACACATTGGGGCGCACCCGCGCACTTTCAGGAAGGTGGACTCACAGCCGACCAACTCGATCCGGCCGACCTCTTCCTTCCCGCAGTGAAGATCGACATCCGGGACAAGGCTGCCGCCGATTCGGACTATGCGCTCACGGTCGCGGACCTTCAGGAGTGGGAAACGCGCAACGGCAAGATCCCCGATGGAGCGGCCGTAGTTCTCTGGACCGGTTGGGAATCGCGCTGGGGTAGCGAAGAATATGCCAACGCCGATGCCGAGGGTGTCACCCACCAACCCGGATTCTCGGTGGACGCGGCGCAGTGGCTGATAGACACCGGACGCTTGGGCACCCGCGGAGCATTGGGAACCGACACCTTCGGTCCCGACCTCGGAAACGACGAGACCTACCCCGTCTCGACGCTCCTGTACGACAAGCATCGAATCAGTCTGGAGAACTTGAACAATCTTGCCGCCCTGCCAACCACCGGGGCGAGCATCCTTGTCGGTGGTGCGATCAACAAGGCCGGATCGGGTTCACCGGCAACGATCTTCGCACTCTTACGGCGCTAGTCTTCGCGGCGATCGCAGTAGACGACAACGGCGCCCTTCCCGCTTCTCTTCGCCTCGTACATCGCCGCATCGGCTCGGCGGAGAAGAGCGTGTGCACTCAGCGGCTCGTCGGCTAACTCGAACTGCGCGACACCAACGCTCGCACCCACCGACACCGATGTGTCTGCAGTCTGATCAGAACTGAGCGCGTCGACGATCCGGCGGGCTACGACGACGGCGTCGTCGATCGGGCCCTGCAGAAGCACCGTGAATTCGTCGCCGCCGAATCGAGCGACAAATGCACTCTCGGGAACCGCTTCACGCAGACGCGCCGTGAGGGCAACCAGCAACCGGTCACCGGCCGGGTGCCCGTAACGATCGTTGACCTGTTTGAAGTCGTCCAGATCGACAAGCATCAGCACCCAATCGGAGTTCGTGAGGCGGTAGTTCTCGATGGCGCTCGCGAAGTGTTCGTCGAATGCGGCCCGGTTGGCGAGCTCGGTGAGTGGGTCGTGATGCGCTCGGTACCGGAGCTCGTCCTGCGCAGCGGAGATCTGTTGGAGGAGCGCGTCGTTCTCGAGGAGCGTGAGTATCTGGCGCACCAGCGCGAGAACCAGCACGCCGACGCCGAGTATCACGACCACGGCATCGAGGTTGCCGACGATCAGTGCCTGAACAGTCACGATCGTCGCGATCACCGCGATCAACAGATACGGCAGCAGCAACTGAGTCCGATCACTTCGCCACTGCTGTGGCGCGTCGCGGTTCCGAGGCTCGGTTCGCTTCGTCAGCGCCGCCAAGGCGATCAAAGGCGGCCCCGCGATGAACCCGGCATCGGCGATGGTCGGCATACTCTCGGCGCCGATCGCGACCAAGTACGCGTACAAACTGTCCGAAAGGGAGAGCATCACCAACCCGCACCCGAGGAACGTCAGCGGTTCGCGGATCTCGGCAACGGCCTTCGGCCCGATGACCATCAGCAAGACCATCGCGATCAGAACGAAGTCGGTGATCGGATACATCACCGCGACAAGAAACCCGAGAGATCCCGCCGGACCGGTATGAACGACGGCGCCCAGGGCGGTCGTCCACGTGAGGATGAACAATCCACCGACAACGACAAGACCGTCGAGCGTCAGCACGAGCCAGAGATGGATCGGGCCGATCGCCTCACGCCGGGGAGACTCACGTACCAGCGACAGAAGCGCCGGTACGGCAAACACCGGGAACATGAAGAAACCGATGTCCGCGATCGACGGCGACGGAAGTGGTACGTGGAGAACCGAGCGGTAGAACGCCCAGAAGAACATTCCGAGGGTCCAGCCGGCCATACCGAGAGCCATCAGAGTTCGCCAACGACGCTCGACTCCGTGATGGCGCCGCGACGTCCACCAACAGACCACAGTCGCAGTGGCGCCGCCGACGAGCTGGGCGACATCGTCCACCAGAACCGAGGTTCGTGGGCTGAGCAGCCCGGATCCGGCGAGGACGATGACCGCAACAACGACGCCGAGAACCAGCCACGTGCGTCGTGCTCGGAACTGCGTCATCGAAGGGCCCATCGGTGTTCAAGGCGTCACCACCGATTGTCTTTCAGCCGGCATCGTTGCGGCCGGAATGTTTGTGGTGACGAATGCCCGTACGAACCTACCCGATTTGGTAGCGGATTGTTAACTGGACGAACGATCAAGACTGCCCGTCAAGCCACGGCGCTGTATTCCGCTCGTGTCCTACGCCGCTGCGAAGTCCATTTCGCAATGACCCCCTGCGACGGGCTGAACAGGTACACCAGGGCGAACACGATGCCCTGCGTCATCACAACCATGCCCCCGGAAGCTGTGTCGAGGTAGTAGCTGACGTAGATACCCGTAATCGCACAGATTGCGGAAACCACCGGAGCTATCACCAGCATCCGCGAGAACTTGTCAGTGAGAAGGTAGGCCGTCGCGCCGGGGATGATCAGCATCGCCACCACCAGCACGACCCCGACGGCTTGCAGCGCCACAACGGACGTGAGTGCGAGGACGCCGAGTAGCAGCGCTCCGAGACGCTTGGGCGAAAGACCTATCGCGTTGGCATGGATCGGGTCGAAGGCAAACAACGTCAGATCGCGACGCTTGATCAACAGAATGCTCAACGCCAACGCGCCGAGTATCGCGACCTGCAGAAGATCGGACGAGCTCACCCCCAGCAGGTTGCCGAAAATGATGTGGTTGAGATCGGTCTGGCTGGGGGTCACCGAGATGAGAACCAAACCGAACGCAAAGAGAGTCGTGAAGACGATACCGATCGCGGCGTCTTCCTTGACGCGGCTGGTGTTACGGATCAGTCCGATCAGTGCGACGGCGATCAGCCCGAAGATCAAGGCCCCGATGGCAAATGGAGCGCCGACGACGTAGGCGAGGACAACACCGGGCAGGACAGCGTGCGAGACGGCATCGCCCATCAGTGACCACCCGATGAGCACCAACCAACAACTGAGCACCGCGCAGACAACCGCCGCCACAACCGCAACGGCCAACGCGCGCACCATGAATCCGTACTGGAGAGGATCAAGTAGCAGTTCAACGAGGTTCATCGATCAGGTCCTGTCCATCACGTCGAGACCGAAAGCCAGGGCGAGGTTTTCCGGTTGAAGCACGGTGTCCGGGTCGGCGTGCACCAGGACCTTGCGCATGAGCAGTACCGCCTCGTCGCAGAGTTTCGGCACGGCGTGGAGGTCGTGAGTCGAGACCAAGATCGATCGGCCGTCGGAAGCCAACTCTCGTAGCAGCGTCGAAATCGTTGCCTCGGAACGCTTGTCGACGCCGGCAAAAGGCTCGTCCAGCAACAGTATCGACGCGTCCTGTGCGATACCGCGTGCGACGAAGGCGCGCTTCTTCTGACCACCCGAGAGCTGACCGATCTGACGATCCGCAAATTCGGTGAGTTCTACTCGCTCGAGGGCCTCTGCCACCGCCTCGCGATCTGCACGCCGCGGACGTCGCAAGAACCCGAGGTGGCCGTACCTGCCCATCATCACGACGTCATGGACACTGATCGGGAAGGTCCAGTCGACGTCTTCACTCTGCGGCACGTATCCGACGCGGCCGCTCTTGCGCGCAGCGGCTGCGTCGAGACCGGCGATTCTCACAGAGCCGTTGTCCGGCTTGATCATTCCCATGATCACCTTGAACAAGGTCGACTTTCCTGAACCGTTCATACCGATCAATCCGCAGACGCTTCCGGAATTCAACGTCAGATCGACATGGTCCAGTGCGTGGACCTCGCCGTAGTGAACGCTGACGTTTTCGACGCGAATGGCTTCGTTCATGATTTACCGCCGGTCAGACCGCCGAGGATGACGTCGGTGTCGTGGCGAATCATGTCCAGGTAGGTGGGCACGGGACCGTCGGCTTCGGACAGCGAGTCGACGTACAGCGTCCCACCGAATTTCGCACCGGTCGCCCCGACAACCTGCTGCATGGGGGCATCCGAGACCGTCGACTCGCAGAAGACAGCGGGAACGGAATTGGCCCGGACGAAGTCGATCGCGGCGATGATCTGCTGCGGCGTCGCCTGCTGCTCGGCATTGACCGGCCAGATGTAGGCCTCGCTGAGTCCCGCGTCCCTGGCCAGATAGGAGAACGCACCCTCGCAACTGACGAGTGCGCGCTGACCTGCGGGCAATGCCGCCAGCCCACTGACCAGGCCGTCCTGCACTGCTTGCAGTTCCGCCTTGTACTTCGCGCCGTTCTCCGCAAATGCCGAGGCGTTGTCCGGGTCGAGGTCACTGAAAGCAGTCACCATGTTGTCGACGTAGATCTGCGTATTCAACGGAGACATCCACGCATGCGGATTGGGCTTGCCCGCATACGCGTCACCGGCGATCGGAATGCCTTCGACACCGTCGCTGACCACGACGTGTGGCACGTCCAGACCGTTGACGAATTTCGCGAACCACGCCTCGAGGTTCATGCCGTTGTCGAGGATCAGATCGGCTTCGCTCGCCCGCCGAATGTCTCCGGGCGTCGGCTCGTAGCCGTGAATTTCCGCCCCCGCCTTGGTGATCGACTCGACGCGAAGGTGATCGCCGGCAACGTTCTGGGCGATGTCCGACAGCACGGTGAACGTGGTGAGCACCACCGGGCGGTCGTCGTCGGAGCCGGAATTCACCGCAGAACAGCTGGAGAGAAGCAGGGCGGCGAGGGCGGCAATTCCCAGGCGGCGGAAGTTCTTCGCGTCGCGAGTCGTCATGGTCGAACTCTAATATGTGGGTAAACAAATACACAAGTTCGTATAGCCGAACAATTCACACTCGATAGGCTCGGACCATGCGTCCTACTGCCTTGATCACCGGTTCCAGTCGCGGCCTCGGAGCTGCCATCGCACGCGAACTGGCGCCGACACACGACCTGCTGCTCGGTGCACGATCCGCGCAGGCCCTCGAGCCGATCTGCGCGGAACTACCCGGATCGACGCCTCTACCCCTCGACCTCACGGACTACGCCGCCGTCGCGGTCGCTGCCTCGTCCATCACGACGCTAGACGTGCTGGTACACAACGCCGGCGTGGCCGACATCGGAACCATCGAGGAATCCTCGGTCGATCAGTGGCGACACACCCTCGAGGCAAACGTCATCGCCGTCGCCGAACTCACTCGTGTCCTCCTTCCTGCCCTCAGGGCAGCCGGTGGCCACGTCGTACTGATCAATTCGGGTGCCGGACTGCGCGCCAACGCCGGCTGGGGCCCGTACGCGGCCAGCAAGTTCGCCCTGCGCGCGTTCGGAGACGCCCTGCGCCTGGAAGAGCCGTCCTTGCGGGTCACCTCCATTCACCCCGGTCGGATCGACACCGATATGCAGCGCGACATCGTCGCCGGCGAGGGCGACGAGTACGACCCGGAGCGCTTCCTGAAGGCCTCCACTGTGGCGCGTGCCGTACTCACTGCCGTCGAAACACCGTCCGACGCACACCCCACGGAGATCGTGCTTCGACCTACCGGCCGGTAAATCCCCAGTTCGCCGGTAACGGAATGATGACGATGGCCACCCGGATATCGCTTTTCCGGGTACTGGCCCGATACTGACATCAGTTGTCGGACAAAGAGACTGGACTGGTTCTCAGGAGTTCATCGAGAGGTGGTGTGCGATGCATGATCATACGAATACGTGGGGAATTTCCACCGAGGCTTTCCTCGGGTGGTACGTCGCCGCTGCCACCGGAGCGATGGTGATCGCACTTGTGATCAGAGGCGTCGCCATGCGCAAGCCCACACCTGCATTGCGCACACTCACACCACCGGAGATGGGAGTACTGACCAGCGACGAGCGTGCGGTACGCGCTGCCGTGGCAGAACTCGAGAGTGCTGCACATTCTGCCGGCCAGGGTCAGCATGACCGCTTCACCCGCATCGTCCGCCAGCGGATCGACGACGCCGGTGGAACTGCCGTGCCCTCCCGGCTCGTGCCGACACTTCCGCTGCCGCTGTTGGAGCTTCGTAGCGACCTGGTGCAGGCCGGCTACCTGAACGGCAATCGTGAACACACTTTGACGCGATTGTCCGTGGTACCGGTCGTTGTCGTCGCCGTGGTCGGCACGATCAGGACCGGATTCACTGTCGTGAACGAGAACCCGGTGGGATACCTTCCGCTCGTGGTCGTCTGCCTCGCCCTGATTGTCGTAACCCTTCTCCGCCTGAGCCGACGCACTCGTTTCGGCCAGGTCGAATTGAGTCGCTTGAAGGACGAATACTCCTACCTCACACCGAATTTCCAACCGTCGTTTGCTACCTACGGGGCGACGTCGGCGGGTATTGCCGCGGCACTCTTCGGTCCGGGTCGCGACGGCGGTTGGGCACCCGGATGCGGCGGCGGGTCTTCACCGTCCAGTTGCTCGACCTTCTCGAGCACCGTGAGCTGTGGGGGGTGAGTGCGGTGAACAACTACTACTCAGCCGACACGTGGGGGATCCCCAGCCAGACTTTCCTTCAGTGGTACCTGGTGGCGGCTGCCGTCGCGATCGGACTCTCGCTGTACAGCCGAATGGCTGCGCGCCGGTCGCCCGTGGTCGTCGACTCGGTCCGTCGGCCGCTCACTCCTCCCGAGATCGGCGCCTTGACCAGTGACTACCAGGCCGTTCTGGCGTCGATGGCTATTCTGCGCAGCGCCGAACTGATCAGCACCGAAGGAAAGACCAAGCTGGCACTCACTGCGGAGGACAAGAGTCGTCTCGACTGGTTCACCCGTACCGTGCACAAGCGACTCGGCAACGGAAAGGTCCCGCTGCGGCAGGTGCGTCTGATGGGACGGCTGAACGTCGCACTCGCACAACTACGTACGACGCTGATCGACGAGGGATACTTGCAACGCCCGCAGGACGGGCTGACTGCTGCCTTTCGGACCGTTCCGATCCTGGCGGTAATTGGTCTCGGCGTAGTCCGTCTCGTCGCCGGCATCGCCGGCGGTAAGCCGGTCGGGTTTCTGCTCCTCACCATCATCGTTCTCGCGCTGATGATTCCACTTCTCCGCATCAAGCGTCGTCGGACAGCTTTGGGCGACAGCGAGCTTCGACGCCTCAAGCACGAAAACTCGTACCTCTCACCGAAACTGCGGCCCGCGTACACGAGCTACGGTCCCTCGCTCGCCGGGCTCTCGGCGGCGCTCTTCGGTTCGGGAGCTCTGGTTCTGATCGATCCCGCGCTGGCGGGAGCAGTGGCTGCGGGCGCCGCGTACAGCCCGGGTGGCGGGGGTTCGAGCTACTACAGTTGTGGCTCCTCATCCGGATCGTCCGGCTCGGACGGCGGTGGCGGCAGCGGTAGCAGTTGCGGCGGCGGGGGGTGTGGGGGATGAGCACGCATGCAGCCGACACGTGGGGGATCCCCAGCGAGGATTTCCTCTACGGCTACATAGCCGTATCGGCCACGCTCATGGTTCTCACTCTGGGGTGGCGTCTGATGATCCGGGCACGCCGGCACGGGTACTCAACCGAGCACGGGTATTCCGCCGAGCAACTGACGCCTCCGGAAGTCGGAATGCTCACCGGCGAGTCACGCGCCATCGCAGCATCGTTGGCAATCCTGCGTAGCGCTGATCTGATCACCACCGACGGCGCTGTCCTGCGCCCGTTGGGCCCTGGCGACGAAACCCTGGACTGGTACACCCTCACCGTGTACCAGCGCCTGGCCCAGCAGGCTCTACCCCATCGTCGGCGGCAACTCGCCGAGCGCATGACGGTGGAAACAGCTCGCCTACGAAACTCTTTGGCGGACCGGGGATACCTGACCTCCGACAGCACCAGGCGTTTAATCTTTCTCTCCACAGTTCCGTTGAAGATCCTGGTGGCCGTGGGTATCGTCCGCGTTGCTTTCGGACTGCACAACGACAAGCCCGTCGAGTTTCTGATTCTCGCCGTACTCGTCACCGGGTTCAGCATCCCGCTGCTCGGGCTCAACTTCGATCGCACCACCTCGGGCAGTGCGGCACGTTCGGAACTGACCACGGCACACGCCTACCTGTCCCCGCGCAACAAGCCTGCCTTCTCTGCCTACGGACCACGCTTGGCGGGGATGTCCGCCGCTCTCTTCGCCGGTTCGGCGATGCTGATGATCAATCCCGCCTTGGCCTCCGCCGCCGGAATCGGTGCCGACGGCAGCGGAAGTAGCGGGGGTTCGGACGGTGGCGGTTCAGACGGGGGAGGCGGCAGCTGCAGCGGGGGTGGCGGATGTGGCGGCGGTGGTGGATGCGGGGGATAGCCGCGTCCGGGCGAGCAGAAGCGCTGCGGCCTCGGTAGTGATGCCACGTTCCTCGCTCAACGAATACACCTCGTCCAGAGTTCGACCGATCCCTCGGGTTCGTTCGACGACATCGTCTTCGTTCCACCCCAGGACTTCTCGCCCCACCAGGTGAAAGGCTCCGCCTGCGTTCGCGACGAAATCAGGGGCACAGAGAACCCCGCGGCTCCGCAGAACCTCGCCCGCAGCGGCATCGGTCAAGATGTTGTTTGCTGCGCCCGCCACGGCCAGAGTCGGAATCGACGCAGCAGCAGCGGAATCGATGATGCCTCCCATCGCACAGGGAGCAAAGAGGTCACACGACGTTCGAAGTACCTCGTCCGCAGGAACGATCGTGTGCCCCGCAAGAGAAGCCGCCTCGAGGCGCTGCGGGTCCGTATCGGCAACAAGCAGGCGTGCCCCAGCCTGCGCCGCGAGACGCACAACATCCCCGCCGACGGCGCCGAGCCCCTGAACCAGCACCTTTCGGCCGTCGAGTGTTCCGAGTCCACGACGACGCGCCGTGGCCTTCATCGCTTCGAACACGCCCAGAGCCGTGGCGTGCGCGCTGGAACCGGCGCCACCATTGTCGACCGAACGCCCGAAGACGTACTTGGTGGTGCGACTGAGCTGATCCATGTCGGAAGAGTTGGTGTTGACGTCAGGACCGGTCCAGTAGTTTCCCTCGAGCTTGTCGATGTTCTCCGCGTGAATGTCGAGGATACGAGACCAAGTCGCCGAGTCGATCCGATTGCGCGGTGCGGGCAGTGCTATCACCGACTTCCCGCCACCCATCGGCAGGTCGGAGACAGCCATCTTCAAAGTCATTGCGCCGGACAGCTTCCCGGCGTCCGCCAGCGCGTGACCGATCGAGGGGTAATGCGCCGCCCGCGTGCCACCCGACGCCGGTCCCAGACGGGTGGAGTCGATTCGGATCACAAAGGTCGTGTCGGTCTCCCGATCATGTCGGGTGACGGTCAGTTCACCGTCCCAGCGCAGTTCGTCGTCGATGCTCATTGCAGATCCTCTTCTGGTCATGGTTCAGCGGTGCGCGTGCAGTGGTGTTCCCGCGAGTGCGAGCATGGCCTCGCCCAACGCCTCGTTCTGGCTGGGGTGCGCGTGGATGAAACGCCCCACTTCATCGGGAAGTGCTTCCCAGGCGACGGCCAACTGCGCCTCACCGATCAGTTCACCAACCCGGTCGCCTACCAGGTGGACGCCGACGACGGGACCTCTGGTTCCGCTGCGAATCACTTTGATTCCCCCGGTGGTTCGCAGGATCTGACTCTTGCCGTTACCCGACAGGTCGTAGACGACGGTGGAGACGTCACCGTACTGCTTGCGCGCCGCCTCTTCGCCGAGTCCGACTGATGCAACTTCGGGATGTGAGTACGTCACGCGAGGAATCAAGTGTTCGGCGACCGGTATCGGATCCTTCCCGGCGATCTGTTCAGCCACAAAGATCCCTTGTTGGAAACCTCGGTGCGCCAACGCAAGACCGGGCACGATGTCGCCGACCGCGTACACACCGTCCACGGACGTACGGAGGCGTTCGTCGGTAACGACAAAACCCTTGTCGAGGCTGATTCCGTTTTCTTCGAAACCGTTACCGCCCGTGCGGGGTCCGCGGCCGACGGCGACCAACAGTAGTTCGGTATCGGATATCGTTCCGTCGCCTAGTTCGACGCGGACCGAATCGGCTGCTTCTTTCGCGGAAACGATCTTTGTGTCTGTCTTACAGACGATTCCGCGTTTCCGGTAAGCCCGCTCCAGCTGCTTCGACGACCACGGGTCCTCCGCGGCGATCAGTCGCGGGAGTGCCTCGACGATCGTGACTTCGGCGCCGAACGAGCGCCAGAGGCTCGCGAACTCGACGCCGATGACACCGCCACCGAGCACTGTCGCGCTGGTGGGCACCCGGTCGAGTTCGAGCGCCTGGTCACTGGTGAGGATCCGGCGGCCGAGTTCGATGCCGGGCAGTTCCCGCGGATACGATCCGGTGGCCAGTACGAGTGATGTTCCGGTATAGCGGGTTCCGTCGACGTCGATGCTTCGCCCACCGACGTACGTTCCGTATCCGTTGACGATAGTGATCTTGTGTTGCGCCAACAAACCTTGCAGACCGCTGTACAGCCGCTCGACTGTCCCGTTTTTGTAGTCGTGCACCTGCGCGATGTCGATGCCGTCAAAAGATGCTCGGACTCCGAATTGCTCACTGGTGCGTGCCGAGTCGGCGACCTCGGCGGAATGCAGCAGCGCCTTGGTCGGGATGCATCCGCGGTGCAGGCACGTTCCGCCGACCTTGTCCGCCTCGATCAGCGTGACCGACAATCCGAGTTGGGCGGCGCGGATGGCGCAGGCATAGCCGCCCGATCCTCCACCGAGGATCACGACATCAATGTGCTGTTCTGCAGTTGTCATCGGAGCCTTGGTCATCGGAGGCTTGGTCATCGGAGGCTTGGTCATCAGAGCCTTCCCAGGACGCGGATCGGGTTCTCGATGTAGTCACCGAACAGCCTCAGGAATCCACCGGCTTCGCCTCCGTCACAGACGCGGTGGTCGAAGCTCAACGAGATCTGAGTGACCTTACGGACGGTCAACTCGCCGTTCACCACCCACGGCTTGTCGATGATGCGTCCGATGCCGAGTATCGCCGCCTCGGGGTGGTTGATGATCGGAGTCGATCCGTCGACCCCGAATACCCCGTAGTTGTTGAGCGTGAAGGTGCCGCCGGTCAGGCGGGCGGGTTCGAGTTTGCCGTCGCGCGCAAGGTCGGTGGTCACCCGAAGTGCTTGTGCGAGTTCGACAGTGCTCAGGGTATCGGCATTGCGAATGACCGGCACCATCAATCCCTTCGGTGTCTGTGCGGCGATTCCCAGGTGGATGCGGGCGTGTCGAACGATCTCGCCTCGAGCAGTATCGACCGACGAGTTCAGTTCGGGGTACTGCGCCAACGCCGCGGTGGTCAGTCGAGCCAGCAGCGCCATCAGGCTGATCTTGTCGGAATCGGGCAGTGACTTGTTGATCTCGGCTCGCGCCGCCAACAGTTCGGTGGCGTCGACGTCGACCCAGGTTGTCGCGTCAGGGATCTCACGGCGGCTGGTGGACAGCTTGTCGGCCACCACCTTGCGAAGCCCCTTGATCGGGATGCGTTGGTCGCTCACGTGCGACGTTTCCGTCTCCGGGCCGGTGTTCGACCCGGCCTCGACGTCAGCGCGCGTTATCACCCCGCCGGCACCGGATCCGGAGAGCAAGGAGAGGTCGATATCGTTGTCAAAGGCCAGTTTACGAACGATTGGTGAGATCACGCGTACCGCCGAAGGAGTCCGACGTCGGCGTCTCGGTGCATCCTCGCTGGTGCCGTAGCCGATCAGGACATTGCCCGAACCCGCGCGTTCCTCTTCACGGTAACGCTCGTGGTTGGCCGAAACGACCGCGTCGACACTCTCGCCACCACTCACAGTGATCAACGGCGTGCCCACCTTCAAGGTGTCGCCGTCCTTGCCATGTAATTCGACGACGGTCCCGGCGAACGGGATAGGCACGTCCACAGCAGCTTTCGCGGTCTCGACCTCGACGACGATCTGATCGATGGTGACCACGTCGCCGACCTTGACGTGCCACTCCGCAATATCGGCCTCGGCCAGACCTTCACCCAGGTCGGGGAGCATGAATACCTGATTGCTCATGCCGTCACCGCCCAACGGGTGTCCGGGGCGTCGTTCCACTGCAGACGGTCGACGGCGTCCAGGACACGGTCGACGCTGGGCAGGTGGCGACGCTCGAGCTTCGGCGCGGGGTAGGGGATGTCGAATCCGCTGACCCTGAGCACCGGAGCGTGGAGATGGTGGAAGCATCGCTCCTGCACGCGAGCAGCAATTTCCGCACCAACACCGGCAAAGCCCTGCGCTTCCTGGATGACGATGCAGCGTCCGGTCTTTCGCACCGACGCGGTGACCGTCTCGTCGTCGAACGGCACTATCGAGCGGATGTCGATCACCTCGATGTCGCGGCCCTCGGCCGCAGCGGCCTCGGCGGACTTCAGTGCAACCTCCACGGACGGGCCGTAGGCAATGAGCGTCGCGTCACGACCGGGGCGCCGGACGACGGCGCGCCCGATCGGCTCACGTGCGGTCAGTTCGACATCGGCTCGCGAGAAGTACAGCTTCTTGGGTTCGAGGAAGATCACCGGGTCGGGGTCCTCGATCGCCGAACGTAGCAGTGAGTAAGCATCTTCCACCGTGGACGGCGCCACGACCTTCAGGCCGGGCGTGTGTGCGTAGTAGCCCTCGCTGGAATCACAGTGATGCTCCACCCCGCCGATACCGCCGGCAAAAGGAACACGGATGACTATCGGAATCGACAGTGCACCCTTGGTGCGGTTGCGGATCTTTGCGACGTGCGAGGCGATCTGCTCGAATGCCGGATAGGCAAACGCGTCGAACTGCATTTCCACGACCGGACGAAAACCAGCCATGGCCATGCCGATTGCGAATCCGATGATGCCGGACTCGGCGAGGGGAGTGTCGAAGCATCGGTCGTCGCCGAAGTCGCGGGTGAGGCCGTCGGTGACGCGGAAAACGCCGCCCAGGGTGCCGACGTCCTCACCGAAGACGACAACGTTGTCGTCCGCAGCCAGAGAGTCACGTAGCGCGGTGTTGAGGGCCTGAGCCATCGTGAGCATGGGCATGGTCAGTGTCCCCCTGTGTCAGCGGCTTCGGCAGCAAGTTCGGTTTCGAGTTGGGCTTGTTGCTCACGCAATTGCGGTGTCTGCTCGGCGAAGACATACCGGAACAGATCGAGCGGATCGTGCGGGCGGTCGACGTTCATGCCGGCGCGCAGTGTGGCGGCCTCGGTTTCTGCCTCTGCGGTCAGTGATTCCACGAACGCGTCGTCGATCAGATCGTGTGCGCGCAGATACTTTTCGAGACGCGGCAACGGATCTCGCCCGAGCCAGCTTTCCACCTCGGCGCTGTCGCGGTAGCGGGTGGCGTCGTCGGCGTTGGTGTGTGCGTCGATGCGATAGGTGTGTGCCTCGACGATCACCGGTCCGTTTCCGCTGCGGACGAAGCGCGCCGCCTCGTCCATGACGGCCATCATCGCAACAGGATCGTTGCCGTCGACCTGCTCGCTGCCGATCCCGTAGCCGACGCCCTTGTGCGCCAACGTCGGTGCTGCGCTTTGACGTGACAACGGGACGCTGATCGCAAATCCGTTGTTCTGCACCAGAAAGACGACCGGCGCCTTGAAGACGGCGGCGAAGTTCAGCGCTTCGTGGAAATCACCCTCACTGGTGGCCCCGTCGCCGCAGAGCGCCAGCGCGACGGTGTTCAGGCCCCGTCGGGACTCCCCGTAGGCCACCCCCGCTGCATGCAGCAATTGCGTTGCCAGCGGAGTGCACTGCGGCGCACTGCGCAGCGCTACCGGGTCGTACCCGCAGTGCCAGTCGCCGGCAAGCATGCTCAGAATCTGCACCGGATCGACACCCCGAGCAGCCAACGCCATCGAATCCCGATAGGTGGGGAAGAGCCAGTCACTCGGCTCCAGACTCATCGCTGCCGCGATCTGGCATGCCTCCTGCCCTCGCGAGGACGGATACACGGCCAAGCGCCCCTGTTTGGTCAGCGCCGTCGCCTGCTGGTCGAAGCGTCTGCCCAGGAACATCTTTCGATACATCTCGATCAGGCGATCGTCGCTCGGTTTTGCGTAGCGGGCCTCGCTGCGCGTCAGTTCTCCAGCAGGGTCGAGGTACTGCACCGCGGAATCGGCCGGCAGGAACTTTTGATACCGCAGTTCCCCCAAGGGCTCGACAAGAGTCACTTCTACCTCCAGAAGACGTTGTGTCCATCAGTATTCGCACTTCGGCGACGTAATGGCAGAAGGCGTCGAAGATTCAAGACAAACGGCCTATCATGAGGATTCGGGCAGCAATATGTCCATCAACCGACTCGACTACCGAAGCAGGAATGGACAGATGGCCACCGAACCGCACGCTCTCGATGCGATCGACAGCCGCATCATCGCCGAACTGGTCGCAGACAGTCGCATCTCCATGCGTGCACTGGCCGAGAAGGCGCACATATCTCGCGCTCACGCCTACGTCCGCATCGAAAGGCTCGAGGACGCCGGAATCATCACCGGATTCACGACGCGGATCGCCCATGAGAAGGCCGGACTCGGCTCCTCGGCGTACGTGGCGCTCTCGATCAGGCAGCACTCGTGGCGAGGTCTGGCTGCGTCGTTGAAGGCACTGCCGTTTGTCGAGCACTTCTCCCTCCTCGGCGGCGACTTCGACGTTCTGGTGCTGGTTCGAGCCCCGGACAACCAGGAACTACGCCACACCGTTCTCGAAGAACTCCAGGGACTCGACGGGGTTCTCTCGACCAAAACGTGGCTGATCTTCGAAGAAGGCAACGGTCCGGGACCCAACTGGTTGCCCGGCTGATCCGTCTATAGTCGCCGTTAGCAGTTGCACATGGGAGGTGACTCGAATGACTCTGTACGGCCTGGGAATCGGTTGGCGTCCCGAGGTATCCGGAATCATCGCGCAGCTAGACGGCCTGGCATTCTGCGAAGTCATTGCCGAATCCATCGGAACCGAGATACCGCCGCACCTCGGTTCGCTGGGAGTTCCGGTGATCCCGCACGGAATCTCGCTCTCCCTTGGCGGGGCCGAGGCGGTAGATCAGGCACGGATCGATCACCTTGCGCATGCAGCCCAGCTACTGGACGCCCCCTTGGCGAGTGAGCACATTGCATTCGTGCGGGCGGGCGGCATAGAGGCCGGGCACCTGCTCCCACTGCCACGCACCTACGAAGCGATCGATGTCTTGGTACGCAACATCACCCGCACTCAGGACGGTCTACCGGTGCCGTTTGCCGTCGAAAACGTTGCCGCCCTTTTCGACTGGCCCGACGACGAGTTGACCGAAGGGGAGTTTCTCTCGGAGATCGTCGAACGCACCGGGGCTCTGCTGGTTCTCGACATCGCGAACGTCTATGCCAATGCCCTCAACCGAGGGCGTGATCCCTGGGCCGAGCTGATCCGGCTACCACTCGAGCGAATCGCATACTGCCACATCGCCGGTGGCAGCATCAGCGACGGCAAATACCACGACACGCATACCGATCCTGTGCCCGAAGCCGTGCTGGAACTCCTTGCGCAGTTCACCGCCGCCGGTCACCATCCCGCGATAATGCTCGAGCGTGACGGAAACTATCCGCCGGCACTGGAATTGCTCGACGAGCTCGATGCCATCGCCGACGCAGCGGGTCTGGATCGCATCACCGCGGGCACCGATTGGTCACGCACATGAGCACGCTCGGTGAGCGTCAAGAAGCGCTTATTCGCGCTCTGGTGGCGGGTGGCGAACTACCCGAAGGCTTCGACAAAGACGATGCTGCCGTTGTCTCGACGGCACTGCTCCGAAAGCGCGCAGGAGAAGTGGCGCACCACCTTCCGGTCGTGCGCCACACTCTCGGCGATCGCTATCTTCGGTTGTTCACAGCGTGGGCCGACGGACGGCCGAAGACGTCTTCGCACGCGGACGCCCAGGCTTTTGTCGCCCACCTCCAGGACATCGGCGAACTGCCTCGCTCGCCCTGGCATCAGAGGTTTCGAAGGCTCTTACGCAAGTGAGACAACGGCTTCGCTGGTGTACATGAGGAACGTCATCGATTCCTGGAAGTACAGCTCGACGGAGTTCGCATCGTGCGAGAGGTAACCGATGGACAGGTCCTGGCCCAGATGCAGTTCGTAGTCACCACCACGCGTCGACAGCAGGAAAGCGCCGTCGATGGCCGGGGCCCAGATGATCTCGCCGTCGAGAACGCGTCGCAGGTGCTCGCGGATGGGGTAGCCGTGATCGGAGGTCTCGTTGATCGCGGTGAACGCGTCGGCGTTCAGGAGCAATGAGTACGGTCCGTTGACACCGGCCAGTCGCAGCGACGTGATCGCCTGGCTGATGGCCTCCGGGTAATCCTTGGCATCGATGGGCAGCTTCAATTCCGGGTTGGAACCGCTCGCCCGCACGCCGGTAATGCTGGCTGCGGGGTATCCCTCGAAGATGGCGCGGTCCTCGGCGAACGCGATCTGCTTGGCGGCGTCCTTGACCGGCTGCCAGTCGGAGTCCTTGGCGCCGCGCTCGACGTCGTCGATGGCCTGACGGCTGACGGTGAACGGGACCCGCAGTTCGATGATCGGCTGGGACTGACGAGCATGTGCGATGACGCCGTCGGCCAAGGGATTGATCGGCACCTGATGTCCGAGCGGGATGGCCGCGAGATCGTCACCCGACGGGCCCTCCACGTCCACCACACGACGACCGGCGACGTGGCGCTTGAAGGTACGGCTCGCCTCTTCTTCGATCTCGGCCCAGGCTGCTGCCGAAATGGGTGCTAGGTCGCGGTGCAGGTTTGTCATTGCTGGGCACTCCTTTTGAGGCTGCCGATTCCGAGAGAACCGTCAGAGATGGGCGCTGTGAACGTCGCTTCGGGAACGAGCCTGGTCGGCGCGTCCGGGGGGTCGTCGAGAAAGTCCGCCGTCGGAACGAAGAAATTGATTCCGGTGACGGCGGTCGAGAAATCGAGAATGCGGTCGTAGTTGCCGACGGGATTCCCGATGAACATGTTGGTCAGCATCTGCTCGGTGACCGTCGGCGACGCCGAGTAACCGATGAAGTAGGTTCCCATTTCAGCGGAGCCGACGTGTCCGAACGGCATGTTGTCGCGCAGAATCTGGATCTGATCACCGGATTCGTCTTCGATGACGGTGAGTGCGGTGTGCGAGTTGGCCGGTTTCGTGTCGTCGTCCATCTCGAGGTCTTCGAGCTTGGAGCGTCCGATGACGTTCTCCTGCTCCTCGACGGGCAGTGAGTTCCACTTCGACATGTCGTGGAGGTACTTCTGGACGATGACGTAACTGCTGCCTGCGAAGTCCGGATCCTCGTCACCGACGGTGACCGCGACGTAGGCGGCCTGCCCGGACGGGTTCTCGGTGCCGTCGACAAAACCCATGAGGTCGCGTTGTTCGAAGTACTTGAACCCGTGGACCTCGTCGATCACCGACGCGGCGCCGGCCAACCTGTTGGTCACGACCGTGGCGAACTCGAAGCACAGGTCCATTTGACGGGCCCGGATGTGGAACAACAGATCGCCCGGTGTGCGGGGAGCGTGGTGTTTGTCACCGGTCAACTCGACAAAAGGATGCAATTCTGCCGGCCGTGGACCCTCGAACAGACGGTCCCACGCATCCGAACCGATGCCGACGACGGCGGCCAAGCCACCGGCGGGAACCCGGAATCCGATCGAGCGTTGCAGCCCGGAAATATCCGCCAGAACGTCGTGAACTGCCTGCTCACCACCCTCGTCGATGGTGAAAACCAGGAAGATCGCAGCTTCCGTGAGCGGGGTCAGCAACGGCTGCGGTATCGCGGGAAGGGCCACTTCGGCCTCGTCGATCTCACTCGTTTCCGCCATGCAGACCAGTATGGACGATTCCGGCAGTCCCGGCATCAGTAGTGGATAAGACGAGTGAAGGTGTCGCGTTACGGTGTCGCGGCCTGGGCACCCGCATCGAAGCCAGCCGGAATCTCGAAGATCTTTCCGTCGAACCCAGCGCGGTAGAGATGCCCGCTCGCGAATCCGGAATTGCCGCGCCCATAGGTCAACACACTCGACGCCTGCAGTCCGCTGGTGAGCGAGCAGTACTGGCCGGGTCCGTCGATCCGCCACACCTCACCACTGATGTCCGTGGGAACGATTGCGCGATCTCGCGAGTCCAGGGTCAAACCATCTGGAGCAGAGAAGGTTTCGAGACCGCCGAGATCGACCAACGATTCCGAATACCCTGGATTGTCGACGGAGATGCGGCTGACACCCGGGTTTGCGAACGTGCGCGAGACGTAGAGCCAGCGATTATCGGCGCTCAGGGCTGCGCCGTTTGCACTCGGGAAAGTCGCCCACGCCGGGTCGACGGCACCGCCTGGACTGACCTTACCGATCAACGAACCGAAATCGTTGGTGGCATAGATCGTTCCGTCGTGCGCGACGGCGAGGCCGTTTGCAGCGCTCAGACCACCGGCGATCGGCGTCACGGCACCCGAGTTCACGTCCACCCGCGCGACCGACGCAGCACGCGTCAGATCGCCGATCAGCACGCCGGCGTTTGCTCCGGTTCCCACCAGCAGTGAACCGTCCGGGCTCCACGCGAGTGCGCCCGCACCGCCGGGAACCGTCGCGATCGGAACTGCGGCCTGACCAGGCGCGTCGACGCGGAAGATTCGACCACTCACCAGGTCTGTCGTGTACAGGCGACCCTGCCCGTCCACGGTGACACCCTCGAGGGCTGCGCCCGGAATCTGGGCGCTGAGGATTGCGGGGGACGATCCAGGGCAGGGCGGCGCGGCCGCGGCACCGGACACACCCAGAGCCAGAAGCGAACCGGCAACAAGAGCACCGGTGATACCTACCCGAATACCGCGATCGAAGATCCTGGTGCGCATCTGCGCAACGCTAGACCTTCGGCCCGATTTCGCCTAGAGCGACCGAAGGAAAGAGATCAAAAGTTCATTGACCTCGGAAGCACGTTCCTGCTGTACGAAGTGCCCCGCGCCGCCGAGAAGGTGCACACCCCGCAGGTCGGGGACGGCGTCCTTCATGCGGTCCAATGCCTTGGGGCCGCTCATCGCTATGACCGGATCTTCGGCTCCCGCGACGAAGAGCGTCGGGACGTCGATGTGCGCGCCGTCCAAATCCGCACTGCGTTCCCAATTGGCGTCGTACGCTCGGTACCAGTTCAAGCCGCCGGTGAAACCCGTTGCAGTAAAGGCCTTTACATAAACATCCAGATCGTCCTCGGTGAGCCACGACCACGGCAATGCAGGCGCCTCAGGCAGTACGTCGAGGTAGCCGTTTCCTTCGGCCGGGTTCTTCCAGACGTCGAGGTACCGGTAAGCCCCGGAGAGGGCATGGAAAAGCCGCTGAAGAAACTCACGTGGACGGGCGTCGAGTTCGCGCTCCGCGACACCCGGTTCCTGGAAATAGTGAATGTGCAGAAAATGCTTGCGCGCCATCGCGGCGTAGATGGTCGAGGGTTTTGCGGGGAACCTGTCGGGCGCATAGGGGACCGCCAACGAGACAAGCCCCGCAACACGATCGGGATGGCGCAGAGCGGTGGTCCACGCGACGGGCGCGCCGAAATCGTGGCCGACGAACACCGCTTTGTCGATTCCGAGAGCGTCGAGTAGATCGATCAGCCGGTTCGCGACGGCATCGTTGGTGTAGTCCTCGACCGCTTCGGGGCGGGTAGTGCCGCCGTAACCGGGCATGTCGAGTGCGATCGCCCGAAAACCCGCTTCCGTCAACGCTGCCGACTGATGCCGATAGCTGTACCCGAGGCCGGGAAAGCCGTGACACATAACCACAGCTGTCCCAGAACCGGAATCGTCAATCTGCCAACGGAATCCGTCGACATCGATCGTCTTGACCGTCATGTCAGGCGGTGATCATGTCTTCCTGGTTCCAGAATGCACGCATCGACAGGATCTTTCCCTCGTCGTCGAAGGTCATGACGTCGATGGGTGCGATGGTCAGGGTCTGCTCGCCGAGCTTGGTGATCAGCGAGAAGTGGAATGCCGCTTCGTTTCCGGCGATGCGGAGGGTCTGAAGGTGAGCTTCCTGGTCGAAATTCTCGATCACGGAGTAGAACTCGAGAATGGACTCGCGGGTGGTGCGCACGTCGGTACCAACCGGGTCTTCAACGGTTGCACCCTCGGCATACAGGGCCACAACCTGGGCGGCAGTGCCCGTGGCAACTGTCTCGATGTAGGCGTCGACGGTCTTGCGGATTACCTCTGCGGACGGTGCCATGGTCTACCCCTCGTAGTTAGAACAGGTTCTAATTCTGAGGATAACCTAGCGCTCCGCCCTGTGCGCCGTTTTGGTAGTGGGAACTACCAAAACTGCGCACGAGGGCGACTAGTCATAGCAGGCCTGAGAAGCGGCGAATCGCCCCACGCCGGCGGATCGTGCTCAGAGGTAGGCGCTACCGGTGTCGGCGCCTCACCGGCAGGCGTGACCTGATCGACGAAACTCGTGATCGCAGACATCTGAGGGTCAGAAGTGACTTCCGCCAATGCGGCATCGACTTGCGGACGAGCATCCCGAACAGCCGCTGTGTACATCTGGACAATCCGGTCGGCAAGGAGGTCGGGGCCCGCCGCCAACGCCGCGTCTGTCAATCTCAGCCGGCCAAGGTGGCCTTTGGCATCGACCTCGACTTCGACTGCCCGATCCGACGCCCGCCCGACCACCCGGTCGAGAGCCTCCTGCGCTCGCCGAACCTTCACGCCGATATCGTCGAAACTATTTGCTGTCAAAGGGTTTACCTTTCACCTATTCGGATTGGCAATATCGAGAGGGAAGGGATCGCCACCGACGGTACCCGCCGGGAAACACGGAGACGAGACACTGATGATCAAATCTCCCTTGGTATTTTCAGAGAGGTCGAATGCATAGTCGTCGGATGAGCGAGCGCTCACGGATCGGAGCCCTCCTTCGGCTACCAACGTCTTAAATCCGAGGTCCTGCCAGGCACGGACAAAGATGTCGAAGTATTCGGTCGACTTGCCCCCCGGAATACCGACAATCCAGTACTTGACGATGACGTTCAGTGGCCTGTTCTCGATCGTGTCGTCGTCGATGCAAGGTAGAACAGTTCCATTGCCGAATAGCCCGCTGGATGCTTGTGGATGCTGACGAGACAACGCCACATTTTTCGGAGTCCGAGTCAAAGTGTCGCTCAAATATCCGATAATAGCTTGGCGCGCAAGATGTTCGGTCAAACTACTATTCACTGATACGCTGGCCATATCGGCTCTCCCGTCGATGTCAAGTTCCTTCGCGCAGCCGGCCAATGCAATCAACGTTCCGAGGCAGACTGCAAGCATTTTCACACGATCACTCATCGCCCACCTCAACACCGGCAATGATCTGCCCCATCGTTTTCAGCCCGGCATTCCCAGGGTCCCAGTACCCACCGTGCGAATCTACGTTCCACCCCAACGTATACCACGGCCCTGACACCCCGTCGGAATCAAAAGAATGCCCCCACCCGTAATGCGATACCGGTTGTGGACCGTGAATAAAGTTGGGAGTAAGGCGAATCGGATCATTCTTGGCAGTAGTCGAGTACACGTGATCGGAAGCCTCTTGCGGAGAAACACCGGTCAGATTCAGCTCCGACGCCTTGTCCACACCAATTCCCGGACTACCAACCAACACCACTCGATCGGCGTCGAGTGTGTGTTCACCGCTTGCGGCATGACCGATGACTGTAGTTCCGTAACTATGGCCGATCATGGTGTTCAACGACGGCTGACCCTCGTGAGTCGTCCGCAGCCCCTCCTGGAAACGATCCAACTTGGGCGCAGCGTCCTCCGCGAAAACAGACTTGGTCGCATCGGAGGTAACACTCTGCGGGGCGTCGTACCCGTACCACGCAACAACTGAATGAACCTTGTACGGATCGGCCGCGACCGCAGCATCCCGCATTGCTTCGGCACGCGAGACTCCCGTCGCGACGTCCCCGAGATTTGCACCGGTACCCGGTACGAACGTGGATACCGTATCGGCCACGTCTGGATTCTCGAGCGCAATCACTGCATGCCCGTTGCCGTCGATCAGGGAGAGTAATCGTGGCTGCTCGGAACCTGCGGACAATTGCGCGTTGACATTGTCATAACCTGCGATCTCGGCACGAATCGTATCGATCTGCTTCGACCAGGATTTTTCGTCGCTGACGGCGCCATGCGCAGACATCAACAGATCGAGCCGTTGTCGGGCTGCGTCACGCAGCTCCTGGAGATGCGCTCGGTTGTAGTGATCTCGATCGATCTGCGGTATGCCGTCACGATTACCGATTGAATGATCCCAGTCGAAGAGCGCGTCCTTCTCGGCAGGCGAGAGGTTCTCCCACAGTTCATGCACTACCCCCGGTTCACCGGACAACTGGGTCACACCGCGGACGATGTCACTGACCTGCTGACTCAGCCTGCCGCCGTTGGGATCTCGTCGAAGTAGATCCAGCTCGGCAACGGCCTCCCGAATTGCCGAGGCTGCTCGACCGTCGTCGTCCGACGCTCGAATCAGAAGCTCCTGGATTCGCTGCTGAAACCAGGCAGCTTTTCCGTTGAGCGTGCCTTGAAGGATCGCCACAGCGACCGTGTTTCCACCCGAAACCTCAGGGGCATGTACGTATCCGTCGTCGGTGACACTCATCGCAGCTCCGGCGACCGCGTCGTCTACGACCGAGGCAAGCGCTTCCTTCGTCTGCGACAGTTGCTTTCCGAAACTTGAATACACTTCGGCGATCGCAGTCACCGCCGATTCGACATGGCTGGCGGAAAGTCGGTCTGTGATTGCCCGGATGGATGCCGCCGAACCACCGTCGCCTCGCCAATGGGTCGTCAGATCGTCTCCCCGACGCCCAAAGTCCGCAATGTGTTGAGCGAACGTGTCATTGGCAACGATTACAGAATTTCCGTACTCGATCATGGTTTCGGGTTGCCAACTCGATACCTGCGAAATCGTGATCACTGCACACCGCTGTCGTACTTCTTCAATTGGTCTCGGAATGCCGTTTCGACTGCTTCGTAGCCAGATGCACTCGAATCTGCGTTTCCACCCATTTCGCCAATCTGGGCACCCAACAACGCGTAGGCGTCGAGTATCTTTCCGCTGACATCGGCCGACGCGACCTCGGTACCCGAGACCGGCATGCGGACGGACGACGCTATGCCGATCTGATCTATCTGCGAGGCAATAGAATGGAGAGCCTTTGCAAATGAACGAAGCGCATCGATATCGACCTGCAACACCACGAACCCCCCACTTATGCTGTCGAGCACCCCCGTGCGAGACCCAACATAGCAAGGATCCTCCCTGTGCGCCGATTGGTAGTGGGAATACCGAAACGGCGCACAGGAACCGAAGGCCTCAGTGAGCAGGTAGGAGGGACGTCTCCTGCGCCGCGCCGTCTTCTGCGCCGATCTGGACGATGTTTCGCGGCAGGAACACGGCTGCGATCGCACCGAGAACTGCTGCAGCAGCACCGATCAGGAACGCAATGCGCATGCCCTCATCGGTGTAGAACACAGCGCCCTCCATCGCCATCGCGATGTGCGAGTTCAAGACCGTGAAGGCGATGACGGGAAGCACAGCGGGGAAGATGCTCTGGAAGACCGCGACCATGCTCGCCGTGGTTGCCTGCAACTGTGGCGGCACTGCCTCGATGAGCAGGTTCGGAATGGAGGCGTAACCCATACCCATACCGACACCGAAGATTCCGGCAAAGATGATGAGCAGCGGCTTGTTGTCGTGAATGGTGGCCGTCAAGGTGAATCCGACTGCCATGAGGATCATTCCGATGATCATCAGCAGGCGGGGTCGAATGTTGCGGCCGACCAGGAAGCCCACGATCAAGCCGCCGACCACCACCATGCCGCCAAGGGGCGCCTGGAAGATCGCGAATCCTTCTGCCGTGACGCCGAATCCGTATCCCAGGCCGAGAACTGCCGGCGTCATCACCATCATCGGCAGCAAAATCGTGAAGACTCCCGACGCGCCGTAGCAGAACCCGGCACCGACGGCGGTGAGCATCACCGAACGCTTGCCGAAGTAGCGCAGGTCGATCAAAGGCTCACGGATGGCTCGGGCAGAGGCAACCCAAGCCACCAGCAGTGCGATGCCGCCGATCAGATAGGCCAGTGTCGAGCCGTTCTTCCAGCCCCAGGTCGGTCCGAAGCTGACGCCGATCAGAATTCCGGCGATGCCCGATCCGAGCAGTACTGCACCGATCAGATCCAGCGAAGAACGCAGTCGCACAGCTGATTCCGCCGTCGAAGCGAAGATCATGCCGCCGAGCAGAACCAAACCGATGACGAAGAACCAGAAGATGCTCCGGAACCCGTGGTTGTCGATCAACCAACCGGTGAGGAACGGCGCCGGAATAGCGATCAGGCCCATGCCGGAGGTTGCAATACTGACAGCCAGCGCAACGGTTTTCGGCGGAAAGACATCTCGAATGAGGGAGTAGCTCAGGAAGAGGCAGGGAACGAGCAGACCAGTCAGGGACCGGCCCAGAATCAAGACGGCATAGCTCGGCGCAATCGCCGAGATGAAGGATCCGACCGCTGCGCCGGCGACCGCAAAGAGCAGGACTTTTCGTTTCCCGTACATATCCGCGAGCTTGCCGAGCAGCGGAGACGCGACCGCCCCGAGCAGCAGGAACGACGTGAGCAGCCAAGCGCCCTGCGTCGTTTGATAATGCACCGAGATGGCTGGCAGCGCCGTGGAAATCATCATGTAGCTCACCGCGAGCATTTCGAGAAGAAGAACGATCGACGCCAGCGAGAACACCAGTCGCGGAGTCCACCGCTCCGGTATCGATGTCGATTCGGGCAGACTGGGAGACGAACCGTCGCTGTGGACATGAGACGCCATGGCTGAAGAATCCTTTCGGGACACCTGCGAATTCGATTGACCCCCTGCCGAATACCGTCGGCCGGGGCCTTGCGGGGAAGTGCAGTGGAACGACAGCTACCGTTCTCGGCAACGTGTTACCTGCATCACAGCCCTCGCGTCGAACGCGCGCTACAGAATGTTCCGCGGAGCGGGACAATCAGGACAACGACTGATTGGCACCCCGGATACAGCCCCAGATACGACTGTGCGCCGTTTCGGTAGCGGTAACTACCAAAACGGCGCACGTGCGCGAAGCGCCTACAGAACTATGTTCACCATCTTGCCCGGCACAACGATCACCTTGCGCGGTGCTTTGCCCTCGAGCAGAGCGACGATCTTCTCGTCGGCAAGGGCGATCTCCTCGACAGCCTTGCGATCGGCATCCGCCGGCACGCTGATGCGGCTACGAACCTTGCCGTTGACCTGGATCGGGTACTCGACGGTGTCCTCGACAAGCCACTTCTCCTCGACAGCGGGGAAGGGGCCGTGTGCAAGAGATTCCGTGTGTCCAAGACGCGACCACAGCTCTTCCGCGAGGTGCGGCGCCAGGGGAGCGAGCATTAACACCAACGGCTCGACGGCAGCACGGGGCGCGCCACCCGGGAACGCCTTGGTGAGGTGGTTGTTGTACTCGATCAGCTTCGCAGCGGCCGTGTTGTCGCGCAGCGCGGTGTAATCCTCGATGACACCGGAAATCGCCTTGTTGAGCGCACGCAGCGTTTCCTCACCAGGAGCTTCGTCGGTGACACGGGGCTTGCCGGTCTCCTCGTCGATGACGACGCGCCACACTCGCTGCAGGAATCGAGCAGCACCGACGACGTCCTTGGTCGCCCACGGACGCGAGGTGTCCAGCGGACCCATCGACATCTCGTACACACGCAAGGTGTCTGCACCGAACTCGGCGCAGATCTCGTCCGGCGCAACGGCATTCTTCAGGCTCTTGCCCATCTTGCCGTACTCGCGGTTGACCTCGGCGCCCTCGCAGAAGAACTTGCCGTCACGCTCGACGACCTCTTCTGCCGGCACGTAGACGCCGCGGGCATCGGTGTACGCGAATGCCTGGATGTAGCCCTGGTTGTAGAGGCGACGGTACGGCTCGCTCGAGGACACGTAGCCCAGGTCGAACAGAACCTTGTGCCAGAAGCGCGAGTACAGCAGGTGCAGCACCGCATGCTCGACGCCGCCGACGTACAGGTCGACTCCACCGGGATCGTTGGGGCCGTGCAGTTCCGGACGCGGACCCGTCCAGTACGCCTCGTTCTGCGGATCACAGAAGGCGTCCTGGTTGGTGGGATCGATGTAGCGCAGCTGGTACCACGAGCTACCTGCCCACTGCGGCATGACGTTGGTGTCGCGGTGGTAGGTCTGCAGACCGTCGCCGAGATCGAGCTCGACGTTGACCCAGTCGGTCGCCTTGTTCAGCGGGGGAGAGGGCTCGGAGTTGGCGTCGTCCGGATCGAAGGACACCGGTGCGTAGTCCTCGACCTCCGGAAGCACAACGGGCAGAGCCGAATCCGGCAGGGCGTGTGCGTTGCCGTCCGCGTCGTAGACGATCGGGAAAGGCTCGCCCCAGTAACGCTGACGCGCGAAGAGCCAGTCGCGCAGCTTGTACTGGATGGTGCCCTTGCCCTGCCCGCTCTCCTCGAGGCGGCTGATGACGGTCGCCTTGGCCTCGGCCACGTCCAAACCGTCGAGGTAGTCGGAGTTCACCAGCGGGCCGTCACCGGAGTACGCAGCCTCCGAAACATCGCCACCGGCAATAACTTCGAGAACTTCCAGTCCGAACGCGTTCGCGAACTCCCAGTCACGGTGATCGTGTCCCGGAACTGCCATGATCGCGCCGGTGCCGTAGCCCGTCAGAACGTAATCGGCGATGAAGATCGGGACCTTGTGGCCGTTGACCGGATTGACGGCGTAGGAACCGAGGAAGACGCCCGTCTTCTCCTTGTTTTCCTGACGCTCCAGGTCGGTCTTGGCGGCAATCGACTTGCGGTATGCAGCAACAGCTTCCGCCGGAGTCGTGGCACCGCCAGTCCAGCGTGCGTCGACACCTTCGGGCCACTCGTCCGCGACGAGCTTGTCCACCAAGTCGTGCTCAGGAGCCAGCGTCACATAGGTGGCGCCGAACAGCGTGTCAGGGCGCGTCGTGAACACATCGACGCCGTACTCGCCTGCGGCAAAGGTAACTTCGGCGCCGTAGGAGCGTCCGATCCAGTTGCGCTGCATGGCCTTGACCTTGTCCGGCCAGTCCAGGTACTCGAGATCGTCGACCAGGCGATCGGAGTACGCGGTGATGCGCATCATCCACTGCTGGAGGTGCTTACGGAACACGGGGAAGTTTCCGCGGTCACTACGACCGTCGGCGGTGACTTCCTCGTTGGCCAGCACGGTGCCCAAACCGGGGCACCAGTTGACCATCGAATCCGACTGGTAGACAAGGCGGTACGAGTCGACGACCTTTGCCTTCTCGGCGACTGTCAGCGACGCCCACTCGCGTCCGTCTTCCAGAGCACGCTCACCGGAATCGAACTCGGCTTCCAGCTCGGAGATACGACGGGCCTTGCCTGCAGCCTTGTCGTACCAGGCGCCGTGGATCTGCAGGAAGATCCACTGCGTCCAGTGGTAGAAGTCGACGTCCGTCGTCGCGAGGCTACGACGCTCGTCGTGCCCCAGACCCAGGCGTCGCAGCTGGCGCTTCATGTTGGCGATGTTGGACTCGGTGGTCGTCCGCGGGTGGGTACCCGTCTGCACGGCGTACTGCTCGGCCGGGAGACCGAAGGCGTCGTAGCCGAGGGTGTGCAGGACATTGCGCCCCTGCATGCGATGGAAGCGCGCGAAGACGTCCGTAGCGATGTATCCGAGCGGGTGACCGACGTGCAGGCCCGAACCCGAGGGGTACGGAAACATGTCCTGAACGAAGAGCTTGTCGGCGGGAACACCGTCGGGCGAGGAGAGCGGACCGACCGGATTGGGCGCGTTGAACGTGCCTTCCTCACTCCAGCGGTCCTGCCAGTGCTGCTCGATCTGGCCGGCGAGCTCCGCGGTGTAGCGGTGCTGCGGAGTTGCGTCGGCTGGTGAATCGGGGGACTGCGGAGACTCGGTCACTGTGGTCGCTATCTACTTGGCTGACGGAAATACCGATAACCAGGGTAGAGCCTGTGCGACCCGGGCATACCATCAACTCCACTCGCGCCTATCCTGTATGGGTGATCGTTGTCGCTGTGGTGCTATTCGTGCTCGCTGTCGCCGTCGGTGGAGTTGGTGTCGCCGGACTGATCGGCAAACTCCCGCGCAACCGCTGGGCCGGTGTCCGCACCGAGGATTCCCTGCGGAGCGAGGAGTCGTTCGCCCTCGCCAACAAGGTGGCCGGTCCGACCATGCTCGCGGCCGCTGGAATGTTGGTCATCGGCGGAGTCGCAGCACTGACCATCGGCGGAGTCTTCGGCATTGCCGTCGCGATCATCGCCGTCGTCGTCGCCGTCCTCACTGCCGGTTTCGGTGGAGGCATCGGCACCCGCGCAGCCGCCGCACTCCCACAACAGAGCGGATGCGGTAACGACTGCAACTGCGGCGGCCACTCCGAGCCTGCCGCAGACGAGCCGGTGGCGGAGACCCCCGAGGCCAAGGCGAACGCTGCCGCTTGCGGTACCGCTTCCTGCGGTGCCTGCGCGCTCAAGGATGCTTGCCAGCCGGCTCATTGATTCACGTGAAACATCGCGTGGTCGACCCGGCCGGGGTCGTATTCGGGCTAGTGGTTCCGCTGCTGTGTGCGGTCTTCGGCTTCGTCCTGACAAAACTTTGGGAGCCTCACCTCCCGGAGCAGATCGCGACTCACTGGACCACCACCTCGCCGGACGGCTTCTCCACCCCGTCGGCCAACGCATGGACCATTGCACTTTTGACACTGCTCTTCGGTGGCGGCCTGAGTGCGATTGCTGCTCTTGCTCCCGCGATGTTGATGATGCGTCGCTTCATGTTGGTTGTCGGGCTGAGCGTGGTCGGGCTCATCACGACAGTGAACTTCGCTTTGCTCTACACCCAACTCGATGTCGCCGATCCGTCCACGACGTCACTCCCGCTGTGGTCTATCGGTGTCGGCTTTGCAGTCGGCGGGGTGCTGGGGTGGATCGGCGCCTCGTTCCTGCGTGACTACCGCGTCCGCACTCTTGCCACGATCGAACCCTCGGCCGGGTTGCCGCGAAGCAGCTGCCCTCTACCTATCTCCGACGACGTCGGATTCAGCACCAAAGGCTCGGTGATCCTCACTGCGATCACTCTGGCGCCCGGAGTCATCATGGCGTTGGCGATGCGGTCACTCTGGCCGCTGTTCATCTTCGGTGCACTCGGACTGCTCGTCGTCAGCCTGGTTCGCTTCCGGGTGATCGTCGACGAACGGGAAATTCGGGTCATCAACATGGGGATGGCTGCGATGACCTACGGCATCGACGAAGTTGTCGGAGCCGACGTCGCGGAGATCAAACCGTTCGCGGACTTCGGCGGCTGGGGACTCAAGACCAAGGGTCGTCGTAACTACGGCGTCGTCACCCGCACCGGGCCCGCGGTGGTCGTCACGTTCGCCGGTGGCGACCGCCTCACGATCACGACACCGAAGGCCGAAGACATCGCCGGGTCCCTCAACCGATTGGCCGACGCCCGGACTCGGTAACCGCCGAACCTGAACCGATCGCTTCCTGAGTCTTCTCGAGATACCCGCATGCCGCCGCCCTGGCTTTGGTGACATCGCGTTCGGCAATGGCTTCGGCAACTCCCTGATGATGCGAGGACGTCAGCGACGGCGGATGAACGCCTTCGGTCACCTCGTAGGTGGCGCGGACCGTTTCGAGGATTCCGGCAAACAGATCGGTCAGAACTGGATTGTGAGCGGCATCGACGACGGCAATGTGAAACGCAAGATCGACGTCGACGAAGTTTTCGGCCGGCACGTCACGCTTGGCGGCCAGCTCACGAAGTAACCGAACGTCGTCGTCGCTACGACGCTCACACGCCAACCGGACCGCTTCCATCTCGAGCGCACGACGCACTTCGAAGACGTATTTCATCTCGTCCACGGACGCGTGTTTGCCGAGCAGTCCGCCGATGTCGGTCCGAGCGCGCACGAAGGTCCCTGATCCTCGACGGATCTCCAGGACTCCCGTCGAGGTCAGTGTCTTGATCGCTTCGCGCACGGTGTTCCGGCCGACGCCGAGAACACTCATCAGTTCCGGCTCGGTGGGAACACGGTTCCCGACGGTCCAGGCGCCGTCGGAGATCTGCGCGCGCATCCAATCGAGGGATTGCTCGTACGCGGACTCCTTGCGAACAACGGTCATCTACTCATCCTCACAGCATTCGCGGCGATCATTCCACTCACCTACGATACGTAGGACGACCCATGTATTTTCTAACTCTGTCATCAGGAGGGGCTTCCCACGTCCGCCACAGCTGTCGCCACCGAAGTACGCACACGCCGCACCAATCGACACTTCTACGGCGTGGGCTACGTCCTCACCGTGATCCTTCTGGGCGCGAACATGCCCACCTCCGTCTACGGGCTGTACCGGACCGAGTTCGGATTCACGCCAACCATCCAGACGCTCATCTACGGCGTCTACGTCGCCGGCCTCGTTCCGGCATTGCTGTTCTTCGGACCGCTGTCCGACGCCCTCGGCCGACGAACCGTGCTCCTTACTGCACTCGCGCTGAGCGTCGTCGGCACACTCGTTCTGGCATTCGCCGACGCGACTGTGTGGTTGTTCGTCGGACGCGTTGCTCAGGGAATCGCGGTGGGCGCGGCCAGTGCGGCGGGCAGCGCCGCGTTGGTGGAGCAGGAACCGAAGTTCGATCATCGACGGGCAGCGCTCGTATCGACGGTGACGGGCGCGTTGGGCGGTGCACTCGGACCACTCGTGTCCGGTGCGATCGCCCAGTACCTTCCGCAACCGCTGCGGTTGCCGTATCTGATCTTCCTCGTCGCGTTCATCCCGGCACTGATCGTGTTGCTGCTACTGCCGCGGATCGGGGACATCACACGCCCGAAGCGGTTCTTCCAGATGCCACATGTTCCCGCCACCATTCGAGAGACGTTCTGGCTCAGCTCGCTCGCCGTCGCGCTGTCGTGGGGCGCAGTCGGGCTCTTCCAGTCGGTGGTCCCGTCGTGGATGACCAGCCTGCTGAACATCGACAACCTCCTACTCGGCGGCGGGGCCGCTGCACTGGTCATGATCTGCTCGGTGATCGCGCAGCTCGGCGGGAGTCGTATGGACCCGCGGACGTCCGTCACCGTCGGCCTGGGAATCCTCGCTCTAGGAATGATCGGCCTACTCGTGGTCGACCTCGTCCCCAGCCTTGCGCTGCTGGGCGTCATCACCGTGGTGGTCGGCGCCGGGCACGGTCTGGCGTTTGCCGGCGGCATGAAACGCGTCAACGCCGCCGCCCGAATCCACGCCCGCGAGAGCCACGGCGGAGTCCTGGCGGCATTCTTCACCGTCAGCTACGCGGGACTGGCGATCCCGTCGGTCATCGCGGGTATCGCCATCACCATCCAGGGAATGCAGACGGCCATCATCGAACTGTCGATCGTCGGGACGCTCCTGTGCCTGGCCGTGATGGGCTTCAACCTTCGTGGGGCTCGAGAGCCCGTCGACGCACGCCGTTATCCTTAGCCAGGTGAAGTTTCTCAGTAGGTTCTACATCGACGGGTTCATCCTCGGCATCATCATCGCCGGCGTGCTCGGAAGTGTGTTCCCGGTATCGGGTACCGCGGAGAGCATTCTGAACTGGGCCACCAAGATCGCCATCGGCTTCCTGTTCCTGCTCTACGGCGCACGGCTCTCGCCGCAGGAAGCCTGGAAGGGCGTCAAGCACTGGCGACTGCACACTGTCGTCCTTGCCGCGACGTTTGTGCTCTTCCCGCTGATCGGCCTTGCGCTGCGATTCCTGTCGCCGACCCTGATCAGCGACGAGCTCTACACCGGCATCCTCTACATGTGCCTCGTTCCGTCGACGGTTCAGTCGTCGATCGCGTTCACTTCGATCGCCAAGGGAAACGTCGCCGGCGCGATTGTCAGTGCGTCGTTCTCCAACCTGATCGGCGTCTTCGTCACCCCGTTGCTGGTGGTTCTGCTGATGAATACAACGGGCCAGGCGACGGTCGACTTCTCGTCGATCCTCGACATCGTCGTGCAGCTGCTGATCCCGTTCATCGTGGGCCAGCTGATCCGCCCGCTGGTGATCGGATGGCTGCAGAAGTATGCCGAGCCCACCAAGTACGTCGATCGCGGATCGATCCTCCTCGTTGTCTTCGCCGCCTTCAGCGAGAGCATGAAAGAGGGGATCTGGAGCACCATCACGATCTGGCAGATCGTGATCCTCACAATCGTGTGCTGCCTGATCCTCGCGCTGGTTCTCGGCGTGACCACGCTCGCGGGGCGCAAGCTCGGGTTCGACCTTCCCGATCAGATCGTCATCATCTTCTGCGGGTCGAAGAAGTCCTTGGCGACAGGCCTACCGATGGCGGCCGTACTGTTTGCAGGCCAGCCCGTCGGCCTGATCGTGTTGCCGCTGATGATCTTCCATCAGATCCAACTGATCGTCTGTGCTGCGATGGCGCAACGCTTCGCGAATCGGGATCCGGTGAGCGTCAGCTAGCGAGCAACTCGCCTCGGGTCGCGTCGACGCAGCCACAACCGCCCTGCAGTTCAGCACAATCGATGGACAACGCATGGCGACTCGATGCCAGGTCGACGCAGTTCACGCAGGTGCATTCGAGTGATCCGTCCGCATGTCGCAGCAAAGAATCGTGGCAGTGATCGACATCCGAAACACAATCCGCGCACTGGATCTGACGCTCAGCGATCATTGCTGCCACCTCTCTCGAAAACGATGACACAGGAATATCATCGACCTCCGACAGATCAGTTTCGTTCCACTTCGATGGGATGGCTGGCCAGCATTGCCACGGGGAGCGGTTGGCGTCGTAGCACCCGTGCCCAAACATCGACTCGGGGCGGCGTCAGCACATCGGACGGCAGTGAGCTGATCACCATCCAGTCTTCACGCTCGAGTTCCGAATCCAGCTGCCCCAGAGTCCAACCCGAGTAACCGGCAAAAATGCGGATCCCTTCGACCAGAGGAGCGATGACCTCCGGGTCCGAGTCCAGATCCACCATGACAACTTTGCCGTCCACCCGCCGCAGGCCGGCGACGCCGTCGATCCGTGCACCGTTGCGAGCGATACCCAGGCAGAGCGCGGAGTCACGCTTGACGGGTCCACCGATGTACAGGGCGGAAGGATGCGCGGTCAGCGGTGACCACTGCGGCAACACGTTCTGCACGGCCGTCTCACTCGGCCGATTGACGATGACGCCAAGGCTCCCGGCGTCGTTGTGCTCGATCATGTAGATGACGGTGCGGCGAAATGCAGGTTCCGTGAGATCGGTCGACGACACCAACAAACTGCCCGGACGAACCTCCGGTTCTATCCAGGCCATTCGATCCTCGGGTTCTTCTGCGTGCGCCACAAAGACATCATCTCACCGACAACTGCGTGCGGAGGAACGAGACACAGGCGTGTTCAGGTCAGACCCGCCACATCGGCAAGTAGTGCCAGATGCCGCTCGAAAATCTCACTCGCATCGGTGAACGTATCGCTTCCGTACTGCCCGAACACCTCGAAGTTCACCGAACCGAACAGCGATACCCAGACGAGAGTTGCGCGCACCGCAGCATCCGGCGGCAGGTCGGTGCCCAGTTCTTTCCGCACTCCCTCGAGGTCCGTTGCCAGCGTGTCACTCAGGTCCGGGCCCTCTCGCACCGTGAGTGCACCTGCGCGATGGGCGGCGTCGATGATCCCGATCAGCCGGGTCACGACGAGGGTGCCAGGGCCGGTGGTCTGCTCGCCCGGAGCGTCGTAACCGGGGACGGGGCTGCCGAACAGCAGACCGTATCGAGCCGGCTCCCGGATCGCCCAACTCCGGACGGCACGTCCGAGAGCAATGAACTGTCCGCGAAAATCTTCTGCTGCAACGGCATTCACGGAGGAGTCCACTTCCGCGCCCAGTTCCGTGTACCCGTCCACCACCAGCAAGGTCAGCAGTTCGTCACGACTGGCGACGTAGCGGTACACCGCTGAGGACACGACTCCCAGATCACGCGCGACGGCCCTCAAGGACAAAGCGGCGGCGCCGACGGCAGCAAGATGCTCACGCCCGATCCGGGTGATGTCCTGCAGCGTCTGTTCGCGCGCCCGCTCGCGGGGAGTTCCAACCATGAGTCCATCTTGCCCCATGACCGAGAGCAGTATCAACAAAAGAGATCACTGCTCTTGACAGCCCTGAGGTGCGGGTGCATTCTTGAAAACGAGAGCAGTGCTCTCAGTTTATTCGAAACGAGAAGGAGCACACCATGTCGAACCTCGAAATCGTCACCGGAGCAGGACCCGTCGGATCCGCCGTCGCGCTACAGCTCGCCGAGCGGGGAATCAACGTCCGGCTCCTGACCAGGTCCGGCAGCGGGCCCGAGCACCCGCTGATCGACCGCCGACGCGTCGACGTCTCGGATTCCGAGGCCCTGCGCTCGGTCAGCGAGGGCGCCACGGCCATCTACCACTGCATCCACGCCGCCTACAACGCAGCCGATTGGGAGCGGGAACTCCCGGCGGCCGAGAAGGTTGTGCTCGACGCAGCCGCATCCATCGGAGCCGTCGTGGTCTTCCCCGAAAGCCTCTACGCCTACAACTCCGACACCCTGATGACCGAATCCGATCCACGCAACGCCACCGGCGGCAAGCGCGGAGTGCGCACCGCGCTGCTGCGTGCTCGCGAGGCCTCCGCAACACCCACCGTCAGCGTCGTGGCCTCGGACTTCTTCGGCCCCCGCGTCCGCACCGCCCACGCCGGCGAGCGCATGGTTCCGAAAGTCATGGCAGGTAAGAAGATTCGTGTCATCGGTTCCGCAGACCAGCCGCACTCCTTCACCTACATCCCCGATCTCGCGGCGGCGATGATCGCAGCAGCACACAACCCCGAACTCTGGAACTCCGTCATCCACGCACCCACCGGCCCCGCGCTCACTCAGCGCAAAATCGCCGAGGCCTTCGCCCGAGCCGCCGGGGCGACCCCCGCCAAGGTGGGTGTCCTGCCCGCCTGGGTGCTCGACGCCGTCGGCAAGATCAACACCGACAGCCGCGAACTCGCGGAGATGAACTACCAGTTCACCAAGCCGTTTGTCATGGACTCGAGTGCCAGCGAAGTGCTGCTCGGACTCTCGCCGACGCCGCTCGATCGGGCCGCCGAAGAGACCGTCGCGTGGTGGCGCGCGGAACAGGCTCGCACCGCTGCTGCCTGAACCTGCAGGTGGGGCTCTTGACGCAAGAACGGAACGGGTGTTCACTTCTTCACATGGCCTATCGCCGCACTCCGGCAGTACAAGAAAGACTGGACGCCCAACGCGCCCGACTGCTCGACGCGGCCACGACGGCAGTGGCAACCCACGGTTATGCGGGCTGTTCCATCGCCGCGGTGGCCAAGAACGCCGGCGTCGGCACCGGGACGCTGTATCGACATTTCGACGGCAAGGGTGAACTGTTCGCCGAAGTGTTCCAATCAGTCTGCAGCCGTGAAGTATCCGCGGCCCGGGACGCCGGAGACAATGCCCGAAGTCTGGAAGGCAACCACCGCTCCGCGGTATCGGCCTCGGTTCGCACCTTCGCCGAACGCGCTATGCGTGCACCGGTTCTCGCCTATGCACTGCTGGTGGAGCCGGTGGATCCACTCGTCGACGAACAGCGACTCATGTTTCGCGAATCGTTCCGCGATTGCCTGGCCACCGCAATCCGCTCGGCAGTCGACACCGGTGAGATACCGTCGCAGGACGCCACTCTGACGGCAGCGTGCATCGTCGGGGCAATCGGCGAGGCCCTGATCCTTCCGCTGCGCGGTGGCACCACGGATCCCGCTGCGATCGATGCCATCCTCGCCTTCACTCTTCGATCGTTAGGGAGTTTCGATGACACCCACGCATGAAGTCACCAATCAGGTACCGCCCCTGATCGATTACGACGCAGCCGAATACGCGCCGATCCTCGAGGCACTACACCGCGAGGGAGCTTCGGACGCAGCCGAAGAGGTTCATCGCGTCGGGGTCCGCGCCGGCAGCGCGCAAGCTCAGGAGTGGGGCGACCTGGCCGAGGAGCACCCACCTGTCCTGAGAACCCACGACCGCTACGGCAACCGCATCGACGAGGTCCGCTACAACCCCGCCTATCACCAACTCATGAGCACCGCAGTGGAATTGGGGCTGCACGGCGCTCCGTGGGCTGACCCGAATCCACACGCACACCTCGTCCGCGCCGCGAAGATGGCCGTGTGGGGTCAAACCGACGCCGGCCACGGCTGCCCCATCTCCATGACGTACGCCGTGATCCCAGCGCTGCGGCACAACGCGGATCTTGCCGCTCAGTACGAACCCCTCCTGACCACCCGCCACTACGATTCGGCGCTGAAAGCTCCCCTCACCAAACCCGGATTGATCGCCGGAATGTCGATGACGGAAAAACAGGGCGGTTCGGACGTGCGTGCCGGAACCACAAGGGCAGTGCCACAATCCGACGGTAGCTATCTCCTGACAGGCCACAAGTGGTTCACCTCCGCACCGATGTCGGACGTGTTCCTCGTCCTCGCCCAGGCGCCGGGCGGTCTGTCGTGCTTCTTCCTTCCTCGGGTCCTGCCGGACGGCTCGCTCAACAACATGTACCTGCAGCGTCTGAAGGACAAGTTGGGAAATCATTCCAACGCGAGCAGCGAGGTCGAGTACCACGACGCTCTCGCGTGGATGGTGGGCGAGGAAGGCCGGGGCGTGCGCACCATCATCGAGATGGTCAACATGACCAGGTTGGACTGCACGATCGGCACGGCCACCGGCATGCGCGTCGGCACGCTGCAGGCAGTTCACCATGCGAATCATCGAAGTGCGTTCGGCGCCAACCTGATCGACCAACCTTTGATGCGCAATGTTCTCGCAGATCTGGCGGTGGAATCGGAAGCGTCCACTACCGTCGCGATGTGGCTGGCCGCTCTGACCGACCGCGCAACGTCGGGCGATGCCCACGCGAGCGCCCTACGACGCATTTCATTGGCCGTGAGCAAGTACTTCGTCTGCAAGCGCGGACCGATCCACGCTGCCGAAGCACTCGAGTGTCTGGGCGGAAACGGATACGTGGAGGAATCCCGGATGCCGCGCCTCTATCGCGAGGCTCCGCTGCTCTCGGTGTGGGAAGGGTCGGGCAACGTCGCGGCGCTCGACACTCTGCGGGCGATGGCGAAGCAACCCGAAACGCTGCAGGTGTTCTTCGACGAACTGAAACAAGCGAGTGGCGTGGACGCCCGCTTCGATCAGACCGTGCGGGATCTCGAGGTGGCATTCGGCGATTTCGACGACATCGAATACCGGGCGCGAAAGATCGTCGGTGACATGGCACTCGCACTGCAAGCCTCGCTGCTGCTCCGCTACGGGCACCCCGCGGTGGCCGACGCATTCTGCGCGAGTCGGCTCGGAAATAGCTGGGGGAGCGTGTTCGGAACCCTGCCGAGGGGGATCGACATCGCGCCGATCCTCGAGCGGGCCACCGTCAAGATCGGCGCCTGACCCCCCACTACAGTTTCCGCTTATGAACCGAGCCTCGAACCGCCGCGAGGCCTGGCAGCGCGTACTGCACACCCTGCGTGAATCACCCGGCCTGGGAAGGCTGGCGCTCGTCCGCTTTTCCAGCCAGTTCGGCGACGGAATGTTCCAGGCCGCGCTCGGCGGCGCAATCCTCTTCAACCCGGAACGTGAAACCGATCCGGTGGCGATAGCGGCCGGCTTTGCCGTACTGCTCCTTCCCTATTCGGTGATCGGCCCCTTTGCCGGCGCTCTGCTGGATCGTTGGGACCGCCGCCTGGTGCTCCTGTGGGCGAGCGTGCTCCGCGGGCTCTTCATCCTGACCACCGCGGTGCTGCTGGTCGCCGGCGGCGGTGACACTCTGTTGTTGACGTGTGCGCTTGCTGCGATCGGGGTCAGCCGCTTTGTCGGGGCAGGCGTATCCGCAGCCCTGCCGAAGGTCGTCCGACAATCGTGGCTGGTGGCAACCAATTCCGTTCTCACAACGGCTGGTTCGGTGGTAGCCGCTCTTGGTGCTTCGGCAGCGGTGGCGATCATCGGCGTGATCGGCGCGGGGGATCGAGCGTCAGGCGCCGCCGTGGCCATCGCAGCACTGGGATCGGTGATCGCAGCCCTCGCCGCGGCCAGGTTCACCGCCCGCTCACTTGGTCCAGTGGCCGACGAAGTGATTCGTGCCAGCGCCGTCCGTTCGGTAACGGCCGGACTGCGCACCGGGGCAACCGCTGTCTGGGAGGCGCCTGGCGTCACCACGGCAATGATCGGGATCGGCGCGCACCGCATCTGCTTCGGCATCAACACCCTCATCATGGTGCTGGTCCTACGCGACACCTCGAACGGCGCCCAATTACCTGGAGGGATTGCCGGATTCGGCGTCGCCGTCGGTGCAACGGCCATCGGAATGCTGATCGCGGCATTGATCACACCGTTCCTCATTCCGCGGATCGGTCGCTCACGGACGATCACGTACGCCCTGGTGTGCGCGGTGGCCGTCCAGCTCGTCTTCGTGACCACCCTGACGCAGGGATCGCTGCTGATCGCCGCCTTCCTGCTCGGCATCGCCGGACAGTCCGTGAAACTCAGCGGCGACGCGGCCATGCAGATCGACATCGACGACGACCGTCGTGGCCAGGTATTCGCCTTGCAGGACACCGTGTTCAACGTCGCGTTCATCGGTGCGATCGCGGCAGCGTCGACGGTGATCGCACCCGACGGCAAGAGCGTCGGCCTGGCCCTTGCCGGCGCGGGTGTCTATGCCGCCGGATTGTCAGCGGTGCTGATCAACCGCAAGAAACGAGAAACTAGCCCTGCTGGGTAGCCCACCACTTCAGCAGTTCGGCTTCGGCCTCGTCACGCTCGAGCGGGCCGCGATCCAGACGTAGTTCCTTGAGGAACGTCCATGCCTTGCCCACCTGCGGGCCGGCCGGGATGTTGAGCAGTTCCATGATGGCGTTGCCGTCGAGGTCCGGACGCACGCGAGCCAGGTCTTCCTGCTCCGCGATGCGCGCAATCCGCTCTTCGATGTCGTCGTACGTGGCCTGCAACTGCGCGGCGCGGCGCTTGTTACGCGTGGTGCAGTCGGCCCGGACGAGCTTGTGCAGCCGGGGGAGCAGCTCGCCCGCGTCGGTGACGTACCGCCGCACTGCCGAATCGGTCCACTGCCCCTTGCCGTAGCCGTGAAAACGCAAGTGCAGGAACACGAGCTGCGAAACGTCGTCGACCATCTGCTTCGAGAACTTCAAGGCACGCATGCGCTTGCGCACCAGCTTGGCGCCAACCACCTCGTGGTGGTGGAAGCTGACGCCACCGCCTGGCTCGTTACGCTTGGTGTCCGGCTTGCCGATGTCGTGAAGCAGTGCAGCCCAACGCAATACGAGGTCGGGATCGCCTTCTTCGAGATCGATCGCCTGCTGGAGCACGGTGAGGGAGTGCTGGTAGACGTCCTTGTGTTGGTGATGCTCGTCGATCTCGAGCTTCATCTGCGGAACCTCGGGCAGCACGTATGCAGCCAGTCCGGAGTCGACCATCATGTTGATGCCGTCCACCGGGTACATGCCCAGCATCATTTTGTTCAGCTCCACCTGCACACGCTCGGCGGTGATCCGCTCGATCTGCGACGCCATCTCCTTGATGGCCTCGAAAACGCGATTGTTCAACGTGAAACCAAGCTGCGAGACGAACCTGGCTGCGCGCAGCATCCGCAGCGGATCGTCGTTGAACGAGTTCTCCGGCGCCGACGGCGTATCGAGTTCCCCGGCCAGCAGGGCGTCCATGCCGTTCAGCGGATCGACAAACGTGTAGGAACCGTCCGCGCCGATCTTCATCGCCATCGCGTTGACGGTGAAATCGCGGCGCACCAGATCGTCGGCCAACGTCGTTCCGTACTCGACTATCGGATTACGCGAGACACGGTCGTAAGCGTCGGCCCGGAAGGTCGTGATCTCGATCTCCTGGCCGTGCTTGATGGCGCTGATGGTCCCGAACTCGATGCCGGTGTCCCACTGCTTGTCCACCCAGCCCTTGAGCAGAGCCTGAACCTTCTCCGGCCTGGCGTCCGTCGTGAAGTCCAGATCGCCACTGAAGCGGCCCAGGATCGCGTCGCGAACACTGCCACCCACCAGGAACAGCTCGTGACCGGCCTCGGCAAAACGCTCACCGAGCGGGTTCAACACGTCGGACAACGTGCCGAGCGTTGCAGTGGCGTCGGCAAGCAGTCGTAGGCGGCGATCAGCGTCGGAGGTAGGGACAGTCACGTGAAAGGAGCTTACTTAAGGTGCGCAAATAGCAGAACGCGCATACGAACGCGATAGACCGCTTTGCGCGGGTTACCGGGCAACGCTGGAAGGCCAACTAGTATCGATGAGGTGTCTGGTGCCGAACGAACAAACAGGAGTCGCCGCAACCCGCGGCGTCGACCTGCCGTCGGCAACCCCGATAAACCTTTGATGCGAACCGTCCGTGAAACTTCTGCGGGCGGCTTGGTCGTCGACGGCTGGGGCGGACCTCCCGAACGCCTCTGCGCTGCACTGATCGGCCGAACCGACCGCCGCGGACGCCTGCTCTGGTCGCTACCCAAGGGCCATATCGAGCAGGGTGAGACGGCCGAACAGACCGCAATGCGTGAGGTCGAAGAAGAAACCGGTATCCAGGGAACCGTCCTGGCACCGCTGGGCAGCATCGACTACTGGTTCGTGACCGAAGGTCGGCGCGTCCACAAGACCGTGCACCACTATCTCCTCCGCTTTCTCGGCGGTGAACTCTCCGACGAGGACATCGAGGTCACCGAAGTCGCCTGGGTACCGCTGACGGAACTGCACAAGCGACTCGCATACGCCGACGAGCGCAAGCTGGCCGAACTTGCATCGCAGATGATCGCCGAAATGCCGCGACCTGAAATGCACCGACCTGAAATCCCGCGAGTACAGCACCCGAAGGAACCGGACGCCGGATGAGAATGGCTCTGCGGCGGGCCGGTGTGGCCGCTTTGGTGATGGCCGCTGTCGGTTTCGGGCCCGCGACGACGGCCGTCTCCTGGGCCGCTCCGTCCAGCCAGCCCAGTGAGCGCGCCCCGGCGCGAAACACCAACGATGCCAAATTTCTGCAGCTGACCATCGACTCCACCGCACCGACCACCGTGACGACAACCAGCGACCGCAACGTCGTGGTCAAGGGCACGGTGAAGAACGTCGGTGACCGTCCCGTCGAGGACGTCGGAGTGAGGCTGCAACGCGCTCCCGCGATCGACTCCAGTTCCGACGTGCGCGCAGCACTCGATTTCGACCAGGCTGTTTTCGACACGGTCGGCGAATTCGACACCGTTGCCACCACCCTCGACACCGGCCAGTCCAAGCAGTTCACACTCACCTTGCCGCTCCGGAGCACAACCGGGTTGTCTCTCGACATCACCGAACCGGGCGTCTACCCGATGCTCGTCAACGTGAACGGCACCCCGGAATACGGCGGGGCCGCCCGACTCGACGACGCACGCTTCCTGCTCCCAGTGCTCGGTGTGCCGGCCGCGGCCGAATCGAACGCCACATCCGGAACACCCAGTTCGTCGGCGACGGCCGTCGTTCCCCCCGACACATCCGCCCCGATCGGCGTCACGCTCATGTGGCCGTTGGCCGACGCGCCACGACTCGTCGGCGGAATCCCGGGCGCGGTCAACGAGCCCGTGCGCCTGATCGACGACGAACTTGCCACCGAACTTTCCGACGGCGGGCGCCTGGACGCGTTGGTCGATGCGGTGGAGAACGCCACCAAGCCCGAGAGCGATACCGATCGCCGCGTCACGGATGCGCTCTGCCTGGCAATCGACCCCGACCTTCTGATCACCGTCGAGAACATGACTCGCGGGTACCTCGTGGCCGACAACTCGTCAGATCCCACCGGACCGTCGCACGAAGGCCGTGGCAGCGACGCCGCCAACCAATGGCTCGGCCGGGTGAAGACCCTCGCCTCCTCGATGTGCACTACGGCGGTTCCGTTCGCCCAGGCCGATCTCGCCGCAGTCACCTCGGTGGCCAATCCGGAGTTGACGGCTACCGCGCTCGCACGCCCGGCAGACATCGTCGACAACATCCTCGGCGTGACGTCACTGCGAGATTTCGTCTGGCCGGATTCGGGTGTCCTCGACTCGGCCACCGCAGAGGTGCTGAGCGTGAATCCCACCACAGCGATGGTGGCTGACACCTCCGTCGACTCGGCAGCCCCGCAACTGTCGTCGCGGATAACCGGCTCACTCGACGCGCTTGCGTTCGACACCTCGGCAGCCGCAGCCTTGGCCGCCACCGGCTCGGAGCCGCAGGTCCCGTCGTACATCCCCGACGACACCGCGCCGACCATCGACATCGAATCGCGCAGCGCCCGGCGCCAGGACGCGCTGGGAGCGATGGCCTGGGCCGCGCTGACGCCGACGTCATTGCCGCGCAATCAGATCTTCGCGCCGCCGCAACTGTGGACCGCGGACAGCAACGACGCCACCGCCGTGCTCTCGATGCTCGCGACCCTCATTCGCTCCGGCCTCGCCTCACCTCAGGCCCTGCCCGCACTACTCGGCAGACAACCGGGGGCCACTGATGCCGCCACGCTCGAGTACCCGGACCGAGCCACCCAGGACGGTCCGCAGACGTCCGTCGTCGAGACCGCAACCACCCAACTTCCGCGTATCGACGGGCTCGAAGCATCGCTCGTGGACGATCCGGCGGCTTCGCTCACCCCCCGGGGATTCACGGCACCGCTCCGCGAAGATCTACTTCGCTCGATGACCTTGGCGGATCGCCGCAACGTCGCCTCCGCATCGGTCAATCGGGCGGAGCGCGCTGCGACCATCCGCGCCGACAACGTCACCGAAGCCGTCGACGGGATGTACCGGGCCGTCAGTGTGGTGTCGCCGGGCGGCGTCTACACCCTCGCATCGGGGCAGAGTCCGCTCCTGCTGGTGGCGCGAAACGAGTTGCCCATCGCCATCAACGTCGACCTGCGTGTGGAAGCCCCACCCGAGATGCAGATCAGTGACATCGGTCCCAAACAGCTGCCGCCGCGAGGTAGCCGACAGTTGACTGTGCCCGCGGAAATGAACGATTCCCGCAAGCTGGAAGTCAACTTCTCGCTGACCACGACAGATGGCCGCCAATTGGGTACGCCGACCAGCGTGACCGTACGGTCGAATGCGTACGGTCGTCCCCTGGCCGCCGTGACGGCGACAGCGGGAGGGTTGCTGCTGTTCCTGGCAGGGCGACGGCTGTGGCATCGATTCAAGGGTCAGCCGGACCCAGCAGATGAAGGGTACGAACGCTCATGACCGGGAATCCACCCGAGGAGGGTCGCCGATCGGCGATCACCCGCAAGAGTGCCACGACCCGTTCGCATCCTCGGATGCCACCGTGGGAGCGCGGCTACCCGATTCAGCCGGTCAACCCGGACGCACGTTTCGACGACGCACCCACCATGACCATCCCGGTGATCCGCGACTATCCCAGATATCGCGAAGCCGAGATGGAATTCGCCGATCGGCAGGCGACCAAGTCGGACGAGTTCGACACCGACGCGCACGCCCTGGTCGGTGATCGTAAGGAGACGAACTCCCGCCTCCTCGCGGCGACGGGTTCCATCGCGATCGCGACGCTGACGAGCCGCATCACGGGGTTCGCCAAGCAGTTGATGATCCTGATGGTCCTCGGCCCGGCCATCGCCAGTTCGTTCACCGTGGCCAGCCAGATCCCGAACATGATCGCGGAGCTCGTCTTGGGCGCCGTTCTGACCGCGATCGTCGTCCCAGTGCTGGTCCGCGCCGAGCGGGAGGACGCCGATCACGGCGAAGCGTTTGTCCGACGCCTCTTCACGGCGTCGCTCGTTCTACTGGGCATGGCCGCGCTGCTCGCGACCCTGGCAGCACCCGTACTCACCAAATACGTCTTCCTGTCCGAAGACGGCAAGGTCAGCACCGACCTGACCACGGCGCTGTCGTATCTACTTCTGCCGGCGATCCTGTTCTACGGGCTGTCGGCACTGTTCACAGCGTTTCTGAACACCAGGCAGATCTTCAAGCCCGGAGCCTGGGCTCCCGTACTCAACAACGTCGTCGTCCTCGTGGTGCTCGTGATCTACCGCCTGACTCCGGGCGAGATCTCGCTTGATCCGGTCTCGATGGGCGACGCCAAGCTGCTCACCCTCGGCATCGGCATCACCATCGGCGTCATCGTGCAGGCAGCCAGCCTGATCCCCGCACTTCGCCGCGAGAAGATCTCGCTCAAGCCGCTATGGGGCCTCGACGATCGCCTGCGCCAGTTCGGCGGCATGGCCGTCGCCATCGTCTTGTACGTCCTGATCAGCCAGATGGGCATGATCTTCGCGACCAAGATTTCCTCACATGCCGACGAAGCCGGCCCTGCCATCTACAGCCAGGCCTGGTTGCTCCTGCAGCTCCCGTACGGCGTGCTCGGAGTGACGGTTCTGACCGCGATCATGCCGCGCTTGAGCCGCAACGCTGCGGCCGACGACACCCCGGCCGTCGTGGACGATCTGTCGGTCGCAACACGTCTGACCATGATCACGCTGGTTCCGATCATCATGTTCCTGACCTTCATGGGTCCGCAGGTCGGTGAAGCGCTTTACGGTTACGGCCGCTTCGGGCCGGAACAGGCCGAACGTCTCGGCACTGCCGTGAGCTGGTCGGCATTCACGTTGATTCCGTATGCGCTGGTCCTGATCCAACTTCGTGTGTTCTACGCCCGCGAACAAGCCTGGACGCCGACGTGGATCGTTCTCGGCATCACTGCAGTGAAAATCGCTTTCTCGGCGCTCGCTCCGGTCTTCGCCTCCAACAGCGATCAGGTCGTGATCCTGCTCGGTGCGGCCAACGGTCTCGGATACATCACCGGCGCCGTCATCGGCGGATACCTCCTGCACCGCAGCCTCGGAAACCTGCAGATGGCCAACGTGGGCAAGACAGTCTGGTCCGTCGTACTCGCCTCGCTGGCCGGTTCGCTGACCATGCTCGCGGTCGACCGCGTCCTCGGATTCGATCAACTCACCGAGCGTTTCGGCGGACCCGGCTCGATGGTTCGCGTCGCCGTCGGCGGCATCCTGATGCTCGCGATCACCTTCACGATTCTCTACTTCAAGAAGGTTCCGGAAGTCCTGTCGGTAACGGTTGCGGTCTCCCGCAAGATTCGTTCACTGACAGGTCGCGCCGAACCGGACACACGTAACAACACCGACGACGACGTCACCGAGCTGATTCCTGCAATCAGAACGGAATCAAACGAGCAAGAACGACCGGGTGCGCTCCCGTACCCTGGTCATGGGCGTACAGGATCGCAACCCGCGCGTATTCGGGGACGGGCTATCGATGGAGAAGGAGCGAGGGTGAGCGACGACAACGTTTCCGGCAACAAGAGTGCCGGGACTTCTGCCGTGAAAGCGTCCGAACAGAAGTCAACGGCATCGTCGGGCACACCTGCATCCACGAGTTCCTCCGCATCTGCCGGCCAGAAGCCACAGCAGGGTCAGAGGCCACAGCAGCCCGCGCAGCGGCCGGTCCAGAAGCCACAGCAGGGCCAGAAGCCACAGCCGCCGGTGCAGAAGGCCGCACCGCCGGTGCCTCCGGTCAGTGTGTCGAAGACACCTTCAGCACCTGTGTCGAAGACACCTTCAGCACCCGTGTCGAAGGCACCCGCGCCGAAGACGCCTGCTCCGGACAAGAAGGCACCCGAACCTCAGAAGACGGCTGCAGCTCAGACACCGCCGCCCGCTGCGCCTCGCACACCTGCCGCCGGATCCGCATCACGACCGGCCCAGCGACCGATGCCCCGTGGACCCAAGCTCATCCCGGGCGCCTCTGTCGCCGGCGGACGCTACCGTCTGCTCGCGCCGCACGGCGGAACCCGCGGACTGCAGTTCTGGGAAGCTCTCGACGTCAAGCTCGACCGTGAAGTAGCCCTGACGTTCGTCGACGCCGATCAGCGCGGTGACGACGACAGCCAGTCCGGACCGCAGGCAGTTCTCTCACGCACTCTGCGCCTGGGACGAATCAACTCGCCCGGTCTGGCTCGCGTCCTCGACGTCGTCCGCGGAAGTTCGGGCGGCATCGTCGTCGCCGAATGGACTCCCGGCCGCTCGCTGCGTGAGATGGCCGAGACCACGCCGTCACCGATCGGTGCAGCCCGCGCCATCCGTGCCCTGGCGGCCGCTGCCGAAGCTGCCCACCGCACCGGCGGCGCGTTGTCCATCGATCACCCGGACCGCGTTCGCATCAGCATCAACGGTGACGCCGTACTAGCGTTCCCGGCGACGCTTGCCGACGCCGATTCCACCAGCGACGTCCGCGGTCTCGGCGCCATGCTGTACTCGCTCATCACGGCGCGCTGGCCGCTCGCCGATCCGTCCGCCGGTCCCGTCGGTGGTTTGCTTCCCGCCGGCCGCGGCGCCGACGGCAACATCGTCGAGCCTCGGGTCGTCCGTCCGGAGGTTCCGTTCGACATCTCGGCCGTGGCAGTTCGAGCGTTGCAGTCGGAGAGTGGAATCCGCACTGCTGCCACCGTGCAGCACATTCTCGATCAGGCGTCCGTCGTCAACGACAAGACGGAAATGATTCCGGCACTTCGTCTCGGCCACCGCGAACAGGGTGCGTCGGGTCACGCACTGAACGACCCTGAAGCCATCGAGGCCGAGAAGAAGAAGTCGACGCGGATGCTCGCGGCACTGACGGCGCTCGGTGTCTTCACCGTGATCGTCCTGATTCTCCTTGTGGTGTGGGTAGCGAGCTTCCTCTCGGGCGGCAGTAACGACACCCCGCTCAGCGAGCAGAGTTTCGGCCTGACTACCGAAGCTACTGCGCCCGAGAACAATTCACCTGCCCCCGCACCGGCGGCGGCAACGGTGCCGGTAGCCGCCTCGGCCGTAACGGTGTTCTCACCCCAGGGCACGCCTGATCAGCCCGCAACGGCGAAGAACGCCATCGACGGCAATCCGGCCACCGCATGGTCGTCGGACTCGTACTTCCAGCCCTTCCCGTCCCTGAAGAACGGCGTCGGCCTGATGGTGACGCTCGCCGATGCGGCCAACCTGAAAAACATTGCGATCACGTCCGATTCGCCCGGAACCGTCGTTGAAATCCGTTCTGCCCCTTCTGCGAATACTTCGCTGGATCAGACCAAGGAAATCGGATCCGGTGTACTGAAGAACGGTGTGACCGACATTCCGCTCTCGTCGGACGGCTCGGGTCAGTATGTCCTGGTTTGGATTACGCAGCTCAGCACCGAATCCGGACAAAACCAGACATCCATCTCAGAGATTGCATTCACTGCTGCAAAGTGATCGCCCTTGGCCCTTCTGAAACCTACCGACTGGGCTAATATCCGCCCGTGCACAGTTATCGGGGGGGCACCGGGGGCGGAGCCGGAAATTTCGAATCCAGAAGTTTCGAGAACAAGAATCTCGAGCCGACGGATTTCGAATTGTTGACCGCTCATGTCGCGGGCGATCGACACGCGTTCCGTGAACTACTGGTCCGGCATCAGGATCATCTGTGGCACGTTGCCCGGCGTACGAGTTACTCGGACGAGGACGCGGCAGACGCACTCCAGGAGGGTCTGCTCTCCGCGCACCGCAAGGCGGCGAAGTTCCGCGGCGATGCGGCGGTGCGTAGTTGGCTCCACACCATCGTGGTCAATGCCTGCCTTGACCGGATCCGACGCAACAAATCGCGGGCCGCGTTCTCTCTGTCTTCCGAGAATGCGGAGGAACCCCGTGATCACCGCGATTACGCGGCGGGAGTGGACATGAGCCTGACCGTCGAACAAGCGCTGGCATCGCTGCCCCCTGAGCAGCGCGCTGCCGTCGTCGCCGTCGATGTCGAGGGGTATCCGGTGGCCGAGGCCGCCGAGAGGTTGGGCGTGCCCGTAGGGACCGTGAAGAGTCGCTGCGCCCGCGCGCGCAAGCGCCTCGCCGCCCAGTTGGAGGACTTTCGCGAAGGCGGGAACCATTCGTGAACCGGCCGCGTCCTATCTTGTAAGCGTCCACACCGACTGCCGAGGGAGGGTTCATGACAGATCCGTCTGTTCGCGTTCCGTCGCCTCCGTTTTCGGAGGACCTCTTGGCGGATCTTCACGCCGGGGTTCTCGATCCCGAAACCAGTGCAGCTCTGTGGCCGCTGGTACACGCAGACGCCGACGCCCAGGCATTTGTCACTACTCTCGACAGCGTCACAGCATCACTCGCGACACTGAACTCGCGCGAGGCCTCTCACGAACGGATTCCGAATTCGCTTGCCGAGCGAATCAATTCGGCACTGGATTTACAGTCCGGTCAGGACGAGCTGTCAGCAGAGACAACCGTCGTGCCGTTCCGGCGACGCCCACAAGCGTGGCTGCTCGGTGCCGCAGCAGCCGTGTTGGTGGCCTTCGTGATCGTTGTGATCGGAACCCGAGATTCCGAACCTGCCGAAAGCGTTGTTGCTCAACCAAGCATACCGGTGACATCTGCTGTCGACGATCCGGATTCGGCGTCTCTGCTTTCACTCATCGGATCCAAAAACCTTGGACCGCTGGATGATCCGTCCAAGCTTGCCGGCTGCCTGAGCGCCAATGGCATCGACGAGGGCAGGCCGGTGCTCGGCTCGGGTGAGGTTCGCATCGACGGTACACCGGCGATAGTCCTACTCTTGACGGGATCGCAGCCGCGTCAGATCACTGCACTCACCGTTGGGATCAACTGCAGCGACGGGAATCCGAATACGTTGTCGGTCAAGAACATCGGCTGACGTCGACGGTCAGCGCGGTGTTGCTGCGGGTAGCAGGAGCTCGAGGATTCTCCCGCGCAACGCATCCGTATCGTCCTCGACCGCTATCAGACTTGAAAACATCGCTGCTCCGGCCGCCAATACCAGCACGGCCTTGGCATCGAGCCGTGCCGATTCGGGATCGTCAGCATTTTGAAGGAAGAGTTGCGTGCTCGGCCCACTGAAACCGCGCCACAATTCGTTGCGTAAATCGTCATGGTCGCGCAGCGCAGCCAGCAGTCCCGGTGACGCGGCGCGAACCTCGGGCCGCGAGAATAGCTGAGCACTTCCCTCCACCACCCAACGGATCCAGCCGTCGCGATCGGTGCCCTCGAACGGTGTCAGGTCAGGTGTCGCACCCAGGATCGATCCGAGAACTAGATGTGCCTTCGACGGCCATCGTCGTGACATCGAGGCTCGGCTGACCCCTGCCCGTGCCGCGATCGCACGGAGACTGAGTTGCTCCCATCCGACCTCGAGGAGCATCGCTCGGGTGACCTCGAGGACTGTGTCGTCGATGCGTGGGTCTCGTGGGCGACCTGATCCTGTGGCGTTCATCGTGTCGAATTGTCGGACAGATTGGGAGTAGGCGCTATATCGTCGTAGTTACGAGTCCACTGGCATCGTAAAGATCAGGCCGCCGCAGGAAGTTGAAAATGACCACAGCGCCCACACCGTCGATATTCGAACCCGCACGTCTCGGCCCTCTGACCTTGCGCAACCGCATCGTCAAAGCTGCAACGTTCGAGGGCGTCATGCCCCGGGGAGCGGTCTCGGACGATCTGATCAACTTCCACGCCGAAGTGGCTCGGGGCGGGGCCGCGATGACCACCGTCGCCTACTGCGCGGTCTCACCAGGTGGACGAGTCCACCGCGACACCCTTGTCATGGACGAGCGCGCGCTGCCGGGACTACGCAGACTGACCGACGCCGTCCACTCAGAAGGCGCGCTTGCCGCGGCGCAGATCGGCCACGCGGGACTGGTTGCCAACACGCTTTCCAACAAGACGAAGACCCTGGCGCCGTCGACCCGGCTGAGTCCGCCCGCAATGGGCCTCGTCAAAGGCGCGACACTCGCCGAACTCGACGGTGTCGTCTCCGACTTCGAACGGACCGCCCGCGTCGCAGTGGACGCAGGATTCGACGCCATCGAGGTCCATCTCGGTCACAACTATCTACTCAGCTCGTTCATGAGCCCCAATCTGAACAAGCGCCACGACCGATACGGTGGCAGCGTCGCCAAGCGCGCCGAGTATCCGCGTCGAGTCATCGAAGCGGTGCGAGTGGCCGCTGGATCCAGCGTGGCGGTCACCGCGAAATTCAACATGTCCGATGGGGTGCCGAAAGGTCTGTGGCTCGACCAGAGCCTGCCGATAGCCCAGATCCTCGAAGCCGACGGCCACCTGGACGCGATGCAATTGACCGGTGGCAGTTCACTTCTCAACGGAATGTACTTCTTCCGCGGCGAGGTCCCACTGGCTGAGTTTGTCGCTTCCCAACCCAAACTCGTCGGGTACGGGCTGAAGTTCTACGGTCCCAAAATCTTTCCGACGTACCCGTTCGAGGAGGGTTTCTTCCTGCCCTTCGCCCGCCAGTTCCGACAGGCGCTGAGGATGCCACTGATCCTGCTCGGCGGCATCAACCGCGTCGACACCATCGAGCACGCACTGGATGAAGGATTCGAGTTCGTCGCCATGGCGCGCGCACTGCTCAGGGACCCACAACTGGTCAACAAATTTCAGGCCGAGAGCGTCGACGAGGGTCTGTGTATCCACTGCAACAAGTGCATGCCCACCATCTACACCGGCACGCGCTGTGTGGTTCGGGAAGCGCTGGTGGTTCGGGAGGCACCGCGCCCCACCCAGTGAGTCCCGCGCTGTGAGCTGCCGGCTGTGAGCCACTTTCCAGCGGAGTGCGGGAACAACACCCCTTATCCTGGTGTTGATCGGTACGGCTCTCCAAGAAGCGGAGGGTCTGCACTCACTATTGGAAGGCTCGCATGACCACCCAGCTGGAAACCACGCCCGCGGTCCATGACGTCATCATTGTCGGTTCCGGACCGGCCGGCTACACCGCTGGTGTCTACACCGCGCGCGCTGAGCTCCAGCCCCTGCTCTTCGAGGGAACCCAGTTCGGTGGCGCCCTCATGACCACCACCGAGGTCGAGAACTTCCCCGGATTCCGCGAAGGAATCATGGGCCCCGATCTGATGGAACAGATGCGCGAGCAGGCACTGCGCTTCGACACCGACATCCGCACCGAGGACGTCGAAGAGATCGACCTCAGCGGCCCGATCAAGACCGTCGTCGCGAACGGCGAAACCTACGCCGCGCACGCGATCATCCTCGCCATGGGCGCAGCAGCCCGCTACCTGGGCATTCCCGGTGAAGAACGCCTCCTCGGCCGCGGCGTCAGCGCCTGCGCCACCTGCGACGGCTTCTTCTTCCGTGACCAGGACATCGTCGTGGTCGGCGGCGGCGACTCCGCGATGGAAGAAGCAACCTTCCTCACCCGCTTCGCTCGCTCGGTCACCCTGGTGCACCGCCGCGAGGAGTTCCGCGCCTCACGGATCATGCTCGAGCGCGCCAAGGCCAACGAGAAGATCCGCTTCCTGACCAACGCCGAGCCCGTCGAGGTGCTCGGTGAGAACAGCGTCACCGGCCTCGTCGTGCGCGACACCGTCACCGGCGAGACCTCCACACTCGAGATCACCGGCATGTTCGTCGCCATCGGCCACGACCCGCGCAGTGAACTCGTCAAGGGCCAGGTCGATCTCGACGACGCCGGATACGTGCGGGTCGCTCCCGGTTCTACCGCGACCTCCATCGACGGCGTCTTCGCTGCCGGTGACCTGGTCGATCACACGTACCGTCAGGCGATCACCGCTGCCGGCACCGGATGCTCCGCAGCAATCGACGCCGAACGCTGGCTGGCCGACCGCGGCGACATCACCGCCAACACGCTCGACGCAGCCGGCCACACGGTCGACGTCGTCGGCGCTCCCTAATTCACCAAGCTGTCGTACCCAACCCTCGAGGAGTAACAGTGTCGAATACCGTCACCATCACCGACGATTCCTTCAAGCAGGACGTCCTGGGCAGCGACAAGCCCGTTCTGGTCGATTTCTGGGCAACCTGGTGCGGCCCGTGCAAGATGGTCGCCCCGGTCCTCGAGGAGATCGCCGGCGAGAACAGCGAGAAGCTGACCGTCGCCAAGCTCGACATCGATGCCAACCCCGCGGCCGCGCGCGATTTCCAGGTCATGTCGATCCCGACGATGATCCTGTTCAAGGACGGCAAGCCGATCAAGACGATCGTCGGCGCCAAGGGCAAGGCCGCGCTGCTCAAGGACCTCGCAGACGTTCTCTGACGGCTGGGTGAGCATCGTGGATTCTCGCAATCCACAGAATTTCTGAGATAATCGATCGATGTGCCTGATCGGGTCTACGACCAGGCACATCGATCGAATTCGTTAACCGATCCGAGAGGCTTTCACGCATGCACAGACTCCGACACGGCGATCACGGCCCGGCCGTCGCCGAGATTCGGGGCACATTGACGAAGCTGGGATACCTCCATCACGGAACTTCCGGCATTCGACGTGAAAGCGCCGACGGTGCCCACTGGGTTGCACCCGACGCCATCTTCGATCATCAACTCGACAGCGCCGTTCGTGCCTTCCAGCAGCAGCGTGGGCTTCTTGTCGACGGCATTGTGGGCCCGGCAACCTATCGGTCACTTCGTGAGGCCTCGTACCGCCTGGGTGCCCGTACGTTGATCTACCAGTTGTCCGCGCCGCTGTACGGCGACGACGTCGCAGCGCTGCAGGCAAAACTGCAAGATCTGGGCTTCTACGCAGGCCGGGTCGACGGTTTCTTCGGTCCACAGACCCACGAGTCTCTCTCGTCTTTCCAGCGTGAAATCGGGATCGCTGCCGACGGTATCTGCGGCCCACAGACACTCCGTTCGCTGGAACTTCTGGGAACCCGCGTCACCGGTGGTTCCCCACATGCGATCAGCGAAGAGGAACTGGTGCGGCGTAAGGGCCCGCAGCTTGGCGGTAAGCGCATCGTCATCGATCCCGGCCTCGGCGGGCCGTCGACGGGCAACATCGTCAACGGCATCTCCGAAGCTGACATCCTCTGGGATCTGGCCATGCGCCTCGAGGGGCGGATGGCTGCAACCGGGATGGAAACTTTCCTCTCCCGCCCGCACAACGCCGATCCCACCGAGGCCGAGCGCGCACTGACATCCAATGCGTTCGACGCGGATCTGATGATCTCCCTGCGTTGCGACAGCAACTCGAGCCCGTCGGCAAACGGCGTCGCGAGCTTCCACTTCGGAAATTCGCACGGTTCGGTCTCGATGATCGGGCAGGTGTTGACCGGTTTCGTTCAGCGCGAGATCGTTGCGCGAACCCCGTTGCGGGACTGCAGAACTCACGGTCGGACGTGGGAGTTGTTGCGCCTCACCAACATGCCGACAGTGCAGATCGATCTCGGCTACCTGTCCAACGCGTCCGACGTTGCGGTACTGACGAATCCGCGGATGCGTGACACCATCGCCGAAGCCATCTTGATCTCGGTCAAACGGCTGTATCTGCTCGGTCAAGACGATCAGCCGACCGGCACCTTCACCTTCGCCGAGCTTCTCGCAGAAGAACTTTCGGTAGCCGACCGCATTTCGTAGGTCCTGCGGTCGGCACCTGCTCACACTCTGGCGAGCTCGCTGATCTCCACCATTTCGAGAGCTGCGGCCTTCAGTAGACGGTCGAGGGCTTCTTCGACGTCGACTTTCCATTCGTGATCTCGATTGAGTTCGAGACGAAGCCGCGGATAGCGATGGTGCGGTGCCACGACCTCGAAACCGTAATCCTCGAGGAACTCGGCACTGATCATGCATTCTGCGGGTGAACATTCCAGAGCGGCCGTTGCGCTGGCCACGTCGGAAGCAGGTCCCAAGTCGTCGCTACGGATACCGAATGCCTCGAGCGCACGAACTCCTCGTCGAACCAGATCTGTCACGACAGCGGCCAGCAGGCTTGGCCCCAGTTCTTCCTCTATGCCCGAGGGCTCGAGGCGAAGGCTTGTCAGAAGCACTGCGTCCGAGCTGACCGGGCTGGTCGGAAACAGTTGCGCGCGCGGGATCATGCGGGGAGGGGCGTACAACGCACTTCCAAGCGGCTTTCCGTCGCGGACGGCGACCTGTCCGCACGAACCCCACTCGAGCATGACCATCGACAGCCAGGCTTCCTTCTCGAATTCCTGATCGCAGAATCCTCGGGCGTCGTGAAGCGCGCCCGGGTCCATCTCCCAGAACACGCATCGACGCGCATGGGCGGAAAGCTGATCGAGGCTGTCGAGCGTGAGAGAGGTGATGACGTGAGTCGACACTGACTAACTCACTCTCCGTAGGTCCCCGAAGCGGTTTTGATGTTCGCCCGCCGCTTTTTTCTTCTCCAGGATAGGCCAGCTGTACCGAGTCGGCAGTGGCGCGAGAGTTGATCGCTCTAATGTATTGCTGTTCAACATCTTTCGTCCCGGTTCAAGATTTCGAGAAGCTCGGACCACCTAAATTCGTCACAGTGACGAAAATAGGTGGTGTGCCCGCTCATCGTCATTACGTCACCAAACGGGCATCCGAGTTCACTACGTCGATTTCTGCGCTTCCATCATTCCGACGATGCGTTGTAGGTCGTCGACCGAGCCGAATTCGACCACAATCTTTCCCTTCCGCTTGCCCAGACTGACAGTCACCCGGGTGTCGAACGAGTCCGACAACCGCTCGGCCACATCCTGCAGACCCGGCATCACGATGGGCTTGCGCTTCTGCGGGGGAGCGATCTCATTGTCCGCCCGGTTGGCAAGAGTGACGGCTTCCTCCGTCGCGCGAACCGACATTCCTTCGGCGACGATGCGTGCCGCCATGACTTCCTGAGCATCGGCACCCGCCTCGAGGGACAGCAGTGCGCGAGCATGGCCGGCCGAAAGTACTCCAGCCGCAACGCGGCGCTGAACCGCCACCGGCAGCTTCAGCAGACGAATCATGTTGGTCACGACGGGACGCGAACGTCCGATCCGATTGGCCAATTCTTCGTGGGTTACTTCGAACTCCTCGAGCAACTGCTGATACGCCGCTGCCTCCTCGAGGGGGTTCAACTGCACTCGATGGATGTTCTCGAGGAGCGCGTCGCGCAACATCGAGTCGTCATCGGTTTCACGAATGATCGCCGGAATCTTCTCCAGCCCGGCTTCCTGGCTCGCGCGCCAGCGACGCTCACCCATGACAAGTTGGTACTTGTCACCGTGACGACGGACCACGATCGGCTGCATCAAACCGAATTCGCGGATCGAGTGAACCAACTCCGCGAGTGCTTCCTCGTCGAAAACGCTGCGAGGCTGCTTCGGGTTCGTCTCGATCAGGCTCGGTTCGATCTCGAGATAGACCGCGCCGGTCGGCTCGAGTTCGGTCTCCGGCTCAGCTTCCACCGGAGCCTTCGCCGCCGTCGCCTTAGCGGCTTTCGGTGTTTTCGGAGCCGCCTTCGTCGGTGGGGGAGGGGAGGGGTTGCGCTTGTCGACGCCGATTACGACGTCCGCTGCAGCCGAACCCAGACCCGGTGCCGTGGCCGGCCCAGTGGGGATGAGAGCAGCCAAGCCGCGGCCCAATCCACCTTTGCGTGCTTGACTCATCTCACTGCTCCTGGGTCGTCGTGGTGGCAGAGCGGGCGGCAAGTTCGCGTCCGGCGTCGAGGTAACTCATGGCGCCGCGTGAACCCGGGTCGTAATCGAGAACTGTCATTCCGTATCCGGGAGCCTCTGAAACCTTCACACTGCGGGGAATCACAGCGCGCAGTACGGCCTCGCCGAAGTGCTTGCGTACTTCTTCGGCCACCTGGTCGGCCAGCTTGGTGCGCCCGTCGTACATCGTCAGAAGGACCGTGGAGACATGCAGATCCGGGTTCAGATGAGCCTGGACGAGTTCGATGTTGCGGAGCAACTGACCGACCCCCTCGAGGGCGTAGTACTCGCACTGGATCGGGATCAGGACTTCCTTGGCAGCAACCATCGCGTTGACGGTCAGCAGCCCCAGCGAGGGCGGGCAGTCGATGAGGACGAAGTCGACGTCGAGCTCTGCGAGCACCTTGTCGTTGAGCGCGCCTTTGAGTCGATTCTCGCGGGCAACCATGGAGACCAATTCGATCTCGGCGCCCGCCAAATCGATCGTTGCCGGGATGCAGAGAAGGCGCTCACTGTGCGGGCTGGTCTGGATCGCCTCCGGGGCCTTCACTTCGCCTATGAGCAACTCGTAACTGGAGGGGGTGCCCGAGGTATGGACGACGCCCAGAGCCGTGCTGGCGTTGCCCTGAGGGTCCAAATCGACCACGAGGACAGTGAGTCCTTGAAGAGCGAGCGCCGACGCAAGGTTCACCGTGGTCGTCGTCTTGCCGACGCCACCCTTCTGGTTCGCGATGGTGATCACGCGGCGGAACGCCGGCTTCGGCAGCGTCACCGAATGGGGATGAAGCACTTGGCTCGCTCGATGCGCGGCCGCCCCGATGGGGGTCTCCTCCGAGGAGATCGCCGCGTAGGGGGCGGTGAAATTGTCGTCGTCGTTGACGATCTGATCCGCACCCGCACTCGTGTGCTGCTTCGGTGTTTCACGTGAAACGGCGGATTCAGATCGACCCGACATTGACTGCTCCTTCGATTGGGAATCGATCACTAGGTGCTCTCATCATCTGTACATTGCTCTCGATTGCATGCGTGTAAATCATCAACGCTGGCGACGCTTCGGGAGACGTTCGGCCTTCACCACCACGGTGGGGGTGCGGAGAATCTTGGCTCCACATTCGAGTATTTCCAACTTACCCGCGCCCAATTTGGTGAGCGCCGTACGGTCCCGCTCGATCTCCTCGGCGGCGCTCGAACCTTTGAGTGCCAACATCCGGCCGTGCTCGTGAATGAGTGGGAGGGACCAACGTGCGAGCTTCTCCAGAGGCGCCACGGCCCGCGAAGTGACCACGTCCGCACCGCCCGCTTCCTTCACAACACCCGATTCCTCGGCTCGCCCTCGGACAACCAATACGTCCAATCCGTTGGACTCGATGAACTCCGCGAGGTACACAGAGCGTCGAAGCAACGGTTCGACGAGAGTCACCTTCAAGTCCGGGCGGGCGATCGCGAGAGGGATTCCGGGTAGGCCGGCACCGCTTCCTACGTCCACAACCGACTCACCTTCGGCGATCAGTTCACCGATCACTGCGCAATTGAGAAGGTGACGCTCCCACAGTCGGGGAACCTCACGGGGACCAATGAGCCCGCGCTCGACACCATCCGTTGCCAGGGATTGGTAGTACCGTTCCGCGATCTCATATCTGTCACCGAACACTGCGCGCGCAGTCTCTTGTTCGTCCCAGTCAACCGACGCCGCACCATTCTGTTCCACGTGAAACATCCTCCCGCGTAAACCGCGAAATCAACAATCAAGACCGAAATCATTATCCGCTCTGGAGCCGACATGTGTTCGCTTCTGCACACCGACTCGCTGTGAGTCTGCCGACTCGTTCATTCTTTGGGAAGTATTCCGCCCAAAATTCAAGTGGGGGAGGGGAGGGGTTCACGTTCCACGTGAAACATTGCGCTGATAATTCGCCGAAATCTGACCCGTTTCACGTGAAACATAGCCGGAAGGTCGCATGGAGATAGTAGGTCGATTTTCAATATCATCACAGTGACGAAACTGCCGTAGGTAGTTACATGGATGGAATTCGGGCCCAAAATGGGCAATTTTTTACGAAAAGTGGTTGTAGAGAATTGCCGCCGTCGGACAGCCGAACGGACTCTGTCGGTCTGACGCAATCTGTTGTTCGACGCGGATGAGCTTCGAGTCCAAGTCGCGGACAGCATCGTTATCTCACCGCCGGTTGTTGCGAGCCATACATCCGTCGGCTTGACACTCCTGTTGCGGGACACCGGAGACTTGGCATCACAAACCGCGAATCAATCAAGGAGCTTCGCACCACAGGATGCGCATGGCGAGTTCGCCTTCGATGTGGATACCGGTGTCGGCGGGAAGATCAAAGTCGAGCAGGGGACCTGCCCGATGCGCAGGATGAATTCCTGCGCCTGGACTCGAAAGCGCTGCAGGCTCTGCGCGATTAAGATCCGCGCTTGGTGCAGGAGTTGTTGGACGGCAAAGACTACGACTACCCGTTGGTGCATACCGAACCCGGAACCAACAAGATCACCGCTCACGAGTTCGATCCGGGCACCGCCAAGCCATTCCACCTCAAACAGCCCGGACCCGCTCTCGTGCCGAGACCAGCAGCAGGTGTGGGCGCGACGCCGATCGCGCACACCCCGCGAGTCAACCGAACTCAAGGCGGTCCCGTGATTACCCCGACGCGGTCCGCAGTCTATGAACCGGAGCCCGTGAAGATGAGGTCGATTCCGGTTTGCTTGGCAAAGTAGTCGCCGCCGATCTCACCCCGAAGCCTGCATCATCGACTTTGCGTGGCGACGAAGCCCATTCGATGTGAGTGGTCCGATTCGTGTGAGGAGTGCGCAAACCTGTTCCCACACCGGATGCGATCTCGCCGACCTCGATCGCTAGTCCTCGTCCTCCGGTCCGGGCTCATCCATCCATGCCTGATACTTCGGACTCTTCAGAGCGAGGTGGATTGCACTGAAACCCCGGTGCAGTGTGATGACCGCTTTCGGCAGATCCCACCGGATAGTTGCCTCAGGTCCGGGTTCGGCGCTCGTGGCTGTCCCCAGGAGTGCGGTAAATGCCACATCGAGGTTCGTGAACCCCTCGACCAACAACGGGCGAACTTCTGCCTTGGGAATACCTAGATCTGCCAGGTCCGAGACGAAGATTGAGATGTAGTGCATCGAACGGTTCCGCCTGAACATGTTCGCCTTCGGCCGGCAGACATGAAGGTTCGTTCGTATCGAGGCGCCACCTTGCCTGAGTTCGACGAGCTCCCATCCCGCTTGTGCGCAGAAGGGTTCCAGGTCGTCGACGGCCCAGGTCCAGTCGAATTCTGCGGCGAGGCGGGCGATCCGGGTGGCGCCTTCGATGTCGACGTGCATGTGCGGATGCTGCTCCTTCTTGATCGTTGTTGATGACGCCCCAATCCGGGGCCCTCGAAGTGAGGGCTGGCGGGTTGTCGGTCATCGGATGCCAGCGCCGAAGGTGACGACCTTGCCAGCAGGCCTGACGACATCAGGTCGGTGATCCATTGTGGCGGCAATCTGGGGCGGAGTTCGAGGGCTCGGGGCAACAACCATCGATCCGGTTTCACGTGAAACGAAGGCCGACTATTCCTCCTGGGGGGAGGGGAGGGGCTCACATGTAGTACGGCATGTTGTCGATCGAATATCCGAACATGCACAGTGCACCCCCGACGAACAAGAAGGCAATCGCGAAGCTGAGCATGACCGGTCTCCCGGATCGCCATGCCAGTGCAAGTGGAATGAATACGACGGCGACTACTCCCAGCGGCAACAACCAGCAGAGCCAATACTTCAGACCGCCCGGCGGAAAGGACTGGACTTCCATTTTCTGCTGTAGTTCGAAGACCACGGGCCAATAGCTCAGGCCGCACACGAGCATCCCTATCAAGGCCCCAAGGGTCATCAATCCGAGAGGGAATCCGGAGCGCTCGTTGGACATGTCGACAACGATAGGCACCTGACCTTCACCGTGCTGCCGGATTCGGTTTCACGTGAAACACCTCTCGGACACAAAAGCGGGCCCCGGAAAATCCGGGGCCCGCATTCGATCAGGGGGGAGTGTCAGTCCTTGAGGACAACCACTCGACGAGACGGCTCAGCGCCTTCGCTCTCGCTGGAAACACCGGCGACCTTGGCGACGGCGTCGTGCACGATCTTGCGTTCGAACGGCGTCATCGGAGCAAGCTCTTCGCGTTCGCCGGTCTCGAGAACACGCTGTGCGGCTTCCGCACCGAGAGCACTGAGTGCCTCGCGCCGGCCCGCACGCCACCCGGCGATGTCGAGCATCAAGCGGCTGCGCTCGCCGGTCGACTGCTGAACAGCCAGACGAGTCAGCTCCTGGAGAGCATCCAGAACCTCACCCTTACGTCCCACAAGCTTGGTCAGGTCGTCGCCGCCGTCGATGCTGACGATCGCCCGATCGCCCTCGACGTCAAGGTCGATGTCTCCGTCGAAATCGAGCACGTCGAGCAACTGCTCGAGGTAGTCGCCGGCGATCTCGCCCTCTTCGATCAAATCGTCATCGGAATCGTCGATGTCTACATCCACATCGGTAACCGGCGCAGTGGTCTCGGTGCTCACGTCTGCGTTCTCTCCATCCACAACGATGTCAGCTTCACTGGACATTGGTCGTTCTCTTTCCTGGATCAGCGCCGTTTATTGCGCTTGGGGGAGTTGCCGCGGTTGCTCTGTGGCCGGTTCTGTTTCGGTTTCGACGTCGAACCACCACTGGAACCCGAGGGCTTCGGCTGAGGCTTCTTGAGCGAAACTTCCGGGGCGTCACCGTCGTCGTCGGCTGAATCCGCGGTCTTCAGCGCAGCCGGGGATCCCTTCTTCTTACCGGGATCGGGACGGGCACCGGGCTTGGGCGCATTGTCGTTGCGGCGAGTGATCGCTTCCTGCTTCTTCGCTTCTTCTTCGGCATCGATCTTGCGGAAGACGAGGTGCTGCTGACCGTAGGTCCAGATGTTGTTCGACACCCAGTACAGGAGGATCGCGATCGGAAGGAACGGTCCACCGACCAGAACACCGAGCGGGAAGACGTACAGCGCGAGCTTGTTCATGATCGCGGACTGCGGGTTCGCGGCAGCTGCTTCGCTCTGACGGGCAACCGAAGCGCGTGAGTTGAAGTGGGTCGCGATGCTGGCAATGATCATCAACGGAGCGGCCACGAGAATGATGTTCAGGCGTGACGGAAGCTCGGGAACGTTCTCGGTGACATAAGCCTGAAGCTGCGCAACCGGCGTCGTGATCGCGGCCGAGATAGGCGCGCCGAACAGACGAGCATCCAGGAACGACTGGACGTCAGTGGCCGAGAAGACGTAGTTCGGGGTGTTGAGGTTGTCCTCGGCGCTCATGCCCAGCTGGCCCATGCCGGTGCCGGTGCGGTTGAACGAGCGCAGGACGTGGAACAGACCGATGAACACCGGAGCCTGAGCCAAGACCGGAAGACAGCCCATGATCGGGTTGAATCCGTGCTCCTTCTGGAGCTTCTGCATCTCGACGGCCTGGCGCTGACGGTCGCCCGAATACTTCTTCTGCAATGCCTTGATCTGCGGCTGCAGTTCCTGCATCTGGCGGGTCGTGCGGACCTGCTTCACGAACGGCTTGTACAGAACCGCACGCAAGGTGAACACCAGGAACACCACGGAGAGCGCCCAGGCTATTCCGTTGTCCGGGCCGAGAATGAACCCGAAGACCTTGTGCCAGACCCACAGAATTGCGGATACCGGATAGTAAATGAAATTGAGCACGGCTCTAAGTACTCCTCTGTTCGTCCGTCGGACTGTGACACGCTGCGCGTGCTTCCGGACAGCTATGGCGGCTACCCGCATCACGGTCACGACGGGCAGGGACAGGGTCCCACCCTCCAGAATGCCAGGGGGCACACTTCGCCAACCGCACCACAGTCAAGAAAAGGCCTTTGATCGCCCCGTGAGTGCGCAGCGCTTCGACCGCGTATTCACTGCAGGTGGGGGTGAACCGGCAGGTCGGCATCCTCAAGGGCGACACATACGTCCGGTACAACTCGATACAGAAGATGAGAACAGTGGCGGGAGCGCGACGCACAGCCTTCAACACCGTGATGACACGGGAGGCTCTGGGAGTCTCGATCTGCTCAGAGAGCGGAGTACTCATGGCTCTTCACTTACCGACACCAATAGGTTCATTTTGGTCAGGCCACCACGCAACTGCTTGGCCAGTTCGGCTGAACTGGCGGTAGCTGCGCCCGGAAGTGCGCGGATAACCACGTCCGTCTCCGGCGAAACCTGCCCGACGAAATCTGCACAGATATGACGAAGCCGGCGTGCGACTCGATGTCGAATCACCGCCGGCCCGACAGCCTTGCTCACGATCAGCCCGAAACGGGGACCGTGATTTGTTACTACCAGCGCCTCTACTTGCTCGCGATCGAACGCGTGCACGACAAGGTCGCGTCTTCCCATACGACGCCCGCGTCGCACCGCCACGGAGAAATCCGCGTGGCGACGCAACCGAGACGGCTCAGGCAACACCCCGAGCTCCTGAACTCGAAATCAGATCAGGCGGTGAGGGAATCGCGGCCCTTACGGCGACGCGCCGAAACGATTGCACGACCCGCACGGGTACGCATACGAAGACGGAAGCCGTGAACACGCGCGCGGCGGCGATTATTCGGCTGGAACGTCCGCTTGCCCTTGGCCACGGTCAACACTCCTCGAAGTTCATTGACGCCTCCCGGCGTCATTCAGTGATCGACGCCTTACGGCGCCTTTGGATCCAACAGGTACAGAACAATCAACTTCACTCGTTGTGGCTTGGAAGACCGATCCGACCTGACATATGTAGCCAGCACGAAGCGATCACCACCAGCGGGTGACCGTTCGAGGTTACTTACCACCGTTGCCAAGGTCAAACCAGCCCGATTCGGAGCCCTCTCGCGGCAACCGCGACGACACGCCGATACTTCCATCATTCCGCAGATTCCATTCGCGGTGTGCATACGGCCGTGACCTCGAGCGAGGCGGCAAGTGTGACCTTGGCAACAGTTCCGCTACGGACTGCAGGTGACCTGAAGGCAACCCGGACAGTTCCACCGGCGCATGCTCCCGACAAGGCCTCATCAGCACATACGGGCACGAGCGCCGGACGCGACCCCGAATCCCGAGTTTCCACATTCATCCACAGGGCTGTGAGTGTTGACGCATCCCCGACACCAAGTGGCGAACGCCTCGAGTTCCGACAAAGTTGCAGGTAGATCAATTTCTCGATCACTTTGACGAATTTGGTTGACGAAAAAACCGACTCAGTGCAGGTTTGTCCACATCTGTGGATAATTGTGTGGAAACACAGCCCAGGTGGCATATTCGTAGCCTGTTACGGGGTTCTCACCCCGGGTGGTAATCCACCGAATCATTCGACGCCGCAGCCATACGCTCGGCAGCTGCAGCACACCCACTGTCGGCGAAACACGGGAAGGAACCACGTGAACGACGATCCCAACGCGCTCGCACGGGTCTGGGTCGACGTGGTTGCAGAACTCACGAGTGATGACCCCGGAAGTAATCTTCCGGCTTTGAGCAGCAAGCAGAAGGCATTTGTCCGTCTGGTGAGGCCTCTCACACTTGCTCAGGGTTTTGCACTCCTCTCGGTTCCATCGCCATTTGCTCAAGAGACGATCGAGCGCGATCTACGCGAGCCGATCCTGCAGGCACTCGGACGCCACCTCGGCGGCCAGGTCGAGGGACTCGGTGTCCGCATCGCACTCGAAGACGATGCCGACGCACCCGCCGAACCGGTCGAGGAGCGCACGGGCAGCCGTCAGTTCGAGTCGGTCAACTCATCGGGCGCATACCGTCGGCGCAGATTCACCGAAGGCGACGGCGAACCTTCGGACTCCGAGACTGCCGAGACCGAAGAAGTCGACGACGACCGCGAAGCACTCGCGAGCGTTCACGAATCGTGGCCGTCGTACTTCACGAAGCCGCCCGCTACTCCTTCTGCTTCTGGGTCCGGCGCGAACAGTCTCAACGCGAAGTACACCTTCGACACTTTTGTGATCGGATCGTCCAACCGATTCGCTCATGCCGCTGCCGTCGCGATCGCGGAGGCGCCGGCGCGTGCGTACAACCCCTTGTTCATCTGGGGAGCTTCGGGCCTGGGCAAGACGCACCTTCTTCACGCCGCCGGCCACTACGCACAGCGACTGTTCCCCGGCATGCGGGTCAAGTACGTCTCGACCGAAGAATTCACCAACGACTTCATCAACAGTCTTCGTGACGACCGCAAGGTCGCGTTCAAACGTCGATACCGGGAAACGGACGTCCTGCTGGTCGACGACATCCAGTTCATCGAAGGCAAGGAAGGTATCCAGGAGGAGTTCTTCCATACCTTCAACACCTTGCACAACGCGAACAAGCAGATCGTCGTCTCCTCGGACCGTCCGCCCAAGCAGTTGGCAACCCTCGAGGAGCGTCTGCGGACGCGCTTCGAATGGGGCCTGATCACCGACGTTCAGCCGCCTGAGCTCGAGACGCGTATCGCGATTCTGAGCAAGAAGGCGAGGATGGATCGCCTCGAGGTCCCGCACGACGTCCTCGAGTTGATCGCCAGCCGTATCGAGCGCAACATTCGTGAACTCGAGGGCGCGTTGATCCGCGTCACCGCTTTTGCCTCGCTCAACCGCCAGCCGTTGGATCTGACGTTGGCCGAGGTGGTCCTGCGCGATCTGATGCCCGATTCGTCGAGCCTCGAGATCAACGCGGCGACGATCATGGCGGTGACGGCCGAATACTTCAACATGTCGATCGACGACCTGTGTGGGCCGGGTAAGGCCCGGCCACTCGCTCAGGCCCGCCAGATCTCGATGTATTTGTGCCGTGAGCTCACTGATTTGTCATTGCCGAAGATCGGTCAGACGTTCGGCCGTGACCACACGACGGTCATGTACGCCGACAAGAAGATCCGTAAGGAAATGACGGAACGCCGCAAGGTGTACGACCAGGTTCAGGAGTTGACCGCAAGGATCAAGCAGCGCTCCAAGCGCTGACCTGCACTTATTTCGATCGATGCCGCTCGAGGCAGAGGTTCCCTCGAGCGGCATCGGTGTATTCGAAGGGTTCCACGTGTGGTCCCCTCGAGGGCGGTTGTCCACCTCGAGGGACGACACGCCGGAGTCGGACACGCCGATAAGAACAAACTCTTCGTTTCTTGTGAAAAGTATTCACATCTGTGGATAACTGTGTTGATAACTCCGAAAGTCTGTGGAGTTCTCGAGGAGGAATCCGAAAACTTTCAGAGAGTGCACAGAGGGGGTCGATTGGTCCTCGAGTCTGTCCTCGAGAAGTGCACAGGCCCTCGAGGGGACCTACCAGCGTCGACAACCGTTGCTCCACAGATTGCACAGGACTTATTACTACTACTGAGAATTTCCTAGGAAAAGCTCTTTGAAAATAGTTCTGGGGACAACTCCTGTTGAGAACCTCGCCTCAGGCTGCGCTCGTCCCGGCTTCGGCTTTCCACTTGCGCCCTCGAGGGCATACGGTGGGCATCGCTTGGTCTGTGTCAGACTTCAAGTGAGCTGATGCAGATCCGCAGCAGACGAACATGCCTACCGAGAGGAATAACCCGGCGATGGAGCTTGGAAGCCTGAAGTTTCGCGTTTCCCGGGAAGAGTTCGCTGATTCAGTAGCGTGGGTTGCTCGTAGCCTGCCCTCGAGGCCGCCTGTGCCGGTTCTCGGCGGAGTTCTTCTCGACGCAACCGAAGCCGGCCTCACCGTTTCCGGGTTCGACTACGAGGTATCTGCGCAGGTCCGCGTCTCGGCAGATGTCACGACTGCAGGTCAGGCACTCGTCTCCGGACGCCTCCTTGCCGATATCACCAAGTCGCTTCCCAACAAGCCGGTCGATGTGACCCTCGAGGGCACTCGCGTGCTCATCTCGTGCGGAAGCGCCAAGTTCTCCCTGCCCACGATGCCGGTCGAGGACTACCCCCAGCTTCCGACGCTTCCGCAGCAGTCCGGGTCCATTCCCGTCGACCTGTTCTCCGAAGCCATCAGCCAGGTAGCCGTTGCAGCCGGCAAGGACGACACCCTTCCGATGCTCACGGGTATCCGTGTCGAGATCGAACAGAATTCGATCGTCCTCGCCGCTACCGACCGCTTCCGTCTCGCCGTTCGTGAACTCGAGTGGACTCCGGCAAACCCCGACGTCCAGGCTGCTGTTCTCATCCCTGCGAAGACTCTGTCCGAGTCCGCGAAAACGCTTGCCGGCAATGCAAATTCGCCGGTCGAGTTGGCTCTCGGTTCCGGTACGACCATCGGAAACGACGGACTCCTCGGCATCGTCAACGACGGACGCCGCACCACGACGCGCCTCCTCGACGCCGAGTTCCCGAAGTTCCGTCAGTTGCTGCCTGCTCAGCACACCGCGATGGCTACGGTCGAGGTCACGCCTCTCATCGAGGCCATCAAGCGTGTAGCACTCGTCGCCGAGCGTGGCGCACAGGTTCGCATGCAGTTCTCCGCTGACGGTCTGCTCCTCTCTGCGGGTGGCGACGACGCCGGCCGCGCAGAAGAGACACTCAACGCGTCGTTCCAGGGCGAAGCACTCACCATTGCGTTCAACCCCGGTTACCTGATTGACGGGTTGAACTCGCTTCACAGCGAAAACGTTCTGTTCGGCTTCACCACTCCCAGCCGTCCGGCTGTTCTTCGCCCCGCGGCCGAGGAAGAGCCCACGGCAGACGAGTCCGGTAACTTCGCTGCGCCCTCGAGCGAGTACACGTACCTGCTGATGCCGGTTCGCCTCCCGGGCTGAGTGGTACCCCGCACTTCAGTTCGCGCCTGACCAGGGAGAACAGTATGAAGATCGGACTCGTAGGTCTCGGCAAGATGGGTTTCAACATGCGTGAGCGCTTGCGCGCGCATGGCCTCGAGGTGATCGGATACGACCCTCGACCGGAAGTCACCGATGTCGGGTCACTTGCCGAACTCGCTGCTTCCCTCGAGGGACCTCGAGTCGTCTGGGTGATGGTTCCGGCCGGTGAAATCACCCAGAGCACCATTGCCGAGCTGGCGGATGCCCTCGAGGGTGGCGATCTGGTCATCGACGGTGGGAACTCGCGTTACACCGACGATGCTGTCCATGCCGAGCTTCTGGGCGCCCGTGGGATCGGTTTCCTCGACTGCGGTGTCTCCGGTGGCATCTGGGGCCGTGAGAACGGCTACGGCCTGATGGTTGGCGGATCCGAGCCCGACGTGGCAAAGGCAATGCCGATCTTCGACGCCCTTCGCCCCGACGGCGACGCTGCAGACGGCTTTGTCCACGCCGGTCCCGTCGGTGCTGGTCATTACGCGAAGATGGTGCACAACGGCATCGAATACGGCCTGATGCAGGCGTATGCCGAGGGGTACGAGCTCCTCGAGGCGGAAAGCCTGATCGCGGACGTTCCCGGTGTGCTTCGAGCCTGGTCGAAGGGAACCGTCGTACGTTCGTGGTTGCTCGATCTGCTTGTCGACGCCCTCGCGGAGGATCCGGAGCTTGCGCAGATCACGGGCTATACCGAGGATTCCGGTGAGGGCCGCTGGACGGTCGAGGAAGCTATCAAGCACGCTGTCCCTGCTCCCGTCATCTCCGCTGCTCTGTTCGCGAGATTTGCTTCACGACAGGATGATTCACCGGCCATGAAGGCGGTGTCGGCCTTGCGTAATCAGTTCGGTGGTCACGCGGTCAAGAGCGCTTCGCCCAAGAATTCGGCTTCTGGAAGCTAAGTGTTCGTTCGTAGATTTTCGTTGCGGGACTTCCGATCCTGGGATTCGCTGACGCTGGACCTCACGCCGGGAACAACTGTCTTCCTCGGTTCGAACGGGCACGGTAAAACCAACGTCCTCGAGTCACTGGGGTATCTGTCCACGCTGTCCTCTCATCGAGTGTCCACGGATGCACCGATGATCCGCAGCGGTTCCGCCAGTGCTTTTGCCGGTGCAACCGTGGTCAACAACGGGCGCGAACTGACCATCGACGTCGAACTGATCGAGGGAAAGTCCAACCGCGCCAGGATAAATCAGTCGCCGACACGTCGTCCGCGTGAAGTGTTGGGGATTCTTCAGTCGGTGATGTTCGCGCCGGAAGATCTGTCGTTGGTTCGCGGTGATCCTGGTGATCGTCGGCGCTATCTCGACGAGTTGTTGACGTCCCGGATACCCCGAATGGCTGCTGTCCGTGCGGATTACGACAAAGTGCTGCGTCAGCGCTCAGCCCTACTCAAAACTGCGGGTGCGGCTTTGCGTCGCGGTTCTCGTGGTGGCGAGTCCGACAACGTCCTCTCCACCCTCGAGGTGTGGGACGGGCATCTGGCCGCTCACGGCGCACAATTGTTGGCCGGGCGCCTCGAGTTGGTCCATGATCTGGCGCCCCACCTGGCGGAGTCGTATCGTTCCATCGCACCCGAATCCCGGCCGGCGTCGATTCGATACAAGAGCAGCCTGGGTTCCTCGTTGGATCCCGAATTCACCGATCCTGCAAGGATTTCCGGAATCGACGACGTTGCATACCTCGAGGAGAGATTTCATCTCGAGTTGGCACAGATGAGGTCGAAGGAAATCGATCGCGGAGTGTGTCTGGTCGGTCCGCATCGGGACGACCTGGAGCTGGTTCTCGGCGACAGTCCGGCGAAAGGCTTTGCCAGTCATGGTGAATCGTGGTCGTTCGCGCTTTCGCTGAGACTGGCAGGTTTTGCCCTGTTGCGCGCGGACGGCAGCGACCCGGTCCTGATGCTCGACGACGTATTCGCGGAATTGGACCGTCGTAGGCGTCGTGCGCTCGCCACCGTTGCGGCTACCGCAGAACAGGTGCTGATCACGGCCGCCGTTCCCGAGGACGTACCGGACGAACTCGAGGCGGCCAAGTTCGGCGTCGAAGCCTCGGATACCGGAGACGGTCGGATATCCCGGATTGTGCCCGTAGGCTCGACGGATCAGGAGGTCGAGTTCGATGACTGAAGACAGCAGCGCGGCCCCGGAGCCCGAGCTCAAGGGGATCGATCTGGCGCGCCGTGCCCTCGAGGAGGCACGCGCGACAGCCAAAGCCAACGGCAAGGCCGTCGGGCAGGGGCGCTCGTCGCCCAAATACGGAAGTGGCCGCCCGCGTCGACGCAGCGGTTGGTCCGGCCCCGGCCCGGATGCGCGGGACCCTCAGCCGTTCGGTGCTCTCACCAGCGCTATCTCCAAGTCGCGTGGGTGGTCCCCCAAGGTGTCCGAGGGCACGGTCCTCGGTCGGTGGCCGCAGGTCGTCGGAGAAGACATCTCCGCGCACGCCGAGCCGATCTCTCTGAAAGAAGGTGTTCTCAGCATCTCCGCCGAGTCGACGGCTTGGGCTACCCAGTTGCGCATGATGCAGTCCCAGATTCTGGCCAAGATCGCTGCTGCCGTCGGTGACGGCGTCGTGAAGACACTGCGCATCACCGGTCCGAGTGCGCCTAGCTGGCGCAAGGGTGAAAGGCATGTGAAAGGCCGCGGACCTCGCGATACGTACGGCTGAGGAAAACTCAACCAGGACCTGGTTCTACCTATTACTTCGTGTTACAGTTAAAACTCGCTAGTGAGTGAACTGTGTCACAAGGCTGTCGTTCCCTACCGATCGGCAGGCATGAAGGAGTAGCTAGATGTCGCAGAAGATATCGACACCCGCTTCGTCGTTCGCCGAGCCGGATCACATCCTGTTGCAGGCTCGCAATGTCGAGTTCGACTGGTCCGATCTGCCCATGCACTGGATTCCGGGCGATCCGTTCAGCACACACGTTCTCAACGTGCTTCACCTTCTCCTCCCCGCCGGTGAGGAGTGGTTTGTCGAGACTTTCAAGGAAGCTCTTCCTCTGATCGAGGACGAGAAGCTCCGTGAAGACGTCGTCGGATTCATCGGCCAAGAGGCGATGCACTCCAACGCGCACTCGGGTGTCCTCGTCCATCTCAAGGAAAACGGCCTCGATCCGACGCCGTACACCCAGCAGATGGAGTGGGCATTCTCGAAACTGCTCGGCCCGCGCCCGATGACAGGTCTGCGCGCCGAGAATCACCTTGTGGAGCGCTTGGCGATCATCGCGGCCATCGAACACATCACTGCTTTCCTCGGCGACTGGGTGCTCAACGCCAAGGGGCTCGACAAAGCCGGCATGCACCCGACCATGCTTGATCTTCTTCGCTGGCACGGCGCCGAAGAAGTCGAACACCGCGCCGTCGCGTACGACGTGATGCGCTACTTCGACAAGCGTGAGACCCGCCGGATCCGTACCCAGATCCTCGTCACGCCCGCAATCGTGTGGCTGTGGATTCGTGGAACCCGGTTCTTGATGCGCAACGATCCCGAGCTTGCCGCTCAGGCTCCCAGCCGTCGACGACCCCACCTGTCCGATTTCATCGCGGCCGGAAAGCGTGGCACAGTTCCCACGTCGTTCGAGCTGGTCAAGCGGATGTCGACGTACTTCAGCAAGTCCTATCACCCCAGTAACGAGGGCTCGACCGCCCAGGCGGTGCAGTACCTGGCGTCGTCACCCGCAGCTCAGGCGGCTGCACGGTGATTTCACTCTCGAGGGTCAAGGACGTCATCTCCGGGCACGACGGGTTGCCGCGTTTTCCGGCGCCACCCGATTTGTCCGGAAAGAACCGTCCCGACCGTGCCATGCGCATCACGGAGTTATTGGCGGACAAGTACCTTCGGGTGTTGACGGCCTACGACTACAACCCCGAGATCGCTGGCCACAACCCCGACACGGCCATGAACATGGTGGTCAGTACGCGTGAGGTGGTGGCGACCGACGAGAACGTCGTTCGCCTGCGCTTCGAATCCGCCGACGGTTCACCGATTCCGCCGTGGCATCCGGGTTCGCACCTTGACTTCCATCTACCTTCGGGTCTGCGGCGTCAGTATTCGCTGTGCGGCGACCCGGCCGATCGCACGGGATACAGCGTCGCGGTTCGTCGGATCCCCGACGGCGGTGGCGGTTCCATCGAGATGCACGCTCTCCAGCCGGGTGAGCACGTCACGGTACGCGGCCCTCGCAACGGATTTCCCTTTGTGGGTGAAGGCAGTGCGTTGTTTGTTGCCGGCGGCATCGGTATCACGCCGATCATCGCAATGGTCCGTGCGGCAAGAGAATTGGGGATGGACTGGTACTTCGTGTACTCGGGCCGCTCTCGTGAATCCATGCCGTTCCTCGACGAGATCGCGAGCTGGGAACCTGAGCGTGTCTTCGTGCGCCCGGACGACGAGTTCGGATTACCCACCACCGCAGACCTTCTCGGGCGAGCACCAGTCGGCGGCGCCGTGTACTGCTGCGGCCCGACGCCGATGCTCGACGCCGTTCGCCGCGGATTCCGCGATACACCCTCCACCGCTTTGCATTTCGAGCGGTTCGGGGCTCCGCCGGTGATCGACGGCAAGGAATTCGAAGTGCAGCTGGTCAATTCGGGACAGGTGCTCACCGTGCCCGCCGACGAGTCCGCGCTCGACGTCATCAAGAAGACATTGCCCGGTGTCGGGTACTCGTGTCAGCAGGGTTTCTGCGGAACCTGTCGCGTGAAGGTACTCGCGGGCAAGCCCGATCACCGCGAAAGGCGTCTGACCGACACCGAACAGGAAACGGAGATGCTCATCTGCGTATCCCGTTCCGACGGTGGACGTCTCGTTCTCGATCTCTAGATATTCCCGACTCCGAAGGGTTCGACAATGTCGAAGCACTCTCCTGTCCATGCCGTTACCGCGCGTCGCGTGACCAACGGTTCCGTCAGCCTGGCAGTGTTCGAGCAGGGCAAGGCAGACGGCGAGACCATCGTCCTGGTGCATGGTTGGCCCGACACCCATGAATTGTGGAACCGCATCGTGCCTTTGCTGGCAGACGACTTCCGCGTCGTCAGCTACGACAGCCGCGGGGCCGGTGAGAGCACGATCCCCTCGAGGGTGCAGGACTACCAACTGAGCGCACTGGCCGGCGATCTTTTTGCCGTCATCGACGCGGTCAGCCCGGGCAAGCCGGTGCACGTCCTGGCACATGACTGGGGATCCGTGGAAACGTGGGAAGCGGTCTGCGAGCCGGGTGCCGAAGAGAAGATCGCGTCGTTCTCGTCCATCTCGGGCCCCAATCTCGATCATCTCGGGAAGTGGATCCGGGCGAGCGTGTCCAAGCGTCGTTTCCTCGGCCCGGCGGCGCAGGGAATTGCGTCGGCCTACACCGTTCTGTTCCAGATTCCCGGGCTGTGCACCCTCCCGTTGCGTCTGTGGTTCTCCAAGCACTGGCCGGCATTTCTGGGCTTCTTCGACGGTCTGGACCCTCGTGTGGTCAACACCGCGCCCACCATCGCCGACGACATGGTGAACGGACTCAAGCTTTATCGCGCGAACATCCGGCCGTCTCTCGGCAAGCCGCGGGATCGGTACACGGACGTGCCTGTTCAGCTCATTCTGAACAAGTACGACAAAGCCGTTCGTCCGGTGGGATACGAAGACACCGAAAAATGGGTCTCCGACCTGCAGCGACGTGAAATTGCCGCGGGACACTGGTCGCCGTTTTCACATCCGAGCGAGGTTGCCGAACATGCGCGGGCATTTATCGCGAGCCTGAGAGAGCGTCGCTCGGAGAAGCAAAGTTCCTAGCGTTTCACCTTCAGGGGATCGTAAAAATTCGTCTGCGGCGCAGCCAGGGGTGTCATTGGCCGCTTCTAGTCGGTGCTTACCAGTAAGATGGTCAACGGTAACTAGCGGCAACATTCTCGAACCCGCTCCGACGACACCCGCAAGGGCTTGCTGACGGCTGCGCTCGAGTATTGACGGAGAAGGAGAGCTACCCACCCGTGGCTGCCCAGAAGTCAGATACAAGCACTTCCAGCAAGGACTACAACGCGTCGTCCATCACCGTCCTCGAAGGACTCGAGGCGGTACGTAAGCGTCCAGGCATGTACATCGGTTCCACCGGTGAACGCGGCTTGCACCACCTCATTTGGGAGGTCGTCGACAACTCGGTCGACGAGGCGATGGCCGGACACGCCACCAAGGTCGAGGTCACCCTCCTCGAAGACGGCGGAATCCGCGTCATCGACGACGGCCGTGGCATCCCGGTCGGCATGCACGCCTCCGGAGTACCCACCGTCGAGGTCGTGCTGACCCAGCTGCACGCCGGCGGCAAGTTCGACTCCGACTCCTACGCCGTCTCAGGTGGTCTGCACGGCGTCGGTATCTCGGTGGTCAACGCGCTCTCCACCCGGCTCGACGTCGACATCAAGGTCGACGGCTACCGGTGGCAGCAGACGTACACCGATTCCAAGCCGGGAGAGCTCGTACAGGGCGACCCGACGAAGGAGACCGGCACCACCGTCAGTTTCTGGGCTGATCCCGAGATCTTCGAGACCACCCGCTACAACTTCGAGACCGTTGCGCGTCGTCTGCAGGAAATGGCCTTCCTCAACAAGGGCCTGACCATCACGCTGACCGACGAGCGCGCCGAGGTCATCGACGACGAAGCTGCCGAGGTAGCCGAGGCTCCCAAGTCTGCTGCCGAAGAAGCCGAAGAAGCTGCCCAGGCAGCGCCGCGTAAGTCCAAGACCCGTATCTACCACTACCCCGGTGGACTCGAGGACTACGTCCGGCACATCAACAAGAGCAAGACCCCGATCCACAACTCGGTCGTGGGATTCACCGCCAAGGGCACCGGCCACGAGCTCGAGGTCGCAATGCAGTGGAACTCCGGCTACTCGGAGTCCGTGCACACCTTCGCCAACACGATCAACACCCACGAGGGTGGTACCCACGAAGAGGGCTTCCGCGCCGCACTGACCGCAACGGTCAACAAGTACGCGCTCGAAAAGAAGCTGCTCAAGGACAAGGATCCCAAGCTCACCGGTGACGACATCCGTGAAGGACTCGCGGCCATCATCTCGGTGAAGGTCGGTGAACCCCAGTTCGAGGGTCAGACCAAGACCAAGCTCGGCAACACCGAGGTCAAGTCGTTCGTACAGAAGGCGTGCAACGAGCACCTCGCGCACTGGTTCGAGGCGAACCCCGCCGACGCGAAAACCATTGTGAACAAGGCTGTTTCGTCGGCGCAGGCCCGCGTTGCCGCACGTAAGGCGCGTGAGCTGGTCCGTCGTAAGAGTGCGACCGACCTCGGTGGCCTGCCAGGCAAGCTCGCCGATTGCCGCTCCAACGATCCGGAGAAGTCCGAGATCTACATCGTGGAGGGCGACTCCGCAGGCGGCTCGGCCAAGTCCGGCCGAGACTCGATGTACCAGGCGATCCTCCCGCTTCGCGGAAAGATCATCAACGTCGAGAAGGCGCGTATCGATCGCGTCCTCAAGAACACCGAAGTCCAGTCGATCATCACCGCGTTCGGCACGGGCATCCACGACGAGTTCGACATCGCCAAGCTGCGCTATCACAAGATCGTGCTCATGGCCGACGCCGACGTCGACGGTCAGCACATCGCAACGCTGCTGCTCACGCTGCTGTTCCGCTTCATGCGGCCGCTCGTCGAGCACGGCAAGGTCTACCTCGCGCAGCCGCCGCTGTACAAGCTCAAGTGGCAGAAGGGTGCGCAACCGGAATTCGCGTACTCCGACCGCGAGCGCGACGCGATGGTCAAGGCAGGCCTCGAGTCCGGCAAGAAGATCAACAAGGACGACGGCATCCAGCGCTACAAAGGCCTCGGCGAGATGAACGCCAAGGAGCTGTGGGAAACCACGATGGACCCGACGGTGCGCGTTCTGCGTCTCGTCACGCTCGACGATGCGGCTGCTGCCGACGAGCTGTTCAGCGTGCTGATGGGCGAAGACGTCGAAGCACGACGCAGCTTCATCACCCGCAATGCCCGGGACGTTCGTTTCCTCGACGTGTAGGCCTGCGGCCCTGTGAGCGGTTGCGGAGTCCCCGGACTCCTTTTCCGCGCACAGGGGCTTGCCCCCTCTTTTAAGAAAGTGAGCTCATGACCGACACCACGTTGCCACCGGACGGTCCGCAACACGACCGGATCGAACCGGTCGACATCCAGCAGGAAATGCAGAACAGCTACATCGACTACGCCATGAGCGTCATCGTCGGTCGCGCTCTGCCGGATGTCCGCGACGGACTCAAGCCGGTGCACCGCCGCGTGCTCTACGCGATGTACGACAACGGATATCGCCCGGACCGCGGATACGTGAAGTCTGCCCGACCGGTCGCCGAGACCATGGGTAACTACCACCCCCACGGCGACTCCTCGATCTACGACACGTTGGTCCGTATGGCCCAGCCGTGGTCGCTGCGTTACCCGCTCGTCGACGGTCAGGGAAACTTCGGATCCCGCGGCAACGACGGCGCAGCCGCCATGCGTTACACCGAGTGCAGGCTCACGCCGCTCGCGATGGAAATGCTGCGCGAAATCGACCACGAGACAGTCGATTTCACCCCGAACTACGACGGTAAGACGCAGGAACCGACGGTTCTGCCCAGCCGTATCCCGAACCTTCTGATCAACGGTTCCAACGGCATCGCCGTCGGTATGGCCACCAACATTCCGCCGCACAACCTGCGTGAGGTTGCCGAGGCCATCTACTGGGCGCTCGAGAACTTCGAGGCGGACGAGGAAGCCACCCTCGCGGCCGTCATGGAGCGCATCAAGGGACCCGACTTCCCGACGCACGGGCTCATCGTCGGTGGACAGGGCATCCAGGATGCCTACACCACCGGCCGTGGCTCAGTTCGTATGCGCGGCGTCGTCGAGATCGAGGAAGATGCCAAGGGCCGCACCACGATCGTCATCACCGAGCTGCCCTACCAGGTCAACCCGGACAACCTGATCACCTCCATCGCGGAGCAGGTTCGTGACGCGAAGATCGGTGGCATCTCCGACATCCACGACGAGTCCTCGGACCGCGTCGGCATGCGCATCGTCGTCACCGTCAAGCGTGACGCCGTTGCCAAGGTCGTGCTGAACAACCTTTACAAGCACACCCAGCTGCAGACCAGCTTCGGCTGCAACATGCTCTCCATCGTCGACGGAGTGCCGCGCACGCTGCGCCTCGACCAGATGATCCGTCTGTACACGACGCATCAGCTCGAGGTCATCGTTCGTCGTACCAGGTACCTGCTTCGCAAGGCACAGGAGCGCGCCCACATCCTGCGCGGTCTGGTCAAGGCCCTCGACGCTCTCGACGAGGTCATCGCCTTGATCCGTGCGTCGCAGACCGTCGACATCGCTCGCGCCGGATTGATGGAACTCCTCGACGTCGACGAGATCCAGGCCGACGCCATCCTCGGCATGCAGCTGCGTCGTCTGGCCGCCCTCGAGCGTCAGAAGATCGTCGACGAGTTGGCCGAGATCGAACTCGAAATCGCGGACCTCGAAGACATTCTGGCTCGCCCGGAGCGTCAGCGCGCGATCGTTCGTGACGAGCTCAAGGAAATCGTCGACAAGTACGGCGACGACCGTCGTACCCGCATCATCGCCGCCGACGGAGACGTCAACGACGAGGATCTGATCGCTCGCGAAGACGTCGTCGTCACGATCACCGAGACCGGTTACGCCAAGCGCACCAAGACTGATCTCTACCGATCGCAGAAGCGCGGCGGCAAGGGTGTTCAGGGTGCCGGCCTCAAGCAGGACGACATCGTTTCGCACTTCTTCGTCACCTCGACGCACGACTGGCTGCTGTTCTTCACCACGAAGGGCCGCGTCTACCGCGCGAAGGCTTACGAGCTGCCCGAGGCGAGCCGTACCGCTCGCGGTCAGCACGTTGCCAACCTCCTGGCCTTCCAGCCGGACGAGCGCATCCAGTCCGTCATCCAGATCAAGACGTACGAAGACGCGCCATACCTGGTGCTCGCCACACGCAACGGTCTGGTCAAGAAGTCCAAGCTCACCGACTTCGACTCCAACCGCAGCGGTGGCATCGTCGCCATCAACCTGCGCGGTGAAGACGAACTGGTCGGCGCTGTTCTCTGCTCCGCCGACGACGACCTGCTTCTCGTCTCGGCACAGGGCCAGTCGATCCGCTTCTCGGCCACCGACGAGGCACTGCGTCCGATGGGCCGCGCCACTTCCGGTGTCCAGGGCATGCGTTTCAACGGTGACGACGAGCTGCTCTCGCTCAACGTCGTTCGTGAAGGAACGTTCCTCCTGGTCGCCACCTCGGGCGGTTACTCCAAGCGAACCGGCATGGAGGATTACCCGGTGCAGGGTCGCGGCGGCAAGGGCGTGCTCACGATTCAGTACGACAAGAAACGTGGCACTCTGGTCGGTGCGCTCATCGTCGACGACGACGACGAGCTGTACGCGATCACCTCGGGCGGCGGCGTCATCAGGACGGCTGCCAAGCAGGTTCGTAAGGCGGGACGCCAGACCAAGGGCGTGCGTCTGATGAACCTCGGCGAAGGCGACACACTGCTCGCGATTGCGCGCAACGCCGACGAGCCCGAAGAGCTCGCTGCAGAGACCACCGACAACGCAGACAATGCCGATGGAGCTAAGGAGTCCTAGTGAGCACTCCCAACCAGCCGGGCAGTGACCAGAAGAGTGAAAGCACTTCAGGTTCGACGCCACCGAAGCCGGAGCAGGCAACTGCTCCGGCGGGGTCGCAGACCTCGAAACCTGCAGCTCCAGCGGACGACGGACCCAAAGCTTCCGAGGCAGCTCCGGCGCCCAAGGCACCGGAGCCGCCTCGCGGCCCGTCGGATTCGGTCCAGAAACCGGCGGCTGCGGCTCCCGACGCCGCGGGTGCGGCCAAGGGTCGGGCTCCTTCCGCTCCTTCTGTGGCTCCGGCTGCGCCGGTAACCCCGGCGAAGGGTGATGGTCAGGCTCCGCCGCAACCGGTCGCCAATCAGGCCCGTGGCAGCCAGGCACCGCCGTGGCAGCGGGGACCCCAGCCGTCAGGCCAGCCTCAGGGTCAGCCATCTCAGGCGCCGAAGGCTCCTGCTCAGAACCCGAGTGCTCAGAACCCCGCTGTTCAGAACCCGGGCAAGGCTCCGGCACCGCAGAATCAGGCTCCGCAAAGTCAGCCGCAGACCAACATCACGCGCCCGGCCGGCGCTGGTGCTCCTGCAGGTCGACAGGCAGCTCCTGCTGGGGGTAAGCCGCCTGCGGGTCCGCAGCGTCCTGCAGCGGCAGGCCCGGCACAGGGTGGTCCGGTACAGGGTGGTCCGGCCAAAACCCCCGCACAGGGTGGTGCGCCGAAGGGACAGCCGCAGGCGGGTCGCCCTGCTGCGGGTGCACAGACAGGTCGTCCTGCCGGCAACCCGTCGGCGCGTCCTGTCGTGACAGGAACGGCAGCTGCCGCAGCTACCGGTGGCGTCGCCGGCGCAGCGGCAGCCAAGGCTGTTGCACCCTCGGGCGCAAATCCCAAGGCTGCAAATGCCACGGTCGCCAATCCCACCGTCGCTAATCCGAAAGCAAAAGCCGCCGCGATCGACGGGCCGACTCGGCACATCGATCGCAAGGATCTGCCGAAGGACATGCCTGACCTCTCCGAGGCCAAGCATCCGTTGCCTGCTGCGGTGAAGGGTGAGAAAACTCACGCCGTATCGGCTTCGGTCGTGGACGGTGCGCCACTGCGCGCAACGGTCCAGATCCGTCGTATCGACCCGTGGTCCACGCTCAAGATCACGTCCGTGATCTCGGTATCGCTGTTCTTCGTATGGATGGTGGCCGTCGGACTGCTCTACGTCGTTCTCGACGGCATGGGCGTCTGGGATCGCCTGAACAACGCGTTCACCGACATCGTTGCCGACGGCGGCTCCGACGGTCTGGTGACGGCCGGCCAGGTGTTCGGCTACGCCGCGCTGATCGGTATCGCGAACATGGTGCTTTTCACGGCACTCGTCACGATCGGATCGTTCATCTACAACCTCTGCAGCGACCTGGTTGGCGGCGTCGAGGTAACTCTCGCCGACCGCGACTGACCTGCGAAAACATTGCTCCGCCGGGCCCGTTTTGGTGTCAGCGGCCCGGTGGGGTAATCTTTGGAATCGGTTCAGGGGCCTATAGCTCAGGTGGTTAGAGCGCTTTACTGATAATGAAGAGGTCGGAGGTTCAAGTCCTCCTAGGCCCACTCCCATGTGCCGAAGAAGGGTTGCTGGAATGAAGGTTTTCCTGCTTGTCGGGGCCGGAATTCTGGTAGCTCTCGGGGTCACCAAGCTGATCAAAAGTCAGCGCGGAGACAAGGTTTGGCACGATTTGGAAACAGGATAGAACCTAGGTACTCTGACTCCGGTCAGAAAACCGAACGGGGCCTTAGCTCAGTTGGTAGAGCGCTGCCTTTGCAAGGCAGATGTCAGGAGTTCGAATCTCCTAGGCTCCACAGTAAGAAAACACCCTCCCGGGATCCGGGAGGGTGCTTTTGTATGCCGATGTGCGGATGTCCGATGTGCCGATGTCCGACCAGCCGGTGCCCGACTCGTGGCCCTCCCCTTTTGAGCGAACGGTACTTTCGGCGCACTGAAGGCGATGAACATGCCGTTCGCTCGGAGTGGGGTGGCCAGAACAGCGCCCACTATGGACCGTTCGTCCCGAATTCTCCGGAAAGTCTAGTGGTCATAACCAGCCGGGCGTAGCGTGAGGAGAACCCAATTTCAGGAGGTTCGTAGTGCTTCACAACGACATTCCCAGCCACGGTGAAATTGCCGCACTCGCGGAGGTGGAAGGGCCCACCTGCATCACCATCGTGACTCCGACTGAAGATGCGCCGCAGGATCATGACAAAGCGCGCATCGCCTTCAAGGACCAGGTCCGCTCGGCGCTCGCATCGGTGGAGGATCCGGCCGAGCGCAAGCTGTTCGAGGCCGAATACGCAGAGCTCGACGACGACGACGATTTCTGGCGCTTCCAGTCGCGCTCATTGGTCACGTACGCGACGCCGGAGCGTCTGGTGACCTTCCGCCTGCCCAACCGTCTGCAGGCGCTCGAAACGGTCAGCGATCGGTTTCATCTCAAGCCACTGCTCCGTTCGGTGACCTTCCCCCAGACGGCGTTTGTTCTCGCTCTCGCCGAAGGTTCGGTGCGATTGATCGAGATCGCCGCCGATCAGCCGGCCGACGAGGTTCGTGTTCAGGGAATGCCGAAGAACGCTGCCGATCACGCGGGTAAGTCCTCGATCAACAGCCGAACTGAAGCCGGTCGGCTCTCGGGTTCGGACAGCCGAAAGTTGCGCGTCAATCAGTACGCCCGCGCAGTCGATCACGAGGTCCGTGGTGTCCTCGCCGGCCGCGACGTCCCCTTGATCCTGGCCGCTGCGGAACCCATCGCGTCGGTGTATCGCTCCGTGAATTCGTACCGCCACCTGGTCGACAAAACCGTCGAGGGAAACCCGGAAGCCTTGTCGACGCAGGAAGTGGCGGACGGTTCGCGTCCGGCGCTCGACGATTTCCACGCCGAGCAGTTGGCGGCGGTGCGGGACACCTTCAATGTGCGCACGGAACAAGGTCGCACTCAAACCGACGTCGCCGACGTGGCAACGGCCGCGACGTACGGACAGGTCGACACCGTTTTCATCGACATCGATTCCGTTGTACCCGGAAGTCTCGATCCCCAGACGGGCGCTCTCACGACCGGTGAGTCGACCAACGGAAGTACATACGGGGTCGTCGACGAGATCGCTCGTCGTGCGCTCCTGACGGGTGCTCGGGTCCTCGCTGTTCGCGCCGAGGACATTCCGGGCGGCGGCGCAGTTGCCGCGATTTTGCGCTTCGCCCCGTAAACAGACTGGACGCGTGTGCGCTTCGTGACCTGATTCGGGCACGGGGCGCATACGATTCCGGCATGAAACGTGTGTGGGAACGGCTGCGCCTCTACTGCAAGACGCTGCACCCGGTCGGGCTTGCCTTTGCTCTGGTCTTCTTCACCTGGTCGATGAGTCCGTCCCTGTTGCCGCGCGCGTGGTACTTGCAGGGCGTTGCGACGGGCATCTCGCTCGCGATGGGATACGGCGTCGGCGTGACGGTTGCCTGGATGATCCGCAAGTGCGGCGTCGAACCGCAGTGGTCGGATCGCACCAAGAAGATCGGCTGGCGAATCCTGTTGGTCGCGGCCGTCATTCTGGTTCCGACGTTCTTGGTCCTCGGTTCGTGGTGGCAGCAGATCGTGCGTGACCTTGTCGAAGCTCCTCGCACCAATCAGGCGAATTACCTTCTGGTGCTGCTGATTTCGCTCGGAATCTGGTTCATCCTGCTCGAGGCAGGCCGTGGTCTTCGTTTCACCACCAACAAGCTCACCGCCGTCGCACTTCGGTTCGTTCCCCTCGAAGCGGCGAAGGTCGGCAGCTTGATCGTCATCTTCGCCATCGGCATCTTCATCGTGAACGGTGCGCTGTACAACGGGTTGATTGCCTTCGCGAACTGGAGTTTCTCCGGTGCGGATCATGAAACACCGGACGGCATCGAACAACCCTTGATCGCTGAGCGCAGTGGTTCACCGATGTCCGCCGAAGCCTGGGATTCGCTCGGCCAGGAGGGGCGCACCTTCATGGGCAGCGGTCCCACCGCGGCCGAGATCACCGCGTTGACCGGACGTGAAGCGAAGCAACCGATCCGGGTGTACGCCGGACGCGAATCCTCGGACTCGATCAACGGTGTCGCACAGCGGGTCGTCGACGAGTTGGAGCGCACCGGCGGATTCGACCGCGGAACCCTCGCAGTTGTCACGACCACCGGCCGCGGTTGGGTGAACGAGGACGTCGCGTCGGCGTTCGAGTACGTCGAGGGCGGGGACACGGCGATCGCGTCGATGCAGTACTCGTTCCTTCCGAGTCCGTTGGCCTTCATCGCCGACCGTGAGACGCCGATGATTGCCGGTCGCGCACTCTTCAACGCGGTGTACGCCAAGTGGATCGACCTGCCCGTGGAGACGCGACCCGAGCTGGTTGTCTTCGGTGAGAGCCTCGGCTCCTACGGTGGCCAGGCCGCATTTGCCGGCGCTCAGGACATGATGACGCGCGTCGACGGCGCACTGTGGGTCGGAACCCCCAACTTCACTGCTCAGTGGCAGGAAATCACGGACAGCCGCGACTCGGGCTCACCGGAGATCCTGCCGGTGATCGACGGTGGCCAGGCAATTCGGTTTGCCGGTGATCCGGAAGATCTGGAGCTGAAGTCCGACTGGGACGACGATCGCATCGTGTACTGGCAGCACGCCAGCGACCCGATCACATGGTGGTCCTTCGACCTGCTGCTCAACAAGCCGGATTGGCTCAAGGAACCGCTGGGTCGCGACGTGGATCCGGGAATGACGTGGGTACCTCTCGTGACCTTCTGGCAGGTAACCCTCGACATGGTCTTCTCGGCTGACGTCCCGTCCGGGCACGGTCACAATTACGGCGAGGATGCAGCGGACATGTGGGCCAAGATCCTGCACCCCGAGGCCTGGACCTCGGCTGATACCGACAAGCTTCGTTCGCTGCTGACCTCCAATCTGGAGCCCACGAAGTAGTCGTAAACGGTTGTAAGTCAGCCTGTTAAGGCGAAAACCTCACGAAAAAGTGTTACGTGAGGTATGTGTTACTCTGCGTTCGCTGTGTGCCAAGCCACAGCGCAGGCGAGCGTGGGGAGATCGAAACGTGAAGAGCAGAGCATGGTGGGCGGCCGGGGTTTCCGTCGCGGCACTGGTCATGGGTGCTGTGACGGCCCCTGCCGCAATGGCGGACCCAGCGGATTTCTACACGCCGCCGTCGGAGCTTCCGGCAGGTGCCAACGGAGATCTCATCAAGAGTGAGCCGTCACCACTGCTGCTGAGCGTGCCCGGATCGAACGGTGCGTGGCCGGCAACCGCCACCAAGATCATGTACCGAAGCGAGGACGCCAAGGGTGCTCCCGTTGCCGTGACGGGGACCTACCTCGAACCGTCGAACCCGTGGACCGGGCAGGGGGCGCGTCCACTGGTTGCCGCAGCGGTAGGAACGCATGGGCAGGGCGATCAATGCGCTCCGTCCAAACTGTTCAACACCGGTATCGAGTACCAGTTCCCGACGGACGTCATGGTCGGCTACGAGTCCATCTGGGTGAACACGTTGCTGCTCAACGGCATTGCCGTCGTAGTCACCGATTACGAGGGCCTCGGAACTCCTGGCGATCACACCTACGTCAACCGCGAAGCCGAAGCGCACGCGGTTCTGGACTCGGTGCGTGCCGCTCAGCAGCTCCCGAACACGGGCATTCCCGCCGACGGCCCCGTCGGACTGTGGGGTTACTCGCAAGGTGGTGGAGCTGCCGCTGCCGCAACGGAATTGAAGCCGTCGTATGCTCCCGAGCTTGACCTCAAGGGCACGTACGCAGGTGCACCGCCCGCCGATCTGGCGGCGACGCTGCAGCAGGTCGACGGCACGTTCCTCACCGGAGTGATCGGCTACGCGCTCAACGGGATCCTTGCGCAGTACCCCGAGGTTCAGCCGCTGCTCGACGCCGAGATCAACGATCGCGGCCGACAGATGTTGGCCGCCACCAAGAACCAGTGCGTCGCCGAAAGTGGATTGCAGTTCGGCTTCCAGCAGTCGTCGAGCTTCACCAATTCCGGTGAATCACTCTCCGCAGTTCTGGCGCGTCTACCCATGGCGCAGGCGATCCTCGACGAGCAGAAGATCGGCAAGCTGACGCCGGAGTCGCCCGTGCTCATTCAGCATGGCCGCTCCGATGACATCGTTCCGTTCGGTCAGGGACAGCAACTGGCGCGAGACTGGTGCGGCAAGGGCGCGGCGGTGCAGTTCTCCGTCAACGAACTGCCCCCGATCATTCCGGGCATGGCAATCAATCATGCAACGCCGTACCTGGTGGGTACCCCGGAATCCGTCGGGTACATGATCGATCGCTTCAACAACGTCCCAGCGCCGTCCAACTGCTGAACGTGAACATCGAAAAGCCCCGGAACACAATTTGTTCCGGGGCTTTTCGTGTGTCGACTAAGCGGTCTTCTCGGCCGAGTTCTCTTCGAGCCGAGGGGGTGCGGAAGCGACCGGCGGATGCTCGCGTCGGCGGCTCTTGAAGAACACCGCGCCACCGATCACCGCGACACCGGCGATGACGAACACGGCGACGCGCTTGCGGCCACGAGGCTTCTCGGTGCGTTCCGCGGACTTCGTGGGGATAGCCTTTGCGCGCTCGACGCCCTTCTTGGCGAGGACTTTGCCCTGACGACCCAGGAACAACCCGACCTGCCCGGCGCCGCGAGCGACCGATGTGGCGACCACCGCGGCGATACGGCGAGCGTTGTCGGCTGCCTCGGACTCCTTGATACGAGCCGCTGTCTCTTCGAGGTAGGCGGCAGTCTCGTCGAAGGTGTCCTCGACGCGGGCGCGCGCGTGATCGAAGGTGTCGGGCAACTGCGTGCTGAGGGACTCGGTCACTCGTGTCATGACTTCACTTTGCCACAAGGGCTGTACCGGGGTAGGTCGGTCGCAGATCGGACTTACGATGGATGAATGTCGACCTCCCCTGCACGGTCCCGTCGAAGCCCAGGCCGACCTGCGATTACGTCGACAGAGGAGATTCTCGATGCAGCGGAACGGGTGGGTTTGGACCGCCTGACGCGGGCGGAGGTCGCACAGGTCCTGGGCGTTTCCGCTGCGACGATTCGCCATCACGTCGACTCGACCGATCGTCTGTACTCGTTGGCGTGTGCGAGAGCTTTCGGACGTCTGCAGTTGGATTCGGATTCGAAGTCCTGGCAGGACTACCTTCGGACGCTAGGTCAGCGGTTCGCTGAACTCGTGACTGCCACGCCTGGGCTCGAGGACTATGTGCTTCGAGGGCCTTACGAAGAGGGCACTCTGGCGCAGTTCGAGCGAATCATGAATGAGGTACTTCTACGGAAGCCTGAATTTGACCGTGCAACAGCACATTTGCTCGGCTCTCGGACACTGATCATTTCGGCGGCACTGCATACACCGGCGCGCAATCGTTACCCGGATTCGCAGTATCCGAAGCCTGAGACTCTCTCGGCTGTTGTTTCCTGGACGCTCGACGCCTTCCTTGTCGGTGCCGAAAAGATGATCGATTCCGGCCTCGTTCCTACGGTCGTTCCAACTCCTGACGCTTCTTGGACTCACATTTCGGATCACTGATGCCCTTCCGAAATAGGAAGGTAAGGCAACCCACATTAATTATTGCTACTGTGGCAATTATGAATAGACACAGGTGGAGGCCAAGATTCCTCGGCGCGGCCGGGGCCGCGTTAGTGCTCGCGCTCGCTGGATGTTCGTCATCGAACACGAACCCGGACGCTGACGGAAGTCCCGCAGCGAGGGGAACCTATCCGGTGACCGTGAGCACGGAATCCGGAGACGTGATCATCGAGTCGGCACCTGAACGGATCGTGACTTTGGGGAACCCGGCGTTCGAGAACGTCGTGGCGCTGGGATCGCACCCCGTGGCCGCGAGCGTGACCAACATCGACAAGCTTCCCTATCTGGCGGACTACGTGGGAAATGAGGCGCTCGACGAGTCCTTGGCTGACATCTATGCAGGGCAAGTGAATTTCGAGCGGATGCTTGCGGTCGAACCGGATCTCATCATCGCGCCTGCCTGGCCGGTTTTCACCGAGCCCGCAACGTTGGAGCGGCTCCGAACGATCGCTCCCACTTTGATATTCGACATGCAGGATGCAGACAACGATTGGAGAGTCGGCGTTCAGCAGGTCGCGGATGCGTTGGGCAAATCCGAGCAGGGTGGGGAGTTGATCACCTCGGCAGTCGACGAATTTACGGGTGTGGCTGCGTCGAACCCAGGACTTGCGAGGCGGCCGTACTCATTCGGGCTTTACTACAAGGAGCAGATTTCGTTGGGATCGGGCGGAAACATACTGCGCCTCTTCGGAATGAAGCCGGCGGAGGACCAAGCCGCGGTGGAATCGACGGGAACTCCGGTGACGTATTCGGGTGAGACCGCGGGTGACGTCGACGGTGAAGCGGTACTTCTGATGCCGTCACCACGGGATTCCATCGCGAACCTCGAACAATCGCCTTTCTGGGAGTCGAATCTGAAATCCCGCGTCGTATGGCTCAGTGATGCGCAGGGTGAGGCGATCAACAATGCGGGTGTACTTGGAAAGACGTGGCTGCCGGGAAACCTGGGTACCGCGTTGGGACAGTTGGGTTAGTCGAGCGTGGACAGGGCGAGAGAATCCCGGTTACCTGCGGGCATGGTCATGACCGTTGCCTCGATTGCCGAGGTTGAACAGCGAACGGACGACACCGTTCGAGTTGTGTTGCAGTCGAGCGAGTTCGGAAACCTGAGCGTTCGTGGGGCGGCGCCGGTGTTCAAGTTGTTCGTGCCTCGGGAGCCGGCGGACGAGATGATGCTCCCCACCTTGGGGTCGGACAAACTCGCGGTTCCCAGTTGGGAGGCCGACCCCCGGCGTCCGATCGGGCGTTCCTACACAGCAATCGATTTCAATCCTGGCGATCGTAGGATCACGTTCGATGTCATAGATCTCGGGAAGCCGGATTGGTGGCTCAACCGGACGGGCGTAGGCAGTCGCGTTGGGGTGATCGGATTCAAACACGAACTCGTCCTTGTTCCGGGCGTCACTGACGTCGTTGCAGTCGGCGACAGATCTGCGCGCCCTGCTGTCGGATCCTTGACGAATCTCGCCGAACAAGTCCGAATACACAGTTTCACGGGTCCGTCAGGCGAGCACGGATTCCCTGATATCGAGTGGGTGGACATAGTCGATCGGACCAAGGCGCAGACAGAATCGACAATGTTGTGGATCGGCGGAGAGAAAAGCTGTGTCGCCCGCTTGCGCAACCAAGCGATCGAAAACGACCTACCACCGTCCCGGATTGTCGCATTGCCGTACTGGTCGGCGGGGCGAACGCGCGACGAGTTCGATCATGCTCTGTACCGGCTGTACCAACGCGCAGCTGCGGACGGAATCGACATTTCCGATCCGGTCGTTGCCGCCGACATCGAACTGCAGTGACGCATGCCTCGTCGCACGGAATTGGCAGGCTCACATCCGCGAGAACGCCGGCAATGGCACGATGGTGGTGTGACTTCAACTCATCAGACCGCAACCGCAACGCTGCACACGAACCGCGGCGACATCAAGATCGCTCTGTTCGGCAACCATGCGCCGAAGACCGTCGAGAACTTCGTCGGCCTCGCCGACGGCTCGAAGGAGTACACCACCGCAAACGCCGCCGGCACCAAGACCGGCCCGTTCTACGACGGTGCCATCTTCCACCGCGTCATCGACGGCTTCATGATCCAGGGTGGCGACCCCACCGGAACCGGCACCGGCGGCCCGGGCTACAAGTTCGGTGACGAGTTCCACCCGGAACTGCAGTTCGACCGCTCCTACCTGCTGGCCATGGCCAACGCAGGCCCGGGAACCAACGGCTCGCAGTTCTTCATCACCACCGGCCCGACGCCGCACCTGAACCGTCGCCACACCATCTTCGGTGAGGTTCTCGACGACGATTCCAAGAAGGTTGTCGACGCTATCTCCTCCACCGCCGTCGATCGTGGCGATCGTCCGGTCGAGCCCGTCGTGATCAACAGCATCACCATCTCCTGAACAGGTAAAACAAGCAGATGACGAACCCCGGTTGGGGCGGCGGTGCGAGTGAGGGCATCCCGCCCCAACCGCGGTGCGTCCGCCATCCAGATCGACCTACCGCACTTTCCTGCAATCGTTGTGGACGTCCGGCGTGCCCGGACTGCCTCCGCGAGGCGGCGGTGGGATACCAATGTGTTGACTGTGTAGCTGCCGGCCAACGCGATGTCCGCCCCGTTCGGGGCGTCGCCGGAAACACCGTGAGCCCCGCCCGTGCGGTCCCGATCGTGACGTACACCTTGATGGGGCTCAACGTCCTGGCGTTCCTCGCCACCTTCGCGCAGTCGCGAAGCATCATGAACAATCAGGTCGGCTCGTCGATCTTCGCGAACTGGGCACTCAATCCGGGTCTGGTCGCCAGCGGTGACTGGTTCCGGCTCATTGGCTCCGGGTTCTTGCACTTCGGCATCTTGCACCTCGCGGTCAACATGTACGCCCTCTACATCCTGGGGCGCGACACCGAAATCGTGATGGGCCGCTCCCGGTACGTCGGCATCTACCTGGTTTCGCTCCTCGGCGGTTCCGCCTCGGTGATGGCGTTCCAGCCGGTGTTCTCCTCGCTCACGGCCCTGTCCTGGACCGCTGGAGCGTCGGGTGCAATCTTCGGCATCATGGGCGCACAGGCCGTCCTTCTACTGCGTTTGCGTCGAAGCCCGGTCCCGATCATCTCGGTGATCGCGATCAATGTGATCATCAGCATTTCGCTGCCCGGGATCTCGTTCTGGGGTCACGCGGGAGGTCTGGTGGCAGGTGCCGCGACGGCCGCTGCCTTCCTGTACGCCCCGCAGTGGTTGGGCGCCGGTGAGAACCGCGTGAAAGCAGTGCGGATCGGCTGGATCGCTTTTGGTGCCGTCACCGTGGTGACGTTGGGAGTCATCGTGCTCCGTGTCGTCCAACTGCGCGAACAGCTGGGAATCAGCTAGCAAGAATCCTAGGGCCCAGCCGTTCTATGGATCAGCCGCCGATGATGGACTCGCAGGCGAACGTGATCTCGAAGCTCGACGTCTCCATCGGGTTGCCCTTGTCCCGGGCGCCGATTCCCTCGCCCGTCACCACGAAGGTATTGCCGTCCTGCTTGGCACTGGCAGATCCGCCAGGCAGTCCCGGTGCGAATCCGGCGGTGTACGGCAGACCGTTCGATCCACCCTCGCTTCCGGCGATTCCAGCAGTCTGAACCGTGCCGGATTCATCGATGATGGCTGTGACGGTCAACATGCCGTAGGTGGCATTTTCCGCGTCGAGCAGTGTCATAACTGTCGTGCCGCCGTCCTTTGCGCACTTCGTCTCGAATTTGGCGTCGAGCGTCTTCCCGCCGACGGTGGCCGAGGATGTAGCGGACGAGGCGCCGGCAGCACTCTTGTCGGAGTCGGTCTTGTCGGAGTCGCTGCCGCAGGCGGAGGCGAATAGAGCGACCGCCGCGATAGTGGCAGCGACTGCGGTGGAGGACCGGCGGGTCATCGTGGTCCGAACCATCTTCGTCATGTTCTGTCCTTCAAGTCACGCGGTGCGTCCGCACTTGCTCTGGCTGTTTCGCCGACAACACTAACCAGTGACTCGGTGCTCGTAGCGCTAAACCCCCAGCTCAGGCGGGTTTGTCGCCTTCGACTGTTCAGGGACGTTCGTCAGGCTGCTGCGGGTCATTCGCCGGATCGTCGGGAGTAAATGCACATGCAGGGACGGCTTCTGTAGAGATTGTCCACATAGGTTGAGGACATCGGTACTTCTACTGTGGCTTGAGTCACTTCGTAGATAGCACCGCTGACCTTTTCCGAGGAGTACCCCTGCCATGACCTCCACCGATAGCACCACCACTGACGGTGGGGTTGCGCCGAGCGAGATCGAATCTCGCGTGGTGAAGAAGGTAGCGCGCCGGCTGATTCCCTTCCTGATCCTGCTCTATTTCGTGAACTATCTGGATCGTACGAACATCGCCTTCGCGAAGCTCACCATGAGCGCCGACCTCGGGATGACCGAGACAATGTTCGGGCTCGCCTCCGGTCTCTTCTTCGTCGGCTATCTGTTGTTCGAGGTGCCGAGCAACCTGGCCCTGCACCGCTTCGGCGCCCGGCTGTGGATCGCGCGCATCATGCTCACCTGGGGCATCCTCGCCGCTGCGCTGGCATTCGTGCCCAACGTGGGAAGCCTCTATTTCCTCCGCATTCTGCTGGGAATCGCCGAGGCAGGCTTTTTCCCCGGAGTTCTTCTCTACCTGACCTTCTGGTTCCCGAAGAAGTACCGCGTACGCCTGATGGGCTTGTTCCTGCTGACACTTCCGCTCTCGTCGGCGCTCGGTGCCCCGCTCTCGGCTGCCATCATCCAGTACGGCGACGGCCTGTTCGGGTTGGCCGGATGGCGCGTGATGTACCTGATCGAGGGTCTGCCCGCCGTGATCTTGGCGTTTGTCGTCTGGTTCTACCTCACCGACCGTCCCGCCGACGCGAAGTGGTTGACCCTCGAGGAGCGCACCTGGCTGATGAAGTCCATGGCCGACGAGGAGAAAGAACTCGGCGACGCCGGTCACCAGTCCGCCGGCAAGACCCTGCGCGATCCCCGCGTCATCGGTTTCGGTCTGGTCTACTTCGGAATCACCTACGGCCTTTACGCTTTGAGCTTCTTCCTGCCCAGCATCGTCGCGGGATTCAAGCAGACGTTCAACACCGATTTCTCGCTCGTCGAGACAGGCCTGATCGTGGCCGTCCCCTACGCGATCGGCGCTGTCGCGATGGTGCTGTGGAGCCGCCATTCCGACAAGACCGGTGAACGGATGTGGCACGTTGCTGCCCCGACGCTCCTGGGTGCGGTATCCATTCCGATTGCGCTGTATCTGGATTCGCCGTTCACCGTCATGATCGCGGTCTCGCTCACCGCTGTCGGTGTCCTCTGTGCGCTCCCCGTCTTCTGGTACCTGCCCACCACGTTCCTGACGGGTGCCAGCGCGGCCGCGGGTATCGCCATGATCAACTCGATCGGCAATGCGTCGGGCTTCGGTGCTCCGTACATCACCGGCTGGCTCACCGATGTGACCGGAAATGCCAAGGCAGGCCTGTGGGTGGTGGGCGCCGTTATGCTCTGTGCCGCAATTCTTGTGGTGGCGCTGGCCAAGCGATCGAGCAAGACCGCTCAGATCTGACCGAGTTTCCCCGCACTGGCACGCAGCCGGATCAGGAGCGCGAGATCGAGCGCCTGGTCCGGCTGACGCCACTGGGTGCCGATCAACCGGTCGATCGACTCGAGGCGTTGATACAGAGTGTTGGCGTGAATCGCGAGCGCGGCGGCGGTCGCAGAATGCTTGCAATTGTGTGACAGGTACGACGCGAGGGTGTCCAAGAGCGGAACGCCGCGTCGTTGCTCCTCCTCGAGGAGAGGACCGAGGGACCGCAGCGTCAGCGCTTCGAGTTCTTCGCGGCCGGTGCGGCTGAGGAGAATTCGGTAAATGCCGAGGGAACTTGCCGGTTCCACGTGGGAGGCCCGCCCGAGAGTCTCGAGGACGTCGACGGTGTGTTGTGCCTCGACATAGGCTCGCGCCAGACCTTCCGCTCCCACCGCAGGATCGGCGATTCCCACTGTCGGGTTCTCCGCCGGCTGCACCCACGCCGCCGCAACCTCTGCCGGTGACATTCCCGGAATCAGAGCGATGACCCGTGAACCATGCTCGGCAACAACAGTTCCTGACGGGAATGCAATTTCCTCGATACTGCGACGCGTACGGTCTACGGCGTCGGCCGGGCGGGCCACCACGACGGTGTACGAGCGGTCGGGGTTTAGTCCAGCCAGGCGGAACTGACCGGTGACTTCGGCCGGCGTCGGCGCTGGCCTGGTGATCAGATCGACCAGAAATGCGTCGCGTGCTCGGCGAGTGGCTTCCCTGGCCGCCCGTTCGCCGACCAGGGCAAGCGCAATGGCCGGGGCTGACCTTTCGAGTGCCAATCTCATGGCGGCGGTGGGTTCATGACGCGAGAGTAGGAACAGAACTCCGAGTTGATCACCGGCACTGCGCACTTCGGTGGCAAACAGGAACTGCTCACCGACGATGAGCGTCACCTCCTGCTCGCGTCGGTCAGCGGCAAGGATGTCGAAGACCCGGTTGACGCTCTCGCTCACCCGTTGCAGTCCCGGCGGGATCTCCGACGTTCCTGTCACGAAAAACACCGGTGAACCCGTCGACGCGGAGGTTTCTTCCACGAGTTCGCGAACACCGCCGCCGCGCAGGACAACTTGTGTGAGCGAGCGGTCCCAGGTCAGTGTCTGTTCGAGAAGTGCTGTGCGCTCGGCAAGTTCGGTGTTCGCTGCATTCACTTCTGCAACCGTCGCGCGATAGCGTTCGAGAGAGCGGGCATTCTCGATGGCTACCGAGGCATGAGCTGCGAGGGCGGACAGCAACGCAACTTCCTCGTTGCCGAATCGACGCTCCTGACGCTTGCACGCGCAGAGGGCACCCAGGATCTTGCCGTTCAAAGTCAGCGGAACGGCCAACAGGCCGCGCATGTTCTCGGCTCGCGCTGCGTCGTCGGCGGGTCCGATGTGTGCAAACGAGGGATCGTTTCGGTAGTCGGGAGACCAAGCAGGAGAGGAGTTCTCGACCACACGACCGATGAGGCCTTCTCGGAACGGAACCGTGAGGCCGAGCAGTTGCGAGGTGTACGCCCCGCTGGTGACTTCGATGATCAGGATGTCGTCGTGGATCAGTGCGAGGTACGAAAGGTCTACGCCGAGTAGCCGTTTGGCCTGGTCCACGATCTCCTGCAGAAGGGCGTGGTGATCGTGCATCGTGGTCAGCAGCGACGCGATGTCGTTGAGCGCGCCCAGTTCGGTGGCACGTTGTCGGCGCTGAGCCAGGAGACTACGCAGTTGGAGTGCGGACCGGGCTTCTCGCTCGATTTCGGCTGCGACCTCGGGGCCTGACCCGGCGGCCAACTGATCGCGGTGTTCGATCAGTTCCTCGGTGGATGCCTCGGCCAGGAGAAGCTGTAGCCAGTTCTCGTGCATCCGCACTCCCTTGTCAGGCCAACTTGTCAGGCCAACGATGAGTATGGAGAGAATGTCCATACGGTTTCCGGTTTCTCGGAGTAAATCTACATGGGGTGGTGTAGCCGCCGTCACTATCGTGGAGGCATGACACTCCTCGAGGCGCTCGGCTCGCAGATCGATGCGGATCGACTGATCACCGACCCCGACATCATGGCGAGCTACATCCACGACGACGCCGAGTGGGCTCCCTACGAGATGCCCGTCGCCGTGGTCCGTCCGCGCACAGCCGAGCAGGTACAGACAGTTGTGCAGGCGTGCATCGCCCACGGTGCGCCCGTCGTCACGCGCGGCGCAGGCACCGGTCTGTCGGGTGGAGCCAACGCAGTCGCCGGCGGCGTCGTGATCGCCTTCGACGCGATGAACGCCATCAAGGAGATCAACACCCTCGAGCGTTTGGCCGTGGTCGAACCCGGAGTGGTCAACGATCACCTCCGCGACGCGTGCGCCGAGCACGGCCTCTGGTATCCGCCCGATCCGGCGAGCGCACCCTGGTCGACGATCGGCGGCAACGTCGCGACCAATGCCGGGGGCCTGTGTTGCGTCAAGTACGGCGTCACCAAGGACTACGTGCTGGGCATGCAGGTGGTTACCGGAACCGGTGAGCTGGTTCGGCTCGGGCGTCGAACTGCCAAGGGAGTGGCTGGGTTTGATCTCTCGGCGCTCATGGTCGGCTCCGAAGGCACTCTCGGGGTGATCACCGAGGTGACGGTCAAGCTTCGTCCTCAGCGCGATCCCGAGCGCACCATCGTCGGATACTTCGACTCCATCGTTGCTGCGGGCAAGGCAGTCGAAGCCGTCGCCGCGGACGGTCTCACACCGTCGGCCCTCGAGTTGATCGATCGACAGTGCCTGCTTGCCGTCGACGCCTGGAAGAACATGGGCCTCTCGGCCGACGCCGAGGTGGTCCTGCTCGGCCGCATCGACACACCTGGTGAGATCGGCGACGCCGAAGCCGAGCGAATGTTGGCCTGTTTCAACCGTTCCGGGGCAACCTGGAGTGCCAGATCCACCGACCAGGAGGAAGCCGACGCCCTGTTCTCCGCCCGGCGTCTGGCGTACCCCGCCCTCGAGCGGCTCGGCCCGGTGCTCACCGAGGACATCTGTGTCCCCAAGGCAGCGGTCCCGGAGATGTTGGCACGGATCGAGGCCATTTCGGCCCGTCACGACACGCACATCGCGAACATCGCGCACGCGGGTGACGGCAACCTGCATCCGCTGCTGATCACGCCACACGACGACGAAGCGGCGCGGAGGCGTGCTCAGGCAGCTTTTTCCGAGATCATCGACAACGCCCTCGAGTTGGGCGGAACCGTCACCGGTGAACACGGCGTCGGCCTACTGAAGATGGGTGGCCTGGCACAGGAACTGTCACCGGCCGTCGTCGCGATGCATCATGCAATCAAGGGCGCACTCGACCCTCACGGAATCATGAACCCGGGCAAGGTGATTTGAAAGGCCGGGTGATCTGAAAGACTGGCTCCGTAACCGAATCGGTTTCCGGAGTTACGCCGTCGAAATGACGAGTTCCTACGCTCGAGTTGAACCGTTTGGCGAACTCGACGTATGGAGTGATGAATGTTCTCTTCCGATTTGACGCTGGCAAGTGTTGTTCCGCGGCGCGTGGACACGGTCGAGGCCGTCCGGGCGGCAATCGCTCTGGACGGCGCCGCGGTCTTCGGTGGGCTGCACACCGAGGAAGATGCCATTGCTTTCGCGTCGAAGTTGCTCGGTGAGAAGTGCATTCGAGTCGGCCGCCAGTTCGAGGCGAGCGCCAGAAGTCAGGATGCCGAAGCCGCTGTCGTCGACACCCAACCGGTGGACGAACGCGGGCGCAAGCGCTCGTTCGGTATCTCCGGCGAGCGGATGACCGCCCACAACGATGGTTTTGCTTTCGGCGATTACGCTCCCGATTACCTGTTTCTGTGGTGCAAGCGCCCGGCGTACCCGAGTGGGGGCGACTCGTTTCTCATCGACGCGGTCAAACTGACGCGATTGCTCGCCTTCGATCCCGCAACAGCGGAGCTGGCCGAATTCTGTTGGAGCACAGACATCGACCATTCGGAACCGAACTTCCCGCAGAACACATTTGCGCCGATCGCCCGGACGGTGCCGAGCGGACGCAACCAGGTTCGGTACCACCCGTACCTCGCGCCGATCGCCGGCGAATCGGAAGAAGCGCAGTGGCCGCTGGTGAAGCAGTGGAGTGAGGCCGTGATTCACGTGCGAGACAGCGGGCCGATGTTCCGTGCCGAAGCCGGCGAGATGATCTGCATCGACAACTACCGGGTGCTTCACGGCCGCGACGGGTACACCGACCCCGGCCGTGAGCTGTACTCGATCTGGGGATGGTCGAGCGACGCCGTCGCGGTGCCGCAGCAGGCACTCGACATCGTGCAGCCGGACCTCGCGGCACTGGCCATGTAACCCGCGCTTACTTCTCGGGCGGCACCAAACCGTGGACGGTAAGCACGTCCAGGACGTCCTCCGGCGTCGTACCGAGATCCCAGCGTCCGAAGATCAACAGCTTCTCCGTGTCGGTGGGCCGGTCGACGATGTCGATCTCGAGCATCGGCACGCGTCGACCCAGACGCGGGTAGCGGACGAGACGCACGCGGTCGATCTGTTCGCGGGTGAACGTGTGGCGGGCGCGCAATCGCTGCACCGCGATCGACTTGGTTCCTGCGTTGTCGATCACCGCCAGGCGGGGGCGCTGACGCAGGGCGAGGCCGCCCATCACGAACAGCCCGATCACCGCGAAGGCGAGCAGGAAGCGTCCGGCAGGCTCCGTGGGCGCGATTATCGAGGCGATCGCGAGGGCAATTCCGCCGCCGAACATCGCGTAGACAACACCCATCGGAGTGGCCCACGAGACGACCTCGGTGGCGTTGTCACGAGGCTGTGGATGAAATTCATCCTCGAGCATGTGGATAACTTCCTAGGTTGTCCACAGGAGTTATCCACAATGGGGATGAATGACACCCATGTAATTGAGAGACGGTCACGATCCGAGCCGAATCAGATAATCGCTGGTCAGCGCCATCTCATGGTCATCACAAGGCCCACAACCATGAAACCGAAGCCGACGAGGAAGTTATAGTTTCCCAAGTCGTTCATCCACGTGATCGAATCCGCGGCCAAGTAGTACACAATCAACCACGCCAGGCCGAGAAGCATGAATCCGAGCATCACGGAGACGTACAACGTGCTCGACGGACCCATCTTCACCTTCACCGGAGTGCGGTTTGCTGGGTTGACTGTGTAGTCGTTCTTCTTACGGACCTTCGACTTGGGCATGGCGTCCTCGCTCTACGGTGTGACCTGCATGTGTTACCTACACGCTAACGTAGCTGTGTCCAGTTGGTCACCGGCCGACCTGCACAATCCGGGAGGAGCCACGTGTCTTCGGGTGAATCTTCACGAACCGTCTGGCACATCGGTGTACTTGCCGTCTGCCTCGTAGCCGGTCTGATGGTTGCCACGGCGCAGAGATCCGCCGAGGAAAACCAGCTTCAGGTCACCGAAAGCACCAGGCTCTCCGATCTGGTCCGCAGCGCCCAGGCCAATGCCGAAAAAGTTTCGGCCGACCGGGACGAACTTGCCGCTCAGCTCGATTCGTTGCAGGAAGACGCCGCTCGGTCCGACGCCGGCGTGGCCGCCGCTCTCGGTGACATCAAGAACATCTCCGCCGACGCGGGACTGACGGAGATGACCGGCCCCGGCGTCGTGGTCACCATGACGGACGCCCCGCGCAACGCCGAAGGCAAGTATCCGGTCGACGCCACCCCGGACGACCTCGTCGTGCATCAGCAGGACGTCCAGAGCGTGCTGAACGCACTGTGGGCCGGCGGGGCCGAAGCGGTGGGCATGCAGGACCAACGGATCATCAGTACGTCGGCACCGCGGTGCATCGGAAACACCCTCCTTCTTCACGGCCGTACCTACAGCCCGCCGTACGTGATGAGTGCGATCGGCGATGTTGCGCGCCTCGAGGCGGCACTCGCTGCCGAACCGGGCATTCGGATCTACAAGCAGTACGCGACCCGCTTCGGCCTCGGGTACACGCAGGCGACGCCGTCGCAGATCACGGTCCCCGCCTATACCGGCGGATAGCACGGGCGTTTACCCTGCTCTCATGAGGATTCTCGTCGTCGACAACTACGACAGCTTTGTGTTCAACCTGGTGCAGTACCTCGGCCAGCTCGGAACCGAAGCCGTGGTCTGGCGCAACGACGATCCACAACTGACGGCAGACCTCGAGGGTGCAGTAGCGCAGTTCGACGGCATTCTCCTGAGCCCTGGCCCCGGAACTCCGCAGCGCGCGGGAGCGACGATGGATCTGGTGAAGGTCTGCGCCGACACCAGGACCCCGCTGCTCGGCGTCTGCCTCGGACATCAGGCGATCGGTGCGGCTTTCGGCGGAACCGTCGACCGCGCGCCCGAACTGCTTCACGGCAAGACGAGTCTGGTTCACCACAAGGACGTCGGCGTCCTGGCCGGGCTGCCCGATCCGTTCACCGCTACCCGCTACCACTCGCTGACGGTTCTCGAGGACACCATTCCCGAGGAACTCGAGGTGACCGCACACACCGAGAGCGGCGTCGTGATGGCGATGCGTCACCGCGAACTGCCGATTCACGGCGTCCAGTTCCACCCCGAGTCCGTACTCACTCAGGGTGGGCACCGGATGCTCGCGAACTGGCTCGCAGTGTGCGGTGAGGCGCCGCCGGAAGGACTCGTCGCAGCCCTCGAGGCCGAGGTCGCGTCGGCGCTCGGTGGCGCATTGCCCGCAATTCTCTGACACCTGTCCACAAAAAAGTGCCTCCCGGAAATCTCCGGGAGGCACTTTTTCACTTTGCTAGCGGCCGGGGATTCCGAGCGCTCCGACGCTGACGGTGATGACTGCGTCCTTGGAGATCTCCGAGCCCGGAGGCTGCGTCTGCGAGACGATCTTGCCCACCATTTCCGGGGTGAGCGTCGTGCTCTGGTTCTGCACCAGCTGCGATGCAGTTCCCGCCCAGCCGGCTGCGCGAAGCGTGGTCAACGCCTCGGACACCGTCTTGTTGGTCAGATCAGGCATCGCGACCTGGTTGCCGTTGGACACTCGCAGCGTCACGGTCGAACCCTTGGTGGCCGACGTGCCGCCGGTCGGGTCGGTCGAAACGACCTGTCCCTTCGGCAGTCCCGAGTCGATCTCCGTGATCTGGACGACGAACCCGGCACCTTCGATGTTGGGCCTCGCCACCTCTTCACGCTGACCGGTCACATCCGGGACCCGAACCTGCTCCGGACCGGTGCCGACAGTGATCGAGACCGCGGAATCGAGAACAACCGACACTCCGACGGCCGGATCCTGATTGACGATCTTGTCGACCTCGGCAATGGTCGACGCGGCCTTGCCGATTGTCGGATCGAGTCGGAGTCCGACGGAGTTGAGCTTCTTCTCGGCGTCGTCCTGGCTCAGCCCGGTCAGGCGTGGGATCGCGACCTGCTCGGGGCCGGTGGACACGTCGATGGTGACGGTGCTGCCCTTCTCGATGCGCACCCCGGCAACCGGACGCGTCGTGATGACGTTTCCGGCGGCGATCACCTTGTCCGTCTTCTGCTGACGCTCCACCTGGAATCCGGCGTTGGTCAGCGTCGCCTCGGCGACATCAGCGGGCTGGTTGGTGAGGTCACCCGGAACGGTCACCATCTCGACCTTCGGCGAGTTCACCCGAATGAGGAAGAACGTCACCAGTCCGATCACCAGAAGCGCCGCGATGCCCATCAGGGCGTAGCGTCCGCCCTTCTTCTTGGCAGGCGGCTCGGCAGCGCGAGTTGTCCGTGCAGGAACCGGCTCGACCGGATCAGGAGCAGTGCGGTAGTTCCCGGTGTCGGAGCCGACGGCGCCGAGGATGGTGGTGCGGTCCTCGTCGTTCATCACCATCGGCGCACTCGGACGCTGACCGCCCAGAACGCGTACCAAGTCGCTGCGCATGTCGCCGGCGCTCTGGTAGCGGTTGGCCGGGTTCTTGCTCATCGCCTTGAGAATGATCGAATCCAGCTCGCGCGGAATGTCGGGATTGATCTCCGACGGCGTCTGCGGATCCTCACGAACATGCTGGTACGCCACGGCGACCGGTGAATCACCCTTGAACGGCGGCTCGCCCGTCAGAATCTCGAACAGCACACAACCGAGTGAGTAGACGTCCGAACGTGCGTCCACCTGCTCACCTCGCGCCTGCTCCGGCGAGAGGTACTGAGCGGTGCCGATCACGGCGGCCGTCTGCGTCATCGGGCTCGACGCGTCGGAAATGGCACGGGCGATACCGAAGTCCATCACCTTCACGGCGCCGGCACGGTTGATCATGATGTTGGCGGGCTTGACGTCGCGGTGCACGATGCCGTTGCGGTGGCTGAAGTCCAAAGCGGCGCACACGTCCGCGATCACTTCCATCGCCTTGCGCGGAGTCATCGGCCCGGTGCTGCGCACGATGTCACGCAACGTGTCGCCGTCGACGTACTCCATGACGATGTACGGCAGCGGCCCGGCGTCGGTCTCGGCTTCACCGGTGTCGTAGACGGCCACGATCGCCGGATGGTTCAGCGCGGCAGCGTTCTGCGCCTCACGACGGAACCGCAAGTAGAACGTGGGATCGCGCGCGAGGTCTGCACGCAGCACCTTGATCGCGACGTCGCGGCTGAGTCGGAGGTCGCGCGCCAGGTGAACCTCGGACATTCCGCCGAAGCCGAGAATCTCACCCAGCTCGTAGCGGGAGGAGAGATTGCGGGGTGTCGTCATTGGTCTTGTCCTAGCGGTTCTTCAGCGTCTCCGGGATCCGCCAACGGCTCAGTGGTCGTTGTGGTCGTCGTTGTCGTCGTGGTGGTGGTTGTGGTCGTCGGAGTTGTTGTTGTCGTGGTCGGAGTTGTCGTTGTGGTTGTCGGCTCGGTCGTGGTTGTCGTCGGCCGAGTCGTCGTTGTTGTCGGCTCGGTGGTCGTCGTCGTCGGCCGAGTCGTCGTGGTGGTGGGCTTGGTCGTCGTGGTGGTCGGCAACGTCGTGGACGTGACGACGGGCGGCGTCGGGTCGCTGGGACCGTCGGTCGCGATCCAGACTCCGCCGATGATCAACGCCAACAAGATCAATCCGCCGCCGGCCCATGCCACGGCCTTCTGCCCACTGGTCATTCCGCCGGCTGCCGCGTCGTCCGCAACAGCTGCGCCCGTCACCGGGCCCGCGTACGTCGGCGGCATGACCTGCGTGGCACCCGTCGCCGGCAACGCGCTCGCGGCACCGGTGGCGAGCAGACCGGGCGGCGGTGGACGCCTTCCTGCCCGAACGGCTGCAACGGCGTCGGCGAACTCACCGCCACTGGCGTAGCGGCCGGCCGGATCCTTGGTCAACGTGATGTCGATGAGCTCGCGGATGTTCGGCGGCAGGTCGGCCGGCATCGGCGCCGGGGTTTCCTGCACGTGCTTCATCGCGACGGTCAGCGCGCCGTCACCGGTGAACGGGCGTCGACCCGAAAGTGCTTCGTATCCGACGATTCCCAACGAGTACACGTCACTCGCCGCGGTCGCGTCCTGACCGAGAGCCTGCTCGGGCGCGATGTACTGGGCGGTGCCCATCACCATTCCCGTACGCGTGACAGGCGAGTTCTCGACGGCCTTGGCGATGCCGAAGTCCGTGATCTTCACCTGGCCCGTCGGCGTGATGAGGATGTTGCCCGGCTTCACGTCGCGGTGCACGACACCGGCGTCGTGTGCGACCTGCAGGGCGCGGCCGGTCTGCTCGAGCATGTCGAGGGCATGCGGAACCGCCAGGCGGCCGACGCGTGCCAGGACGGCGTTGAGCGGTTCACCGTTGACGAGTTCCATCACCAGGTACGCCGTGGAATCGCCCGAGCTGTCACGGGTCTCGCCGTAGTCGTAGATTCCGGCGATACCGGGATGGTTGAGCTGTGCGGTGGTGCGGGCCTCGAAGCGGAAGCGCTCCAAGAACTCCGGATCGGAAGAGAACTCGGACTTGAGTACCTTGACGGCGACGCGACGGTTGAGCCGGGAGTCCGTGGCTTCCCACACCTGACCCATCCCACCGGTGGCGATGAGACGGATCAATCGGTAACGATCGGCGATCAAAGCGCCGTTGTTCAACGCCACGGTTCAGCCCCCTTGGATTCCGGCTGCGATGACTGCACGACCGATCGGCGCAGCAACCGAGCCACCGGTAGCGGCAAGTCCGCGGTCACCACCGTTCTCGACGATGACGGCCACGGCGACCGTCGGATTCTGCGCCGGTGCAAAAGCGATGTACCAGGCGTGCGGCGGAGTTTCCCGCGGGTTCACGCCGTGCTCGGCGGTACCGGTCTTGGACGCGATCTGAACGCCGGGGATCTTGCCGTCGCCGCCGGTGAAGTTCTCCGAGCCGATCATCAGATCGGTCAGCGTTGCCGCCACTGCCGGCGAGATCGCCTGACCCATCGACACCGGTGACGGCGTACTGAGATCGGTCAGATCCGGTGCCTGCAACTGGGAGATCAGGTTGGGCTGCATCCGCACACCACCGTTGGCGACGGTCGCGGCGATCACTGCGTTCTCGAGCGGGGTCACCGCGACGTCGCGCTGGCCGATGCTGGTCTGGCCGAGAGCCGCGTCGTCGGAGATGTCGCCGACGGTGCTGTCCGCAACCGGCAGCGGGATCGCGGGAGTGTTGGGCCCGATGCCGAAAGCGCTGGCCTCGTCCTTGATGGCGTCCGCGCCGTCCTTGATGCCCAGTTCGACGAAAGCCGTGTTGCACGAGCGCGCAAACGCGTCACGCAACGACGCCGTCGGGTTGGGGCCGCAGGTGCTGCCGTTGTAGTTCTCGAGGGTCGTGCTGGTGCCGGGCAGCGTGATCTGCGGAGCCGCGGTCAGCTGGTCGTCCGGCGTCGCACCGTTGCCAAGAGCTGCGGCCGTGGTGAGCACCTTGAAGGTCGAGCCGGGCGGGTAGGTCTGTGAGATCGCGCGGTTGACCAACGGATCGTTGGGATCGGCGTTGAGCTCGTCCCACGCCTTCGTGGTTTCGGCGCCGTCGTGGCTGGCAAGCAGGTTCGGGTCGTAGCTCGGCGTGCTGACCATCGTCAGGATGCGTCCGGTGCTCGGCTCGATCGCGACGACGGAACCGGTGTAACCCTTGCTGGTCAGCTGGTCGTACGCCACCTGCTGCATGGCCGGATTGAGCGTCGTGACGACGTTGCCGCCGCGCGGATCGCGTCCGGACACCAGGTCGAAGAAGCGCTGACTGAACAACCGGTTGTCCGAGCCGTTGAGAATCGGGTCCTCGGTGCGCTCGAGGCCGGCGCTGCCGTACTGCATCGAGTAGAAGCCCGTGACCGGTGCGTACGGGTACGGATTCGGATACTCGCGCAGGTACTTGTACCGGTCGTCGGTGGCGCGGGAGGCGGCAAGCACCTGACCGGAAGCCGAGATCTGACCTCGCTGGCGTGAGTACTCGTCGAGCAGCACCCGCGAGTTGCGCGGGTCGGCTCGCAGGTCGTCAGCCTTGATGACCTGTACGTACGTGGCGTTGGCGAGGAGCGCGACGACCATCACCATGACGGCCATCGCGACGCGGCGCAGTGGAGTGTTCATACGCGCGGCATCATCTCTGTATTGGCGTCAGCGATTGGGGGCGGACCTTTCTTCTTCGTCACTACCGGCGCACGAGCCGCGTCCGAGATCCGGACGAGGATGGCCAGCAGTAGATAATTCGCGAGCAGCGACGAGCCGCCGTACGACATGAACGGTGTAGTCAGACCAGTCAGCGGGATCAGCTTGGTGACGCCGCCGACGACGACAAAGATCTGGATCGCAATGGTGAACGACAGACCGGCGGCGAGCAGTTTGCCGAAGCTGTCGCGCACCGCCAACGCCGTACGCAGGCCGCGCACGATGAGAAGCAGGAACAGCATCAGCACAGCGGCCAGGCCGATCAGGCCGAGCTCTTCGCCGATGGTCGCGATGATGAAGTCCGTCTTCGCGAAGGGCACCTGGTTGGGCCGGCCACTGCCCAGACCTGTTCCGGCGATACCACCGGTGGCCAGGCCGAACAGCGATTGCGAGATCTGATAACCGGTGTTGGCGTAGTCGCCGAGCGGGTCCAGCCAGGTGTCGACGCGCACGCGTACGTGGCCGAACATCTTGTAGGCGAAGAAGAATCCGATGGCGAGCAGTCCGCCGCCGATCACCAGCCAGCCCACACGTTCGGTCGCGATGTAGAGCATCACCAGCACGGTGCTGAAGAGCAGCAACGACGTACCGAGGTCGGTTTCGAAGACGAGCACACCCACCGAGACGATCCAGGCGAGCAGGATCGGGCCCAGGTCGCGGGCACGCGGAAAGTCCATGCCCAGGAAGTGTTTACCGGCCGAGGTGAACAGGTCGCGCTTGGCGACGAGCACCGACGCGAAGAAGATGATGAGCAGGATCTTCGCGAACTCACCTGGCTGAATGCTGAATCCGGGCAGGCGAATCCAGATTTTTGCGCCGTTCACGCTCGAGAACTTCGCCGGAAGGATCGCGGGAATCGCCAGGAACACCAGACCTGCGAGGCCGAGCGTGTAGCTGAACCGCGCCATCAGGCGGTAGTCCTTCAAGAACACGAGCAGCAGCACGAAACCGGTGATCGCCAGTGCAGTCCACATGACCTGCTGGTTCGCATCCGGTGACGGTGCCTCGACGCCGTTGTAGAGCGCAGTCTGTTCGTCGGCGAGGTCGAGTCGGTGGATGAGCACCAACCCGAGGCCGTTGAGCAGGGCGACGATCGGCAGCAACAGCGGATCGGCGTACGGCGCATACCGCCGAATTGCCAAGTGCGCGATCAGGAACAAGCCCGTGTACGCAAGCGCGTACTTGGCCAGATCGAGAGTGATCTTCTGTTCCTGGCTCGCCTCGACGAGCAGAAGCGAGACCGTCGTGATGATGACGGCAAAGCCCAGGAGCAGCAGCTCCACGTTTCGGCGGGTCGACTGGACCGGCGCCGGGGCAAAACCTCCGGGCGGACTCGGAAAAGCCGTCCCCGCAGCTGCGTTGGACGACATCAGTTGACCGTCCTGCAAGTCTGACCGGGAATGTCGGTCGGCGTAGGCGTAGTCGTGGGTGCTGCCGTCGTCGGCGTGGCCGGCTCAGCGGGCGGCGCAGGAGCCGGAGTGGTCTCCGGTGCCGGCGGGGGAGTGGGCGCTGCTGTCGTTGTCGGAACCGGCTCACAACGAGGAAGCAGATCGCCGCCGATGAGACGGATCATCTGGCTCTGCGCATCTTCACGCTTGCCGGACGGCAGCCCGGCGCGCACCTGCTCCTGCGCAGACGGCTGCAGATCGGTGACCTCGAGGATGTTGCAGTTGCTGGGAATCGCGTCGGGGGAGACGAGGGTCAGGACGTCGTCGTCGCCGACGCAGCCCACCAGATCCGCGTCTTGCAGCGAGTAGCCGAGCACCGAACCGGGGATTCCGCGCAGCACCGTCACGCGGCCGTTGTCTTCGCCGACGTAGTAGTTGTTGCGGATGACGGCGCGGCCGATCACGGCGCCGACGCCGACCAGCGCGATCAGCACCACGGCGAGGACCACCCACCACAACCGGTTCCGCTTCTTCTTCGGTTCCGGTTCGGGTTGGGAGACAACTCGCTTGGGCGTCGCGCGCGGCGGACGCATGGCAGCGGCGCGGCCGGCAGCGGTGTTGGGGGGAGGGGCGTCCTCTTCCTCTTCCGTCGACGCGGCGCCCGCGACGATGGGATGTGACTGGCCGTAGTCGAGGTCGATGACATCGGCGACGACGACGGTGACGTTGTCGGGACCGCCGCTGCGCAGCGCCAATTCGATGAGACGGTCGGCGCACTGCTCCTGCGAGCCTTCGCGCATCGTGTTCTCGATGGTCTCGTCGCTGACCACATCGGAGAGGCCGTCGGAGCAGAGCAGGTAGCGATCGCCGGCGCGGGCTTCGCGCACGGTGAGCGTCGGCTCGATCTCGTTGCCGGTCAACGCCCGCATGATCAGGGATCGCTGCGGGTGCGTGTGTGCCTGTTCGGCGGTGATCCTGCCCTCGTCAACCAGTGACTGGACGAATGTGTCGTCGCGGGTGATCTGCGTCAGGTGGTCGTCGCGCAGCAGGTAGGCGCGGGAGTCGCCGATGTGCACGAGGCCGAGCTTGCTGCCGGAGAAGAGGATCGCGGTGAGCGTGGTGCCCATGCCGTCGAGTTCGGGTTCTTCCTCGACGTGATCGGCGATGGAATCGTTGCCCTCGCGGGTGGCTGCCTCGAGCTTGCCGAGCAGATCCTCGCCGGGCTCGTCGTCGTCGAGATGCGCCAGAGCGGCAATCATCAGCTGCGACGCGACCTCACCGGCCGCGTGTCCGCCCATACCGTCGGCCAAGGCCAGCAGACGGGCACCGGCGTACACGGAATCTTCGTTGTTGGAGCGCACGAGACCGCGGTCGCTGCGCGCCGCGTAGCGGAGAACAAGGGTCACGGGCGCAGCTCGATTACCGTCTTGCCGACGCGAACCGGGGTGCCCAGCGGGACGCGCACCGCAGTGGTGACCTTGGCGCGGTCCAGATAGGTGCCGTTGGTCGAACCGAGATCCTCGACGTACCAGTCGGCGCCGCGCTGCGAGAGCCGCGCATGGCGCGTCGACGCGTAATCGTCGGTGAGAACGAGCGTCGAATCGTCGGCGCGGCCGATCATGACGGGCTGTGAACCGAGGGTGATGCGGGTACCGGCGAGGGCGCCCTGCGTGACCACCAGGTACCGAGGCACCTTCGCCTTGCCCAGCGAGGGCAGGACCTTTCCGGCGCGGGTGTACCGCGGCGGAACCCTGACCCCGGAGCCGGCATAGATGTCGGAACGGAGAGTGCGGAGGACTGCCCAGACGAACAGCCACAGTAGGAGCAGGAAGCCCGCCCGTGTGAGTTGCAGAATCAGGCCCTGCACGGCTGTCCACCTCCTTCTATGGCTCGAGCCCCGCCGCAGCGGGGTTCGAGCATTGTCGACTGGCAGCATCATAGGGGGCTCTGGGCCCCGGAGATCACGATACTGACAGCCGCGTGACGGCGGCGCGCCGACGGACCGCCGAATGTTCGATTGTTATCGGAAAAATCCTGGCGTCCGTTTCTCAGCTCAGAGAATGCGAACCAGAATCTCCGAGTGACCTGCACGAATGATGTCGCCGTCTGCCAGCTGCCAGTCCTGGACCGGTGCTCCGTTGACGGTGGTGCCGTTCGTGGATCCCAAATCGGACAGCATCGCGGTGCGGCCGTCCCAACGGATGTCGATGTGGCGACGTGAGACGCCGGTGTCCGGGAGGCGGAACTGAGCTTCCTGGCCGCGGCCGATGACATTGCTGCCGTCGCGAAGCTGGAAGTGGCGTCCGCTGCCGTCCTCGAGCTGCAGGGTTGCCGTCAGGCTCTGCGCCGTCGGTGCGTAACCGCCCTGCGGCTGGGCGTAGCCCTGCTGCGGGTAGGCCTGCGTCTGCTCGAAGTTGCCGCCCTGCTCGTACGGCTGCTGTGTGTACGCCTGCTGGTCGTAGCCACCCTGCTGGTAGCTCTGCTGGTCGTAGCCCGGCTGATCGTAGGACTGGCCGTTGTAGGGCTGCTGGTAACCCTGCTGGTCGTAGCCGCCCTGCTGGTAGCCCTGCTGGTCGTACCCACCCTGGTACGCCTGCTGGCCGTAGCCCTGCTGGTCGTACGGCTGCTGCTGGTAACCCTGCTGGTCGTAGCCGCCGCCCTGCTGGTCATAGCTCTGCTGGTCGTAGCCGGCCTGCTCGTACGGCTGCTGCTGGTTCGGGTACGCCTGCTGGTCGTAGCCACCCTGCTGCTGGTTGTAGCCCTGCTGGTCGTCGCCCGTGCGGTAACCGTCGCCGCGGTCGTAACCGTTCTGGTACGGCGCTTCCTGGCCCTGCGGAGCGGCGTAACCGCCGTCGTCGTGGGAGTACCCGTTCCGTGCCGGCTGCTGCGGTTCGGGCTGGCGACCCGCCGGTTCGCGGCTTGGTTCGTAGCCTGAGTTCTGCGTCATGGGGCCGGCTCCTGGTTGTGACGGGACTGGATTGGAAACAGGGGGAACAATCGGTGCGGGTCGCTGAGGCGGCCGTTGTGGAGGCCGCGACGAAACCTGCGGAACATGCGACGGCGGCGATGCCTGCTCGGCGTCACCATCCGGGTCGACGGTTCCGCGGGTGCGGAACTGACCGGTGTGGAGCGTAGGCGAAGGCTCGAAGGTGACCGAGATGTCGCCGTACGTCTGCCAACCCTGATCGCGGATGAAATCCTGCAGGTGTCGGCTGAAAGCTTTGGTCGTCAGTTCGCGATCAGCTGCCAACTCTTCGTGATCGGAGTTGTTGATGGTGATCACGTAGTTGTTGGGGGCGAGAAGGATTCCGCCGCCGAGGTGCTCGACGCGGTCACGTGCCTCCTGCTGGAGCGCCGCCTCTACTTCCTGCGGCACAACACCACCACCGAAGACCCGCGCGAATGCGTCGCCGACAGCTCCTTGGAGCTTTCGTTCGAAACGCTGCACGATGCCCATCGGGCCCTCCTCTCGCCTCGCATCTACGACGGCAAAATGCTCGGCAAGTAGCGCCGGCACCGCCTTGTCGCGTGTCGTCCAAACTGCTGTACAGGTTCCACGGTACTGTCAAATGTCGCTTCGGCAGTACCTGGCCGCTGTTTCAGCATGGTATCGGTTCTGGGCTTTTGGGTGCTCGGTGTTCATCGATTCGTGCCCTGAACTGCACGAATAGAACTTTCAAAGTTTGTCGTGATAATGTTTCGGCGTTGCTCGGGCGAGTGGCGGAATGGCAGACGCGCTGGCTTCAGGTGCCAGTGTCCTTCGGGACGTGGGGGTTCAAGTCCCCCTTCGCCCACCACAAGACGAGGCCACGAACTCACAAGAGTTGGTGGCCTCGTTTTTTGTTGTCGGCTATCTGGCCGCAGCCTGAATGAAGCTCAGAACGAAGTCCAATGCGGTGCCCGCAAACGGGTTGCCGACTGGTTGAGTGGCCGCGGCGGGCGCAGTGATCTGAGGGTTCATCATCCCTGGCGGCAGTGTGCCGGGTGGGAGATTGATGATTGCGTTGATGTCGTAGATGGTGTTGTCGGGGCCGTTGGTCACCGAGAACGAGATACTGCCGAAGTCGACGATCGGAGTGTCGGCTGATGCAGTACCAACTGCACTGCCGAAGGTGATCGCGGCAGCGAGCGCGCCGACACCGAGGGCCGCGGTGGTCCGGGACAAACGAGTAGGCGTTTCGAGTCCATTCACAGATGTGCTCCCTTTCGTGGTGACAGCATCCGTGCACGGGATGCCGAGCAGCCAGGAGATTGCAACCACTATCGAGGAAGATAACGGACATTCACGTCATGGCGGGGCGGTTCGGCACGAAGTGCTTCGTCGTTCCCAGCAGTCAGAGACAATTGTCTTCTCGTGGCCAGGAACCACCTTGGACCCGCTCAACCTTGGACCACCAACGTGTCTAACCCCATCGACCGGCCACACCCTGACTAATATCTTCTTCATAATCCTCGGCCGTACTTAGTGATGGGCGTGTGAGGCCGGATGGTTGCAATCGCTGAAGTGGTCAGTCGTGGATTCGGTCGGTCGCGCAGACGTCTTCGGGGCGATCGCGTTACGTTTTTTCGATGGCTTGCTGGTGGACTGTCTGAGAGGGTGCACGAATGAGTACCGACGAGTGGCTACTGTCCGGCCCGCGTGGTCGTCGGAGGACGCCAGTGGCCGTGGACAGATCCCCTTTGGCTGCGCCCAGCTGGCGCGACCACATTCGCGATTTCACCAGCCGCATTGCGAGTGCTTCCGCGTCACTTCGATCCCCCGAGCCCCCCGACCTGCAGAAACTCGATGGCAAAGACGATTCCGGACGCCGCACACCAGTTGTGGTCGACTTAGACGGGTTCTTCACTCCCCTAGCTGAGATGCGGGAAATTCTGCCCTCGGCAGTCCTTGCCTGCTTGCCACTCGATGATCTAACAGCAGCACGAACGCTGATACTTCACCAACTGTTCCGTTCTTCCATACTGCGCACAGCTGAAGATTCGCGGCCCGGCGACCATTTCTTGCTTGCTGAGTGGAGCGTGCTTTCACTGTGCTACGCCGTAGTCGGGGCACGGAAAGCAGTACCAATACCTGGGCAGGCCTGGAAGACGTTTTATTCCGATGATCTCCATCAGCACATACGTAAGAACTATCCGGAGACCCGCTCGTCGACTATCGAACTCACACTTGACCGAAGGCTAGTCGCTTGGACCGACGTGCCGAGAAAAAGAATTCGCGTTTCGGCGCTGACCCGAGAATTCTTGTTGCAAATCAACATCTACCTCGCCAACTTGGCTCACATGGTCATCGATGATTGTAAAACCTTGGATCTAAAAGATTCCGAGGATTTTTTCGACTTCGTTATGGCATACATGCTTCGCCTGCATCGCTCTCTAACTCCCGCTGCGCTTCCAATTGTGCGCCCGCATAACAGGGATGCGATGCAGTTCGCTCAAGCCGTCACTTCAGATCAGATCGTGTTCTTGATGTCACACGAATTCGGACACGTAGTTTTGGGCGATGGCGGCTCCATGTCCCGACACGAACTTGAGTGGGAGTGCGATAGCTTCGCTTTTGCAACCCTCTCCGAACTCAACATATCGGATTGGCAGCGGTTTCTTGCCACGAAGTGGCTCTTCGGGTTGTTGGCTTTCGACCGGGCGCTTGGTGAATGTCTTAATTTTACCGAGGGCAATTGGGGTTCAGACATTGACTGGATTCAAGGGGATCTGCGTGAACGCCAGCGGGACCGAGAGTTTGCCTCTGGCCCAGGACTGGAGGCCCTTTCTTCTCATGAGGCCGTCGGGTCCGCGTTTCTCATTGATTTGAAGTACCGTCTGCGAGATCTTGGATCAGAGCGGCTTCGAGGCTGGGTAGCTGATTGCGAGCGGACCCAGCCTATGCCATCGGGCCAGGAGCTGACCTCGCGAGTCGAGCATGTCGTTGGACGACTACCCGCCGACGTTCCCATCTCGGTGCAGAGGATGATGGGTTCGTGGAATCTATCGAGTTCGAAGTAGAAGTCGACATCAAGCTGTCAGAAGCCGAAACCCTGTCCTCGGGCTATCAATGGAGGGGCGCAGGCGAGTTCGATGGGATCGACATCGCGATCCATCCTCCGAAGGGGCACGGGTTTGGCCTGACAGAACTGCTTACTATCTCCGTGACGGTCGCAACCACCGTGACCACAGACCTACTCTCAGGCGCTATAAAAGAAGCAATACGGGGCACCATAAGGCGTGTTCGTGTGCGAAACGCCGCAACTGAGACCCATAGCGGCGGAGATGAAAGTCTGGATGATTTCGATTTGAGGTCGACCACCCTGTCTACGGCGGTCGAGGAAGCTCTCGCAGACGACGACTCGGTTGCGCACGAGCATGAGGATCGCGACGACAGCTAACGAGATTCCGGTCTTGGTGTCCGTCTTTGAAAGACATGGGACACGTCCAACCGAGGAGGCAGCGGATGGACCTTAGCCCCTCGTCGAGGGCGACCACGTGTTTCCGAGTGGCAAGCCGCGTAGACGAATACGACGGAATCGAATATGCAGGGTTACCAATAGAGGGCGAAAGATGTTGTTTTGCAACATCGTAGATCGTTGATGAGGTGTCGCGGCGGGCGAATTCGTCGTTGGATAAGTTGACGATCAAACGGACGGAGGACTTTTTCTGTGACGGATACGGTCGCGTAGGGTCCATTCATGTCGTCGAGCACGTTGCGGATTCCAGTCTTGGTGTCACTCGCCTATGTTGCCCAGCTCGGCCTGTTTATGGGTCTGGCCACAGCATTCACACCTATGCCGTGGGCTATCACAGCTTGTGTAAGCGTGCTATTCGCGGCACTGGCCGTAATTGCGGAGATCAAGTTCACTGACAAGCTGATCCCTCAAACCGCCGACACTCCCCCAAAACTAACCCTTGAGGGCAGACGAACCGTAGGTGGGCTGTGCGTCATTGTGGCAGCTGGGCTGCTCGCTTCTAGCTTTTTCATCGGACGACATACGCAACCTGGGTCAAGTCAGTATCCGTTTCTGGTCGTAGGCCACGGTTCGATGGTCCCGGCGAAGGTCGCCCCATTCACAGAGGCTGGTGCCAAGGGGACGGTGTTCTCGGGTGCCGAATCGGTTAGCGTCGATTGCCAGGTCACGGGCGAAGACAGCCACAAGTGGTACCGGCTCAGCGATCGGTTGGGATGGCTGCGTGACGATTCAGTTATGCCAGAGCCACATACAGGAGCTGGTCGCCTCCCAGTCTGTCCCGATTAGCTCCCTGTGTTCTCGTGCATTTGTGCCAGCGGTATGCGTCTGACAAAAGCCTCAGACACAAGATCTATTCGAAGGATGGTGGTGGAATGAAATCCTCAGGTCATCGTGTGTCTGCGCTGTAAGAGATCTGGGTCAATGTGCGTCGATCACTGAGCTTCGACTATTTTCGCATAGGACAAGTTCCTATTACTTAGGTTACTTAGGTCGGCGTCGAACAGTTTCGTGCGACTCGGGCTTGCGTGACTGCGTTAAGTGAATAACCCCGTGTCAGGCGTGCGATCCGGCCCCCTCCGGTGTCCCCCGAAATGAAACTCCGCTGCGCTCCGTTCTGTGGAAAACATTGATTTGTTTTCACTTCTGGCCTTCCGATTCTCGTCGGCGGTGACCTGCGCGCAACCCCTGGCGGCGCAAGCGCCGGCCCATGGCGCCGAGAAATTTTCGCCACTCGCAAGCTCCCGTCAAAATTTTCTCGGCCCAAGGGTGGCACTCCGGCCCCCTCATGCCGACGCGATTCTCCTTTGCCAGAAGGCGAAAAAATTGGCGGGGCACGAGGCCCGGTCACTTTCACAGCAAGGGGAACGACATGCAGAACATCCGTTTGAGGACCGCCACCGACGTCTTGGCCGCAATCCCGGCATTGCTCGGATTCGTCCCCGCCAATTCCGTCGTGATGATCGCTCTCGCCGGATCACCGGCCACCCTCGCGTTCGTCGCGCGCACCGATGTCATCGGTGCCGATGCGGCAGCCGACTACAGCACTGCACTCGAGCAAGCCGCAGCCACGTCCGTTATCTGGGTTGTCGTCGGCGCCGGTCCGGTGGCCGCCGCCGGACTCGATCAGATCGAGGCAGCACAGCGCGAGCTCGACAGCAGGGGAATCCAGAGCGTCCGCACCCTTGTCGCCGAGTCTCTCGAAACCGGAGCAGAGTGGTTCGACACCAACGGCGAGGAGAGCGGACGCACCGCCGACCCGATCCTGTCGGAGGTCAGCATGAACCGAATCATGAGCGGACGTCAGACGTCGAGCAGCCGCGCCGACATCGAAGCCCGTTACCGCGAGGACACGGCCGCCGACATGGACGCCGCCCGCGCCGCCGCAGCCGAGCAGGGCGAGGACTTCGCACGAAACACGATCACGGAAATCGCCGCAGTCGTGCGCAATTTCGAGGTCCCCAGCCGGGGTCTCGCCGCCCGCGCCGGATTGTGCGCGGCAGCGGACCCGCACCACCGCGACGCCATGATCGGAATCGTCACCATCAGCCCGCAAGCCGCAACGGACGCCTTCGGAACCATCGCCGCACACCTACGCGGAAACTACCGAGTCCAGGCCCTCACCCTTGCCGGGCTGGCCGCATACGTCGACGGCGACGGAGCCGCCGCCGGAATTGCGCTCGACGCTGCTAGCGCTATCGGCGTCGACCCCAGCCTTACGACGTTGCTCAAGCTGCTCGACGCGTCCCGCACAGCCGGAATCAAGCCCGAGGCGATCGCCGAACTTGCAACCATCGGCGTCGAAGTGGCGCGGTCGATGGGAATCGACCTCCGCGCCGGGCTTCCCATGGTTGTCTTCATTCCCGATAACGAACGCGCCGCCGTCTACGCTTAGTGACGCAAGGTCTCTCGCTAGTCCTGTATTTGCGCCAGCGTCCTTGGGAGGAAGTATCTTCTTCAGCTCAACCCAATGGGATTCATCAAGGATCCCGTCCGCAGTCAAGCTGACAATGTCATCCCAACCAGTCGGGTGAACCTAGGCTTTTGCGGCCCGAGGTCGAAAGAGCAAGTAGTCGAACAATCATGAAGCACAGTCCTGGTAACACCTACGTGTCCGAAATGTCGTCCCCATCGGGGACGCCTCAACCCCGCGCCTTCAGCGCCGCCCGCGCGGCATTGAACCCACCCATCCCGTGGACCCCGCCGCCCGGGGGAGTTGCGGACGAGCAGAGGTAGACGCCCGGGGCGCCGGTGGCATAGGGGTCGAGCCCGAACCGGGGGCGCGCGATGATCTGCCGCGCAGTGTTCGCCCCCGCGGAGATGTCGCCGCCTACATAGTTGGGGTTGTACGCCTGCATCTGCGGCACATTGCGCACGTGGACGCCCACGATCCGGTCCCGGAACCCCGGCGCAAAACGCTCGATCTGACGCGTGACCACATCGGTCGCGTCACCCGGATAGTCATGCGGCACATGCGCATACGCCCAGACCGGGTGGATGTCTCCCACAGATCGGGAGGGGTCGGCCAAGAACTGCTGGCCCAACAGAATGAAGGGCTTGTCTGGCATCTGACCCCGAACGGTCTGGCGTTCGACAGCCGCAGTTTCCGAAATCGTCCCGGACAGATGCAGGGTGCCGGCCTTGCGGGCATGCGGATTCGTCCACGGCACGACGCTTCCGTCGGAGTCACCGCGCACGGCGTAGTCGACCTTGTACGCGGCGGTGCCGTAGCGGAATTTGCGGTAGGCCCGGGCAATGCGGTCGGGCTGCCGACCGTCGAGCAGACGACCGGCTGCGTCGGGGGCGATGTCGAGCATGACGATGTCGTAACCGGCGATCTGGGAGTAGTTGGTGACCCAGTTCCCGGTTTCGATGGTGCCACCGAGGCTGCGCAGAATCGAGGCGAGCGCGGCTGCAATTGACCCCGAACCACCTTGTGCCACAGGCCAACCGTGAGCATGGGCTCCAGCAGTGAGCATCGAGCCGACAGCGCTGGACAGGGGAAGGGTGAGCGGCCCGAACATGTGCGCCGCGACGCCACCGAACAGCGCCCGCGCTTGTGGGGTCTTGAACATCCGAGCGAAACCCGTCGCGGGAAGCAGAGCGCCCGTCCCGAAACGGGCGAGCATCAGCGGGTGCTTCGGAACGTGCACGATCGGCTGGAAGACGTCCTGCACCAACTCGTCGAAGTTCTCGGCGAGGTATCCGAAGACGTCGAGCCACCTCTTACCGTCGGCACCCAATCCGTCAGCGGTCCGGTTGATGTCACGCCAGAGAACCCCGGCGGTGCCGTCGTCGAGTGGATGGACCAGATCGATCTCGGGCCACAGCCACGTCAGGCCGTGCTTGGCGAGCCCGAATTCGCGGTCGAGGGCCTTGAAGTAGGGAGAGGCCAAGGCCGTGGGATGGAAGGCGGAGCAATCGTCGTGGACGAGTCCGTCGACAATGTATTCGCTACTGCGGGTACCGCCGCCGATCTTGTCCGCACCCTCGATGACATGAACGTCGATTCCGGCGCGGGCGAGTTCGATCGCCGCCGCGAGACCGTTGGGGCCACTGCCCACCACTACTGCTGTTGTCATTTGCGCTTCGCCACCCGTCTTCTCAGGTGTGAGCCTACGGAAATTACAGCGATGGCATTCTGCGAGCAAACAATTCAGGCCTAGACCTTGGTTGATCGATCAACTTTTGTTACAGTTCGAGGCGCACTGGCCGCAGCTGATTCTTATCGCTGCGGCCAGTTGTTGCATTCATCGCCCATCGCGCCTGTTTCCTGCGGATTCGGTATCCTGTGAATCGGAACTTCTCTGCACAGACGCAGCTCCGAAATCTGTCGAGGGGCCTTCTGGCTCCCTGCATCGCCGCAGTTCAGAGCAATTATAGGGCTACCTTAGTTGCGCCCGTGCCGGGGTTCTGAATTATCGTTTTCGTTACACGGTTGACTCACAAAAGTTTCAACCGACCGAAGACTCACGTCGCCGGGTGCCAGAACGCACACCATCGCGTCTGCGCAGGGCGGCTACTTCGGTGGTACCGAACACATCGTCGTGTCGGTGCTTTGAAGGACTTGCATTGCAAGTTGATGGCCATCAGCGCTGCTGGTCGTCGGTGCATCTTTATGGCATACGAAGGCTGGGTATGAAGCAACTTCCAGGCCCCCAGGGCCTCTATCACCCGTCCAATGAGCACGACTCCTGTGGAGTCGCATTTGTTGTCGACATGCATGGTCGCCGCAGCAGGGACATCGTCGAAAAGGCGATCACCGCTCTGGTCAACCTCGAGCATCGCGGCGCTGCCGGATCAGAACCCAACACGGGTGACGGTGCGGGCATTCTGCTGCAGGTTCCCGACAAGTTCTTCCGAGCTGTCGTGGACTTCGCGCTGCCCGCCGAAGGCGCGTACGCAACCGGTATCGCATTCCTCCCGCAGGGCGATGCCGATGCACACGAGGCTGCTGCTGCAGTCGAGAAGATCGTCGTCGAAGAGGGCCTGAAGGTTCTCGGCTGGCGCGAGGTCGGAACCGACGACTCATCGCTGGGCGCATTGGCGCGCGACGCGATGCCGACGTTCCGTCAGATCTTCATCGGCTCCGAGGGTGACAAGTACACCGGCATGGATCTCGAGCGTCGTGCATACGTTGTGCGTAAGCGCACTGAGCACGAACTCGGCTCAGAAGGCGCCGGCAAGGGTGGCCCGGGTAGCGAGACCGTGTACTTCCCCAGCCTGTCCGGCCAGACGTTCGTCTACAAGGGCATGCTCACCACCCCGCAGCTCAAGGGTTTCTACCTCGACCTGCAGGACGATCGTGTCGAGAGCGCACTGGGCCTGGTCCACTCGCGCTTCTCCACAAACACGTTCCCGTCGTGGCCGCTGGCGCACCCGTTCCGCCGGGTCGCTCACAACGGTGAGATCAACACCGTCACCGGCAACGAGAACTGGATGCGCGCTCGCGAGTCCCTCATCGACAGCGACGTCTTCGGTGGCCGCGAGAACCTGGACAAGATCTTCCCGATCTGCACCCAGGGCGCCAGCGACACCGCTCGTTTCGACGAGGTGCTCGAGATGCTGCACCTCGCCGGCCGCAGCCTGCCGCACGCAGTTCTCATGATGATCCCGGAAGCCTGGGAGAAGCACGAGAGCATGGACCCCGCTCGTCGGGCGTTCTACGAGTACCACTCGGCTCTCATGGAGCCCTGGGACGGACCGGCGTCGGTGTGCTTCACCGACGGCACCGTCATCGGCGCCGTGCTGGACCGTAACGGTCTGCGTCCGTCGCGTCTGTGGATCACCGAAGACGGCCTCGTCGTCATGGCGTCGGAGGTCGGCGTTCTGCCGATCGATCCGTCCACCGTGGTCCGCAAGGTCCGCCTCCAGCCTGGCCGCATGTTCCTCGTGGACACCGCGCAGGGCCGGGTCATCAGCGACGACGAACTCAAGTCCGAACTCGCTGCCGAGCACCCGTACCAGCAGTGGATCGACGAAGGTCTGATCCATATGGACGACCTGCCGGACCGCCCGTACACGTACATGTCGCACGAGCGCGTCGTGCTGCGTCAGCAGCTCTTCGGTTTCACCAGCGAAGAGGTCAACCTGCTGGTCAAGCCGATGGCTCTCTCCGGTGCCGAGGCACTGGGCTCGATGGGTACCGACACTCCGATCGCCGTGCTCTCGTCACGTCCCCGGATGCTGTTCGACTACTTCTCGCAGCTCTTCGCTCAGGTCACCAACCCGCCTCTCGACGCGATTCGTGAAGAGGTTGTCACCAGCCTCGGCGCGACCATCGGCCCCGAGGGCGACCTGCTGCACCCGAATGCGGACTCCTGCAAGCAGATTGCGCTCCCGCAGCCGATCCTGCACAACGACGACCTGTCGAAGCTCGTTCACGTCAACGACGACGGCGAATTCCCGGGCTTCCGCAGCGTCGTGATCCGCGGCCTGTACCCCGTCAAGGAAGGCGGCGACGGTATCCGTCGTGCGCTCGAGGGCATCAAGTACCAGGTCTCGCAGGCAATCGAGGGTGGCGCACGCATCGTCGTGCTCTCGGACCGTGAGTCCACCGAGGACTACGCGCCGATCCCGTCGCTGCTCCTCACCTCGGCAGTGCACCACCATCTGGTTCGTGAGAAGTCGCGCACCAAGGTCGGCCTCATCGTCGAGGCCGGCGACGCCCGCGAGGTGCACCACATGGCGCTCCTCATCGGCTTCGGTGCCGCAGCGGTCAACCCGTACATGGCTTTCGAGACCATCGACGAGTTCCTGCAGAACAAGGAACTCGAGGGCCTGACCCTCGAGAAGGGCATCGCGAACTACATCAAGGCAGCCGGCAAGGGTGTCCTGAAGGTGATGTCCAAGATGGGCATCTCGACGCTCGCGTCGTACACCGGTGCTCAGCTGTTCCAGGTCATCGGCCTCTCGCAGGAGCTGACGGACGAGTACTTCACCGGTCTGCAGTCGCAGCTCGGTGGCATCGGCCTCGACCAGATCGCAGCCGACGTCGAAGCGCGTCACCGCATCGCGTACCTCGATCGCCCCGAAGAGCGCGCTCACCGCGAGCTCGAGGTCGGCGGCGAGTACCAGTGGCGTCGTGAAGGCGAGTACCACCTGTTCAACCCGGACACGGTCTTCAAACTCCAGCACGCAACTCGCACAGGTCAGTACGAGGTGTTCAAGGAGTACACGACCATGGTCAACGACCAGTCGGAGCGCCTTGCCGCTCTGCGTGGTCTGTTCGACTTCAACATCGGCAAGCGGCCGTCGATCTCGATCGACGAGGTCGAGCCGGCCAGCGAGATCGTCAAGCGATTCTCGACGGGTGCGATGAGCTACGGCTCCATCTCCGCCGAGGCTCACGAGACTCTCGCCATCGCGATGAACCGTCTGGGCGCCCGCTCCAATTCCGGTGAGGGCGGCGAACATCCGTCGCGCTTCACGCCGGACGAGAACGGCGATCTGCGACGCAGTGCCATCAAGCAGGTCGCGTCGGGACGCTTCGGTGTCACTTCGCACTACCTGAGCAACTGCACCGACATCCAGATCAAGATGGCGCAGGGAGCCAAGCCCGGTGAGGGTGGCCAGCTTCCGGCTCATAAGGTGTACCCGTGGGTGGCCGAGGTTCGGCACTCCACGCCTGGCGTCGGGCTGATTTCGCCGCCGCCGCACCACGACATCTACTCGATCGAGGATCTCGCTCAGCTGATCCACGACCTGAAGAACGCCAACCCGCAGGCCCGCATCCACGTGAAGCTGGTCTCCGAGGTCGGCGTCGGAACCGTCGCGGCCGGTGTCTCCAAGGCACATGCCGACGTCGTTCTGATCTCCGGTCACGACGGTGGCACCGGTGCCACCCCGCTGACCTCCGTCAAGCACGCGGGCGCACCGTGGGAGCTCGGCCTGGCCGAGACCCAGCAGACGTTGCTGCTCAACGGTCTTCGTGACCGCATCGTCGTGCAGGTCGACGGCCAGCTCAAGACGGGTCGCGACGTCGTCGTCGCTGCCCTGCTCGGCGGCGAGGAGTTCGGTTTCGCCACCGCACCGCTGGTTGTCTCGGGCTGCATCATGATGCGCGTCTGCCACCTCGACACCTGCCCCGTCGGTGTCGCGACGCAGAACCCGTTGCTGCGTCAGCGTTTCAGTGGCAAGCCGGAATTCGTCGAGAACTTCTTCATGTTCATCGCCGAAGAGGTTCGCGAGCTTCTCGCGGAACTCGGTTTCCGCACGCTGCTCGAAGCAGTCGGCCAGGTCGACATGCTGGACACCACGCGCGCTCTCGATCACTGGAAGGGAAGCAAGGCAGGCAATCTCGATCTGTCGCCGATCCTGACCCAGGTCGAGTCCGCGTTCATGGACCAGGACGTCCACTGCACCGGTACGCAGGATCACGGTCTCGACAAGGCGCTCGATCAGCAGTTGATCGTCTCGGCCCGCAACGCACTCGACAAGGGTGAGGCGGTCTCGTTCGAGTCCGCGATCACCAACGTCAACCGCACGGTCGGCACCATGCTCGGCCACGAGGTCACCAAGGCGTTCGGTGGAGAGGGCTTGCCCGAGGGCACCATCGACATCACGTTCACCGGTTCCGCCGGTAACAGCTTCGGTGCTTTCGTGCCCAGCGGTATGACCCTGCGCCTGCACGGCGACGCCAACGACTTCGTCGGCAAGGGCCTCTCGGGTGGACGCATCGTCGTACGCCCGCCGCTCGATGCAGCGGAAGGCTTTGTCGCCGAGGACAACATCATCGGTGGCAACGTCATCCTGTTCGGCGCCACCAGCGGCGAGGCTCTGCTTCGCGGTGTCGTCGGCGAACGCTTCGCAGTCCGTAACTCCGGCGCCACTGCCGTCGTCGAGGGTGTGGGCGATCATGGTTGCGAGTACATGACGGGTGGAAAGGTGGTCATCCTCGGAGCCACCGGACGTAACTTCGGCGCCGGCATGTCCGGTGGCGTCGCGTACATCTACAACCCCGACAAGGCATTCGAGAAGAACCTCAACACCGAACTGGTGGATCTCGAGGATCTTTCGGGCGACGACTTCACCTGGTTGAAGAGCGTCATCGAACGTCATCGCGACGAAACCGGTTCCGAGGTTGCCACGCGCATCCTCGGCGACTGGTCGCAGCAGGTGGGTCACTTCGCAAAGGTGATGCCCCGCGACTACAAGAAGGTTCTTTTGGCCATCGCGGCCGCAGAGAAGGATGGCAAGAACGTGGACGAGGCAGTTATGGAGGCAGCTCGTGGGTGATCCAAGCGGCTTCCTGAAGCACACGTCGCGCGAACTTCCGGTTCGCCGGCCGGTGCCGTTGCGCCTGCTCGACTGGAAAGAGGTCTACGAGGAGTTCCCGAAGGAAACCCTCCAGACCCAGGCCAGCCGTTGCATGGACTGCGGAATTCCTTTCTGTCACAACGGTTGCCCTCTCGGAAACTTGATTCCCGAGTGGAACGACCTGGTCTTCAAGGACCACTGGCACGACGCCATCGAGCGTCTGCACGCGACCAACAACTTCCCGGAGTTCACCGGTCGTCTGTGCCCCGCACCCTGTGAGGCGTCCTGTGTCCTGGGCATCAACCAGGATCCGGTCACCATCAAGCAGGTCGAGGTCGAGATCATCGACAAGGCCTTCGACGAAGGGTGGGTCAAGCCGGTTCGCGCCGCGCATGCCACCAACAAGAGGGTCGCAGTTGTCGGCAGTGGTCCGGCCGGTCTGGCTGCAGCGCAGCAGCTGACCCGCGCCGGTCACGCAGTGACGGTCTTCGAGCGGGCAGACCGCATCGGCGGCCTGCTGCGCTACGGCATCCCCGAGTTCAAGATGGAGAAGCGGCACATCGACCGCCGTCTCGAGCAGATGGAAGCCGAAGGCACCGTCTTCAAGACCAACGTCAATGTCGGCGTGGACATCACCGCGGACGAGCTGCGCGAGCAGTTCGACGCAGTGGTTCTGGCCGGCGGCGCCACCGCAGCTCGCGATCTGCCGATCCCGGGCCGCGAACTGGACGGCATCCACCAGGCGATGGAGTTCCTGCCGATCGCCAACCGTGTGCAGTTGGGTGACCTCGACGCTCCCACCATCACCGCTGAGGGCAAGAAGGTTGTCATCATCGGCGGCGGCGACACCGGAGCGGACTGCCTCGGCACCTCGCACCGTCAGGGCGCAGCTAGCGTGCACCAGTTCGAGATCATGCCGCGTCCGCCGGAGACTCGCGCCGAGCAGACTCCGTGGCCGACGTACCCGCTCATGTTCCGCGTGGCTTCGGCTCACGAGGAAGGCGGCGAGCGTCTGTTCTCCGTCAACACCGAGAACTTCGTCGGTGAAAACGGCAAGGTCACCGGACTCAAGGCGCACGAGGTCGAGATGAAGTCGGGTCGTTTCGAGAAGGTCGAGGGCTCGGACTTCGAGCTCGAAGCCGATCTCGTGCTCCTGGCAATGGGCTTCGTCGGTCCCGAGAAGCCGGGTCTGCTCACCGATCTCGGTGTCGACTTGAACGAGCGCGGCAACGTCGCCCGCACGTCGAAGTGGAACACCAACGTCGACGGCGTGTTCGTGGCCGGTGACATGGGCCGCGGTCAGTCCCTGATCGTCTGGGCCATCGCCGAGGGACGTTCCGCAGCAGCCGCTGTGGACACCTACCTCGAGGGTGTCACCGCCCTTCCGTCACCGATCCACCCGACAGCGGCTCCGCAGCGCTAGAGGCTCTTACAAAGCCGCACCCCATCGCATTCGGTGGGGTGCGGCTTTGTTTCCGCAAGTAGTTCGCACGATCTGTAACAAACCTTCATCAATCGTGCATCGGACAGACACAACGCCCAGACAGTATGATTCCGGAGCATCGATAGTGGTGTATGGGTTGCTTAAGTTAAATCAGGGGAGTTTCATGCGTGCGAGGCGTCTCGTTGCGGTGTTGTCGGCACTAGCTGCGGCAGTAGTGGTACCGGTTGTCAGTTCTCCCTTGGCGTCGGCTGATCCCTGCCCCGGTCTGTACGTCGTGGCCATTCCTGGAACCTGGGAGCCTTCGGGTACTTCTCCCGGTGCCGGCATGCTTGCCCCGGTCACCAACGGCCTTCCCGGTTCCGTGCGCACGGATTACGTCACGTACTCGGCAACGGCCTTCCCGTGGGAGTCCAACGTCTACGCCAAGTCGAAGCAGCAGGCTGTCGACAACGCCCGCGGCATGATCGCCGCGATGGCCGCTTCGTGCGGTGACACCCGCTTCGCGATCGTCGGATACAGCCAGGGCGCCGACGCGGCAGGCGATCTCGCAGCCGAGATCGGAACCGGCATCGGCGTTGTTCCCCCGACTCGCGTCGAGGGCGTCGGCCTCCTGTCCGATCCCCGCCGCTCCGAGTCAGACGTCCTGATCGGACCCGCTGTCGGAGGCAACGGAGCCAGCGGCGCTCGCATCGGTGGATTCGGTTGGCTGTCAGGCAAAACGGTGACGCTGTGCGCCGTCGGTGATCTGTACTGCTCGACGCCCAAGGACGATTTCGTGATGCGTCTGGCCGGGTTCATGGCTCAGGTTTCCGACCCCACTCCGGCAAACGCTCTCTCGCTGCGCGACGAGGCCGCCGTGATCGTCAACGATCTGGTCACCGCTGGCGGACTCCCCGCACTGATGGCTCAGCTCGATCCAGGCGCGAACTCGCGGCGCGTCGATCAACTGGTCGCCTTCTACGGCTCGCAGGTTCACACCGACTACACGCGTTACGTCGTTGACGGCGCAGGCAATTCGGCCACATCCTGGCTGCACAACTGGTTGGCAGGAAAAGCCTGATCAGCAGTACGTCTGCTCCGCGGTGTCGACGTAGATCTCGGCGATCCGCTGCGAAGACATCGGCGTGATCTGTGAGTACACCTCTCCGACGGAGTTGAACTCCGCCAGCACCTCGGACCGCGGCATGCCGTCGGCCAGAGCCTTGCAGGTGCCGTCGGCGTAGAGGATCTCGGCGGAATCCATTCCGGCGGGCGGGATCCCGGCCAGACGTAGAGCGGCGATGTACCGCTGCCCCTTCTCGCCTGCGTTCGCGACGATCTCGTCCGGTGAGCGTGCGTCGATCGGTGCGTTCGCCGGTGGCGCTACCGGCAGCGTTACCGGTGGGGGCGTCGATTCGACGACGCTCGGCGCGGCTTCCGGAGTTGCGGCGGGTGGGCTGGTCGCCAGCGCCGACAGTGACTCGGGGGCAGCTGAACTCGACGTTGCCGCGATCGACGTGCTGGTGGCAGCAGATGTGGATTCCGCTGCGTTGCTGTCGGATTGGCTGCTGCAGCCGCTGAGGAGTAGGCCCGCTGCCGCGACGCAGAGGGCCAGTCTGTTCGTGTTCATCACCCGTGAGTGTTACACACCGTACCGCTTAGTTTGTCCGTTTTAAGGAAACTCCCTTTTGCCCTGTTTTTAAGTCGAAGTCCTGTGATATACATCTGTTCAGTTGTTACTTGTGAGTAGGAGCACACCGCAAGTCCTTGTCGGCGGCGGTCGAAACACAAGCAATGACTGCGAGTTTCGTCCCCCATCACATAAACGGCAGGGAGAAATCAGTGCAGAAATCTCACAAGAACGGCAACAGACGTCTCGGCACGCGCGTGGCCGTTATTGCAGGTACCGCAGGTGCAGTGCTGGCTTTTGCAGCGCCGATGGCCTCGGCTCAGGACCCGGTCGACAATTCGGTACCGGGCGCCGCAGTGTGTCCGGCTACTGCCGAATCCTGTGTGTCGGTAGTGGTTCAGAGCGGAACCTTCGACAACAACGGCTTCAACCTCCCGATCGGAAAAGGCGACATGATCATTGCCGCCGAGGCCGGCTCCGGTGAAGGTGAGTCCACCGTTCTTCTCCCGCGCGACGACGGACACAACGGTGTCTACTCCAAGCCGCTGACGGTTCCCGGCGGCGTTCTGGGAATCGATCTTCCGTTCGGCAATCTCTTCGGCCTGGCCGCAGTAACGGCCGAAGTGGAGGCAACGGCTGCGCCGACCCTCAACGGAATCATCACCGACATGGATCTGAGCATCCCGGTGCGGATGAAGATCAACAACGCGTTCCTCGGTGACAACTGCTACCTGGGTTCCGCGGCGGCGCCGGTGAATCTTCGTCTCGCACCTGACCCGTCGGTGGTCCCTACCTACACGGTGCTTCCGTCGACTGCGCTGAAGGTGAGCCCGGTCGGGAACGAGGCCACCGGCTTCGCGCTGCCCGCTGCCAGTGGTTGCGGACCGTTCGGAGTGCTGAATCCGATCGTCAACTGGCGAGCAAAGGTGCCGGCCACTTCCGGAACCTCGCTCAGCACGATCTCCGACGCCTACCTGTACCCGGGCGGGCTCACCGGTAGCGATCCTCTCGACGATCTCGGTGGCGGAACAGGATCCAGTGGTTCCAGTGGCTCGAGCGGTTCGTCCGGAAGCTCCGGTTCCTAGAAACTCGGATGCCTAGACGCAGCGGTGGTGACGGAATGTCACCACCGCTGCGGCGTCCGACCTGTAATAACCTGTGCCTCAGGGTGGGCGAAGGCGGCACTCCATCAGGAGGACCTGCGCGGCCACGAAATCACAGGGGAGTCCTCAAACATGTTTCGAGACAGCGTTCTTGCCGGTCCGGTCCTGCGTCGAGGTGTGACGGCACTGGCAGTTGCGGCCGCAGCCACCATGTTTGTCGGCACCGCAGCGACGGCGGAGCCGGCAGCAGTTGTCGGTGAGGTGTCCGCGGACTCCATCGCGGCAGCCCGTGCGCAGGCCATCGGAACGACGGTCACCGTCGTGGGAACCGCGACTACGCCGTCCGGAGTGTTCGAATCCAGCTTCTACGACAAGGGCTTTGGTCTCCAGAGCGGCAATTCGGGCATTTATATCAGCGATCCGAACAACTCCGGGATTGCTCTCGGCGATCAGGTTCAGGTCACCGGAGTCCTCGCGGATCAGGAAGGCCTGCTCGTTGTCCGCCCGACTGCCGTCGAGGTAATCGGCACGACCACCCAGATCAGCCCGGCGCGATTGCCCCTCAATGCAATCGGTGAGGGCAGCGAAGGTCGTCTCGTGACGGTGTCCGGGATCGTGAGCGGACCCGTCGTCGACGATCTGCCGTACGGTCACAAGATCCTGGTGTCCGGCGTCGACGGAAACACCGTCATCTTCGTCAACACCCAGACCGGAATCGACGTCGCCGCCATTGCAGTCGGACGCCCGATTACCGTCACCGGCTTCAGCGGCCAGTACGCCAGCACCTACGAGGTTCTTCCCCGCTCGGAAGCCGATGTGCAGCAGGGTTTCACGGGCAGCCTGAGTTTCGGCAGCTGACCTAGATCTCGAACCGAGCTCCGACGCGCATCGACCCGGGAGACAACCGGCTGATCGTGCGTCCGAGCTTGGCTTCGACGGTCACGGGCACCACGGCCTTGTTCGTGCGAACTGCTTTCACGATGGCACTGGCCACCCGGTCGGGGGTGAAGTTTCGTTTGCGGTAGAAGTTGTCGACCTTGGTTTGATTTTCGAGTTGTTCTTCGGCGGTGGTCCCGGCGAACTCGGTGGTCTTGAGGATGTTCGTGTGCACGAGGCCGGGGCAGATGGTGCTGACGCCGATGCCGTGTGGAAGCAGCTCTGCCCGTAGGCAATCCGAGAGCATGAATACCGCTGCCTTGCTTGTCGAATACGCGGTGAGGGCCTTCTGGGGTGTGTAGGCGGCAGCCGAGGACAGGTTGACCACGTGTCCGCCGGTTCCCCGGTCGATCATCATCGGGGTGAATGCCCGGCAGCCGTAGACAACTCCCCAGAAGTTGATGTCCATGACGCGCTCGAACTGGCGCTGCTCGGTGTCGGCGAATGTCCCGGAGAACCCGATTCCAGCGTTGTTGACGACGATGTCCGGCACGCCGTGATGCGCCGCGACTGTCTCCGCGAATCGGATCACGGCCTGTTCGTCGGACACGTCGACCTGGTAGGCGTGCGAACCGCCACCGAAAACCGCTTCGGCTCCGCTGGCCTGAGTGGGTGTGTTGATGAGCGCCGCAGTGTCCTGCGCGCTTTCGAGGTTGATGTCGGAGACGACGACGATAGCTCCCTGGGCCGCGAAGGCGAGGGCCGTTTCACGCCCGATGCCGCTGCCTGCACCGGTGACAACTACGAGCGTGCCGGTGAGGTCGCGTAGTCGACGCTGCAACTTCGTGCCGCGTCGCCAGCCGGTGACGTCCTTCAGTAGCCCCATTGGTTGCCCTTTTCGTGTGTACGTTTGCGGCGTGTGTCTCTAGCTGACTTCCCCTCTGCGAAAGGTATCCGATGAGGGAGCTTCGTGTCGTACGAGTCGTTAGAGTGCGCACATCTGCAGGCTGCACTGGCCGCGGCTGCCCACTCCTCGACGGTGCTCCGGCGGTTCACCCGTTGAGGACACTCGAATCGGAATGAATTCCTGACCTTCGCTAACGGCCTGACCTGCAAATGTCGCTCGAAAACTGAACAATCTTCTCGCTACATTCCACTGAGCGGGACCTGCAACTAATCGCTGTGCCTTACGTCACAAACTGTCTCGACAATGCTTCACATCACAGTTTCTGACCTGGAGGTTTTGAATGAGTCGCAGTTCTCGGCGCGGTCACCGCAAGGTTGCCGCCGTCGCGCTGGCTGTCTCCGCCGGCCTGTTCGTCTCGTCGTGCGCTGACAGCGGGAACGGGGGTGGGAGCGGCGACGCACCGGATTCCGGTTCAGGGTTGTCCATCGGCCCGGTCAACGAGCAGTCCGACGAGGGTGACGCGGTCAAGGGTGGCACGCTCACGTTCAGCGGGTATTCCGCTGTCACGAATCTCGACCCCGCGAAGACGCAGATCGCCGGTTCGGTCGCTGGTTCGGAGCTGGGCGCCATCTACGACACCTTGCTGCGCTACGACCCGGCGTCGAAGGAATTTGTTCCGAAACTCGCGGAGTCGATGGAACCGAGTTCCGATTTCAAGACGTGGACTCTCGAACTGCGCGACGGTGTGAAGTTCAGCGACGGGACTCCGGTGGATTCGGCGGCCGTTTCGGCGAGCCTCAATCGCTACGTCACCAACAAGGGGCCGCAGTCGAGCCTGTACGCGTCGAAGGTTGCGTCGGTCGACACCCCGGACGCGTCGACGGTCGTCTTCAATCTTGTCGACCCGTGGACCGGTATCGAGTCACTGCTCTCCACCGGACCCGGCATGATCGTCGCGCCGAGCGCCCAGCAGGGCGATCAGTTCACCCCGATCGGCGCGGGCGCGTTCACCCTCGAGAAGTTCGCTCCCAACGAGGAATTGATCCTCGACGCTCGGGAAGACTACTTCGACGGTGCCCCGAACGTGGACAAGCTGCGGTTGATCAGCATCGTCGGTTCACAGTCCACCACCGAATCCCTCAAGAGCGGCGGCACCGACGTCGCGTACATGCGTTCGCTTCCGAACGTCCTGGATCTGATCGACTCCGGCTACCCAGGCTTCGTCGACATCCCTTCGCTGTCGTACCTCTCGCTCGTCAACACGGCTCCCGGTCGTCCCGGTGCCGACGTGCGGGTGCGTCAGGCATTGGCGCTCGCGACCGATCCCGTCGCTCTCGACAACCGACTCAACGAAGGTAAGGGTCTACCCGGCCAGGTCATCTTCCAGGACACCTCTCGCTGGCACAACGACGTCGCTCCGATCGGCGTAGACACCGCCAAGGCGAAGCAGCTTCTCGACGAGGCCAAGGCCGACGGTTTCGACGGCAAGATCACATACCTGACGCTGCAGGAGAATTCGGCGCAGGCGATGGCTCTGGCGTTGCAGTCGATGGCCAACGCCGTCGGATTCGATTTCCAGATCGAGTACGTCAACTCGGTTGCCGACGTCGTCAAGCGTTTGTACGCCGACCGCGACTTCGACATGGCAACAGGTTCCGCCAACCTCGCGGAAGCCGATCCGTTCGAGCGTCTGTACTCGAACCTCAAGACCGGTGGACGAAACAACGCCACGAGTTTCTCCGACCCCGAGATCGATTCGCTGCTCGACCAGCTGGGTGTAGCGACGTCGAACGACGCGAAGATCGAGGTGCTCGCCAAGATCCAGGAGCGCGCCAATGAGGTTGTGCCGTGGCAGGTTTACGGCAACACCCCGTGGCTCGGTGTGTGGGGGCAGAACGTCCACGGCATTCAGCAGAGCCTGGACGGAATCATGTTCTTCGACAAGGCCTGGAAGAACTGAAGGCCTCTGAAGAACTGAAGAACTGATCAGACCCGAGAAGCGTCCCCGCGGGGACGCTTCTCGGCATCAGAGAGTGTGACCGATCAAGAAGTGAGATCGAGGGCGGCGCGAACGATGCTGTCGGAGTCGAGGCCGTGGTACCGGTAGACGTCTTCGAGTGAACCGACCTGACCGAACCGGCTCACTCCGAGCGCAGCCCCCGGAACGTTGTTGATTCCCGTCAGGAACGCGAGGGTGTGCGGGTGCCCGTCGAGAACGGTGACCATCGGCGCGGACCGGCTACTCGGAAAGACCTGATCCAGGATCCACGACGGACCGTCCGCGAGACCGCGCCGAGACTGGAGTGCTTCGAAGAGCAATCCGGGGCTGGTCACGCACACGACGTCGGCGGAAATGCCTTGCTCGCCCAGTCTTTCGGCTGCGACAAGTGTTTCGGTGACGGTGGCACCCATACCGACCAGGGTGATGGCCGGATCAGGGTTGTGCCGCAGCGTGTACGCGCCGGCCACCACCTGACGTCGACGGCGTTCTCGCGCAGCCGGATCGGTCGGCACCGCGGCCAAGGCCTGATCGACCGGACGGGTCGACAGACGCAGATACGACGAGCTGCCGTCTGGTCGGCCGAGGCGTCCGATGCTGTCGAGGAGCGTCCACTCCACGTCGACGGCGAATGCCGGTTCGAAACTGACGCATCCCGGCTGTTCGAGTCCGATGGACGGGGTCTTGATCGACTGGTGCGCACCGCCTTCGGCTGCCAGGGTGACGCCCGACGGAGTGCCGACCATGATCGACTGTCCACCGGCGTAGATGCCGTACGACCACGGTTCGAGAGCCCGCTCGATGAAGGGGTCGTACATCACGCCGATGGGGAAGAGCGGCTGGCCCCAGCGACTCCAGGTTGCACCGAGTTCTCCCATCAGTCCGACCAGGTTGGTCTCGGCGATACCGAGTTCCATGTGCTGACCGGTGGGCTTCTCACGCCAGTGCATGATCGTTTCGGCGTCGTCGGCAAACCAGTTGTGCCGCTCGTTGGGGGACCACACCCCGACCTTGTTCAGCCACCCTGCCAGGTTGGTGGTGGAACTGACGTCCGGGCTCAGTGTGACAACACGTTTCGCGGCGTCCGGCGCCTCTCGGCTGAGGTCGAGTAGCACCCGGCCGAGAGCTGCCTGAGTGGTGGATGTGCCGGAGGGGGTACGGCCGATGTCTTTCGGAACTGCCGGGGGCACCAGATGCTCCACCTTCGGGCGAGCCAGGCGCTCAGCGGTTTCGGCGCAGATGCGACCTGACGGGCCGTCCGCCTCGAACCGTTCCCAGGGCTTCGACGGATCCATGCCGAGTTCCGCCGCCAGAATCTCGTACTGCTCGGTGGTGAGCAGCGACGAGTGGTTCTGCGGATGGCCCTGCGTCGGCAGGCCCCGGCCCTTGATCGTGTACGCGATGATCACGGTGGGACGGGTGTCGTCGATCTGCGCGTACGCCTCTCGCAGAGCGTCAAGGTCGTGGCCACCGAGATTGCGGATGGCCTCGAGCACCGTGGCGTCGTCGAGGTCGTTGATCAGCGACGTGATCGCGTCGGCGTCCGCCGCGTCGCCAGGCAGCCTCAGACGGACCTCGTCGGCCGTGCATCGCAGCAGACGCTGATACTCCGGATTCGGCATGTCCAGGATTCGTTCGCGCAACGCGGTGCCGCCCGGCCGGGTGAACAGTGATTCCAGCAGCGCACCGAACTTCACGGTGATGACCTGCCAGCCCGCACCCGAGAACATGCGCTCCAGGCGGGTTGCCGCGATGTTCGGCACCACCCGGTCGAGTGATTGGCGGTTGAGGTCGACTATCCACACGATCTCACCCAGTTCGGCAACCGAATGATCGAGAACTGCTTCCCACACAGCGCCCTCGTCGAGTTCGGCGTCACCGACCAGGGAGTACTGACGCCCGGTTCCGGCGCCGCCGAGGGAGGCGTCGACGTATCGGCGAGCGATGGCGCCCCAGATGGGAGCCGTCGCGCCGATGCCCACCGAACCGGTCGAATAATCCACCGGATCAGGATCTTTCGATCGACTCGGGTAGCTCTGCAGGCCCCCGAATTCGCGCAGAGTCGTCAGGTACGACTCGTCGAGTTCACCGAGCAGATAGTTGATGCCGTGGAGCACCGGAGCCGCGTGCGGCTTGACGGAAACCCGGTCGCCGGAACGAAGTTGGCCGAACCACAGCGACGTCATGATCGAGACCATCGACGCGCACGAGGCCTGGTGGCCGCCGACCTTGAGCCCACTGGGATTCGGACGGACACGGTTGGCGTGATGGATCATCGCGGTCGACAACCACAGAACACGCTTCTCGATCTCCGTCAGTGGATCGGGAGCGTTCTGGTTGATGCTGGGGCTGTTCACGGCCGGTCCTGCCTTCAATAGTTGACATCGATCGCCACACCGCCTGTACCCCAGATCATGGGGCCGACGATGTGGTTGTGATGTTTGGCAGGACTTCCTGAGGCCGAACCGTTCGGCGCGGCAAAGTCCAGCCGCACCTGTCGATCTGTTGTGCAGATTCTGCGTCAAAGTCCATCATCGGCATACAGATTGGGCAATAGCTACCCAGTGGATTGAGCAATGTGCGCAACACCGAGGCCTGTGCGCCGTGCGAGGTGGGCACTATGCGCAGCACACTGCGAGTCGTGCGCGCTCAATCCATCAGATCGTGGACGTAGCACCAGCGCCAGGATTCGCCGGGCTCGTGCGAGCGCATGACCGGGTGCGCGGTGTCGCGATAGTGGTTGGTCGCGTGCTGATGGGGGCTGGAATCGCAGCACCCGACGTGGCCGCAGGACAGGCACATGCGCAGGTGAGACCAGTTATCCTCGCCCAACTCGGCGCACTCCTGGCAGACGCCGGGCGTCAGCGCCGCCGGGTCCGTTTCGGGCGCATTGGTTAGTTCCTCGCAACCGGTCGGAGCGGGTGCGGGCTGCTGTGTGCGAGCTGCTGCTCGCTTCAGGATTTTCTTCATCGCCTTCCATACTGCATGCTGCCAGAGTGAACGGCATATTACTGGGGGTTGTAGTAGCGGCGTTGCTGGTGGCGGCGGTCGCGCGAAGGTTCGGATTGTCTTCGCCGCTGATCCTTGTCCTGGTCGGTTTGATCGCCTGCCAGATACCCGGTGTTCCGGAGTTGGAGCTCGATCCGGACCTCGTCCTGTTCGTCGTTTTGCCTCCACTTCTGTACTCGGCGGCGCTGGACAGTTCATACCTGGCACTGCGGTCCAATCTGCGTCCGATCGGATTTCTCGCAGTGGGGCTGCCCCTGGCGACGACGGCAGCGGTGGGCTTTGTCGCCTACCTGATCGTGCCGGAGTTCTCGATTGCGGCCGCACTGGTTCTCGGCGCCATCGTGGCGCCGCCGGACGCGGTGTCCGCGAGCGCAATCGGACGCAAGCTCGGTCTGCCGCGCCGAATCATGACCCTGCTGGGCGGGGAGAGCCTGCTCAACGACGCCACCGCTCTGACGGCCTACAAGGTTGCTCTCGCCGCGGCGGTGGGTACCGGTGCGACACTGATCGGCGGCTTCGAGACCTTCCTCGTCGCAGCGGTCGGTGGAACGGTGATCGGCCTCGCGGTGGGCTTTGTCATCTCGAAGGTTCGCGGCAAACTCCAGGATCCGGTGATGGAGAGTGGAATCGGATTGGTGGTGCCGTTCTTCACCTACCTGGCTGCGGAAGAGGTCCACGCGTCGGGCGTCATCGCGGTCGTCGTAGCCGGATTGTTCCTCGGCCAGCGCTCCACGCGTGCGAGTTATGCGACGCGCTTGCAGGACACTGCAGTGTGGAAGGCCGTCGACCTGATCCTGGAGTCCTTCGTCTTCCTGTTGATCGGGCTCCAATTGCCCAGTGTTGTCAACGGATTGCAGGGGTACAGCACCTCGATCGTCGTCTGGGCGTCGATTGCCGTGCTCGTGACCGTCGTGGTGGTGCGGATCGCCTGGGTGTTCCCGTTCACGTATGTACCGCGTTGGCTGTCGCCCCGTATCCGAGCGAGGGAGCCGGAGATTTCGGCGCGGGCAGTGTTCGTCGTGTCGTGGGCCGGTATGCGAGGGGTCGTGTCGCTGGCTGCTGCCTTCGCCATTCCGTTGACGGTCAACAGTGGTGAAGACTTCCCGGGCCGTTCGCTGATCCTGTTCCTGACGTTTGTCGTCGTGGTCGGCACGCTGCTGCTGCACGGCCTGACGTTGCCGTGGGTCATCCGTGTCCTCGGTGTGCAAGGAGACGAGGAGCAGTCCGACGCCCGCGCCGAGGCGGCGGCTCAGGACAAGGCTGCGCGCGCCGCTGCGGCGCGTCTGGACGAATTGGTCGGAGCCGACGCCGACGACGTCCCTCAGGTTCGGAATCGTGCCGCAGACATTTTGCGGAGCTGGAACACCCACCGCGCGAACTCGGCGTGGGAGCGACTGGGACGCAGCGACGAGGATCTGGGGGAGAGCCCGTCGAACGCCTTCCGCTCGCTGCGCCTCGAGATGATCGATGCCGAGCGAGGTGTGTTCATCGCCGAGCGCGATGCCGGCCGGATCGACGACGAGGTTCTCCGCAAGGTACTTCGAGAGCTCGATCTCGAGGAAGCCACGCTCGACCGGGACTAGACCGGCTGGTCTGATGTCGGTGAGGGTAATCGCTGGCCAGGGTCGGTTTACCTGGCCGTTGAGGCCTGCAACTTAACCGATTCCACTGAGCGAGACTCGATCCAATTTTCTGTGCCTCCCGTCACAGACTGTTTCGTGTTCAACATCACGTCACGGTCTTACCCCGCCTTGGAGGCATTCGAATGAGTCGTAGTTCCCGCCGTGGAAGTCGCAGATTGGCTGCGGCTGCGCTGGCGATCACCGCAAGTATGTTCCTGGCGTCGTGCGCCGACAACGGCTCGAGCAATGGCGGCGGCGAATCCGCTGATTCCGGTTCCTCGCTGAAGATCGGCATGGTCAACGAGCAGGCCGACCCCGGCACTCCCACCAAGGGCGGCACGCTGACGTTCAGCGGCTACTCGGCGGTCACGACTCTCGATCCCGCGAAGGCTCAGGTTGCCGGCGCCACCGGCGGCAGCGAGCTCAGCGCCATCTACGACGTGCTCATGCGCTACGACCCCATCGGGCAGAAGTTCGAGCCCAAGCTCGCCCAGTCGCTCGAAGCGAGTTCGGACAGCAAGACCTGGACGCTGAAGCTCCGCGACGGTGTGAAATTCAGCGACGGAACAGCTTTCGATTCCAAGGCAGTGGCGGACAGTATCAACCGCTACGTCACCAACAAGGGACCGCAGTCGAGCCTGTGGGCTTCCAAGGTTGCCTCGATCGACACCCCCGACGCGACGACTGTCGTCTTCAACCTCGTTGATCCGTGGACGGGCATCCAGTCGATGCTCGCTACCGGGCCCGGCATGATCGTCGCCCCGAGCGCGCAGCAGGGTGACCAGTTCACCCCGATCGGTGCGGGCGCGTTCACTCTCGAGAAGTTCGCTCCCAACGAGGAACTGCTGTTGGCTGCTCGCCCCGACTACTACGACGGCGCGCCGAACATCGACAAGCTCAAGCTGATCAGCATCGTCGGCGCTCAGCCCACCGCTGAAGCCCTCAAGACGGGCGGCATCGACGCCGCGTACATGCGTACGCTCACCCCGATCCTGGATCTGATCGAGTCGGGTTACCCCGGCTTCGTCGACATCCCGTCGCTCGGTTACATCGCCAACGTGAACATGGCCCCGGGTCGCCCGGGCTCGGATGTTCGTGTCCGCCAGGCGATGGCGCTTGCCGTCGATCCGGAGACGCTCAACACCCGCGTCAACAACGGCAAGGGACTGCCCGGCCAGGAGATCTTCCAGGACACCTCGCGCTGGCACAACGACGTCGCACCGATCGGCGTCGATCCCGCCAAGGCGAAGGAACTGCTCGATCAGGCCAAGGCCGACGGCTACGACGGAAAGATCACCTTCCTCTCCATCCAGGAACCGTCCGCCCAGGCAACGGCTCTGGCCATCCAGGCAATGCTCAACGCTGTCGGATTCGACGCTCAGATCGAATACGTCACCGGTGCAGGTGATCTGGTCAAGCGGATGTATGCCGATCACGACTACGACATGAGCACCGCAGCACTGAGCCTCGCCGAGGCCGATCCCTACGAGCGTCTGTACACGGGCATCAAGTCCGGCGGCCGTAACAACGCCACCGGCTACTCCGACGCCGAAATGGACGCTCTCCTGGACAAGTTGGGCGTCGCAACCACCGACGACGACAAGAAGGCAGTCCTGGCACAGATTCAGGAACGCGCCAACGAGACCGTCCCGTGGCAGGTGTGGGGCAACGTCGCCGCACTCGACGTCTGGAACCAGAACGTTCACGGTCTCGAGCAGAGTCTCGACGGAATCGTGCTCTTCGACGGAGCTTGGAAGTCCTAGAGAGCCTGAAGTCCTGGAGAGCTTGAACCAAGACCTGAAATCAGAGGAACTGCTGTGTATTGCGAGCTCGCTGTCCGAAGGAGACGAAATCGATGAACATCGGCGCAATAGGTAAGAAATTGGGCCAGCTCGTCATTGTGATCCTGATCGTCAGCTTCGGAACCTTCGTGCTGGCATCACTGATCCCCGGCGATCCTGCTGTCTCCGTTCTAGGTGAAGGCCGAACGCCCGCCGAGTACGAGGAAGTTCGGCAGCAGCTCGGGCTCAACGATCCACTCCTGGTTCGCTATTGGGACTGGCTGACCAGCGCTCTCCAGGGCGACCTCGGTAATTCGCTTGTTCCCCCGCAGCAGGACGTTCTGACTGCGATCGGCTCGGCACTGCCCGTCAGCGTTCAGTTGGCCGTGATGGGTCTGGTCATCGCACTCGTCGTCGCCGTGCCGCTCGCACTCTGGTCGGCGCACCACGAAGGCGGCGTCATCGACCGCGTCATCAGCGCCGCGACGTTCGGTGTTCTTTCCGTCCCGAGCTTCCTCGCCGGTCTGTTGCTGATCATGGTCACCGTCAATTGGCTCGGCTGGTTCCCGCGATCACAGTGGGTGCGCATCGGGGACAGCCTCTCCGGAAACCTCTCACACGCAATACTCCCGGCTATCACCATCAGCCTCCTCGAGATGGCGATGTTCACTCGCGTTCTCCGATCCGATCTGGTGACGACGCTCCGTGAGGATTACATCCTCGCGTCGAAGGCGAAGGGAATGCCCACGCTGCGAGTGCTTTTCAGTGACGCGCTCCGACCGTCGTCGTTCTCGCTCATCACGATGATGGGTCTGGCTCTCGGCGGCATGATCGGCAGCACCGTGATCGTCGAGACGCTGTTCTCGTTGCCCGGAATGGGCACGCTCATCGTCCGCGCAGCGCAGCAAGGTGATTCGCCGATGCTGCTTGGCGCGGTGGTCGTGATCGCGGTCATCTACGTCCTCGTCAACAGTGCGATCGATGTTCTGTACACCTATCTTGACCCGAGGAGTCGTCGTGTCCATGTCTGAAGTGACGCCAGACGGAGCGGCCCCGTCGCCGGCCCCGTCCGAGGTGATGACATACCGGCAGCAGACAGTCCTGCTGGCTCCCGGTCCCGTCGAGACGTTGGAACAGCCCAAGAATCTGGTCCTGATCGGATCGATTCTCACGGTGATCGGCGTTGCGCTGCTCGGCACCGCACTCTTCGGTTCGGCCATCATGATGACCGTCCGCATCGTGCTCGCGCTCGTTGCCCTGGTTTTCCTCTTCAAGGGTCTCGGCAAGCTCGGTACGTCCAAGTGGGGCAGTCAGTTCGATCTCTCGTACTGGTTGGCGTGCATCTGGCTGGCCGCGCTGATCCTGGCCGCGATCTTCGCACCGCTGCTGCCGCTCGGTGAGTACAAGGACACGGTCAAGACCTTGGCCGAGCCGGGCTTCGCCTCGCCGAGCCTGCTCTCCGATCACCCGTTGGGTACCAACAACTTCGGTCTCGACCTGCTTGCCCGCGCTTTGTTCGGTGCCAGGGCATCCTTGACCGTGGCCATCTGCGCCGTACTGATCGGCATGATCATCGGCGGCACCATCGGCGTCATGGCCGGTTACTTCCGCGGCAAGGTCGACGCAGTCGTCGGAATCCTGACCAACTCGCTGCTGGCCATTCCTTCTCTGGTGCTGTTGATCGCACTGGCCGCGGTGCTCACGTCGAACCTGCGCAACATCACCCTCGCACTCTCGATTCTCTGCATTCCCAGCATGGTTCGAATCGCCAGGGCCAACACCATCGTCGTCGCCCAACGGGAGTTCGTGCTTGCCGCGCGGGCCATGGGCGCCACCAAATGGCGCGTCATCTGGCGCGAGTTGGTTCCCAACGTCCTCGTTCCGGTCGCCGCGCTCGGCCTGGTGGCCGTCTCCGGCCTGATCGTCGCGGAAGCATCACTCAGCTTCCTCGGACTCGGTATCGCACAACCTGATCCGACCTGGGGCAACATGATTGCGGAAGGCCAGGGCGGGATCGTGGAGAAGCATCCGTTCATCGTTCTGGTTCCCGGCGTCTTCCTCTTCCTGACGGTGTTCTCCTTCAACCTCATCGGCGAGAAGTATCGGAGTAAGCTGTGACCACTTCAGTTCAGAACGGCGTTCCGCTACTGCAGGCGGACAACATCAGGACCGTATTCGCCACTCCGCGTGGCCAGTTGCGAGCAGTCGACGGTGTCTCGATCCACGTTTCCGCCGGTGAAACTCTCGGTATCGTGGGTGAATCCGGTTCCGGCAAGTCGGTTCTCGGACGCACCATCATGGGTCTGCTGCAGAAGGGTCCGGCTCTGGACATCAGCGGGACGGTGACGTTTGCCGGCCGCGACATGTCGACCATGAAGAAGTCGGAGATGAAGCACTTCTGGGGACCCGAGATCGCCATGGTCTTCCAGGATCCGATGACCTCGCTCAATCCGTTCAAGCGCATCGGTACCCACATCACCGAATCCTTGAAGTTCCACCTGGGTCTGAAGAAGGACGCGGCCCGCGATCGCGCTGCGGAACTCCTGTCGATGGTGGGTATCCCCGAGCCCAAGCGTCGGCTCGATCAGTACCCCCACGAACTTTCGGGCGGTATGCGTCAGCGTGTGGTCATCGCGATGGCCCTGGCCTGCGAGCCGAAACTGCTGATCGCGGACGAGCCGACCACAGCTCTCGACGTGACCGTGCAGAAGCAGATCCTCGACCTGCTCGCCTCGCTCAACGACAAGCTCAACATGGCCGTCATCCTGATCAGCCACGACCTCGGTGTGGTCTCGGGACGATCGGATCGCGTCGCCGTCATGTACGCCGGGTCCGTCGTGGAAACGTCGGCCACCGAGGAGTTGTTCACTCGTCCGCGCCACCCGTACACCGAAGCGCTGATGGCCGCGATTCCGCGACTCGAATCGCCGACGCACACAGTGCTGCAGACAATTCCGGGTGGACTGCCGGACATGACGAAGCCGATCACCGGTTGCCGCTTCGCCGCTCGCTGCCGGTATGCCCAGGACGACTGCCTGACCGGCGAACCGGCTCTGGCTCCCGGTGGCCTGGGAGACAACACAACCGAAAGTCACACGTTCGCGTGCCACTACCCGGTCGACACCCCTGAAGGCACAACGGCATTGGTCGCCAACGAGAAGGCCGGCACTACCGCAGCGGGCCTCTCGCTCGCGGTGAAGGAGATGGTCTGATGACTGCAGCAATCGAAACCAGAAAGCCCGAGACGGTGGACGCGGCCCTGACGGTCGAGGACCTGGTCGTCGAATTCAACGTCGGCAAGGGGCAGACCGTTCACGCCGTGTCCGGGATCAGCTTCACCGTCGCTCCGGGTGAAACATTGGGCGTTGTCGGTGAATCCGGCTGTGGCAAGTCCACAGCGGGCCGGGCGATCATGCAGTTGCCCTCACCGACGTCGGGCTCCATTCGCCTCGGAGAGACCGAAATGACGGCACTGGGCGCAGAAGAATTGCGTCGCAGCCGCACTCAGTTGCAGATGATCTTCCAGGATCCGATCTCCTCCCTGAACCCGCGTCGCAAGGTCAAGGCTCTCATCACCGAGGGTCCGTCGATCTGGGGCGGAAAAGACAAGGCCGCCATCGAAGCTCGGGCACGCGAGGTTCTTGCCGAGGTCGGGTTGGACCCGGACATGGTGTGGGACCGGACCCCGCGGGAACTCTCGGGTGGTCAGTGCCAGCGTGTGTGCATCGCCCGCGCGTTGATGCTGGACCCCAAGGTCCTGATCTGTGACGAGCCGGTCTCGAGCCTCGACGTCTCCGTGCAGGCGCAGATTCTGAACCTGCTCGAGGATGCGAAGAAGCGTCACGGGCTGTCTTTGCTGTTCATCGCGCACAACATGGCCGTCGTGAAGAACATCAGCGACCGCGTGATGATCATGTACTTGGGCCGCGTCTGCGAAATCGTTCCCGCAGAAGACATGCAGAACCGCGCGCTGCACCCGTACACGCAGCTACTGCTGTCGTCGATTCCCGATCCTGATGCCACCGTCACCGCAGCGCAGAACGTCGAGCAGAAGGTCATCGAGCTGCCGTCGCCGCTCAATCCGCCCAGCGGCTGCCGGTTCCGTACTCGGTGCCCGCTGGCCACGGATCTCTGCGCCGAGGAAGTTCCCGAACTTCGTCTCGTCCAGGGCGGTCATCAGGTGGCGTGCCACAACGTGTGACTACACGCGAAGCATGTTGCGTACGTGACCGGTTTCGTTGATCGACCCGACCCTGCGGCTTCCGTCCCGGGAAACAAGAATTCGCGTGACGGACACGTACTCGATCGGGAAGGTCAACGGACGCTCCAGCCCGAGTAGTTCCTGCAGAACGATATTGATGACGCCGCCGTGGCAGAAGATCGCCACGGTGGCGTTGTTGTCGGTTGCGGCGACGACGTCGTCGATCGCACCGAGGACTCGCGCACGAAAAGCGTCGCCGTCCACCGACTCGGGTAGCCATCCGGCCTTGATGCGCGCATACGTTTCCGGTGCGCGTTCCAAGACCTCGTGCATCGGGATGTAGTGGGGCTGCTCGTAGTCGTACTCCGCCAGTCCCTCGAGCTGGGTGACCGGAAGATCCAATGCCTGCGCTACCGGGTCCGCGGTCTCGAGTGCGCGCTTCTGCGGGCTACTGAAGAGCCCGGTGATCCGGTAGGGGGCCAATGCCGCAGGCAGCCGAAGTGCCTGCACGCGACCGGCGTCGGTCAGTGAGGGATCGGCGAAGCCTTCGGTGACCTCGGCGAGTTCGGGGAGCGCGTGTCGGATCAGGAGTAGTTGCACCCACGTCACCTTGCCATGTACAGATCGACGGCCACCACGAGGTTTCGGCCTTCGCGTTTCGCCTGGTACATGGCGGTGTCGGCGATGTCGAGCAGAGCGTCCATCTCGGCCATTGCCTGATCTACCCAGGCGACTCCGATACTGACCGTTCCGGCGAAGCCGCGGATGGATCGGGAGTGCGCCTCCTGCCTCTGTCTGATGCGTTCTGCCAGGGCAATTGCTTCCTCGAATGTGCAGTCGGCGGCGGCGACGGCAAATTCCTCACCGCCAAGGCGACCGGACAGTCCCAGTCCTTCGGTAGTGGCGAGGAGGGTGTTTCCGAACTGTTCGAGGACCGAATCTCCGGTGAGGTGGCCGAGGTTGTCGTTGATCGATTTGAAGTGGTCGAGATCGAGCATCATGACGGCGATCGATTTTCGCGCTGTGTGTTGCGTGTCGAGGAGTTCCTGCGACTGGGTCCAGAACGCATGTCGGCTCAGCGTTCCGGTCAGGGCGTCGCATTCGGCGATGCGTTGGAGTTCACGTTCAGCGCGTCGTTGTGCGCCCGTGGCGACGGCTACGGCGATGGGGGAGAGCGCCATCAAGATGACGGAGATTCTGGTGGTCACACCTTCGCTGAGCAGATGAACCGGATCGGCCAGGGCCAACCGCCCCTGGCCCGCCATGATCAGCGCCCACGCGCTCCACCCAGCCGCGAGGAGCGAAGTGCTGAACAGCGAGACGCGCATCGCGCACCACAAGAGCGCCGGCATCGGAAGCAGCAATGCGAGGGCTCCCTGCACTTCGAGGGCCAGCGGGAGGCAGGCGAGGAGGGCTGCCAGCGGCAGAAGGATCTGGGCGACCCGTCGAAGTCGCAGATTCTGCCGCACGGACGGCCCGAACGTACGACGGACGTGGTCGAACGGAGGTGCGGAAAGAAGGATGGGCAGCACGATCAGATAGGTGCACAGGTCGGCGAAGAACCAACCCACCAATTCCGTTCCCGCACCGCTTCCTTCGTGGAGTTGAGTGCGCAGCGCGCTGGCGGACCCAGCCGTGAACGACGCCAGAACCGAGACGACGAAGATCCTGGTCGTGTACTTGGTCTCGGAGATCCGCCGCGGAAAACAGCCGAGCAAGTTCGCGGCGATCAATCCTGTCGTGACGCCGACCAGATTGATCGCATTCAGTTCGAAGGCCCTCTGCACGGGGCTTCCGGTCGCAAGATCCGCCGTCAGCAGCGCGGCGCCGCCGACAGCGAGTCCGATCGGCGCAAACGAGCGTGGGTTACGAAGGAGAATGCCCAGAAGGATCGCGTTGGCGGGCCAGAAGGTCGACAGAAACCCGGGCGGACGGGCGGCGATGCCGGCGAGTGCGACAACGAGTATGGCGACGAAGATCAGCGACGAGCGCACCCGGGTTGTCGAACGATCCATGGTCAGCCTGTCGTAGAAAGCAGAAGCTGTCCGAGCCTAGCAATGATCCGGCTACTGTCCGAGTTGTACGTTGAAGTGTCATTCCCGAGGGTTCGGCTGCGTGAGGCGTCGAATCAAGTTCGCCAACTCCTCGGGCTGATCGATCATCGCGTGGTGATGCGCCGGGCGCAGGACGTGAAAACTCCCGCCGAGGTAGGTGGCGAGTTTCTGCTGCTTTGCCATCCAGGCGATGGACCAGGGAGTGGTGTGGCCAGTGTGTGCGGCGACGACGCTGAGGTCGATGTCGGGCAGTGGGTGCTTGCTCGAGCGTCGTAAAGCGGTGAGCTCCAGCGCCATATCGGTGTATGCGACGTATTCGATCATCGCCGCCTCCAGATAATGAGGTTCGCGGTAGATCTTCCTGACCCATTCGAGGGTGGCTTCGGACGACCCGCTCGGCGGCACGGATTGGTTGAGGATCTTGCGCGTCGTGGTGCCGAGGAGTCGTTGGAGCCCGGTGGTGCTGAACGAAGCCGCGGCGGCCCGGGAGGCGATCAACAGCAGGTCACGGGGGAAAAGACGTTTCGGTTCTTTCTCGGCACTGGAATCGAGGAGCAGCATCCCCGCCGCCCGATCGGGGAACAGTCGCGCGAAGCCTTCGGCATAGAAGCCGGCGATGGAGTGGCCGACGACGACGGCCGGACCAGTCAGTTCCAGAGTGTCGAGCACGTCGCGGATCCGCTGAGCTTCGCCGCGGACGGTCGGCACTTCGGAAGACGGCTCGCTGAGTCCGAAGCCCGGGCGATCGAAGCGGACGACGGTGTGGTCCGACTGGAGATGACGCGCGCAGTCATCCCAGTCGAACCAGTTGCCCGCCAGCCCGCCGCACAGGACGACGACGGGGCCGTCGCCCTCGGCAAGAACATGAAGTCGGCTCTCGCCGACCTGCAAGATCTCGCCCGGTGGTTTCACGTGGAACAATTCCGGCACGTGAGAATCCGGACTACTGACGCGGTTTCGCGAGGGGGAAGGCCAGCGTCTCGCGGATGCTGCCACCCGTGATCAGCATGACGATTCGGTCGACGCCCATCCCGAGACCACCCGTCGGCGGCATCGCGTGTTCGAGGGCTTGAAGGAAGTCCTCGTCCAATTCCATCGCTTCGGGATCACCGCCGGCCGCGAGCATCGACTGCTCGGTGAGCCGGTTGCGCTGATCCACGGGGTCGGTCAACTCGCTGTACGCGGTTCCCAGTTCGACACCCCACGCCACGAGGTCCCACTTCTCGGCGACGCCGGGGATGCTGCGATGCGGCCGGGTGAGCGGAGACATCGAGGTGGGGAAGTTGGTGTAGAACGTGGGGAACTCCGTGTAGTCCTCGACCAGGTGCTCGTACATCTCCTGCGCGATGGCGCCGGTATCCCAGCTGGACTGGTACGGGATCTCGTTGGCGTCGCACAGCTTCTGCAGGTCTTCGAGACTCGTCTCGGGGGAGACGTCGACACCAAGCTTTTCGGCGACGGCGCCGTGCATCGTCTTCACCGGCCACTCGCCGGAGATGTCGACCTCGACCAATTCGCCGTCCGGGCCGGGTCGCATGATGATCTCGCGCCCGAACGCTGCGACGGCCGCCGCCTGGATGAGCTCGCGGCACATCCGCATCATGCCCTCGTAGTCGCTGTGCGCCTCGTAGGCCTCGAGGATCGTGAATTCGGGATTGTGTTTGAAGTCGACGCCCTCGTTACGGAACACGCGGCCGATCTCGAACACCTTCTCCATTCCTGCGACGCACAAGCGCTTCAGGTACAGCTCGGGTGCGATGCGGAGATAGAGGTCGAGGTTGTACGCGTTGATGTGTGTCAGGAACGGAGCGGCGTTCGCGCCGCCGTGCACCTGCTGCAGGATCGGGGTCTCGACTTCGAGGTATCCGCGACCACCGAGTGAATCGCGAAGCGACTTCACGACGGCACTTCGAGCTTCGAGCAGTTCGCGGGCCTTCGGGTTGAGGGCGATGTCGAGGTACCGCTGGCGGACTCGGGTCTCGGGATCCGAGAGGCCCTTCCACTTGTCCGGCAGCGGGTGCAGGCACTTGCCGTTCATGCGCCACTCGGCGGCGATGAGCGACAGCTCGCCCTTGCGGCTACGCCCGATGGTTCCGCTCACTTCGATCAGGTCACCGAGATCGAACTCGGCGGCGAACTCCGCCAGCTTCTCCCGGCCGACGTTGTCCTGGTCGACCAGAACCTGGATGTCGCCGGACCAGTCGCGCACGTCCGTGAACACGACTCCGCCGTAGTCGCGAACCCTCAGCAGGCGTCCCGCGATGCGTACGCGGGTGCCCTCCGGCGACTTCGCTGCGGCTGCGATCGTATGCGTCGGCGGGTAGGCGACGGGGTAGGCGGCGATTCCTTCGTCGGCCAGTTGCGCGAGTTTGTTCATGCGCACGCGGACCTGCTCGGGTCGACGCGGACCGTTGGTCGTTAACGACGGCGCCGAGTCCGGCGGGCTGCCGTCGGCGTGCAGTCCTTCGGAAGTCACCAGAGCTGCCGGCACCGCCGCATGCGTTCCGGTGTGCTTGACGACCTGGCTCGACTTGCGCCCGAAACTGGGCAGAACCACAAAGCCTTCGGCGATGGCCGACGCGAATCCGACGCGTGGAAGCTCACGGTTGTCCTCGAAGCAGAGAAAGCGCGGCTCCCAATCCGGCTGGTACTTCACGTTGGAGCGGTACAGCGCTTCGAGCTGCCACCAGCGGGAGAAGAAGACGAGCACCGAGCGCCAGATACGGAGGATCGGGCCGGCGCCGATGCGCGAACCTTCCTCGAACACCGAGCGGAAGACGGCGAAGTTGAGCGAGACCCGCACGACGCCGATCTCGTCGGAACGTGTGGCCAACTCCGAGACCATCAGTTCGACGACTCCGTTGGGTGCCGTCGGCTTGCGACGCATCAGGTCGAGCGAAACGCCGTTCGGTCCCCACGGCACGAGCGAAAGCATGCCGACGACGCTTTCGTCCTCCGTGCCTTCGCCCATGACGGCTTCGACGAGGAGGCAGTCGCCGTCGAGGTGATCGCCCAGTCGGCCGAGCGCCATGGAGAAGCCGCGCTCGGTGTCGGTGTCACGCCAGTCGTCCGCGCGGATGATGACGGCCGCCATGTCCTCGGGCGGGATGTCTCGATGGCGTCGCATCCGCACGGTGACGCCGTGGCGCCTGACGCGGGTGACGGCCTGGCGCACCGGGCGCATGTCGCGTCCGTTGAGGTTGAACTCGCGGGTGCGCAGGATCGCTTCGTCGCCGAGTTGCAGGACGCTCAAGCCTGCCTTCTTGTACGCCGTCGCCCCGGTTTCGCTGGCGCCCATGACGGCTGTCGCCCAGCCGTACTGCGAGGCCAGGTCCTGCCACGCTTCGATGGCGTGCGGCCACGCTTCGGGATCGCCGATGGGATCACCACTGGCGAGGCAGACGCCGATCTCGACGCGGTACGTGATCGCGGCCTTGCCGCTCGGCGCGAAGATGACGGCCTTGTCGCGGCGGGTGGCGAAGTAGGCGAGGGAGTCGTCGGCGCCGAAGTTCTGGATCAACCCGCGGATCGCGGACTCGTCGTTTCCGGTGAGGGCGTTGTTGGAGCGTTGCGCGCGGAAGAGCGTCATAACGGCGGCGAGTAGTGCGATGGCGCCGAGGAGACCGAGGACCGTGTTGACGAAGACGCGTGGGTGGCCGTCGAACACCTCGTTGTCGACCGAAGCCGCAGCGGTGACGCGGTTCAGGGCCCAGAGGAATCGTTGGTTCTGCGGCAGGTCGCCCGGGAAGAGTTCGACAAGGCCCCAACCGATCACGGTCGCGACAGCCATGCCGCCGATCAGTACGCCGAGCGCTTTCCAACCGGCGCCGCGTCGTACGCGTGTGTAGAACTCGGGCCTCGCGGCGATGAGGATTCCGATCACGACAAGCAAAACGACAGCGGCGACGGCGTTGTTCGGGTTCTTGTCGACGATCGTGGAGGCGATGTTGGTGAGGGTGATCAGCGCGAGGTAGATCGTCAGCAGCCACCAGGCGATGCGCTTGCGACTCGCGAGGGCCGCGGCGAGCAGGGCGACGACGAGCGCCCACGACAGGCTCGTATCCGGTGCGTCGAAGTAGTAGCTGTCGATGTATTCGCGTGGGACGCGGAGGATGTGCCGCAGAACCGGCGAGATGCTCCACAGGAACACCAGTACGGAGAAAACTCCGAGGATCAATCCCGAGATATGGGGAACCTGGCTGAACCGCCCTTTGCGGAATCGCCGCGCCTGGCGCGGATTTTCGGGTGGCGATTCCACCAGCTCTGCAGTGGTGTCCGATACCTCGGTCAATGGTGCCATCGAGCTTCCTCTCCTACCGGTCGATCAGATCCTCACGCTAAGTGTGGTCTGTCGTGTCCAGTTTTGTGGGAGGAGGAAGATGATTGACATGACCGACAACATTCCAGCAGTACCCATCCGCGACGAAATGATTCGGCTCGGTCAGTTTCTCAAGCTCGCGAACCTCATCGAATCGGGCGCGGAGGCCAAGGAAGTGATCGCCGACGGCATGGTTTCGGTCAACGGTGAGGTCGAAGATCGTCGGGGCCGCCAGCTTCGTGACGGCGATGTCGTCGAGATCGGCGGGATGGCCGCCAAAGTGGAAGCCCCCGCCTGATCCCGCGACTTCTGACTAGCTTTCGCGAACGACGACGCCGTCCTGGTCGCTGTAGACGATCTCGCCGGGGTTGAAGGTGACTCCGCCGATTTCGATCGGCACGTTCTTCTCGCCCGAACCGGTCTGAGTGCTCTTGCGCGGGTTGGTGCCCAGCGCCTTGACGCCGATGTCGAGGGTGCGCAGGATCGCCGAGTCGCGGACAGCTCCGTTGACGATGACGCCGGCCCAGCCGTTGTCGACGCCGCGGCCGGCGATGATGTCGCCGACCAGGGCGGTGTGGATGCTCGCGTCACCGTCGACGACGAGGACTCCGCCGTTGCCCGGTTCGCTGAGGGTCTGCTTCACGAGCAGGTTGTCCTGGAAGCACTTGATGGTGGTGATGGGGCCGGCAAACACTTCACGTCCACCGAACTGGGTGAACTGCGTGTCGCAGCTACGGATGTCGGGTCCGATCTCGTCGGCAAGGTCAGCGGTCGCTACAGGCTCGGTCATGCCCCACAGGATAGTCGGCAGAGAGTTGACCACGGGTTCCCAGACCTACGCCGCATCCGGTAGACATCGAAGGTGGACACATCGCGCTGGTACCGATCGTTCGCGGAAGTGGAGGCTCGAGGGAACTCTGCGATCTACGAGGAATGGGGCACCGGCGTATCGGAGGATCCAGCAGTCCTCGCTCTGATAGATCGGCTTCCAGAACCCCGCAGGCAACCCAACCTGATATTCGGGGCGAGCCGTCACCTCGGTGCCCCGGTCGCGCCGTATGCGTTGTTTCGCCGGTGGCTGAGCGACAACTGGTCCGAGGTGGAACAACTCGCGCAGACCAGGACTACACAGACAAATGAAGCTGGCCGCTCTGCCGTGTTGCTTCCCGTCCTCGGGTTGTTGAAGGGCCCGCTCTCCCTCATCGAAGTTGGTGCTTCGGCGGGCCTGTGCCTTTACCCTGACCGCTACAGCTATCTCTACGACGGCGAAAAGTATCTGCATCCAGTCGATGGTCCGTCCACCGTCCTGCTGGAGTGCGCGACGACTGGCAGTCCGCCGATTCCGGAGAGAGTCCCAGACGTGGTGTACCGGGCGGGCATAGATCTGAATCCACTCGATGTACGCGACACCGACGACATGAGGTGGTTGGAGAGTCTTGTGTGGCCGGAACAGGACCATCGCCGTCAGCGATTACGCGACGCTGCTGCACTCGCTCGTGTGGATCCACCGCATCTGGTTCGCGGAGATCTCACGGCGGCTGTTGCCGATCTGGTCCGGCGTGCGCCACAGAACACAACGGTCGTGGTCTATCACAGTGCAGTCCTCAACTATCTGACCCTCACTGCCAGAGAGGAATTCGCAGAAACTGTTCGTGCTTTGCCATGCCACTGGATAGCCAACGAAGGTCTTGGGGTTCTGCCCGAAGTCGATGCCCAGTTGACGGCATCACCAGAGGCGCGCCGTGGCAAATTTCTTGTCTCTCTTGACGGCACACCCCGCGGGCTAGCCGGTGGCCATGGGCAGTTCCTCGACTGGTTAGACCAAACCCGCACGGCGCCAGCAGGTTAGGTGCTGGGAAGTATGCCGTTCAGCACTATGTCGGCAAGAGAATCGGCAAACGGTCCCGGGTCCGAGACGTCGCGAACCGACATCGCGAAGATGGCCGCGCCCGCCATGATGTCGAGAAGAGCGTCGGCGTCGACGCCGCTTCGGATGTCGCCGCGCTCCCTCGCCGCTTCCAGTCGACGGTTCAGCTCGACGCGGACTCCGGCCAGTTGCCGCACCACGAGAGCGTCGCGTAATTCCGCGTTTGTTCGCACTTCGCTCATCAGTCCGGGCGCCGCGGCCCGGGTGGCGGGAGCGGCAAACAGTGCCACTGCGCCCTGCACAAGCGCGCGAATCTGATCCGCGATCGTGCCCTCGGCGCCGAGTTCGGTGTCGATGTCCGCGCCTTGTTCGACGTCGAGCACGGGGTAGATCGCGTCGTTGACGATGTGTGCCTTCGACGGCCACCGACGGTAGATGGCTGGACGCCCGACTCCCGCGCGCGTCGCGATGGCGTCGATGGATGTGCCGGCGTACCCCTTTTCCTCCAGCAGTTGCCTGGTCGCGTCCAGTACTGCGTCGTCGATTGCAGGGTTTCGCTGCGGGCCCAGGCGGTGCTGAGTTTCGGAATCTTTGGACATTTTGGGCAAATCCCTTGCGGTATCGCTGTGATGGCCGTTACATTCTGTCACGGCTTTAGTCGATACATATTGTATCGACTATCGGCTCGTGCGCATCGGCGCCACCGAACCACGAGGAGTGGTGATGAACCTTCGAACCGAAACAGAAACCTCAGGCGGAGATCCCGACTACGCCGAATTCGCCAGGCCCGGCGAATCCCGCAACGACCCGGCCGAGATGCGACGCAGCCTCGAAGGCTGGCTCGCGAGCGTGCTGTGGCGAGGCTCGAAACCTTCCGTGACCTCGGTCGAGGTGCCCGCCGCGAACGGCATGTCCAACGAGACCGTGCTGTTCGATGCAACGTGGATCGAGGACGGGATTCGAGCCGAGCATCGCCTGGTCGCCCGTATCGCTCCGCGAGACAGTGCGGTGCCGATCTTCCCGTCGTACAACCTGGACCAGCAGTTTCGGGTCATGAGCGCCGTCGCAGCCCACACGTCGGTGCCGATCCCGCGCGTGTACTGGTCCGAGAGCAACCCGGACGCGCTCGGCGGCGAGTTCTTCGTGATGGAACGGCGCGACGGCGAAATCCCGCCAGACGTCATGCCGTACACGTTCGGATCCTGGCTCTCGGAGGCTTCGGCGGACGACTGTTCTCGACTCCAGCAGTCATCGGTCCAGGTGCTGGCGGAGTTGCACGCTATGGCCGATCCACACCTCGCTCTCCCCGAGTTGTGTCGCGATGGTGCCGAACCGACTGGGGCAGAAGCTCTTCGCGCGCACCTCGAGGACCAGCGACGCTATTACGAGTGGGCAACAGCCGACGGACCAGGATCTCCGTTGATCGAGCGCGGCTTCGACTGGATCGAAGCGAACTTTCCCGCCGATGCCGGTTCCGCAGTGCTCTGCTGGGGTGACTCGCGGATCGGAAATGTCATCTACCGCGACTTCGAACCAGCGGCGGTCCTCGACTGGGAGATGGCCACACTGGGGCCGCGTGAACTGGACCTCGGCTGGATGATCTTCCAGCACAGGTTCTTCGAGGATCTCGCTGCCATGGCCGGACTCCCCGGAATGCCGGACTTCCTTCGTCGCGAGGCCGTGGCAGAGGTCTACGGCTCGCTTTCCGGCCACCAGGTTGCGGATCTAGATTTCTACATCGTGTACGCCGCGCTGCGGCATGCGGTGATCATGTTCCGAGTCCAAAGTCGCGCAGTGGCTTTCGGTCAGGCGGAATTCCCCGACAATCCGGACGAGATGATCCTGCACCACAAGACACTCGAAGCCATGCTCGACGGCACCTATTGGGAATCGCTCGCTACAGCCACGCTCACAACAGCGTCGGTCGCAACAGGAGATGCACGATGACACTGTCCCCGCTCGACGACTACCCGGTACATCAGATCGCCGAGACCATCCGCCACGTGGGCACCTCGGATCGAAACTTCTACGACCGCTACTACTTCAACTGCCATGCAGGCGTCGACGGCGATACCGAGCCGCTGTTTCTCATCATCGGTCTCGGTCAGTACCCCAATCTCGGTGTGTGCGACGGCTTTGCGGTTCTTCGGCGCGGCGACGACCATATCGTCTTCCGAGCATCCCGTGCCTTGGGCGACGATCGTATGGACCTGTCAGTAGGCCCGTTGAGGATCGAGATCATCGAGGGTCTGCACCGTCTGCGGGTGGTGTTGGACCCGAGTCCCGAAGCGCCGGACCTGAGCTTCGACCTCACCTTCGAGTCCGACGGCCCCGCCAATCTCGAGGCCAGACATTTCCATCGCCAGCTCGAACGAGTCACCTTCGACACGCAACGATTCGTGCAGACCGGAACATGGTCCGGATCCCTGACCGTCGACGGCGACGTCATCCCGGTCACCCCGGAGACGTGGCGGGGTAATCGCGATCGATCCTGGGGTGTTCGACCGGTCGGCGAGGCGGAACCTCCTGGACGCAAGGCGGATCCGTCGATCGCCGGCAGTCAGAACTTCTTCTGGATCTACTCGATCATGCAATTCGGGGACTTCACCGTCGTCACGGTCGTTCAAGAGGATCAGCAGGGACGCCGAATTCTGGAGGATGCGACACGCGTCTGGGCGGATCGTTCGCGCGAGCCGGAGTGGTTGGGTCGACCGGACCACCAGCTCACCTTCATTTCCGGCACCCGCGAGGTGAAGAGCGGAACTCTGTACTTCCGGCGTCCCGGTGCACCAGGCGAATCCGACCACATCCTGGAGATAACCTGCGAACCGATTCTGCCCAACTACATCGGTGTCGGTACGGGCTACGGACTCGAGCAGGATTGGCGCCACGGGATGTGGCAGGGAGAACTGGTGGTTCAGGGCCTGCGAGAGAAGGTTTCGGACATCGAACCGTGGAAGAAGATGCTGTGCCCGGTCGACAACTTGGCCCGGTTCACCCTTGTAGAAGACGGCGTAACCCGCACCGGGACAGGACTGTTCGAAGTAGCAGTCATCGGACCCCATCAGCGATACGGGTTCACCGGAATCGGTGACGTCGCACCGTAACTCCAGCTCACCAAACCGCAAATCCCAAACCACAGAGAGAGACACTGCCACATGTCCACACGCTCACGAATGTTGTTCGCTCGCACTGCGAAGGCCGCCGCACTTGTTGTCACCGGAGGCCTGTTGTTTGCCGCTCCCGCCACGGCCATCCCGCTCGACTTGGGCTCTCTCAACACGGGATCGGTCGATCTCGGCTCGCTCGATCCTGTGCTCGCGCCGACACCGAACTTGGCCTCCGTGGCCAACTTTCGCGACGTCGCCGGCAATGACGGTAGGGGATACGCCACCGTCGACGGCTCGCACCTCAAGCGCGGCGTCATCTACCGGTCCAATGCGCTGACCGCGACCAGCGACGCAGACAAGGCGACGCTCACCGGCCTCGGACTTGCCGACGCCTATGACCTGCGCGGTTCAACCGAGATCTCCAACCCGTTCATCGGTGGCGCGGACAAGCTCCCGGACGGTGTGACGTACACGAACATCCCCATCGAGTTCAAGGATCTCACTCAGCTCGCCACAACGATCAAGTCGCCGGAAGAGGCCAAGCAGTTCTTGGTCGACACCAACCGCAGTTTTGTCACCGATCCCGTGCGCCGCGCCGGCTTCAAGCAGGTGCTCTCGGACATCGCTGCTGGTGACGGGGTGCAGTTGTTCCATTGCACTTCAGGCAAGGACCGCACGGGTTGGACCGCGATGTTGCTGCAGACCATCGCTGGTGTCCCCGCCCAGACGATCATGGACGACTATCTGTTGAGCAACACCTACCTTCAGGCGACCAACGAGAAGATCCTTGCGCAGATCTCTCAGGCCCTGAGCCCGCAGGTAGCGACCAATCTCGAGCCGGCCCTCGGTGTCGATGCGTCGTACCTGGAAGCTGGACTTGCGCAGATAGCCAGCGATTACGGAACCGTCGACGGTTATCTCACTGAAGGTCTCGGACTCACTGCGGACACGATCGCACTTCTGAAGGCCAAGCTCGTCGACTAGTTGCGCGCCGCTAAAACGCTTGAACGAACGAGTACCAGTCGCCGTCGAACTCCTGGTATCCGATCTCGCCGTCGCGGCGGGGCTTGCCGAGATATGGTGCGCCGTCGGGTAAGTGCGCCAGTCCGATCGAATCGATCAGACCGCCCTCGATGTGGAATCGGCACCCGTTGCCGACGGGCCAGACCTGCAGGACCCGGTAGACGCCAATTGTTCGGTTGTCCAACGACTTCTGGCAATCCGCGGCCACTGCTTCGAGCGAATCTTTCGACAATGCAAACGCAACACGCGAGGGGACGGACAAGGTCACGAGCGCGCCGGTGACGAGGACTATCACCGGCGCGATCGTGCTCAAACGCAGGGTTTTGTACTTCATCCAGCCAATCAGGCTGAGTATCAACCACACTCCACCCAAACCGAGTAACACTGAGGCGGCGAGCGCAAAGAATGGAAAGTACACAACCGGCGGCATAAAGGACCACACGATGACGCCGCATGTGAGAGCGACAAGCACTGCGATGACAACTGCCATCACCTTCCACCAGGATGCCGGACCTCCGCGCGCAGTTGTCGGATCACCGTCAGTCATCGGACAACCCTTGCACAAGGCAGTAATTGTGGGGTGGCAACGAATGGAATTGTTGCCACTGGTTTACGTCGAGGCCGTCGTGCGTTGAACCGAGAATTGGTCACTTTCAGCGCCGGCTATCTCTCTGATGCCGGAGGGTATGGTCGGATTGTGAACCAGGATCTGATCATTCGCCGCTACCTACCCTCGGATGAGGATGTGGTCGTCGACCTGTGGTCGCGCGCTGCCCGTGAAGCCCATCCATTCCTTGCAGGCGAGGGGACCGGTGAGCGGGAGCGGAAGATGCGAGAGGTCTATCTGATTCAGGCCGACAATTGGGTGGCTGAGCACAACTCCGAAGTTGTTGGCCTGTTGGGAATGATCGGCTCCGAGATCGGGGGACTGTTCGTCGCGCCGGCGTCGCAAGGGTTGGGTGTCGGTCGGGCGTTGGTCGAACACGCCACAACCATGCACGGCGAGGTAACGCTCGAGGTGTACACCCTCAACGATCGCGCCCGCAGGTTCTACGCGCTGATGGACTTCGAGGAAGAGGGGCGCCGACACGACGTCGAGACAAACCATGAATTGATCACCCTGCGTCGTACGGCGCGAGACTCCTCCGTCACTCGGCCATGAGGGATACGGATGAGCCCAGAACGGGCCTGACATTGTGCACAGATCTGACGGCTACCGATTGGCTGGTCGATCAGGATTTGCCTTGGTATCAGTTGGCTGGGCGCGGCCCGATCGGATTTCCGAAGTATGCGCGCCTGCGGTTCATCCCAGATCCGAGCTTTCCCGGTCAGAAATCCAATGATGTCGATTTCGATCAAACCGGGCCGGAAGAGAAAGTGCTGATCGGCTTCGCCCTGGATGTGTTGTCCACTTACACAACCACACCCGACGAGTGCTATTTCTGCATGTGGACCGGGTGGGGGTCGGCAGTCGGTGATGACGTTCCGCGGTTCGAGATCCTCAATCGTGACTACTGGCTCTTCCGTGGAACGCTTTCCGACTACGCCGATTGGAGCGTGGAGAACTCAGCTCGTTGGCCGTGGGGTTCTTCCCCTGATCCGGCCTTCATCTGGCCGGCGGATCATGCATGGTGCATAACCAATGATGTCGACCCACATTTCGCGATCATCGCCGCCCCTGAGGAAGCGATCATTCGAATTGTGGCCGATTCGCGGATCGATGCCGTCCTCGACGACCCGGATATCGTTCCGCCGTATTGGCACTGACGACCGATCACGGCCAAGTCTCGAGTTCGACTACCAGCGTGTTCCAGCGGACGCCGAAATTTGTGGGGACCTGACCCGTCTCGCAGTACACCGTCGGCCCGTCGAAGACGACGTTGAAGAGACCGGAATGAATTGTCGTCAAGAGTGTTTCGTGTCGCACGAGGTGGCCGGGCCGCGCTTTCACCCGTACGCGCCCGGTGGGCTGAGCGCGGTATTGCGTCCAGAGGTAGCGATCCCACACCAGGCAACCTCTCAACCGCACCTCGCCGACGCTTCCGACATCGTCGCCGATCAGTGTCGTAAATCCGTGTCCGAGATGGGCTATGTGCTCAGTGCGGCCGTCGATTGTCACGGTCGCGATGCGTGCATCGATTTCGCAGCACACCTCGGCAGGAAGGTCCAACATTTCGGGACTGGCCCAGTAGGTCGTCGGTTCGCAAGTATCGCCAGGCATGGGGGTGTCGCGCCACGGTTCGAGATCCTCGAGCATCCAGAGTTGCGCCACCGTTCGAGTATCCCAACGCGTCTACGCTTGGGCTTGCTGGTCTGCCTGCAGGTGCTTGACCGGGCACCCCGTGGGAAAGGTGCCGAGGTCTTCGACCTTGTAACCGTTCGGGTAGCTGCGGATGTTGGGCAGCTCGCGGGCGAATTTCCGCTTCGTACGCACCGGGAAGAACCGCAGCAGACGCGCGCGGACCTTCAGCGCGCCGCGTGAGACGACGCGCATCGCGGTGCTCGGGTGCTTGTAGTGGAAGGCGTCGAGTAGGTGGTCGTCCATGAGGGCGAACGCGAATCCCTTGACCAGAGCCTTCGGCGCCAGGTTGTTGGGCGGGAAGGTGCACATCAGGTCGAGGGTGGAATCGGCGACCGCCCGCGCTCCGGAGTCGAATGAAAAGTGTTCGCGCTCATAGTCGTCGAGAAGTTTGACGAACCCCTCGTAGGTGTCAGGAGTGTCCTTGATGTTCATGTACCGACCCAGGTGGCGGTAATAGTTCGTCGACCCGACGATCTCGTTGTCGGTCATCTTCCGCCAGCCGTACTCGTCGAGCCATCTGACCGGCGTGACGACAAAGGTGGCCAGAACGTAGAGCATGTCGTCGTTGGAGATGTCGTACGAGCCGTGCATCTGATTCATTCGACGGACGCTCTTGCGGCCTTCGGTGCTGCTGAGGCCGTGCTCGAGGATGGCGTCGAGGATCAGGCTGGTGTCGTCGTAGCGCTTTTGAACCTTGTCGGTGAACTCGCCCGTCGAGAAGAGGAGCTTGCCGATGGAAGGGACCGCGTACGTGCGAAAAAGGGCGAAGCTGAGCGCCTGATTGATGTCCCAGGGAAACTCTTGCGCCGCGAGAATGCGCGACATCTCTTCGTAATCGGTTTCGGGATCGAGTCGATCCGTGCGACTGCGGAGGTCGTAGCGCTTCATCTGAACACTCCCTGGGACTGGTCTGCGCGTTGCAGAGGTAGGTGTGAGCTGCACCACCGACTGTAGTTCTGACAACACGCGTTGTCTAGGGGTGTGAATAGTCGACTTTCCATCGTTTCGGGCGTTGTACCAGGGGTATCCGGAAAGTGTTGTCGACCCGAGGAGCAGCTATGAGCGTCACACGCACGGCCGGGGTTTTTGCGGCCATCGGATTACCGATTGCCGCGAGCGTCATGTTCGCCGGAGTCGCCTCGGCTGATCCGCCCCACCCTTTCGGCGGCGCCGCCGTCACCATCGGGTGCCCGAATCAGGGGTCACTGGCCTCGTTGACCGGGCTTACCGGCCAGTCCGGACCAGAGTCCAATCCGCCCATCGCCAAGGGTGATATTCGCTTCGATTCGTTCCCGGCAGCTGCGCCCATTCCGGCGGCGGGTCAGGTGACCGTTGCGTGGGTCAACACCGACACGGGTAAGTCCGGAATCGTCGACCTGGTAGGGACGTACCCGTATCTCTCTGCGACGGTGAATACCGGCGTCGGCAATGTCGTTGCGACGGCGTTCGGTTCGATCAATTGGGGCAGTAGTCCCATCTGCCAGTCGAATCCGACGATCGGCAGGTTCATAGCCTGATCGTCGCAGCCTGATCGTCACAGCCTGAACGGGCACAGGGTTGGCGGTATCGCGTGATTATCTGTCATCTCGGAGATACCGCCGTGTCCGTCCCATCCCATATTCTGAATCGTGTTAGTTGAAAGCATATTTCAGGGATGGAAAAGGTGGCGACGTGAATGGGTCGAGCGCGCGTCAGTTGATGAGCCAGATGCTCGTCGAGAAACGAAACAGTCTTGCGCCCGAAAAGGTCGGCATGCGCTGCGAGGGTGCTCGCCGCATGCACGGCCTCAGTCGGCGTGATGTCGCGCAGATTGCCGACATCAGTTTCAATCACTATCAGCGGCTGGAACAGGGTACGTCCGTTGGTGTTTCGGCTCCGGTCATCGTACGTATCTGCGACGCCTTGTTGATGGAAGACGACGAGAAGGCGCGCATGCTGGCGTTGCACCAGGCATGGGCGCGCCCTCGTCGACCGCTGGCTGGATCCCGAGTTGTCGGACCTCAGGCCGCCGGTGAAATCTCTGGTAGGCAGCGGGCCAGTTCGGCCGGCGTGTAGAAGAAACTCCCGGCGCTCACCGGAGCGCACGGGGCAGCAAATGCTGTCTCGCGCTCGTTGTAGAGCATTCGGACCAGCCGCTCACCGTCCGGTCCGGCGTAGACGTCCCACTGCACGTTGGCGGCCATCGGGCTGACATTCGCTCCGCGCCAGGGGTTGTTCGCGTAGGTGTAGAGATCGCCCTCGGCCTGCGAGGCGGTGCTTCCCGGCAGTTTCAGGAGCGCAGCGAAGGGGATGATCGTTTCTGCGTGTGCAAATCGGAAGTCCGCTCCCGGCACGGCGGCGTCGCCGGTGTGTTCCTGCAACCCGCGCAGGAACTCGTCGCGCAGGACGGTTGCCATCCGGTAGGTGACGTCTTCACCGGTGAAGCCCGGGCCCTTGGCGTAGAAGTCCTCGGCGTCGTTCGTGTACGCGAGCCACTGAGCGTCGTCGGAGTCGATGAACCGCTCGAAATTCCACTTGCCTTCTTCGGCCATGCCCGGAGTGATGATGTACGTGTTGTACAGCATGTACGCGGCGTCGACCTCGTTGTCGATCGTGCTGGAACCCTTGCCACGGTCGACGAGTGAGAACTCGCCCGCACTCAGCCGGTTCACGAAGTCCTCCGAGTAGAGCCTGAGCATCATGTGCCGCGAGACCTCGCGGGTGCGGGGAAGATCGGCGATCTGGTCGTCGACGGCTTTCAGTCGAGGATCGGACTCTTCGTAGTCCTTGTAGTCGGCGTTTGCATCCGAGTCGTGGAAGTAGAGAAGGTCGGCATCCGTGGTCATCGGCGCAACATCGCCGGCGACGGCCGGAAACGCACCGGTCAGGCCCTGAGCGAAGTTCTCGGCGCTGTCCACGGCACGGTCGACGCCCGACGAAGTCAAAGTGATGGTGCCCTGTTGCGCTGCGATGGCGTCGAACAATTGCGGGAGGCGCTCGGTGACGCGCGCTCCGAGCTGCCGATGTTCGGCCACCCCGAGTCCGCTGAGGTTGCCGTACCCCAGCTTCTTGTTGGCGGCCATGAGATCACGAAGCGCCGGGCCGAACTCCTTGCCGACGGGAGTCAATGCGTTCTCGGCTTCGGCGATTTCCCACAGCTGCAGGCTCAGGTCGTCGTACTTCAGGCTCGACAGTGCTCTGGAGCCATGGCGCGCAACGCTTTCCGTGTACACCGGGATATATCCGGTCGGCGGCGCCTGATAGTCGGCGATGCGCTGGCCGGGAGTGTAGGGCGTCTTGGACGTGAAGCCGCCGTCGCTGACGGTCGGTATCTCTGTCGAACCGGAACTCGAACCGGCGTCGAGCGAACCGAACGGTGACGCCGTGGCGATCGACTGAACGCTGCTGGTGACAAGCACGAGTCCGACAGCGCCGGCAGCGGCCAGCACGCCGAAGCGTGAGCTTCGCATGGTGAGTTGATCCTCTCCGTCGGTGCCGAGGTGACACGACGGAAGGAAAGTTAGAACAGCTAAGCGTCCGAATTGCACCTATTTGCCCATGTGCAGATGGACGCGGGGTTACAAGTTTCGGATTCGCGGAGCTCAGGAGGGTTTGGCGGCAATCCCGATCGACACGGAGAGCGACAACGCGATGAGGGTCATGGCCAGCCACTGGTAGCTCTTGGGCGTGGGCTGCTTCTTACGTCCGAACTTGCTCACTGATGTCTCCCGTTTGTCCGTGGGTACTCAGCACATATTACTGTTCCATTACCCCGATTGCGTGGTCGACCTAAAACTGTGCGCGATCAGACAGCAGGCGGACCGTGAAGTCCGCCCGCTGCCCTGTGATCAGGAGGTCGTGCGCAGCTCCCGTCGCAAGATCTTGCCCGTGACGGTCTTGGGCAGTTCCTCCACCAGCACCACGGAGCGTGGGTACTTGTACGCCGCCATCCGCTGCTTGCAGTGATCGATCAGATCTTCCGGGGTGACGGACGCCCCCGCGACGAGGCTGACAAACGCCTTCACCGTCTCACCGCGGTATTCGTCGGCGATCCCGACGACTGCCGCCTCACGGACTGCGGGGTGCTCGGCAAGAACGTCCTCGACCTCGCGTGGCCACACCTTGTAGCCGGACGCGATGATCATGTCCTTCTTACGGTCGACGACGTAGAACCAGCCGGCTTCGTCCATGAAACCGACGTCGCCGGTGTGGAACCACCCGTCGCGAATGGCCGACGCACTCTCCTCCGGCTTGTTCCAGTAACCGCGCACCACCTGTGGACCACGGACGACCAATTCGCCGATCTCTCCGATCGGCAGGACCGCACCGCCCTCGTCTTCGATGCGGACCATTGTGTTGGGTACTGGAACGCCGACGGACAGTGCCCCGGACGTGGGGTCGACGGGCGTATCCGCCCCGACGGGAACGGCGTGAGTGGGCGACGTGGTCTCGGTCAGCCCGTAGATGTTGTGCAGCGCAGCACCGGTCATGGCGCGGACTGCCTCGGCGGCTGTCGGCGAGATGGGTGCGCCGCCGGAATACAGCAACCGCATGGAGGTGAAGTCTTCGGGCGCGCAACCCGGAGTGTTGAGCAGTGCGGTGAACGCAGTGATGGCGCCGACTGTGAATGTCGGGCGGTGCTCACGAATCGCGTCGATCATCACCTCGGGCTGGAAGCGGTAGGCAAGCACCAGCGGCATTCTCGCCAAGACGGACACCGCGATGTGACCGATCAACCCCGTGATGTGGAAGAGCGGTGCGACGCCGAGAACCGTGTCTTTCGGGGTGAGCCCCAGCCAGTCACGGTAGACCTGGGCGTTGAAGGTCATGTTCGCGTGAGAGGTCATCGCTCCCTTGGGCGGACCTGTGGTCCCCGACGTATAGGTCAGTACCGCAATGTCTTCCGGTGCAGCGTCGGTAGTGATCGGATCGCCGAGACGATGCTGGTCGATCAGCGTCGCGAGATCGTCGGTACCGAGATCCTTCTTCACGATTCCGTCGAAAACCCGTGGATCGTTGCGGCTTTGGTACTCGAGTTCCGAGGTGGTGATGACTCGCCTGACCGGCGAGTCGGAGACGACGTTGCGGCCGACGGACTCGTAGAGCCCCTCGAGAGCGATCAGAACCGCTGCTCCGGAATCTTCGAGTTGGTATCCCAGTTCTCGTTCACGGCTCATGGGATTGATCGAGACTGCGACGCCGCCGGCTTTCCAGATTCCGGCGAGGGCGAGCACGAATTGCGGAACGTTCTGCAGGAAGAGTGCGACACGGTCTCCCTTCGCCAGACCACCTGCTCGTAGTGCGCGGGCCAGGGCGTCACTCTGCTGATCCAGTTCAGCGAAACTGAGTTGACCGTCGAAGTACTTCACAGCCGTGGCGTCCGGATCAGAGCAAACCGTCGCCGCCAACATTTCGAGCATTGTGGGCTGTTCGACGCCGATGTCGGGGGGAACGTCGTTGCGGTACAACGTCAACCAAGGGCGATCTTCGTATGTCATTTGATGGCAACCGGATTCACGGGAGAGCCGCTGGCCTTGGCAACCTTGAGCGGTGCGGCGACGTACAAGAACGTGTACTGGCCGTCGGACGCACAGTCCGCGGCCAGCTTCTCCAGATCGCAGATCTCGGTGAACACCACGCCGAGATTGCGCATCAATGCGTTGTGGAGAACCAGTGCCACACCGTTTTCGGGGTCGGTGGTGACCTCGTTTGCAATGGTGTCGGTGACGAGGTTCGGAATCTCCATGTCCTGGAACCACTGGACGAGTTCGGGGCTGTAGATCAAGCCGGGCTCGCAGAAGCCCTCGTAGAAGGCTTCGCCCTGGTCGAAGAACAGCTTGAGGAAGTTGGTGCGGATGACGAGAATGTCACGCTTCTCGATGGTGACGCCCTGCGCTTCGGCACAGGCCAAAAGATCATGGTGCGTGAAGGTTTCGGCCTTGTCGAGGTTTTCCTTGCCGCGGAACTTCGCCATGTCGAGAAGTACTGCGCGTCCGACGACGCCGCGGTCGGCAATCGGTTCGACGCTGGCCTTCTCCAGGCCGCCGACAGTGGTATCAGCCGAGTATCCGTTCCACAGGGCGCCGTCGTACCAGACGTGGCCGAGTGCGTCGTACTGCGTCGAGCCCTGCAGGAACGCGTCGATCTTGTCGTCCGCGTAATGCAGGCCACCGGGGAAGTTGGGGGCGTCGTCGCCGTCCCAGCTGCTCTCGTCGAAGATCTGTGTGCGCTCGGCGGGGCTCCGTCCCGGCCAGACCGGATCACCCTTGGGATCGCCGATAAGACGTTGGAGTGTGAACACGGAACCCTGCTTGATGGTTCCGACGCCACGAAGCACCTGTCCGGCGTCGAGGTAGTTCAGTGAACCGACCTCGTCGGACTCTCCCCACTTGCCCCAGTTGCTGGGTGCGTCGCGCAGGAGTTCTCCAAGATATGGCGCCTCGGTCATGGTGATTCGATCCTCTCGCTACCGACACCGAACGATCGCTCGGGCGGACCTGGGTCTTTGTGATACACATCATGTTCAGGCCGATAACTAGTAGTCAACACGTTCATAGATTTCCGTGGTCATCGCATTGTTGGAAATCCTATGTTCGGCAATACTGAACACTGTGACCGAATTTGAGAATGCTGTCCTGATCGGGGCGTCGATCCGGCAAGCGCGGCGTCACAGCGGGCTCTCGCTGCGTGAATTGGCCAGGCGTCTCGATGTCAGCCCGGCCACCCTCAGCGCTGTCGAGACCGGAAAGACCAGAGTCAGCGTCGACAGGTTGGCGGCAATCGGCGGGATTCTCGGAGTGCGTTTCGACGCTCTGCTCCCGGCTGCGATAGTGCGTCCGCCGGAACAGCCGCGATGGGGAGGCGACGACGCCGACCCGGACGCACATTTTCGCCCGAACGAGTGGCGAAGGTTCGGTCCGAGTTCGTTCGATCCGGTGTTGGCGGCCGCGCTCGCGGAGATGGTGAAGACCGGATATCACGGCGCTGCGATGCGTGAGATCGCCAAACGTGCGCAGATGAGTGTTCCGGGTCTGTATCACCACTATTCCAGCAAGCAACAGATGTTGGCCGAAATTCTCGACCTCACCATGGCTGAACTGAACACGAGATCGTTGGCGGCTATCGAAGAGGGCGAAAGTCCCGACGAAAGATTGGCTTTCCTTGTCGAATGTGTGACCTTGTTCCATATCTATCGGCGTGATCAAGGATTTCTCGGCGCCAGTGAAATGCGCAGTCTCACAGCCGAGAACAGGTTGCGCATCACGGAATCACGCAACTACCAGCAATGGTTGATGACGAAGCAAGTGGACGACGGAATCGCCGCCGGTGTGTTCGAAACGGATCGGCCGCGACAGGCCGCGCGTGCGATTGTCGTGATGTGTGTCTCTGTCGCGCAATGGTATCGGCCGAGTGGGCCGCAAACGCCCGAGGAAATTGCACGTGACTACGTGCGTTTTGCGCTCGATCTGGTGCGCCTTCAGCGACCGTGACGGACGTCATCCGGTTCGGGTGATGCGCCTGCGGGCAAACGGGTCCATGCTTGGAAGGTATCCGTACCGCGACTCGAGTAAGGAACGAAACCCAATGTCTTCCAATCTGTCTCACAAGGCCTACATGATCGGTGCCGGCATCGGAAACCTCTCGGCTGCCGTCTATCTGATTCGAGACGGTGAGTGGAACGGTGAGGACATCACCATCATGGGCCTGGACATGCACGGAGCGAACGACGGCGAATCCGCTGCTACGTTTCAGCACCAGTACGGCCATCGCGAACTCGGTAACGACGCGGGTTTCATCAACCGCGGCGGCCGCATGCTCAACGAGGAAACCTACGAGAACCTCTGGGACGTATTGAGTGCGGTTCCGTCGCTGGACAACCCGGGAAAGTCGGTGACGGATGACATTCTCGACTTCGACCACGCGCACCCCACGCATGACGTCGCACGGTTGATCGACCGAGACGGTATTCGCAACAAGGGCGAGAACGATTACAAGCACATGCAATTCGACAACAAGGACCGGTACTTGTTGACGAAGCTGATGACGATGCCGGAGTCGGACGAGGCAAAACTCGACGACATCAGCATCGAGCAGTGGTTCGAGGACACTCCGCACTTCTTCACCACCAACTTCTGGTACATGTGGGAGACCACTTTCGCTTTCAAGCGGGTGAGTTCGGCGATGGAGCTTCGCCGGTACATGAACCGAATGATTCTCGAGTTCAGCCGCATTCAGACGCTTGCGGGTGTCACCAGGTCCCCGTACAACCAGTACGAGAGCATCATCTTGCCGATGCGGATCTTCCTCGAAGGCAAGGGCGTGAAGTTCGTCAACGAACTGAAGATCACGGAATTCGTGTTCAAGGACACCCCGCTTCGAGACGAGATCATCGTGACGGGGCTCGATTACGAGAACATCCGCACCGGTGAGAAGGGCCGAATCGACGTGGCGGAAGGCGATTTCGTCTTCGACACCAACGGCAGCATCACCGACAGTTCGTCGATCGGCGATCTGGATACTCCGATCGTCGAAGACATGAGATACGCGCCGAGTGCGCTGCTGTGGAAGCAGGCCACCGAGCATTTCTACGATCTCGGGAATCCCGACAAGTTCTTCGGGGACCGGGCGCAGAGTGAGTGGACCAGCTTCACCGTCACCACTTCGTCACACGAGCTCATCAACGAGATTGCCCGAATCACCAAGCAGCTCCCCGGAAATGCACTCAACACGTTCGTGGACTCGAACGTGCTTCTGTCGATCGTGGTTCACCATCAGCCGCACTACCACGCGCAGAAGGAGAACGAAGGAGTCTTCTGGGGTTACTGTCTGTTCCCGCGCAAGGACGGCGACTACGTGAAGAAGCCGTTCATCGAGATGACCGGGCGCGAAATGCTGGAAGAGACTCTCGGGCATCTCGAGGCGCTCGACGAGAGCGGGACGCTGGCCGCGCGCCGACAAGAGATTATGGACAGCGTCGTGAATTCGATTCCCAGCCACATGCCTTACGCCAGTGCGCTGTTCAATCGGCGAGCCGTCGGCGACCGGCCGCTGGTGGTGCCGAAGCACTCCAAGAACCTGGCGTTCATCAGTCAGTTCGCGGAGCTGCCGTTCGACATGGTGTTCACCGAGCAGTACTCGGTGCGCTGCGCTCAGGTGGCCGTCTACAAGTTCCTGGGGATTCCGGAAGACAAGCTCACCAAGATGCATCACTACGAGAAGGATCCGAAGGTCCTCGCCAAGGCCGCAGTGACGATGTTCCGCTGAGGGGTGCTCAGCGACCGTGCCGCTTCTCGTAGTCCTCGCGAGTGCGATCGGCACGGCGCTGGGCCTTCTCGTCGAGCAATTCGGGATCGAGTCCGTGGCTCAGCAGGCGGTGACGGCGGTAGATGGTCCCGAGCGCCACGACGAAGTACGCGAGCGGGATGAGCAGCAAAGCCATCATGGCCAAGGGAATCCAGATCGGTCCCGGAATCAACAGGAACAGCAGAAGAATCAGCGTCGCCGGCACGGTGAAACGAATGATGTAGCGAGCCTGGGCACCCGGTCCGACCAGATCGTTCCGCACCCAGTCCTGGTACCGGTCGGGGAGCGTCTTCCCCAGGAGGTATCCGCAGTACTGGGGAAAGTTCGGGCGAGTCTGTTCGGCCATGGCCTCCAGGATAGTGCCTGGTACTGCCGCTTACGCCGGTGCCTTGAACGTGCGTCGGTAGGCGCTCGGTGAAACGCCGAGCGCTTCGTTCATGTGTTGACGCATCGATGTCGCGGTCCCGAAGCCGGTCCGAGCTGCAATTGCATCGATCGACAGATCGGATTCCTCCAGCAATTCACGTGCCCGATCGACGCGTCTGCTGGTCAACCAGCGGTTCGGTGTGGTTCCGACTTCGTCGCGGAATCGACGACTGAAGGTGCGGACGCTCATGTTGGCACGCGTCGCCAGGTCTGCCAGTGTGATCGGATCGCCGAGATGTTCGAGGGCCCAGTGCCGAGCGTCGGCAGTCGATTCCGAAGGCTTGTCAGCCAGTGGGCGGCGGATGTACTGCGCTTGACCACCGTCGCGCCACGGCGGTACGACGCAACGCCTCGCGACGGTGTTCGCCACTTCCATGCCGTGGTCGCGTCTGACGATGTGCAGACAGAGATCGACGCCTGACGCCACGCCGGCCGAGGTCAGGATGTGGCCTTCGTCGACGAACAGCACGTCGGGATCCACGTTCACCTTGGGATAGACACGCTGGAAATGGTCGGTGTTGCGCCAATGCGTCGTGGCGCGGAGTCCGTCGAGCAAACCGGCCGCGGCGAGGATGTACGAACCGGTGCAGATCGAGACCAGCCGGGTCCCCGGGCGGATGTGTTCGAATGCTGCGGCCAATTCGGGGGAGAGATACCCCTCGTCGAAGGCCGGGCCCAATTCGTACGACGCGGGGATGACGACGGTGTCGGCGGTGGCGAGCAACTCGCTCCCATGGTCGACCGAAATGCTGAAGTCAGCGTCGGTCCGCACGGGATTGCCGTCGATTGTGCACGTCAGGATCTCGTACAGCGGCCGATCCTCGACGTCGATGGCACGCCCGAAGATACGCGCGGGGATCCCGAGTTCGAAGGGAATGACTCCGTTCAGAGCCAGTACGACGACGCGATGCGGACCAGACATGGCTCGATCCTTTCATATATTGGCAATCTGGCCACTGTTCTCGATCGAATCCGAACTGCAGAATTCTCTCTGTGACTTCTGAGACCGCTCTCCCCGAATCGGGCCCGCAGCAGGTGAGACCCCCGCGCTTTCACCGCGCGTGGTCCGTCGCGATCGTGGCATTCCTGGCATTGGTCGGTGCGGCGAGCTTCCGCGCTGCCCCATCGGTGTTGATCGATCCGCTGCACGAGGATTTCGGGTGGTCGCGCGCCAGCATCTCGGCCGCCGTCTCGGTCAACCTGATCCTGTACGGGCTGACCTCGCCGTTCGCCGCTGCCCTGATGGAAAGGTTCGGTATCCGGGCGGTCGTCACTTCGGCGTTGGCGCTCATCTCGCTCGGCAGTGGTCTCACGATCTTCATGACCTCGAGTTGGCAGCTCATTCTGCTGTGGGGTGTGTTCGTCGGCCTCGGTACGGGTTCGATGGCGCTGGCGTTTGTCGCCACCGTCGTCGATCGCTGGTTCGTCGAAAAGCGTGGTCTCGTGACCGGCATCCTGACGGCCGGTGGTGCTGCCGGTCAGCTGGTGTTCCAGCCCGTCCTGGCGAAGCTCGCGGAAACGTACGACTGGAAGAGCGTCGCCTTCACAGTTTCGTTTGCCGCACTGGCCGTCGTGCCGTTCGTTCTGCTGTTCCTGCGTAACTATCCGTCAGACGTGGGAACGACGCCGTACGGCGCGCCCGCCGATTACGCCCCACCCGCCAAGCCTGTCTACCAGCGCGGCGGCGCCGGAGGCCGGGCGATCTCGGTGCTGGTGATGGCGTCGAAGACCAAGGTGTTCTGGCTTCTCGCCGGTACCTTCGCGATCTGCGGCGCGAGCACCAACGGCCTGATCGGAACGCACTTCGTCCCGGCGTCGCACGATCACGGAATGCCGATCACGACGGCCGCGTCCCTGTTGGCGTTGATCGGAATCCTCGACATGGTCGGCACCATTGCTTCGGGTTGGTTCACCGACCGGATGGACTCGCGAAAACTTCTCGGCATCTACTACCTCTTCCGCGGAATCTCGCTGCTCTTCCTGCCGCTGCTGCTCGCCAACACCGTGAATCCGCCGATGATCGCGTTTGTCATCTTCTACGGGCTCGATTGGGTGGCGACGGTTCCGCCGACGGTCGCGCTGTGCCGTCAACACTTCGGCGCCGATGCCCCCATCGTGTTCGGTTGGGTGCTGGCATCGCACCAGATCGGTGCAGGTCTGGTGGCCTTCTTGGCTGGCCTCGTTCGTGATCAGATCGGCTCGTACGACGCTGCATTCTTGGTGGCCGGCGCGCTCTGCGCGATCGCTGCAGTCATGTCGTTGTTGATCGCAAAACGTCCGAAAGAGGCAGTATTGGTTGACTCTGTCTGATTCGGCACTGTGATCGGTACCACCGACGGGGTAAGTTGTGTGTAACTCCAAGAACTACTCACCAGTAGGGGTACTGAAATGCCTGCTCCGTCCGCTGCGACCTTCTCGCGGCTCGCCGATCTGATCGCCATCGACAATGTTGCCGATCGCCCGACGAAGTCCATCACCGAGGTGTTCACCGGCAAGGAGCTGGCGACCATCCCCGTCGGCACCGCCGACGACGCACTTGCGGCCATCGCCCGTGCGCGCGTCGCCCAGAAGGAATGGGCCAAGCGCTCCGTCCTCGACCGCGCTGCCGTCTTCCACCGCTACCGCGATCTCATCCTGGAGAACCGCGACGCCCTCATGGACATGGCTCAGGCCGAGACCGGAAAGTCGCGTACCGCAGCTCAGGAAGAAGTCCTCGACATCTCGATGACGTCGCGTCACTACGCACGTGTGGCTCCGAAGCTGCTGCGTCCGCGTCGCGTCTCCGGCATGCTTCCGGGTCTGACGAAGACCGTCGTCCGCTACCAGCCGAAGGGTGTCGTCGGCGTCATCTCGCCGTGGAACTACCCGATGACGCTGGCCGTGTCCGACGCCATTGCCGCGCTGCTCGCGGGCAATGCCGTTGTCCTCAAGCCGGACAGCCAGACGCCGTACTGCGCGCTCGCCTGCGTCGAACTGCTCTACAAGGCGGGACTGCCCCGCGACCTCTTCGCCGTGGTTCCCGGACCGGGCTCCGTCGTGGGCACCGCGTTGGTCGAGAACACCGACTACCTCATGTTCACCGGTTCCACCGCGACCGGTCAGCTCCTCGCCGAGCAGGCCGGCCGCCGACTGATCGGCTTCTCCGCCGAACTCGGTGGCAAGAACCCGATGATCGTCGCGGCCGGCGCAGACCTGCGCGAGGTCACCGACGCCGCTGTGCGTGCGTGCTTCTCCAACTCCGGTCAGCTGTGCATCTCCATCGAGCGCATCTACGTCGAAGAGTCCATCGCACCCGAGTTCATCCGTATGTTCGGTGACCGCGTCAAGAAGATGAACCTCGCCGCTGGTTACGAATTCGGAATCGAGATGGGCAGCCTCGTCTCCGAGGCCCAGGTCAAGGCAATCTCCGCGCATGTCGACGACGCAGTGGTCAAGGGCGCCACCGTCATTGCCGGCGGCAAGGCCCGCCCGGACATCGGACCGCTGTTCTACGAGCCCACGCTGCTCACCGGGGTTCCCGAAGACGCCGAGTGCTACCGCGACGAGACCTTCGGGCCGCTCGTCTCGATCTACCCCGTCAAGGACGTCGAAGAGGCCATCGCTGCGGCCAACGACACCGAGTACGGCCTCAACGCCAGTGTGTGGGCGGGAAGCAAGGCTGCCGGCGAAGCCATCGCAGCGCGCATCCACGCCGGCACCGTCAACGTCGACGAGGGTTACGCACCCACCTGGGGCAGCACCGCAGCACCGATGGGCGGCATGGGTGTCTCGGGCGTCGGTCGTCGTCACGGCGCCGAGGGGCTGATCAAGTACACCGAGCCGCAGACCGTTGCCACCACCCGCGTCATGAATCTCGGTGGACCGCGCGGACTTCCGGCCAAGGTGTGGGCAAAGCTCATGCCTCACGCCATCAAGATCATGTCCTGGGTTCCGGGCCGGTAACGGGTGGAAACCGCCAGCGCGTACATCGAGGCAACTCCGGTATCGGTGTGGAAGGTTGTCAGCGACATCGAAGGTATGGGTCGCTTCAGCCCTGAAAACACCGGTGGAACATGGACTTCCGGAACTCCGGGCACTGTGGGTGCAAAGTTCAAGGGCACCAACAAGCACGGCCTGATTCGGTGGAGCACGCACTGCACGGTGGTCGACGTGGTCGACTGCCGGAAGTTCTCCTTCGAATCGGACGAGCCGAAGGCTCGGTGGACGTACGTGCTCGAGCCTTCGGGAACGGGCACTGTGCTTACCGAGACTCGTGAAATCTATGCGACGCCTGCGCTTTACGTCCGCATGATGTCGGGTAGCGGCCTGCTCGGTCGGGGTCGAGATCAGCTGATGCAGACCGGAATGGAAACCACTCTGGCGCGCATCAAGGCGTTTCTGGAGAGCTAGAAACATACACAAGTGGGGCTGCACTCGAATCGAGTGCAGCCCCACTTGTGTTGCTGCGGATCAGTTTGCAGTGGTGACAAGCGCGGCGTCGACGAGCGCGGTGTAGACACGCTCCGGCTCTTCGGCGATGCGATTGAGTACGTACAGCCACCACTGTGTTCCGAAGATGACGTATTCGCGCGTGGTGAAGCCCGCGGCTCGGAGTGTGTCCAGTTGCTCGGTACCGAGACCGAGCAGCATCTCGAACTCCACGTGGTCGGCTCTGAGCTTCGAATCATGCTCGGCGCGTAATGCTTCGAGAATGTCGCGGTCATGCGTCGCGATGGAAACCTGGTGACCCGATTCGACAATTCGGGCAGCGTAGTCGAGATACGCGCTGCGCAGTTCGGCACTACCGCGCGGGTAGGCGACGGATTCGGCTTCGAGGAAGGCGCCCTTCACGAGACGGATGCGGCCGGGTCGGTCCAGCAGAGCGGCGAGATCCTTTGCGGTCCGGTGCAGTCGGGCCTGAACAGTGATCCCCACGTGAGTGAAGCGCTCGGCCAGTCGCGCGTGCATGTCGAGGACCAGGTCGGTGCGATCGGACGCTTCGGCGGAGATGATCAGCTCGGCACCTGCGCGTTCCGTGGCCTCGGCCAGGCGCACGACATTGCGAAAGCACTGCTCCGGATCGATCACCAAGCCGATGTGCGAGAGGTCGAACGACACGGTGCTCTCGACACCCGACGTGCCGATTCGTTCCGCGAGTTCCACGAAAACATCGGTTTCGGCGTTCGCGAGCTCGGGATCCCGGACGCTTTCCCCGGTGTATTCGATGCTCGCCTTGTGTCCTCGCGTGAAGATCGAGGGGAGGCGGTCGAAAGCGTCGTCGATGGTTTCGCCGCCGATGTAGCGAGCGGCGACTTTCCGTGCGAGTGCTGCAGTCGCAGCGTCCGCCATCGTGCGTTCTTTCAGGGATTCGTCGAGTGCGAGGCGGCGTAGGACGTCTGCGGCCTGGGCTTGTAGATCCGTGTTCACGGCTTCAGCGTATCCGGACGAGAGTGCGGGAATTATTCTCCGGACCCTTGCGTTCGATCTATTGTCGATATATCGTCGATACGTCAAACAAACACAGACAGTCCAGGAGGACAACATGTACGCCCCACACAACAACCCAGAAATGCAAGAACGTCGCGAGCATGGCCGCCGAGGCCCGCATCGTGGACACGGTTTCCGTCGAGGATTCGATGGAGAGCGCCCCGAGGGTCGCTTCGAAGACCGAGCAGAAGGACGCCCCGAAGGCCGACGCGGTCGCGAAGGTCAGCGCGGATTTGGTCGACCCGACCAGCGTGGACACGGCCGCCCTCACTTCGGTGAAGCCGGCGCAGCGCTCCGTCCCGCGATGGGTCTACTCCGAGGTGCCGCTGTCGCGGTAGCCGCAGGTGGGACCGCTGAGCAGGTCGCCAAGGCAGAGGCAATTCTTGCCGAGGCACGCCGTGCACTGTTCGAGATGCTGGCGGAAAAGCCGGCTGACGTGCAGCAGGCTCACGCAGAATCTACCGACACACTGCCGGCAGAGTGATCACGGCGCTCAGGCGCCGACGGTGACTTCCTCGCTGTTCATGCCGGAAACGTGGCCGTCGGCGCCCTCTCGCCAGTACCCGACAACATTGTGCTTGTCGCGAGCAATTCCTCGAACTTCCCTCAGATGCTTACGAATACGACGGCTGGTTGCGCTTTCGCACGCCACCCACGCGTAGACGTCGGCCGATTCGGATTCGGGAAACTCGACCCTCTCCACAGCCTCGAACAGTGCGCTCGGCGCCTTTCCGAGACCACTCCCCACGAGCCACGTGTACGTGACGTCGCCGCGAGTGACAAATTCCTGTCGATCCTCTTCGGTTTCGACCTCGATGATCGCCTGTGCGACATCGCCCTCTCGAAGTTCTTCGACAATCCTGCCCAGTCCGGGGAGACCCGTGGCGTCTGCGACCAGCAGCTGCCAGCGAGGACCCGCCGGTGCTTGGTAGTGGGACCGCGAACTGTCCGACCAGAAGACGCCTAGTAGGTGACCTGGTTCGGCCCGCAGGGCCCAATCCGCTGCAATACCGCCAGGGTGCACGACGAAGTCGATGTCCAGACGTCGGCCGCCGTCGTGCACCTTGCGCACGGTGTAGTGTCGCCACGGTGGCTCGGTTCCGAGATCGGCTTTGCCGTAGTCGGGATTGTTGAAGTAGTCGTAATCTGCTTCTGTTTCACCGGGTTTCGGGAACGCAATATCGATGCGCTCGTCGCCTTGTCCGCCAGTCGGCCAGTGCCAGTCACCTTCTGCCTCGATGCTGATTCGCCGCATGTGCGGGGTCAGGGACGTGACGGTGACAACGCGGGCGGGTTCGCAGAAAGACATGCCTCGACCCTATTGGTCCTGCGTGTCGAAGTGGAGACAGATGCTGTCGCAAGACGGACATCGAGCGCAACCGAAAATGCCAGCGTATGCCCCGGGGCATGGTTATTCCCCGGGGCATACGCTGGCATTTTCAGTTATGCCCGTTCAGGCGGCTGTCGGTGGGCTGTTCCCACCGATCGGATGCTGATACGGGTCAACGGACATCGGCGGATAGAACACCGACTTCCGATCCGGGCCGATCTCGACACGCCACTCGGTGTGGTGCAGTGTCCGGTGGTGATGACCGCACAACAGAATCAGATTGTCGAGATCCGTTGGGCCACCATCGTTCCAGTGAACAATATGATGAGCATCGCACCACCCCGACGGAGTCCCGCACCCTGGGAACGCGCACCCACCATCCCGAACTGCCAACGCCCGCCGCTGCGGCACCGTTGCTGTTCTCGCTTCCTTACCGCAGTCGAGCGGAACACCATTCTCGTCCAACAAGATCCGCGTCACGGTGCAGTCGCAGGCGAGCATCCGTGCGGTGTCGATACTGATCGGGCCCACCCAGTCCGTCCATGCGAACCCGAGTTCCTCCGTGGACGGCAGGAGGTCTTTCAAGGCTTGCAGATCGGTCATGTCTTTCGCCGATGCGGTGACCGTGATGTGTGGTTTCACGCCGCCCTCGATCGGACCCAACCCCGCCCGCTCATACCGGCGCAACAGTTCGCAGAACCCGTCCGCACGCCGTAGTGCCGGAGTACGCGTGTCCTTCACGCCGTCCTTCTCCGGCGTCGGAGCGGACAGGCTCGACAACAACGTGATCAGACGGGCCCCGTTCACAGCATCCAAGTCACCCTTCACAGACACACGCCCGTACAAGCCTTTCGAGGCGTAAAACTCGTTGCGCTCCGAATCCTCCCCGACCGGAACACCGTCCTCACGCTTGCCGTACTGCTTCTCGATCCGCCGAATCGCTGCCCGCACCGCATCACAATCCGCGATGTTCTTCGACGCCAACCCCAACAAGATCCCGCGAGCCTTGTCCACATCCGCCAGGGTCATGTTCTTCGGTGGATGCTGACAAAACGACGCCACCTGACGGGCTTTCAACGCATCCACATCACCACGATGAAACGCATCCGCGACAACAGGTTCGAGCATCAACAACCGCGCCAACCCGACCAGCAGACTGCACTCACCGATCTCCAGATTCGTCGAACCGTGCAACCACTGCGCGATCGCCCGAAAGCCCCTCCCGCCGAGAACCTCCCGGGAAAACATTTCAACGATCAGCAACACCATCCGCGACTGCAACTCGTGCCGGGCGCGCACCAGATCGAGAACCTCACTCTTGAGGTCCTCACCATCCAGCTGCCACGCTTCCCGACTGTCCATGAAGCAATCATATTCGAACAGAGTTTCGAACACAAGAGAATTGCAAGCGAAAATTACTGCTGTACAGCTACTTTCGACAATTCGGACAAACGTCAGATCGAACCCAGCTCCCGCGCACGAGCTACCGCCGACGTCCGCGACTTCACGCCCAACTTGCCGAAGATGTGGACCAGATGCGATTTGACCGTGGTCTCGCTCAGGAACAGTTCTTTGCCGATCTCTCGGTTGGATCGACCCGCCGCCACCAACTTCAGCACTTCGATTTCCCTTGGGCTAAGGCTGGTTTCGGGTTTGCGTACCCGAGTCATGAGCTTCGACGCGATGGCAGGTGAGAGAACGCTGTCCCCGCTCGCAGCGGCGCGGACGGCCGACAGCAACTCGACCGGGGGTGTGTCCTTGAGCAGATAGCCGCTGGCTCCGGCTTCGACGGCGCTCAAGATATCCGCGTCCGTGTCGTAGTTGGTCACAACGAGTACGTGCGGCGGATTCGGCAGCGCGCATACCGCGCGGGTGGCGTCGACCCCCGTCTTGCCTGGCCCGAACCGCAGGTCCATGAGCACGAGGTCGACCGGCGTGGTGGCGCAGAAGGCTATGGCTTCCTCGGCGGTCCCTGCTTCGCCGACCACCTCGATGTCGGATTCGCTTTCGAGCAGCGCTCGCAGCCCGGCGCGCACGATCGCGTGATCGTCGGCGAGCAGCAGGCGGATCACTGTTCACCGACATCGAGGGGAAACGTCACCGCGACGGCCGTGTGTCCCGGCTCCGACTCGATTGAGAACGTTCCGCCCTGCAGTTCGACGCGTCGTCGAATTGCATTGAGGCCAAAAGATTCCGCCGGTCCACGTTCGAGAACTGCCACGTCGAAGCCGCGGCCGTTGTCGACCACGTCGAGGCTGACGGTGTTGTCGGAATACGTCAGTGTCACAGCCATTCTGGTTGCATCCGCGTGGCGGAGAACATTGGACACCGCACCCTGGGCGATGCGCACCAGTGTTGCTTCGAGGGGCATAGGCAGCCGGATTGCCTCACCTTCGACCAGGGATCGCGCTTCCAGTTCAGGACTGCTCGCGCGTTCACAGATTCGACGAAGCGCATCGGCGAGCGACTGACCGTCCAGGGCCGCCGGTGTCAATTCGGCGATGAGTTGGCGGGTTTCGGCAAGACTGTCCGCTGCGGTTTCCCGTGCGAGGCTGATCTGCCGGATGGCCGGGCTCTCCGGATCGGCGCGTTCGGCAGCGTGAAGGAGCATCTGGATGCTCGAAAGTCCTTGGGCCACGGTGTCGTGGATCTCGGCTGCGAGCCTTTCACGTTCGGCGAATTTTCCGGCATCGCGAGACGTCGACGCCAATTCTTCACGGGTGTTCATCAATTCGTCGATGAGACGTCCGCGCTCGGCTGCCTCCCGGTACAGCGCCTGATATCCGAGACCGATAGCAACGGCTACGGCGGCGCCGATGATCGGGCCGACGGCGCCGGCCACCGTCCACCCACGATGCAATCCGGTGCCGATCACGGCGACGGCCGTTGCCGCGGTGACGGCCAGCAGGCTCCAGGGGCGCCGCAGAATATGGAGATAGAGGAAGAAGAGTCCGAATGCGAGGTAGGCGGCGTCGGCGGATACCGCCATCGTCGCGATCCAGACGAGGGTCAGCACGGCCAGCCACCAGCGGGCAGCGTTGCCGCGCAGCCTTTTGGCAACGCCGAAAAGATAGACGGCAACAAAGATCACGGCCAGCGCGATGATTGTTGCGGTCAGGTCGGATTCGTCGATCAGCGCTCGAAGAAACACCACACCGGCCAGCGCCATGACAAGGACATGCAGGCCCAGTTGTAGGCCGGCGAAGACAGGCGTGAGCGGAGATCGGTGCATCTCGCCCAGCTTAGCGAGGTTCGGGCCTGGTTCATCCATCAAAAGTTGTAAACCGGGATGGTTCTTTCGAGCGCTGGAATGTCGATCCGAGGTGCGATGGAAAAAGTCTGCATCCGCGAGAGCGTAGAGGCAAGCACAGGAAAGGAATTCACAGTGTTTGTCGCAATGAGGGACTTACGGGCAGCGCGAGGTCGTTTCGCGCTGATCTCCGTCGTGGTTCTGTTGGTTGCACTTCTCGTCAGTTTTCTCAGCGGGTTGACTGCAGGACTTCGCCATCAGAACGTGTCGGCCATCGAGGCCATGAATGCCGACACGGTGGTGTTTGCAGACACCGGAGCTGGGGCGTCGTTCGACGAGTCGGCGCTCACGCAGGACCAGGTCAACGCCTGGGCCGGGGCCGCGAAGGATGTCGATCCCATCGGAATCGGCCGCGGGAAGGCAGGATTGGCCGACGGAAATCAGAAGTCGGTGGCCCTGTTCGGTGCTGACGGCGGTTTCGGTGACGTGACGCCGTCGGCGTCAGGCACGGTGGTGTTGAGCGAAGGTGCCGCCCGCGATCTGGGGGCGGGCGCCGGCGATCAGGTGAGCGTCGGTACGCAGCAGTTCACCGTCAGCGACGTTCGCGGTGACGACTGGTACAGCCATTCGCCCGTCGTCTGGATGACGCTCGGTGACTGGCAGGCGGCCAATCCACGCGGCGGAGTTGCGACAGTACTGGCTGTCACCGGAGCCTCTGACGCTTCCGCAACGGACAAGTCAGCCGTGACGACGTCGACGACGGTCAGCGGTTCGCTCGACGCGATCGGTTCGTACAAGTCGGAAAACGGGTCGTTGACGCTGATGACGCTCATGTTGTTCGCGATCTCGGCCCTGGTGATCGGTGCGTTCTTCACGGTGTGGACGATCCAGCGAACCCCGGACATCGCGACGTTGAAAGCGCTCGGCGCAACCACCGGTTCTCTGGTGCGCGACGCACTGGGCCAGGCGCTCATCGTTCTGATCGCCGGCGTCACCGTCGGAATCGGGCTGACGGCCGTGGCCGGCTCGCTGATCGGAGACGCCATGCCGTTTGTCCTGGACGCATCCACGACCGTCGTACCTGCCGTGGCATTGATCGGACTCGGCCTGCTCGGCGCGGCCTTTGCACTTCGATTCCTCTCGACCACCGATCCACTCACAGCATTGGGGAGCGCACGATGACCATGACAACCGGCACCACAGTTCTCGACATCCAGAACGTCGATCTGACGTTTCCCGACGGGCAATCGCGGGTGACGGCGCTGGACGACGTGTCTCTGCGACTGCACCGCGGCGAGATCGCCGCGATCACCGGACCTTCGGGTTCAGGCAAGTCCAGCCTGTTGGCGGTGGCGTCGACCCTGATCCGTCCGGATTCCGGGCACGTCTATCTCCGGACGCCGGAAGGCAGCACCGACATCGCGGCGCTGAGTCGGCGGGCGGCGTCGGAGCTGCGACGCTCGTCGATCGGGATCGTCTTCCAGCAGTCCAACCTCGTGTCGTCGTTGACGGCTCTGGAGCAGCTCGAGGTGATGGCGCATCTGGGGCAGTCCGTTTTCACGTCACGGACCCGTCGCAAGGCCGTGAAATCAAAAGCGATGGATTTGCTGGACGCTGTCGGGCTCGCGGATCAGAGCGGAAAACGACCGTCTCAGCTGTCGGGTGGGCAGCGACAGCGCGTCAATCTCGCGCGAGCATTGATGAACGATCCGCAGCTTCTGGTGGTCGACGAGCCCACCAGCGCGCTCGATCAGGAGCGCGGTGCCGCTGTCATGGATCTGATCATCGGGGTGGTGCGGGAACACGAGGCGGCAACCCTTCTCGTGACACACGACCGAAGTCACCTGTCTCGGATGGATACTGTCTATCGTGTTGTTGACGGTTCCTTGGCGGAGGACCAGGAGGCGCTCGCGGCGTAACTCAGGCGGGCACGATTCGGGCATTCGTCACTGCATCCGGGCGGGAAGTCAACCCGCGATTTGCTGGGCAGTTAGACTGTTGTCGACTCGGGCAACTTGAGAGGACGTGTTATGGAACGCCGCCGCAATGTTGCGCAGCCGCCACAATCGCCGATTGCGGATCTGGAGCAGATGCCTGCTCTGATTCTCCTCGACAGGCTTCCGGTGCCGGTCATGGCCGTTCACCGCGACGGCAGCATCGTTTTTGCCAACCCGTCCTTCGCTGACATGCTGGGATATCCCAAGAAGGCCGTCTCGGCGTTGCGTTTGCAGGACATTCTCTACGACAAGGATGCCGACGACGTCAGTGCCGAGCAGGCTCATCGTGAACTGAGTTCCGAGCCGGGCTCGGTCAAGGAGTTCGTGCACTCCGACTCCACGTTGGTGCGCGCGACGGTCAGTCAGTCGTTGCTCCGACGGGACGACGACACGATCACCCTCGCCGTCCTTCACGATCTGACGGAACGCCTGTGGAACAACCCACGGCACATCGACGACAAGCCCACCAAGTAGTCCCAGCTACTTCCGGGATTTGACGGTTCGGTCCAGGCCGAGGGTGGCGGCAAGGGTGTTGACCACCCATTCTTCGTACTTTTGGCCGGTCCAACCCGCGCCGACCACGAGGTCTGTGTACGTCTCGGGGCTGAGCAGCGTGAGTGCGACGTTCACGGCTGTTTCGAGGTCGACGGTTGGCGCTTTTTCGACGATGCCGACCATCAGATGTTCCTGCACCGTGCGTCGCTGAGTGCGGTTGATTTGCCACAGGCGGGCGGCGTCCTCGTCGGCGGAAGCGGCAGCCCGCAGTGCCAACAGGATGTCCGCGGTGCGCTCCAGAATGAGCCGTCCGTGGTGAACCTGAATCCGGAGTTGCCCGAGTGGATGTGGGGCGCCGAGCGCTGCCGCCACCCACGGACGGTCGAGAGTTGCCGTCTTTTCCTCGTCGCCCGCAACGGCCACGTCGAGCAGTGCTGACAGCACGCTCGGCTTGTTGCCGAACACAAAATAGACACTCTGCACCGACACGCCCGCCGCCGCGGCAAGCTGTTTGATCGTGGCGGCCGCATAGCCGGGATCGACAAAAACTTCCCGCGCTGCCTCGATGATCTTGCGCCGCGCCGACGTGTCTTCCCGAAGAACCTCAGTCATGATTAGAGTTTAACTCTAGAGTCGAACTCTAGCGACTCGGGAGGCGAAATAATGACGAAGGTTCTTGTACTCGGTGGCTACGGTGCCGTCGGGATTCCCCTGATGAAACAACTCGCGAAGGTCCCCGAAATCTCCGCGTACTCCGCCGGGCGCGATCGTGCTCGCGCTGACGTCGTCGTTGATCTTAAAGAACCAGGCGCGTACGCGGCTGTGGTTCGAGACTTCGATGTCGTGGTGAATGCGTCGGGTTTCGAGGACGTTCGCCTGGCAGAAGAAGCGGTACGCGGTGGGGCGGCATTCGTCGACATCACGGCAACCTCGAGCTACTGCGAAGAACTGGAAGCGGTCGACGGCCCAGTTCTGATGGGCGTCGGATTGGCACCGGGATTGACCAGTGTCCTTGCCGCCGAAGCGCATCGACTCGGCGACGGACCCGTGGACATCGTGATCGGCCTCGGCGGCGGAGAACTACACGGACCGGCCGCGACGGCGTGGACGTACGGGATGTTGGGAACGAGGTTTCCCGATCCCGACGGGCGATCGATCCGGAACTACACCGGGATGAAGACGTTTCGGATGCCGGCGGACGCGACCGGGTACCGATCCGGTCCTGCTGTGCGGGCAGACTTTTCGGACCAACATGCGTTGACGCGCGACCTTGGTGTTCCGGTCAGAACGTACCTGCGATTGGACACGTCCACCGCGACGCTCGGGCTTGCGGCCATGACGTGGGCGCCCGCCCTCCAGAAGGTAGTGCCGAAGAAGCTGTGGGGCTCGGATCGTTGGGTTGCGATGGCACGAACGGATACCGGCCCGGCGCTGTGGGTTTCGGGGCGTAGCCAGTCGGCCGCGACGGCAACCATCACCGCGCGTGCCGTGCAGGTGATTCGAGACAGTGCAATCTCGAAGCCGACTTGGTTTCACGCGGTGGAGACCGCAGAGTCGTTACAACTGGCAGTTCCGGAACTGTCAGTGCGGCAATGGGATGGTACGAGGCGGACGTCCGGCAAGACCGTCGACTAGTCGGGGCGAGCCGAGAAACGGCAATCCGGCGGCCGCATTGGTGAGACAACCGGGAACGACGACGCGGACGACGCGCAGGCCGGCGCGGAGAACATCAGTTGTGGTCAGATCGACCCATGCCGGCCTGAACCCCGAACCTGTCAGTGCGCTTTCGGTGTCGATGGGTGACGTCAGAGAGTCGAGGTCCACCTCGCCGACGACGGCACCTGCCAGCTCACTCTCGAATCGTGCTTGGATCTCCGGGTCCAGGTGGAGCTGCAAGTGGCACCCGTAATCCATCACGTCGGCAAAGTCCGATCGGTAGGCGCCTGCATAGCTTCGGTCAGCTCGCCAAGGCGCAAGCGGGCTGGTCGGGGAGGCCGCGGCTCGACCGATGCCGCTCTCCGGGTTGTCGTAGTCGGCGGAAAGCAGTTGCAGCTGAAGCGCTTCGCCGAGCGACTTGAAAGCAGCCGTCTGCGCTTCTTCGTGGCAGGCGGTACCCATGGTCGAGTATCCGGTGAGTCGGTCGTGGACGAGGGCGCCGAGCACCGGGATGCCGAAATCGCTGTCGAATGACAACCACCTGGTCGAGAGGCTGCCGTGATTGCCCAGGCGGCGAAGCACCTCGGGGATGCCGGTGACTATCCGAACGCCGCGTCTTCCGGTCCAGGAAAGCGTCATCGCGTCGCGCTCGACTATCTCGCGCAATGCATTCCGTATCGCGAATTCCGTCGTGGGACCGGCGGCGAGACCCGCCTGCGCTACTGGAGAGATCGCCGGACCCGTCCGGGCGACGAAATGAGGATACGAACCCCAGACGAGTTCGGCCGGTACCCAGATATCCGAACCCGTGATCAGGTCGACTCCGCGAGTCCAGTCCAACTCGAGATCGTCGGTTGGTTCGACGAACGGGAACTGTGGCCGCGCGTACTGGGCGGCGTCGAAACGCGCGAGTTGTGACAGGTCGATGCTTGCTCCGATCAACGCATCAGCCGACCCGCGGACGATCGGTTTGGCGACGATGTTCCCGCAATATCGTTCCACCGCTTCGCCTATCGCAGCTGCGGTAGGCCGCGCACGGTCACCCAGATCGAAGCAATATCCGGCGCCCGCCGAGTCGCTGGACCAGGGCGAAAAGCGTGCCGAATCGCAGACATACGAATGAATGAGCTTGAACTCCGGCGGAAAGTGCTGGGGAACAACGGCGTCGACCAACTCTCGAATGATCCCAGTTCGGCGGTCGACGAGCAAAGACCTCATGCGAGAGGGACCGGCAGATGGAGATGGGTGGTCGATGCGCTGGTCAATCTGCTACCTCCAAGAAGGGGAAAAGCTGCCGGCGCATTGTTGTAGAGGCCGGGAGACAGGACGCGGACGACGTGCAACCCGGCAATCGAGATGTCGCGGGTGGTGAGATCGACGGAAATCGGTTGGTGCCCTCGAGACGTCAGAAGGGCTACCAGAGAAGGAAGATTCACAGGATCCTCGTCGGGAATCTCTGATACCGAGCGTGTTTCGGTGTAATCGAAGAGGTGCTCTTCCGCAAGGTGCGCCATCACGGGATCGAGATAAAGTTGGGCGACGGTCGGCAGATCGACGACGTCTTTCCATTGCGGATCGAACTCGTCCCGGTAACGACGGTCGGCCCGAAAGGGTTTGTACAGGTGCGCCGGCAGCGTTCCGTCCACAACGCTGCGCCAGGTCGGCCCGTCGGGGTCGGCGAGGTCGATCGTGATGGCAAGTACGGCATACGCCTCGACAAGCGCCTTCGAGACTGCCGCCTCCACCGTTGGTCGACAAGCTGTGCCCAGCGCGACCAATCCACGTCGGTCATCCCGGATCCACACTGCGGCGACGGGAATGCCGAAGGGGGAGGGAAGCAGAAGCACTCGAACGCTGCGGGTCTGGCTCTCCAGATCCCCGAGTTGGCGGTGCACAGGTAACCGCTCCCAGTCGGCGAGTTCGATTGCCGGCTGTGACCGGTCCCCGCACCACCACAGTGCGGTGGCATCGCGTTCGAGAAGTTCCAGCAGAGCTGACATCTCGGCCTCGTCGCGTGAGCGTCCCGCGGCGATTCCGGCGTACTGCAACGACGCGATCGGTGGTTCGCCGCGACGGGTGCCGGTGTAGTACCCGAGATAGGTCAGGGCGGCCGGCACATAGGTGGGCACTTTTTCGTCCATGGTGTGACCCAGCGCCCAACGGATTTCCAGAGCCGATGTGAAGGGAACAAAGGGGAATCGGGGAAGGCGGTACTGATCCTCGCTGTACAACGCAAATTTCGCGGGATCGACGACCCGTGAGCCTGCCAGTTCCAGCGCTGACGCACTGCTGCGGATCAGATCTTCGGGGACTACGTTGCCGCAATATCTTTCGACAGCCTCACCGGTTGCAGCACCGCGAGCTGCTGCGTCGTCGCGTATCGAAGCCCCGAATCCGTAAGGGTCCGCGCGAAACAGTGAACCGCTGCCGCCGAAGTTTCTGGTGTCGGCCACCCTCGCGGCCCAACCGACCCAGCCTGTCGGCATGTCCGAGCGAATGTGTGGTTCCAGTGAGGTCAGCACGCCGCTTCGGGCGTCGACCAGCAAGTCATCCACCGGCAGTTCCTCCGAGTATGGGCAGGGTCAACGACCCGGAAAATGATTGGTGCAGTGCGGTACTGCGTGTTCCTCGATAGCGATCACCGTCTCCGAGATTGCGTGCGAGCCGTGGGAAGTCCGAGCCGGCGATCCGCAGCGTCAAGACATCACCCGCGCGCACAGTGTGGAGCACGGGATCGAGATCTATGGTCAACGTGCCGGAGCAAAGGCTGACGCTCGCGCCACGAGCGATCGATCTCGTGACTCGAGTGGGATCGACGACGCTCAGTTCGGCGATCCAATCGGCTTCGCCCTGGGGTGAATGCACTGTCAACTCCACCGAAGGCATTCCCGACAGCACACACTCGACCTCCATGTCGAAAGTCCAGACAACACAGTCGTTTCGGCCCTCGTCTGCGTGGTGCGTGAAGTTGAAAGGCGCCGTCCTCGGGTCTGGTTCGAGACGAATCCGGTTCGCACCCGTGACATACGGTTCGGTCGACCATTCGCCGGCACCCCGGTCGAATACCCGATTGATGGTCACGGGCCGCGCCGAGAATATCGATTCCATCCACTCGACCTGAAGGCGGCCGAAACTTGTCTCGCCGACCCTTCCCGGGCGGAGGTCGTGCGCCCAGGGGCCCACGATCAAACTCTGCGGCCCGCGCCACACGGATGCGAAGTGCCGCAGTGTCTCCCGAATCATCGCATCGTCCCAACCGCCGATGTGCAGCCCGGCGACGTCGAGTTCGGAGAGTTCGTCCGCGGACACCAGATCATCGCCACCGAAGTCTTCGCGCTCGCGAGCGCGACGGATCGGCGTCAACCAGCCCGGTGAATCGGAGGTCAGGCCAACATCCTCGATCATCGACTGCACCGGGAGATGTTCCAGCAAAGACGAATCCGAGCGCATCAGGGCAGGGATGAAACCCTCACGAGAGGAAGACGAATCTCCGTGCTCGCCCCACCACGCCAGATGCTCGGCGAGGAGAAGTATCCCCGAGGGATCACGTTTGACGCGGTCGCTTCCGATGGTCGGCACTTTGGAGACGACGCCGCGAGCACGAAATGCCCGATCGGCGCCGTTGGTCTCGGCAGTAAACGCCCACGCAGTTCCGGCCGCATACGAAGCCCCGCTTGCGATGACGCACTCGGGTGTCCACGGCTGATCCTGCAGCCACTCGGCAAGGGCGGCGGCGTCCTCGCGCTCGTGAACGTAGGGTTCCCAAGATCCGGTGGAATCGTGCCGTCCACGTACGTCCTGACAGATGAAGGCAATTCCTCGTGATCGCCATTCGAGCCCCTCGGCCAGATGCCACCCGCGTCCGTACGGGGTTCGGATCACGATCAATCCTCGAGGTGAAGAATCTGGGAGAAGCACATCCGTAGCCAGCGAAGAGCCGTCTGCTGCCGGGATCTTCACTCCGAGTGAGATCACCGGAGCGTCGGCGAAGGTTCGAGAACGCCGCCTGGCAGTGGTAGCACGGGATGTCGAGTCATCATCAGGGTTCGTGGATTCATCCGGATCTGGTGGTGAAGGTGTGATTGCGGTGCGCCGTAAGAACTAGCCACGACGTCCGAACATGCAAGTGCACTGACCATTGCGGCTGTGGTGGGTGAAAGTCCAAGCGGACGACGTTCACTGTCGGCGAGGTGGTTCCACAGCGCCAGAAGGTGATCCGGTACGCGTGACGCGGCTAGCCGTCGACCGCAGACGTCCCGGTAGCTCGCGCTGTCGATGCCGTCGAAGAAGGGACCGATGCAGATCTCACCCAGCTCTGCGTGGACGCGTTGCCACGGAGTTCGGCTGTGGCGGCACCAGGTATCGAGTTCCGACCACGCGTCGTGAGGAGGAGCGTCGGCAACCGACAGTACGAGGTCCGACGACGCAACGTCGTCTTCGATTGGCGCAGTGGTGGATACGACGTCGAGATCCGGAAGAGCCTTGGAGAGCAGAGCGATGCAGGCATCGGCAACGGGTCCGACCCCGTCCATCAGCACACGCTGTGGACCCGGAATCTCGGGCACTTGACCTGGAACAGCCAGCACGCCGCGAGAGGCGAGAGCGTCGGCGATCTCGATCGCTCCCGGGCCGAGCACCGAACCAGAGCGCCTGAGAAAGTTGTCGAGTTCCGCGAGGTCTTCGGCCGGCGCACCGATCGTGACTGCGTTCTCGTCCGGTGTCAGGTAATGCCAAGTACCGTCCGGTGTCGGATACAGCTGGTGTCCGTCGGCGAGGGCGTACACGGATCTCCTTGTCGGTGCCCGCACCCGACGAGTCGGATGCGGGCGGGGTCATCGGCAGATCAGGCCGTCGAAACGGTCTGGATCAGGGAAGGTTTCAGCTCTGGAAGCTGAACGGGTTGTCGACGAGGGCGTTGGTGCCCACACCCTGCAGAGCATGTGCGGACGTCGCCTCGGCAACCGGCTCGAAGGTGAACGGGTTGTCGACGAGGGCGTTGGTGCCGACACCCTGGAGTGCATTGGCCGGAGCCGAGTTGGAGACGCTGTCGAACGAAATGTTGCTCATTGTCATCCCTTCCGTAATGGAAACCATTTCCATTACGATGCCACCGTACGAAAGATCGCCACGGAGAGCAACAGGTACAAGAGAGTGCATACATGAGCGAGACCTCGACGACGGGATCCGCCGAAGCGCAACCACATGTGTTTCGGGACAGATCGTTTCGATTGTTCTTCACGGCTCGCACGATTGCCGTGGCCGGTGCGGCGGTCACCGGTGTGGCAATGCCGATTCTGGTGTTCGACATCAGCCGGTCTCCGTTTCTCACCTCGCTCGCGGCTGCGGGGACGGTTCTGCCGTACCTCGTATTCGGCTTGTTCGCGGGCGCCGTGGCAGACCGAGTCAACCGGCGGACGGTCATCCTGTGTGCGCAGGCCGTCGCTGCTCTTGCCTTGGCGAGTATTCCGGCGGCTCAGGCGCTCGGTGTGTTGACGGCATGGCACGCGGTCGGCGTATCGATGTGCATCGGAACGTGTTTCGTGTGGTTCGATGCCGCAGCTTTCGGAGCGTTGCCTGCGCTGGTCGGTCGGCAGAGAATACCGACCGCCAACAGTGCGCTGTGGACTTCCAGCACGCTCGTCGATGTTGCCTTTCCGGCTTATGCCGGAGTGCTCGTGGCGTCGATCGGCCCGGCCTACGCATTGGGTGCTGATGCACTGGCCTACGTATTGGCCGGGCTGGCCATGGCGTCGATCGGAGCCTCGTTCTCGGGTATTCCTGCGGCGCCGAAGAAGTCGGAACCCGGAATTGCGCGTGACATACGCGAAGGCCTCAGCTTCCTTTGGCAGTCTCCGCTCCTGCGAGCCTTGACCGGCGTCGGCTTCGTCAATTCGCTGACGCAGGGTGCTGTCACGGCGCTCCTGGTGGTGTACGCGTCCGAGAGACTGGGGATTTCGACGTCGAGTCCGATGATCGGGGCCGTGTGGACAGCAGTCTCCGTGGGTGGTGTGGTCGGCGCAGTCTTGCTCCCACGCCTACCGGGGCAATGGCCGGTCGGCGCGATCACTGTCGGTGCGTTGACCATCGCCCCGGTGGTGCTGTTCGTCGTTGCGACAACCAGCAACACCGCCGCCGCGATCACCGCTCTGACCGTCTACTCCGGCTGTGCGACTGTCACGATCCTCAACGGCATCGGTGCACGTCAGCGTCTGACTCCGGATCGTCTACAGGGGCGCGTGAACACCACGGCGAGGATGGTCGCCTGGGGTGGTTCGCCGGTGGGCGCCTTGATTGCCGGGGCAATTGCAGGACGTTGGGATATCGGCACCGCCTACCTCGTTGCGTGCACCTTTGCGCTGGTCGGGGCACTCTTCGCGTGGGTGAGCGCCCTGCGGACCGAGCCTTGTCCGCACAGATGAGCATGTCACTATTAATGAAAACGACTGTCGTTATGGTTAGATCCACCTGTTCATGCCTGTGAACCCCCACCTCTGCAGGAGTGCGATGACGCTGACCAGCGAAGCAGTACCTGATGCCCCGTCGCGTGCGCATCCCGTCGGCGACCGCGGATACGTCCCGTTTCTGTTGGCCACGGCCGTGGTCCTTGCCACCGTCTCCACCGTCGCGGTGTGGTCGGGCGCTGCGTCGCTGTCCTTCGCCGACGTATTTGCGGTGTTGTACGCGCACGTCGGTGGGCCGCCGGTCGACCCGCTGCTCGATCGGATCGTGTGGGGGCTGCGGGTCCCGCGCATTCTGATCGCGGCACTGGCAGGTGCCGGGTTATCGCTGGCCGGCGCGGTACTGCAAGCGTTGGTGCGCAATCCGATTGCCGATCCCTACATTCTGGGTGTCGGTTCGGGAGCGTCCTTCGGCGCAGTGCTGATCATGACGACGGGCATCGGAACCGGGCTGTCGATCGGTGTCCCGGTGGCGGCCTTCCTGGGAGCGATGATCTCCCTGATCGCGGTTCTCGTTCTGGGCAGGCGCGAGGGAATGCTCGTCCCGCTACGCATGGTCCTGGCCGGTGTTGCCATCGGCTATCTACTCTCGGCTGCAACAAGTTTCGTGCAGCTGCGTGCCGACCCGAGCCAGCTTTCGGGAGTGCTCTTCTGGTTACTCGGTTCGGTGAGCGGGGCAGGTTGGTCGGATCTCGGTGTGCCCGCCGCAGTGATCACCGTCTGTGCGGCAGTGCTGTTGACGCAGTCTCGCCAACTCAACGCGCTGGCTATGGGAGACGAGAGCGCGCAATCGGTGGGCGTCGACGTGCGCCGTACCAGGTTGCTACTACTGGTGATCGCGTCGTTGCTGACCGCGGTTGTTGTATCCGTTGCCGGCGGAATCGGTTTCGTGGGGCTACTCGTGCCGCACGCCGTAAGACTCCTCGTCGGATCCGACCACCGCAAGCTGCTGCCGGCAACCGCGCTGGTCGGTGCAACCTTCCTGGTGATCGTCGATCTTGCGTCTCGGATGTTGGATGCGCCCAACGAATTACCGCTCGGAATCATCACCGCCGGATTGGGTGCTCCGTTCTTCCTCTGGTTACTTCGACGCGACGGAGGTGCGCAGTCATGAGATTGTCGGCCAGCGGGATTCACGTCGTTCGAGGTGGGCGTCTGGTGGTTTCCGGCGTAGATCTCGAAGCGCCCGAGGGGAGCGTGGTCGGACTCGTCGGGCCGAACGGCAGTGGAAAGTCCTCCCTCCTGCGCGCGTTGTACCGCTCGATGAAGCCGCGAAGCGGAATCGTGAAGGTCGACGAAGTGAACGTGTGGGACGATCTCTCGCCACGATCCGCAGCACGCATCATCGGTGTTGTGGGGCAGGAGCATTCATCCGACTTCTCGTTCAGCGTCCGCGAGGTGGTGGCGACGGGCCGGACGCCGCATCACAGCGCATTCTCTCGACTCGGTGAAATCGACCGGGACATTGTCAGTGCCGCACTGGCACGAACCGGTATGCACGGCTTCGGATCACGACTCTTCGCCGAACTGTCCGGCGGAGAAAAGCAGCGTGTGATGTTGGCCCGGGCGATCGCTCAACAACCTTCGGTGCTGGTCTTGGACGAGCCCACCAACCACCTCGACATCCGAGCTCAACTCGAACTGATGGAATTGGTCGCCGAACTCGGTACTACGACGATTGTTGCGATCCATGAACTCGCCTTGGCCGCAGCGTATTGCGACTACGTCTGTCTGCTCTCCGGCGGGGTAGTTGTCGCGACAGGACCAACGGCCGAGGTCCTCACCGAGGACCTGCTGTCCGAAGTATTCGGGGTTCAGGTGCATCTCGGCACTCACCCCTTGACCGGGCGCCCCTTGCTCTCGTTCGCCCCTCCGCTCCTACACACGAAAGAAGCAGTGTCTTGAAATCCTCGATACGTACTGCCGCGCTGTTGTGCTCGGCCGTTACCGCCACTGCGGTACTGACCGCATGCGGAAACTCCACGGCGGATTCGGCGACGTCGTCGTCCGAGAAGATTTCCGTCACCAATTGTGACCGCGAGGTCACGTTGCCCAAGACGGCGGAGCGGATTGTCTCGCTGTATCCGTCGATGACGGAGCTTCTGATTCAACTCGGTGCCGCCGACCGCATTGTCGGACAATCGAATACCGACCTCTCTCCTCCCAGCCCCGAACTCGCGGATCAGTTCGCGGCCGTGCCGGTACTGAGCACCGGAGTTCCCGCGAAAGAAGCATTGCTCGACGCCCGTCCGGATCTGATCGTCTCCGACGGGGAATACTGGTTCGACGGTGACCGACTGCAGAGCATGGACGAATTGCGTGACCTCGGCATCCCGATCTTCGTGAACAGCGGCTACTGCCACAAGGCGGTCACCGAGGGGCGGATCGACGACGTCTGGTCCGACATCGACGGTCTCGGTGCCCTGACCGGAACAAGTGACGAAGCAGCAACACTTCTGGCAGATGGCAAGAAGTCGCTCGCAGCAACCGAGGCATCCGTGGCCGGGAAGGAGCCGGTTGCCACTGTGATGGTTCAGGTTTCGGAGGGGCAGTCCTACGCTCTGGCGAGGGGCCTCTACAGCAGCGTGCTCGAGGCGGCCGGGGGAAAGAACCTCTACGAGAGCGACCTTCCGGATGGGAAGTACTTCGGCCAGGTAGCCACCGAATCGATACTCGCGAAGTCGCCGCAGGCAATTCTTGTCGTTTACTCCACCGAGTCGGCTCGGGAATCCACACTCGAGGCTGCCCGCACGGCATTTGCCGGGACGCCTGCCGCGACGTCGAATGCGATCTTTGCCGTTCCGGAGGCGTGGTTCGCCGGTGAATTGGTGTCGATCGACGGAGCTGCCGAGGTATCTCGCCTGCTGCACCCGGGTTCGTGAGGTCTTGACCGCCCTCGAGCGGGTCGAGGCCGTCGTATCGCTGCATGCTGCGCTTGACCGGACGGTGGCTCCGTCGGAGCTACCGTTCGACGAGGGCGCACTGCCCCCGGTGACGTCTGAGTTCGTTGAATTACCGGCGCCGACGCCACTGCCGGCCCGGGACTTTCCGGATATCTTGCAGGCACGACGGAGCCACTACAACCCAGCGCAAGATGCTTTGGGAATCGATGAACTTTCAAATGTGCTGCACCACAGTCTGGTCAGCAGCCCGACGGCCGGTGGGATGCGCGAACTGACGCTGTCGTTTGTTGTCCGCCAACCCGGACACTCGCTTGGAGCCGGGGTGTACCGGTACATCCAGGAAGGCCGTGCTGAGGCCGTCCGGCCGGGTGACGTACAAGGAAACCTTCGAGCGAGCCTTCTCCAGCCCGAGTTCGTCGACGTGTTCCCGGTTCTTTTGTTTGTGGTCGCCGACGTGGAAGCGCCGCTCGAGAAGTACGCGATGCGGCACTACCGCACGATGCACGTGGATGCCGGTGTGCTGGTTCAGAATCTGTACCTTGTGACCGAGGCGATGAGACTTGTGGGCTGCGCCATCGCAGGATTCACGGATGCGCGAGTGGCATCTCTGTTGAATCTCGCGACGACGCAGCTTCCCGTCATGGCTTTTGCACTCGGGCGGCCCAGCTAGTTCAGCCGAGGATGCGCGCCTTCTGGGTCTCGAACTCGGCCTCCGTCAATACGCCGGCATTCTTGAGTTCGCCCAGCTTGGTGAGCTGTTCGAGCTTAGCGTCCATCGACATTTCCGATTCTGCCGGAGCTGCCCGCGGCGGGAGGGGCGGTAGATCGGGAATCGGCGGCACCGGCTGGACCTGCGCTGCGCGGGCCTGATCTTCGGCAGCCCAACGGGTCCGCTGACGGCGCTGAACATTGCCGTGAATGGAGCTTGCGACGGCTACCCGGCCGGCTCGCCTCAAGAAACTCATGCGTCCTTCTCCGTGGTATCCGGTGCGGTGTTGTCCAGTGCAGCAGCCAGTTCGTCCACGCTCAGGTGACCTTCGGTGACAACCTTTGCGCCGCTGCGGGTCCAGGCCTCGATGACCGGCAGTATTGCCAGTTCCTCGTAGACGAGTACGGCGGCAACGCTTCCGGCAGCCAACTCTTCACCAACGGCAGCGATGTCGCCGGCGTCGAGCAGTCCGGAGGCAGCGCCGTCGAACTGCGCCAGATCGAAATCTGCGAGTTCGAAGGTGGACGCGGGTACGACGGATACCGTTCCGTCGGCGGCTTTGGTGACGAACTCGAGGTCGAGGATGCGGATCACTCCGGAGTCGACGAGAGTGAGCAGCTTCTCGAATCCCGCGGAGGTCGGTGCACCGCTGGGAAACTCGACGGCAACGTATTCGATCGGACCGAATTGGTCTTGGTTGGACATCGGTTACTTCTTGCCCTTCGTGGGTTGCGGTTCGTCCAGAGCAGGTACTTCGTTGGGCATGCGCCCGGCCGGAATGATGGCGAGCAGAGAGAGCCCGGCGAGTACGAGCAGCGAGGTTCGCAGTGCGCGCAGGCGTGCTTCGGTGTTGATCCGGATGGCTTCGTCGATCTGTGCCTGTGTCGCGGAGGTGTTTTCGAGCGTCACGACGAGTTGATCGTTGGGGACGAAGTTGACCTGGTCGAGATTGATCCCTGACTCGACCTTGAGGGATGCCGGGATGGTGGGGTTGTCGATCAGCTGTGAGCTGACGAGGGTACCGAGGATTCCGACGGCGAACACGCTGGCCACCGCGATGCCGACGCTGCCGGACATGTTGTGTACCAGTCCTCGCCAGGCACCGACGTCACCGGCCAGTTCCTTGGGAGCTGCGGTGAGGAGGGTGTTGAACACCAGCGCAACGATGGCGCCCTGCCCGAGGCCGAGGGTGATCAGGCCGATGACAACAAAGATCTGATGCCAGTCACCACGAATGGTGAAGGCCAACAGGATGAGTCCAGCGGCAACAACGACGAACCCGGCTCGTGCGATCAGACGCGGGGAGTACGTCTTGTACAGGCGCGCGACGACGGTGCTCGCGATGAAGATCGAGAGTGTGTACGGGATGATCGAGAACGACGTCTGCAAGCTGCTGCGGCCCTGGATGATCTGCATGTACAGCGGAATGAGGAAGTTGGCCGCGGTTCCCACGAACATCATCGTCGCCATGCAAATCGTGGTGGCGCGCTCGGCGCCGGTCTTGAGGACGTCGAGATTGAAGAGCTGAGGCTTGTTCTGCGCCTTGCGACTTCGCGTCCACTGGAAGAATCCCTGCGCGCAGATGGTGCCGAGGACTATCAGGATGGCCGCGGGTGAAACACCGATGACCGAGAACGGCGCAGCGTCGGTGGCCAGGATGACGCCCCACGAGTTCAGGCCGCTGAAACCGAAGCTGAGCAGGATGACGGCAACGGCAGCCAGTGCGGCGCCGGCCCAATCGATGGTGATGTCCTTCTGCGGGGGAACAGGTTTGACACGGAAACTCAGGACCAGGTTGACCACGGCGAGCGCCACGACGAGGGCGAAGGAGTAACGCCACCCGATGGTCGTCGCGAAGGAACCGGCGATGAGTAGTGCCAGCACACCGGCTGCGGGGATTGCTGCTGCCAGGTAACCGATGGCCTTTGCCTGCTGATCGCCATTGAAGTTCGTGGCGATGAAAACCGTCAACGCGGGGGCGATGAGAGCGATCACGGCGCCGGACGCGGCTTGCGCCACGAACAGCATTGCCGGGCTCTGGCTCAGAGCGACCGCAGCCATCGCGAGACCGTGAATCGCGACGGCAATCTGGAAGACCAAACGCGTCCCGTAGCGGGCGCCGATCTTGGCGCCCAGCAGAATGAAGGCAGCCATGGCAAAGGTGCCTGCGGTGATCGCGGTGCCGACACTTGTTGCAGGAGTGTCGAGATCGGTGGTGATGCCGGCCATCGAGACGGTCAGCGCATTGACGGCGAACGACGCCTGAATCTGCGTGAGGACCACCACGATCAGTGGTAGCCAGGAGGCGGTGGTTACGGCGGCCGACGTATCGGCTGCGCCAGGCTTTACGGACATCATGGGTCACGCCTTCCTCGACACTGCGTGTACTCGCGGCGTGCCCGGATCAGCCACGCACGGTTACATTAGCCGGAATTGTGCTGAATGGTCGCCTGCAAGTGGTTGGTTTCTTCGCGGTAGACCACCATCTCCCGTTGCAAGGCGCGCCGGAAGCGTGGTTGCTCGGCCAGGAGTACGGCCAGGACGGTCAGCAACAGCCACGTCGCGGCCGCGCTCGCGAGGAGCAGCAGGACCGGAATCCACGGACCGCCCATCTGCTCGAGCAGCGTCGTCTTCGCCCAGACTCGCCAGTAGAGCATCAGATTGACGATCAGTCCGACACCGTACGAGATGACGAAGGACAGCAGGAACTGCTTCCATGTGCCGTCGTGGCGCCTCGCCGTCATCGGTTCGGCCCGCAGCGGCAAGGCCACGGACATCACGTTGGCGACACCGAGCCACAGCAGGATCATGGTCAGTACCTGACCGCACGCCTTCACCAGATCAGCACTGCTTCCGGAGCGCCACGCGAGGATGGCACTGAGCAAGAACCCGGCGCTGCCGACGAGAAGCAGCATCATCGCATTCTTCGCGACGAGGACGTGCCAGAGCCTGGTTCCGCCGGACAAAGCAGCACGGACGCGGCCGGCGTCGAAGCTGAGCGCATTGGTGCACACGACGCTTCCGACCACACCCGAGAGTGCGTACAGCGCAAGGTAAGGCAGTCGATCTTCCTTGGCGTCCCACTGGAAGAGGCGAATGAATGCCAGGTACGCCAAGCCCATTCCGAGGCTCAGCCCCAGTCGAAAAGCGATCGACCGAGGCTTGCCACTCACGACGTGCCGTGCTTCCTCACGGATCCGGGAGCCGAGACCCTGCACGTGCCGGACGACGGGGTTGCCCGAGTTCAGCGGGACGTAACCGCGGATCGCGGCGGCGACGGTATCGGTATCTCCGGCATCGAGCGCGGCGACGCGTGCTTCGAGAACCGCAAGGTGGGCGGCGCGCAAGGCTATCCGCGCGGTGGTCACCGCGGCGACGGCGTCGGCCTCGGCCTGCGCGGCGGTGCTGATGCCGGCGTCGGCGGGCAGCGGCGGCTGCAACGTCGTGATCAGTTCGAGTTGGCGAGCCATGTGCGGCGACGGCGACAAACCGCTGTACGACGGTCGGCTCAGCGCTGATCGTTCGTCGTCGAGCGAATCACGCACGGACGCGGCGGCCTTGCGGACGGCTGCCGGGTTGTGCCAGCGCACCGACCGGGCGTCACGCTCGGCGGCGACGGCCCGGGAGGCAACCTCGGTCAGATCCTCCACCGCTGTCAATGTCTGCTCCACTCGGTTTAGGTTGGTTTCATGACCACCAACTCGGAAAAGGAAGATCTCCAGCGGTACCTGCAGGCAGCACGTGACGCGCTCGTCTGGAAGCTCGACGGGCTGTCGGAGTATGACATTCGGCGTCCGATGACCCGGACAGGGACCAACTTGTTGGGACTGGTCAAACACATGATCGGCGTCGAGCTCGGGTATTTCGGTCCGACGTTCGGCCGTCGGGTTCCCGATCTACCGGCGTGGTTGCGTTCGGAGGAACTCAACGTCGACATGTGGGCCCGCGCCGATGAGTCCAGTGCCGACATCGTCGAAACCTATCGCCGCACCTGGGCTTTCGCTGACGCCACGATCGAGCAGCACGATCTGGACGCCCCCGGCTTCGTGAAGCACTGGCCGGAGGATCGTCGCGACGTCACATTGCACCGGATACTCGTTCACGTTGTCACCGAGATCCATCGGCACGCCGGCCACGCGGACATCGTGCGGGAGCTGATCGACGGAGCTGCTGGGATGAAGGCGGGCGACAACAATCTGGCTCCCGGTGATGAGGGGTGGTGGGCCGAGTACAACGACCGTCTGGAGACGGCGGCACGCGAGGCCCCCCACGCCTGAACTACTCGAATACCGCTGCCGCACCGATCACCACGACAACGATCGCGGGGCCGACCATGTCGCCGGCCCCACGGGTGATCCGGGAGACGATTTTCTTCTCGCCCATCTTCGCGACTGAGCCGACGAGAACGGCGGCGAGGATGCCGCAATTCTTGACATTGACGTCAACGTCAACACACACTGTGACGGTGACCACCAGCGAAACGCAGGAGCGAGCGCGGACAGCCCGCAAGCTCGGGGACGGTCCACGTCGGGCCGGCCTGCTCGACACCGCTGCTCTCTGTTTCGGCGAACTCGGATACGACGCCGTGACCGTCGAGACAATCACCACCAGGGCTGATGTGTCCCGAGCGACCTTCTACGCGTACTTCTCGTCGAAGGACGAGGCCTTCCGTGCCGTCGCCGAAATGATGTGCCGACGGTTTCTCGACGCCCAGCACATGGAGGGGCCAGCGGCCGAGGATCTACGCGAAGTTCTCAGAACGACCACGTCGGCGTTCATCACGGCCGTGTACACCTACGGGGACCTGCTCGCGGTGATCGAGCACCGGGCGCGGGTGGATTCCGAGGTCGAGCGCAGTTGGTCAGCAGTTCGCGAAAAGCTCGTGAGCCGCTACGTACGCTTCGTCGAACGTATTCGACAGGTTCACGATGTAGATCCCTGCGTTTCGCCCCCGGTGCTCGTTCAGATGATCTCGGACGCACAGATGGCCGGTGGAGCACGACTGAGTAAGGCGAGTGTCGAAGAGCAGAACCAGTTCATTGCAGATATGACGACGATGTCCGAACGGTTGATCGGGTTCGAAGAGTCGAAATAGATTTCTTTTACGAATGGAGTGATCGGTGGCAGAACAAGACGTGCTCGAAGCGGCTCTGGCGGAAATCACTGCGCTGCAGCAGGCGCATTGGCCCGCCGGGATTCCCCGCGCCGTCGAGTATCCGCTCGAAGGCGGGGGACTTGTCGACTACTTGCGGCATTGGGCGCTCGAGCGGCCGGATACTCCCGCAATCGTCTTTTACGGCCGCGTCATCACGTACGCCGAGTACGACGAGCTTTCGGATCGTTTTGCCGGATGGCTGCTTTCACTCGGAGTCGAACGAGGCGATCGTGTCGGCGTTCACCTGGTCAACTGCCCGCAGTTCCACATCGCGATGCTCGGCATTCTCAAGGCCGGTGCGGTTCACGTGCCCATCAATCCGCTCTTCCGTGAACACGAATTGATTCACGAACTCAACGATGCCGGCGTCAAGGTACTACTGACGCAGAACACTTTCTCGAAGCTGGTGAAGAAGGTTCGTTCACAGACTCCACTCGAACACGTCGCGAAGACGGCAGTATCGGACATGCTGACTGCGATCCCCACCGTCGAACTGCCCTTCGAGGTCGACGATCCGCGCCTGAGCGACTGGCAGTCGATCATCACCAGTGAGCGGGCGACTCCCGTTGCCACCGAACTCGATTCCCTCGCCGCCCTGAACTACACGGGCGGAACGACGGGAATGCCCAAGGGCTGTGAGCACACTCAGCGCCACATGGTTTACACCGCGGCCACCGCGACGCTTGCCGGTGGTGACCAGGTGGGCGCCAATCCGCCGGTATCCCTGGTGTTTCTGCCGATCTTCTGGATCGCGGGTGAGGACTTCGGCATTCTGGTTCCGCTCGTCAACGGCGGAACCGTTGTCCTGCTGAATCGTTGGGATGCGGAGACCACGCTCGACGCGGTCGAGACCTACGGTGTGACTTCGCTGGTCGGAACCGTCGACAATTACGTCGAACTGATGGACACATCAGGGTTTTCGGAGCGAAATCTCTCGACACTCCAGAACGCCATGGCAGTCTCGTTTGTTCTCAAACTCGATCCGGCCACGCGCCAGCGGTGGCGCGAGGCTACCGGCGGCGTTCTGCGCGAAGCGAGCTACGGAATGACCGAAACCCACACCGCGGACACGATCACCCTCGGCTTCCAGGACGGCGACTACGACCTGAAAAGCGAGCCGGTGTTCTGCGGAATTCCGGTGCCCGGCACCGACGTTCTGATCGTCGATCACGACGGCAGGCCGGTTCCCGTCGGTGAGCACGGACAGATCATCGTGCGCAGCCCGTCCATCCTTTCCGCGTACTACCGCAACGAGGCTGCCACCGCCGACGCCATCCGTGACGGCTGGTTGCAGACCGGCGATGTCGGAAAGTTCAGTGAGCGTGGTGGTTTGCACTACCTGGCGCGAAACAAGGAAATGATCAAGACCAACGGCATGAGTGTTTTCCCCTCCGAGGTGGAAGCGCTGCTCATGCTGCACCCGGCGATCGAAAAGGCTGCGGTGGTACCGAAACCGGACCAGGACAAGGGGCAGGTGGCTTTTGCGTTTGTCCAGCTGGTCGAGGGTTCCGACACCGCGGCCGACGAGATCGTCTCGTGGGCCAAGGAGAACATGGCTACGTACAAGGTGCCCGAAGTGGAAGTGCTCGAGGCGCTTCCGATGACTGCAACAGGAAAGGTGCGCAAGGGCGATCTGTTCGAGCGCACTCAGGGGGAAAAGTGAGACTGCTGATTGCGAACCGCGGCGAAATTGCGCTGCGGATCATTCGAACTGCCCGTGAACTCGGGATCGAAACGGTGTCGGTTTACGCCGAGGACGACGCGTCCAGTCCGCACGTCGCGGCGGCCACGGAGTCGGTGCCGCTCGGAGCTTCGGGCGCATCCGCGTATCTCGATCAGAGCGCACTGCTGAAGATCGCGGCCGAAACGGGCGCCACGCACGTGCACCCGGGCTACGGATTCCTCAGTGAGAATGCCGAATTCGCGCAGGCGTGTACCGAGGCGGGCATCGTCTTCGTCGGCCCGGACGCCCAGGTTCTCCGGACTTTCGGCGACAAGGCCAGCGCCCGCACTGCGGCGGTCGACTCCGGCGTACCGGTCCTGCCGTCGACATCGGCGAACGCCGACCTCGACGAGGTGCGTGAATTCTTCGGGCGCAACTCCCGCGGCATCATGATCAAGGCGCTCAGCGGCGGCGGTGGCCGCGGCATGCGCGCGGTGCGCGACCCGAAAGCGCTCGACGACGCGTACCGTGTGTGTGCGGCCGAAGCCCAGTCGGGATTCGGCAGTTCGGCACTGTTCGCCGAGGTACTCAGTGAGCACGCTCGGCACATCGAAGTGCAGATCGTGGCGGCGCCGGGGCAAGGCGGAACCCACGCGATCGCTCTGGGTGACCGTGATTGCAGCGTCCAACGTCGGCATCAGAAGTTGATCGAGGTTGCGCCCGCGCAGGGGCTGTCGGGGGCCCTGCGCGAGCGTCTTCACGCTGCGGCCGCAAGGCTGTGCGCCGAGGTCGGCTACCGAGGCATCGCGACGGTCGAGTTCCTGGTCGAGGAACGCGGATTCGTCTTCCTCGAAGTCAATCCCCGAATTCAGGTGGAGCACACGGTGACCGAAGAGGTCACCGGAATCGACCTCGTCGCCGTGCAACTCGCTATCGCGGACGGAGTTCCGTTCGAGGACCTGGACCTGCCAACCGGAATCACTGCTGTCGAGAAGGTATCGGAGACAGTCGGATCCGTGGCAAACGCTTCGGGGATTGCGATACAGGCCCGCGTCAACATGGAAACCATGACGCCGGACGGCAATGCGCTGCCGTCGTCCGGCACGCTCGACAACTTCAGTCCTCCGGGCGGGCCCGGCGTGCGAGTGGACACCTTCGGTACGGTCGGACTCTCGCCGAGTGCGCGTTACGATTCGCTGCTGGCGAAGGTCGTCACCCACACACGTCGATCGGATTTTCCTGCCGCTGTGCGCAAGTCGATTGCTGCTTTGAGTGAGTTCACTATCGACGGCGTGGCGACCAACCTCGAATTCCTGCAGGCAATACTGTCGGACAAGGACTTCCGCAACGGCCTGGTCGACGTCGACTGGTTAGGTTCTCGATTGGCGGACCTCGTTCCCGAAGCGGGCCCACAAACACCCTCCGCGAGTGTGGACATCGCGCCGGACGAGGACGTGGTCCGTGCACAGATGGCGGGAATCGTCGTCGAACTTGCCGCAGTCGGTGACGGCGTCCATGCGGGTGGCCAGGTCGCCGTCCTCGAAGCGATGAAAATGCAGCATGTTCTCTCGGCGCCCGGTGACCTCGAAGTGGTCCGGGTCCTGTCGTCACCGGGGAGATCGGTGAGTGCGGGCGAACCGTTGCTCGTCGTCCGTAGCGCGAGCGCGGGATCGAAGCTCGCCGAGGTCGACGAGGTGGACCTCGACGACGTACGTCCCGACCTCGCCGAAATCATCGCTCGCCACGAGGTGACCCTGGATGCGGCGCGGCCCGCGGCAGTGGCGAAACGCCACAAGCTGGGGCGGCGGACTGCTCGCGAGAACGTCTACGACCTGGTCGACGACGACAGCCTGGTCGAGTACGGCGCTCTCGCGTTGGCAGCGCAGCGCAGTCGGCGAAGCGAGGAAGACTTGATCGCCAACACTCCTGCTGACGGTCTGATCGGCGGAGTGGCGACCATCAGCGGCGGCGAGAGCGTCGTGATCTCGTACGACTACTCGGTGCTCGCCGGTACCCAGGGCATGCGCAATCACGCCAAGACCGACCGCCTGCTCGAGATCGCCGATCGCAAGCGGGTTCCGGTAGTGCTGTTCGCGGAAGGTGGCGGCGGTCGCCCCGGTGACACCGATGCAGGGGCGGGAGCGGGCCTGGAACTGGGGACCTTCCGCGCGATGGCGGCGCTGAGCGGGCGGGTGCCCATGGTCGCCGTCGTATCCGGTCGTTGTTTCGCGGGCAACGCGGCCCTGGCCGGCGCTTGCGACGTACTGATCGCGACGCCCGACGCCAATATCGGCATGGGAGGCCCTGCCATGGTCGAGGGCGGCGGGCTCGGAAACTTCCGCCCCGAGGACATCGGCCCCATCGACGTGCAGCGCCGTAACGGCGTCGTACACCTGGTGGCTGACGACGACGCTCATGCGGTGGCTCTGGCCAAGCAGTACCTCGGCTACTTCCAGGGTGCGAGCGGAGAGTGGACGGCTCCGGATCCGCGGCTCTCCCGGCATGTGGTGCCGGAGAATCGCCTGCGCTCGTACGACGTTCGTGGAGCGATCGAGGCGATCGCGGACGTCGACAGCGTCCTGGAACTGCGTCGAGATTACGGTCGCGGTGTAGTGACGGCACTCGTTCGTGTCGAAGGAGTTCCGTACGGTGTGCTGGCGAACAGCAGCGAGCATCTCGGCGGAGCGATCGACGCGGAAGCCTCGGACAAGGCTTCGGATTTCCTGGAACTGCTCGAAGCGCACCGCATTCCTCTGGTGACCCTTTGCGACACACCGGGATTCATGGTGGGCCCGGACTCGGAGGAGGAGGCGACGGTCCGAAGGTTCGGCAGATTCTTCGTTGCCGGTGCTCGCCTCACGGTGCCGTTCGGAACGATCATCCTGCGCAAGGGTTACGGGTTGGGCGCCATGGCGATGGCCGGTGGTTCCTTCCACGCACCCGAGTTCACGGTGGCGTGGCCGACCGGCGAGATCGGGCCGATGGGTCTGGAAGGCGCCGTGCGCCTCGGTTTCCGCAAGGAACTCGAATCCGTCGAAGACCCGGAGGCTCGGGAAACTCTGTTCGGTCAGTTCGTGGAACTGGCCTACGCACAGGGCAAGGCGCTGATGGCGGCGACCACGTTCGAACTGGACGATGTCATCGATCCCGCCGACACCCGCGCCTGGATCAGGCAGCTCGGCAGAAACAGTTGAGATCCTGCTGATTCGAGCTGTTGCCGCACGTGGGCAGGGCAACTAGCCTTGCCCACGTGTCGGCTGCGCGAGATAACGTCCTGATCATTCATTGGCACGACCTGGGCCGACACCTCGCGAGTTACGGTGTCGCCGGGGTCAACAGCCCCAACCTGGACCGGCTGGCGGCAGAAGGCATCCGGTTCACCGACGCACACGCGACGGCGCCGCTGTGCTCACCTTCGCGCGGTTCTCTCTTCTCGGGCAGGTATCCGCACAACAACGGTCTGATCGGGTTGGCGCACCACGGCTGGGAGTACCACGCTGAGGTGCAGACGCTTCCGCAGATCCTCTCCGACAACGGTTGGTACACCTCGCTCTTCGGCATGCAGCACGAGACTGCGTACCCGAAGCGACTCGGCTATCACGAGTACGACGTCACGAACTCGTTCTGCGACTACGTGGTTCCGCGTGCCCAGAACTGGCTACGACGCTTCCCGCCCGAGCCTTTCCTTCTCACCACGGGGTTCTTCGAAACGCATCGGCCGTACCCGGCCGATCGCTATACCCCGGCGGACACCGCAGCGCTGGAGGTTCCCGGATACCTTCCCGACGTGCCGCAGGTACGCGAGGATCTGGCCGAATTCCACGGCAGCGTAGAGGTAGCGGACGCCGCGGTGGGTGATCTGCTCGGGACGCTCGAGGAAGAGGGGCTCGACGAGAACACGTGGGTCTTCTTCCTCACCGATCACGGCGCCGCGTTCCCACGTGCCAAGTCGACGCTCTACGCCCCCGGCACCGGCATTGCGTTGATCGCTCGCCCTCCGGCTCGGTATCGCAGTGGCGGAAAGGAATACGAGACACTGTTCAGCGGTGTGGATCTTGTTCCGACCATTCTCGATCTCCTCGGTATCGACGTCCCCACCGAGGTGGAAGGGCGCTCGCACGCCGATGCCCTCGTCGATCGTGGAACCGAGTCGTCCGAACCTGTCCGGACCTCCTTGTTCACGGAGAAGACCTTTCACGACAGTTTCGATCCCATTCGAGCGGTGCGTACCAAGGACTACAGCTACATCGAGAACTACGCCGTCCGCCCCGCTCTGGATCTACCGCTCGACATCGAGGACAGTCTTTCCGGAAAGGCGCTCGGCACCGAGCATCTGGCGGTACGCGCACCCCGGGAGTTGTACGACCTTCGTGCCGACCCCGACGAGAAGATCAATCTGATCGATCGACCGGAAGTCTCGGCAATACAGGCGGAATTGTCCTCGCAGCTTCACACGTGGCGCGCCGAAACGGATGATCGTCTCCCGGACGAGGCATTGGGAAGCGCGATGGCGGTGCATCGCATGGCGGCGTACCTCGAGAAGATCGGTGTCCGACCCAACGTGCGGTCCGCCTACAGTGCGGACCGCGGTTACCTCGAGTCGGACACCGAAAACCCCTAAGGCCTGGCGGCTTCGCGCTCCTCCAACAATGCGATGACCCGCCCGACCAGTTCGTTGATGTCAGCGCCTGTCGTATCGAAAGCCAGGTCCGGGTCCTCCGGAGTCTCGTACGGTGCGTCGATTCCGGTGAGCCCCTTCAGTTCACCGGCCCGCGCACGCGCGTACAGGCCCTTGGGATCTCGGCGTTCGCATTCTTCGACGGGAGTGGTGACTGCAACTTCGAGGAAGGTGAGCCCGGCAGCTTCGTTGAGAGCACGCGCAATTGCTCGATCCGAACGCAGCGGTGAGACCATCGACGCGATGGCCACGACGCCGGCATCGGCGAACAGCCGAGTGAGATGCCCGACGCGCCGGATGTTCTCGGCCCGGTCTCCCGGCGAGAACCCGAGATCGTCGGAGATACCGTGGCGGACGTTGTCACCGTCCAGGAGATACGCGGTGCGTCCCGCGTCGACCAGCGCACGTTCGACAGCCACGGCGACGGTGGATTTTCCGGAGGCAGGCAGGCCGGTCAACCAGATCGTCGCGCCCTTCTGGGTCGTCGACGCCCACCGCCGCTGACGTTCGAGTGAAGACGGATGCCACTTGATGTCGTTGCGGGTCTGCTCACCGGGAACGACGACGCGTGGCTCGAGAATGGTGCCGGCGCCGACGGTGTCGTTACTCTGCTCGTCGATCAGAATGAAAGCGCCGGAGTCCCGATTGTGGTCGTAGGTGTCGGCGACCACCACGGAACTGGTTCGGAGCGTGACCGTTCCGATGTCGTTGAGCCCCAGTTCGACTGGGCTGTCCTGCTCGTCGAGCGTCTCGGGGTCGAGTCGGGTGTGCAGTTCTTGAACGGTCGCGCGCACGGTCCGGGAAGTATGTTTGAGCGCTATCCGATCGCCGGCTCGCAATGGAGTGTTCGACAACCAGCAGATCGTGGCTTCGAGTTCTCGGGCCAGAACCGGCAAATGAGCCTGCGCACCGCCGCTGACCAGAACGTCGCCACGTCCGACGTCGATGTCATCGGCCAGTTCCACCGAAACCGACAGTGGTGCAACGGCAGTACTGCGGTTGTCGTCGAGGGTGTCCAGGCTGATCACGGTGCTCTTCGATCCGGACGGCAGGACCATTACCTCGTCTCCGACGCTCAGTGTGCCTGCCGAAATTCGGCCGGTGTACCGGCGCCGATTCTGCAGATCGGGACGCGAAACCCACTGCACGGGAAGCCGAAGTTCCTCGATGTGGGTCGCGGGCGCAAGGAGTTCGACGCCTTCGAGATATTCGAGAAGTGTCGGCCCGTTGTACCACGCGGTGTTCTCCGAGCGGGTCACGACATTGTCGCCGGCTTTCGCGGAGACGGGGATGGCAAGTACGTCGCCTCGCCCGAGCTGGCGTGCCAATACCCGCAATTCTTCCTGTACCTGCGCGAATCTCGCTTCGTCGAAGCCCACCAGATCGATCTTGTTCACCACGGCCACAAGGTTCGGAACACCAAGTAGCGCTGCGATTCTGGCGTGTCGACGCGTCTGACGCAGCACGCCGGTTCTCGCGTCGACCAGCAGGACCGCTACGTGGGCGTTGGACGCGCCGGTGAACATGTTGCGCGTGTAGCGCTCGTGTCCCGGGGTGTCGGCGAGTACGTAACTTCTGGTCGGAGTGGAGAAGAATCGGTACGCGACGTCGATCGTGATGCCCTGTTCACGCTCGGCGCGCAATCCGTCGGAGAGTGCAGCCAGGTCGGCGACACCGTGCTCGTCGGTCACGGAATCGAGGTGATCGGTAGGCAGACTGTCGGTGTCGTGCAACAGTCGGCCGATCAGCGTGCTCTTGCCGTCGTCGACGCTACCCGCCGTGGCCAGCCGCAGGAGTTGGCGAGTGATGGTGGTGGTCATCAGAAGTAGCCCTCACGCTTTCGGTCTTCCATCGCGGCGACCGAGGTTCGGTCGTCTGCGCGAGTCTCGCCTCGTTCGGAAACCGTCGCGGCCGAGATCTCGGTGACGACGTCGTCGATGGTGGTGGCGTGCGATCGAACGGCGCCGGTGATGGTCAGATCGCCGACGGTTCGATATCGCACCCACTCGGTCGTTGCCGTGGCGTTCTCGGCGTCGGTACTGAATTCCGAAGCAGCGAGGAGCATTCCGTCGCGCTCGAATACCCGCCGTTCGTGCGCGAAATAGATGGGCGGCAGTTCCAGTTCCTCCTGGGCTATGTAGCGCCAGATGTCGAGTTCTGTCCAGTTGCTCAGCGGGAAGACACGAACGGACTCTCCGCGTCTGATCCGACCGTTGTAGAGCGACCACGGTTCGGCCCGTTGCGCCCGAGGGTCCCACTGGCCGAACTCGTCACGGAAGCTCAGGACCCGTTCCTTGGCTCGCGCGCGTTCCTCGTCCCGGCGGGCGCCGCCGAATGCGGCGTCGAATCGCCCGCCTTCGAGAGCGTCGAGCAGAGTTCTGGTCTGCAGGCGGTTTCGCGATCCGCTGGTCTCGGTCGACTCCTGCACTCGACCCTGGTCGATCGAATCCTGAACGGAAGCAACCAGAAGTGTGTGCCCGCCCTCCTTGATTCGGCGGTCGCGAAATTCGATGACTTCCTCGAAATTGTGACCGGTGTCGACGTGCAGGACCGGGAAAGGGAGTGGGGAGGGTCGAAACGCCTTCTCGGCGAGTCGAAGCAGGACTATCGAGTCCTTGCCGGCCGAGAAGAGCAGTACCGGTCTTTCGAGTTCTGCCACCACCTCTCGAATGATGTGAACCGCTTCGGATTCGAGAACTCGGAGTTCGTCGACGACATCGGTGACGGTGCTCATGTGACGGGGTATCCGTTCTGTTCGGCGTCGATGCGGTAGCGCTGCACCCATTCGCGGGAGCGTCCGTCGCTCTGACGACGCAGCGGCGGTGGTGGGGCCAGTTGTCCGTCGAGACCGAGGGAAATGAGGGTTTTTGCGACCACGGACTGCGGGTCTTCGGTGAGATCGCGGAACCCGATCTCGATGGGGGAGATGTCCTCTTCCTCGAACCAGCGCTTCCACTGTCGTTCCTGCTCACCGAGAATCGTCACCAGGTGTGCGATTCCGAGCGCGTTGTACTGCGCACCGTCCGAGAGATTCGGTGGGGTCGCGTCGTCGCGCCAGACCTGCGTCTGCACGGCTCGCCACATCGATACAGCCTGAGCGACAACATCTTCTCGATAGACGTGGATGAACTGCAGGTCGTGGTCGAGGGTGTCGTGGAGTGCAGAACGTAGATCCGTCCCACTGCGCCACGGCAATCCGGCTGCGCGATCGAGCAGGAGCGGTGTCTGATTCCACATCAGCTTGCCGCCCCAGACTCCGTTGGGTGTTCGGCCGAGTTCGAGAAGTTGTGTGCGCCACTGCTCGGAGGTGCGAGTGTCCGGCGTTCCCGGGTGGAACGGGGCGAGCAGACCCAAGACGGACTCGTCCGTGACGTCTTCGAACCACTGCCTCGGTTGCGGCGAACGCGAGGTCTCGGGGAGGTACTGGAAGAACTCTTCCGGCTCACCCGCGACCCCTGTTGCTCGCAGGGATTCGACCAGCAAAGTACTGCCACTGCGCTGCGAAGCGCAGACGAGAAACGAGCGTTGGGCCTCCGTCATGCGAGCAAGGCTAAGGGTGGCCGGAAACCGCCGCAAGCTGGGAAAATAAACTCACGTAGAGGTTAAATCTCGACGTGAAACGTTAAATGTGCGGGTCACGAAATCTTGTGCTGAGGCACGTCTTACGCAGTTGTCGCAAGGGCCGCGGCGAGCCCGAATGCGATGGCCATGAAGACAACTTCACCGATGGCGCGGCGCAGAGATCCGTCCGAACTCATGCGGTGTGCAGCACTTGCGACCACCCATGTCCGGCGCCACCACCATCCCAGTGCGACGAGCATTGCGATCGCCACGATCTTGGCGAGGATCACCCGGCCGTAAGCGGTGTCGTAGAAGGCGGAGAGCGAGTCGAGTCGCACGACGGCGTTGACGATACCGGTGACGACCAACGCGAGGACACATCGCCAGGCGAGGGCGGAGTACCTGGGCAACCAGATCGCCCAGGCACCGCGCGACGGTACGGCAAGCGCGAGTGCGGCCAGCACGCCGAACCACAAGGCCGCAGCGAGGACGTGAACGGCGTCGAGGATCGATCCGAAGCTCTGCTGCGCCATGTGCCCGGTGATCGGGCGGGCAGCGAGTGCCAACGCGGAGACGACCAATGCCGGTGCGACGGGCACCGCCTCGGGATTGGTGAACCCGTAGATGCCGTAACAGACCACGGCAAACGCGCACGCGATGATCGCGACACCGACGCGGCCGACGTTCACCTCGGAGACGAATGCGCCGAAGTGCCCGATGGTCAGTGAGGTGACCGGGGCGCCGTCTGCCGCTGCGGCATTGAGCACGAGGAGCGTGATCTCGGCGACGAGCCAAACCGCTGCCGCCGCGGTGAGCTGAGTCCACATGATCGCAGGGGTTGTTGCCGGGCGGCGTTCACTGCGGCCCATCCAGGCAAGCGTCGCGATGCCGAGCGTCAACGAGCCGCATCCGATCGCGAGAACGCGGACAGTGCTAGATGATTCGGGTCCCGACGGGCTCGCGAGGCCCCAGGCGATGAGGACTCCCAGCAGAGCTGTGGGTACGGCAAACAGCAACCACCACCTGTTTGCCGTACCCGTCACGCGATCAGCTCGACTTCGGCTTACGCAGCACGAAGAACAGCGCACCGCCGAACACGACGACGCCGGCGACGATGAAGATCCACACCGGCATGCTGCCGGACTCCGACTCACCCGTACTCGACGCAGCGGCAGCGCCGGGAGTGCCTGACCCCGCCTCGGTGAGGGTGAAGGTCAGGGTTCCGTTGACAGGGTGGCCGTCGGCGGAAGTGACTCGGTACGCGATGGTGTAGACGCCGGTCGGCCCGAGATCGCCGAGGTCTGCACTGACAGTGGGTCCTTCGACGGACGGATCGCTCTTGGTCCAGAGGTTGCCGTCCGGGCCGGTGACCGTCAGCGCCGCGAACTGTGCCTGCAGAGCCTCGTTGAACGTGACCGAAACCTTGTCAGGCGCAACCTGAATGGACGCGCCGTTTTCCGGGTTGGAGCCGACAACCGCGGAGTGCGCACTGGCCGTGCCCATTCCGAGCATCGTGGCCAGCATCGCGAGCATGCCGACGGCGATGACCTTGATCCGGGTACTCATCAGCGCTTGCTCCTGACCAGTGCGCCGAGGCCGAGTGCAGCGCCCAAGGCGCCGAGCACCAGGCCGACGCCGCCGAGCCAGCGCGCGGTGTTGTCTGACGAAGAAGATTCGGATGCAGCGGACGTCTCGGCAGTGTTATCGGCAGCAGGCGCTCCGTGAGCATCGCCGGTGGATGCGGCGAGAGTCAGCGTCGGCGCGGGCTTGTCCGGCTCGCTGCCGTCGGCAAGTTCTTCCTGATCCCAGTTGACGACGTTGCCGTCGCTGTACGTCTGCACGGCCTTGAACTCGACCTCTTCCTGCTCCGGCAGCGGGCCGGCGGAAAGAACGAACTGCTGGAACTGGCCGGGGGCGATTCCGACGCCGGGGTCGGCCGTCCACGTCACGGACTTCGCGACCAGTGAGGTGGGGTCCTTCTCGACGACGGCGGTCCAACCGGGCATAGGTTCGGTGCGTGCCGACTTGAGGTCGGGGAGGGCCACCGTCAGCTTGGTGGTCGAAGCGGTGTCGGATTCGGTGGGCACGCGGAACGTGAGAACGGAGTATCCGCCCTGCGTAGCTCCTGGTGCGACGACGCTGACGTGTGCTGAAGCAATTCCGGCGGCCAGCAGCACAGCGCTGCCGGTAGCGACGGTCGTGACAACCGCACGCGAAATCAGGGTGTTCTTCATGTCGGAAAGTGTCCTCTTGGGTCTGGTGAAGGGGTGGGGAGTTCTACGAATCTTCAGACCAGGGCAGGAGGACCGCGCCGCGAGATGCTGGCGCGAAGAAGGGCGTCGACGGGTCCGTGATGGATTCCGGTCGAGACGGTGTGGCCGCGGGAAGTGACGGCGGCGGGAGCCAGGGACGCCAGGACGACGTGGAGAGCGTGGGTGACAACGCGGTAGAGGCGCTCGGCGGCCAGGACCGCCACCGCACAGGCGACGGTGGCACCGGCGTGAGCACCGAGCATCACCAATCCCGGAGCGGGCGAATGAGCGTGCTCGGAGAGCGTCATGGTGGTGTGGGCGGCAAGCTGACCCAGGCCAAGAGCCACGATCAGGGCAGCGGGCCCCCGGGAGAGGGCGGGAAGGGTGGCCGTCACGGCGCCGACGGTTGCGCAGACGGCGAGCAGCAGGGTCAGCGACGACGACTGTGGCAGCTCGCCTCCGCCGATTCCATGCGCGGCGACAGCGAGAGCAGCCGAAGCGGAACCGACAGATATCCCCCGGAGGGTCGCGGTCTGCTCGGCTGCTCTCACTGGCGTTCTCAGGTCTAGCGCACGCCGAGACGTGCGAGCAGATCTGCTTCGACGCCGTCGAGTTCGGAAGAAATTGCCTGGTGAGCTGCCTTACGGCGAGCCTGCGGCATCTGCTCGGCAGCGCGAACTGCCGTGCTGAGATCGCCGAGGCGCTCACGGATGGCGGCGGCAAAACGCTGCGTCTCCGCATCGTCGGGCTTGCGGCTGAGGATCTCGGTGACCGAGCTCTCGGCACCGGCGATACGAGCGCTCAACTTCGCGCCGTGACCGGTGTAGTCACCGAGCTGGTCGACGGCGATGCCCATCTTCTGCGCGCGCGTGGTGTCGAGCTGGGCGCGCACTGCCGTGGCAGCGCGGTAGGCGATCGGCAGGAGAACGGGGGCAAGCAGACGTGCCACACCAAGGTACTTACGCACCTTGGCGACAGTCAGGCCCTGATTCGCAGCGGCTTTCTCCTGCGCCTTCAGGGTCGCGATCTGCGCCTTTTCGATCTTGTGCTGTGACTCGATCTCGGCTTTCTCCAGCTTCTTGAGCGACTTGGTCTCGACCTTGTCGCGCTTACGCTGGCTCTTGGCGTTGAGCTTCGCCTCGACCTCAGCCTTGTGCTTGAGAGCCTTTGCCTCCGCCTTGCGGGTGGCACGAGACTTTCGCTTCTTGAACAACCCCATCGAAAAGGACCCCGTTTCCAGGTGTTTGTGTGTTGCCAGGTACCTGCGCTTCGGCTTCAGCCTAGGGGAGCACATAATCTTCGTCATCGTGTGTTCCGTTAACAACCCCGCGCCCCAGCTCCCGATCATCGATTCGGGGGCGTTGACCCGATGCCGTCATCGGGTGCGTCTGGACGGGTTGTTTCCCGGGAAATCGGCTTCGGAACCCGTCGACACCGGCGTCAAGCAGCGCCAGGAAGCCGCGATCGCGAAGCGCGCGGAGATCGCCGAACTCGTGATCGGCGCTGCTCCCGAGCGTTGGGTGAAGATCAACCCTGATCAATCGGCGTCGGCTCAGGCTCGCGACACACTTGCTGCCTGTGAGGCCGGCGCGGACCGGATCTGGGGCGCGGTCTTGCCCGTCGAGCGCGACACCGGACGCAAGGGCCGCTGCGAAATGCTCATCCGTGACGACGAGGGCGGCGGGTACATCCCCGTCATTGTCGTCAATCACAAGGTGACCGATCCCGGCCAGGGCGCGATCACCTCGGGGCTCCTCGAATGGGAGCCCGCGGTCGATCCCAAGCGCAAGGTCCGCAGCCAGGTCCGCGATCAGATGCGCGTCGCGCAGGTCTATCGGATGCTCGAGCGTCGTGGGCTGGCGAGCCCGTCGCTCACGGCAGGCGCGATCGGATACAACGGAGACTGCGTCCTCGTCCACGACCTCAGTGCGATTCTCGACGATTACGACGAGCGTTTCGCCGACCGTATCGCTGTTGCCCGCGGTGAGGTGCTGACGTCTCCGTCACAGGTGAGCGAGTGCAAGTCGTGCCCGTGGTGGACCGAATGCAAGCAGGAGTTGGTTCGCAACCGCGATGTCAGCCTGGTGGCTGTCGGATCGCGAGCTGAGCTTCTGCGCGACGTCGGCTGCAACACGATAGATCAGCTGGCCGCCTGGGACGGTGAGCCGCTCGAGGATTGGCCGCACGGAAATTTCGACGACGCAGTCGTGATCGCCAAGGCGTGGTTGGCAGATGCTCCGTTGGTGCGGCGGTTCGAGAAGATCTCGGTGACTCGGGCGGACATCGAGATCGACGTCGACATGGAGAGCTATCAGGAGCACGGCGCCTACCTGTGGGGAACGCTGCTCAATGTCGGTGGCTTCTCGATGTATCGAGGATTTGCGACGTGGGATCCGCTGCCGACGCGTGACGAGGCGCGGTCGTTCGCGGAGTTCTGGGGCTGGCTGATGGCGGAGCGTGCCGCAGCCGCTGCTTCGGGTAAAACCTTTGCCGCATACTGCTATTCGCGTTCGGCCGAGGACAAGTGGTTGTTGGACTCGGCGCGCAGGTTTGCCGGTGAGCCCGGGATTCCGAGCAAGGACGAGATCCGTGAGTTCATCGACAGTCCGCAGTGGGTCGACATCTATCAAGCGGTGAGCGATCAGTTCATCTGCCCGAACGGCAAGGGACTCAAGAAGATTGCCCCCGTCGCCGGGTTCAACTGGCGTGACGCCGAAGCCGGTGGTGAAGCGTCGATGGCGTGGTACCGCGAGGCGGTCGGCTACGACGGTGAGCCGGACGAGACGCAACGGACGCGGATCCTGCAATACAACGAGGACGACGTCATTGCCACCAAGGTTCTACGTGAGTGGATGACGGACCGCGCGGAGAAGGAAATTCCGCTGGCTTCCGAGTTGTAGCGCCGATCCGTTCTGTCGCTATTGTCTGAAACATCCTATTTAACAGTGTGTTTCAATTCGTAGTTTCTCGTCATCGTGTGTCCCGAGCCCGCATCCGCGCTACCTTCATCTGGTCGGCTCCACGATGGAGGGTGTTGCATGCTGAGCAGGCTGACTTCGAGTGCGAGCGACGCCGAACTGTCTGACGTCGAGCGGCGCGACCTCTTCGCACGCCAGATACTGCAGGTGACGACGGTCGCGCCACTGGCCAACATGGTCAATGTACTCAGCGTATGCGCTTTGCTTGCGTACGTCATACCCCCCGGTCACAACGAGTTTCGGGTGATCTGGGGTTCTGCGGCCTTCTTGGTTGTCCTCAATTCGGTGCGCGTCTGGATACCGCGAGTCGTCCTGAAGGGCCGGTACACGCCCAAACATACGACGAGGTATGACTACTGGGCGCTCATGCTCGAGGTGATCCTGCTTGGGCTTCTGCTTGTCGTTCTCGCCGCCGCGATGCTTCCCGTGACGGACAACTCGCGAAAGCTTGTGCTTATAGCGACATTCGCCGGAGTCATGGGCGCCGGCGCCGTGGCATTGTCGACGGTTCGGTCGATAGCGGTAGCGTGGATTCTGGTGCACAGCATCGGATTGCTCGTCGTTATCCTGCCTAAGAGAACCACGGAATACACTGTCCTCTCGTTCCAGTTGGTCGTTTACTCGGTGACACTGATTATCGGCGTCGTGTACCTCTGGGCGTCGTTCCGAAGTCGTTGTCTTGCCGAGTTCGAGGCTGCTGCCGAGCGCCAGACGGTCAGTTTGCTTCTCGACGATTTCGAGGGCGGGTCACGCGATTGGCTGTGGGAAGTCGACACCACCGGGACGTTGTCGCACACCTCCGCTCGGCTGTCGCAGATCTCGGGAGTCTCTGTCTCCGACCTGCGAACCCTGTCGCTGCGCGGATTGTTGGATTGGCTCGACGTCGGTTCGACGAAGAGTGGACGAGCCGCGGTCCACGTCATCGGAGATCACCTCGACCGCCTCATGCCGTTTCGAGAGGTCGTCATTCCCGTTCGTGTCGGCGGCGTCGACCGATGGTGGTCTCTGTCGGGTCATCCCAGGCTTTCCGAGGCCATGGAGTTCGTGGGTTGGCGAGGCGTGGGCTCGGACATCACCGAGAAGTACAACTACGAGCGGCGAATTCTGTGGCTCGCTGCAACCGACGGACTGACCGGGCTCCCGAATCGCCGGACGTTCGGCACGGAGCTGTCCGACGCGCTCGGCGCTGTCCGGACCGGCGAGCAGGTTCTTGTCGGCATCCTCGACCTGGACAATTTCAAGTCGGTGAACGACACGTTAGGACACCCCGTCGGTGACAAACTGTTGATTTCCGTTGCTGCACGGCTCAATCGGGTGGTCGACGGTGCCATGTGTGCCCGAATCGGTGGCGACGAATTCGGCGTCGTCTTGCGGGGAACAGGGGACGGCGGCGAGGTGTTTGCTCGCTATCTGGGTGCACTGCGTGAGCCGTTCTTCGTGCGGGGGAATCGCATCGAGGTTCGTGCATCGATCGGTTATGCCAGCTCGCCGGCAGATTCCGAAGACGCGGACACGCTTGTCATGTCCGCGGACCTGGCGCTGTATGCCGCAAAATCTGCCGGCAAGAACCGGGTCGGAAAATACTCACCGGCGCTGCGGGCGCGGGCCAGGGAACGAGCATCGGCCCTGCAAGAGCTTGGGCTTGCGATCGAGTCTCGGCAGTTCGAGCTGTACTACCAACCGCAGGTTCGTGCGGACACCGGCCGCGTCGAGGGATTCGAGGCACTGCTTCGCTGGAACCACCCGGTGCGGGGAGTGCTTGCGCCGCGCATCTTCATCGATGTCGCGGAAGAGACGGGTTTGATTGTCCCGCTGGGGCTTCAGATTTTACACATGGCCTGCGCCGAAGCGACGACCTGGCCCGATGATACCTACGTGACGGTAAACGTCTCTCCGGTGCAACTGATGTCGTCCGGCTTCGGATCAGCAGTCAACGATGCGCTGGAGGCATCCGGTCTGTCCAGCAAACGGCTTCAGCTGGAAATCACAGAGACGGGAGCGGTAGAGGAGCTTGCCGTCGCCGAGCTGGATCGCCTGCGTGCCACCGGAATTGCGATTGCCCTGGACGACTTCGGAACTGGCTATTCGTCTTTCGAGAGTTTGAAGAAACTGCCGTTGGACATTCTCAAGATCGACCGGTCGTTCATCACCGAACTGAGCGAGGGTGATTCGGCAGTTGTCACTTCGGTGGTCGAGGTGGCGAAGGCGCTCGGTATGCAGTCATTGGCGGAAGGCGTGGAGACGGCCGACCAGCTGAGGCTCTTGCTCACCGCAGGTTGCGAATTGGTTCAGGGTTACTACGTCAGCCGACCGATGCCGGCGACGGAAGTGGCCGAGTACCTCAGCGCAACTGCCCAATCCAGCGGTGGGTATTTTCATTCGTTCTGACAAACCGTGCGCCTTTATTAACCGCGGGCGGTTAATAAAGGCGCACAGCAGGGAAGTTAGCGCGGCGCCATGCGGAGAGCGCCGTCCATGCGGATGGTCTCGCCGTTGAGGTAGTCGTGCTCGACGATCATCTGCGCGAGCTGCGCGTACTCGGACGGCTGGCCCAGGCGGGACGGGAACGGAACGCCGGCCTCCAGGCCCTTGCGGTACTCGTCGGTGACGCCTGCGAGCATCGGGGTGTCGATGATGCCGGGGGCGATGGTGTTGACGCGGATGCCGAACTGCGCGAGGTCACGGGCAGCCGGAACAGTCATGCCGTGCACGCCGCCCTTGGAAGCGGAGTACGCGATCTGGCCGATCTGTCCTTCGAAGGCAGCAACGGAAGCGGTGTTGATGACGACGCCACGCTGGCCGGACTCGTCGACGGCCTCGGTCTTGGAGATGGCGTCGGCGGCCAGGCGCATGACGTTGAAGGTGCCGAGCAGGTTGACGGTGATGACCGTGCGGAACAGCTCGAGGTCGTGCGGACCCTTCTTGGACAGGATGCGTCCCGCCCAGCCGACACCGGCACAGTTGACGACGATACGCAGCGGGGAGCCCGACTCGACGATCTGGTTGATCGCTGCCTCGACCTCTTCGCCGCTGGTCACGTCGGTGGGGATGAGAGTGACGCCGGCGGGGACGTTGTCGCCTGCGCGCTCGATCGACGCGGGCAGATCCAGGCCGAAGACGGTAGCACCGGCGTCGGCGAGGCGCTTGGCTGTTGCGGCGCCGAGGCCTGATGCCGCTCCGGTGACCAGTGCTGCGGTTCCCTTGATTTCCACTTCGTGTGCTCCTCGAGTTAGCGATCGGTAAGGCGGTGGTGCGTGTCGAGAACCATAACGCGAGGGTGTATGTGAGGGCGAACGCGCGAGACCCGCGTAGGGCTGGGTACCTTGGACGCGAGGTCTGAGAGCAAAGCACCGGACGAGAGGGGACCTGCGTGAGCAAGGCGCCTGTGCGTCCCGCCGCTTCTGTCGAGAATTTCGAGCGGTTGCAGCGCGACCCGCTCTTCGAAGATCTTGCCGAGTTGATCGCCGAGGTTCTCTCCTACGCGTTCGATGCGCCGGCCGCCGTCGAGATCGAACAGTGGACGATCAGTTGCCTGCCGTCGACAAATCGATCGGCGGAGCGCCATCGCTTGTTCACACTCAACATCGGTCCGATGGAGATTCTGAGCGTCGAGTGCCATCTGGTCGGCGGTAAGCCGATCGAGCACGTCATGTCCGTGTACGTATCCAGTTCGGCACTGGAATCGCGAACCGGCTGCAGCATCGAAGAACTCGATGACAAGCACGATCTGGTCGCCATCAGACGCACCGAGTTGGCGTCCGCCGACGGCGACGGGACCGTGATCGACTGCAGTCTCGAGGACTCGGATGCGTTGGAACAGTTCGCCCTACTGCCTGTCGACGTGACGACGGTACGTCCACTCGCGGAGCATCTTGTTGCCAAGGGCAAGGGCCCATTTCGGCAATATCACAACTCCGGGTTCGCCAAATATGTACTGGAAAGGTCGCTCGACCATGGTTGATCAGTTGCCCATCCGCCTCCCGCGTGTGCTGCGAGACGGGGACGATGCCGGCGCGGTCGATGTGCTGCAGGAATACTTCACGAGGCCGCTCCGAAAGACGGGCTATCTCCGTACCGGTGCGCTGTGGGATTCCTGGGATCCCAGTGGCAACCGCGATCGTGATGCGAACATCATTACCGCGGAAGATCTTGTTGCGGTGACGCTTCTGTCGGTTCAGGTTCCGGCGCAAGGGGCCTTCTTTCTACTGGGGGAGAACAATGCCGAACTGAACCGACTCCTGGCCGACGTGGGCCCCGATCGCGATCTGTCGAACGAACCCGATCCCTTCACTCCGGAATCTCCAGTGTGGCGGTTGGAGACGGCGCTTCGAGAGATTCACGGCGTCGGGCGAACCATGGCGTCCAAACTGATCGCACGCAAGCGTCCGCGGCTCTACCCGATCTACGACGACGTCATCGGGCGGGAGTTGGGAACGAAGGCTGCCCATCTGGAACCGGTACGAGAGGCCTTGCACGACGGAGAATTACACGTGAGATTGCTCGACTTGCGAGTTCGGGCCGGACTGGACGATGCCATTCCGGCGATCCGGGTGCTGGATGTGCTCGCCTGGATGCAGGGTAAGGGATACAAACCGGCACTCTAGCTTTCTTGTCGGTGGGCAGGTCTAGTGTCGAATGTATGTTCGATAATGGATCGACGGGCGGTGTGGGGGCAGTTGTAGATGACGGCCGTCCTGTCGTCGATCCACGCGTGCTGCCGGACATGCTCTTTGCAACGGCGCAGAGCGAGAACATGCTGGCCGCACAGAAGGTGCTCGGTGCATCCATGTTGTCGGAGTCGAGATTCAATGCGGAACTCGACGTGTCCGGTGATGTCGACAAGGCGTGGCGGATCGCGTGCAACGAGATCGCGGTCATGCTCACGTGTTCGCGGCGCACAGCCGAAGTTCACATCGAGATCGGTGACGCCTTGCGCGAGTTCCTTCCGCTCACCAAGGCCGCATTTGCTGCCGGCGAGCTGGACTATGCGCGCGTGCGCAAGATTGTCGACGGACTCACCGGGGTCGACCCCGAGGCGATCGCAGCACTCGAGCGCCGGGTACTTGCCTCCGCGCACCGTCTTCCGCCCGGGCAACTGGAGCGCGACATTGAACGTCAGCTCTTTGCCTACGATCCGGACGCTGCTGCCGAACGTCGCCGGAAAATGCTGGAACACCGCGATGTTCGCACGCGTGCAGACCGTCACGGACTCGCCCAGTTGCAGGCAACACTCAGCGCGAACGAGGCTGTCGAAGCGCTTGGCCTGATCAACGAGGCCGCCGGAAGCGTCTGCAACCACGATCCACGAAATGCCTCGACGCGCCGGGCCGACGCGCTGGTTGCTCTCCTGCACCGTGAGAACGGGCTGACTTGCCAGTGTGGCAGCGAAACGTGCGAGGCAGTATCCCCAGCAAGTCGATCAACTGCGCCCTCACGTCGGAAGCCGTTGCTGCACATCGTGTGCGATCTGGCGACGCTCCTCGGGTTGACGTCAGATCCCGCGAGCATCGACGGGTACGGGCCAATCGATCCCGACTTTGCTCGCGAGCTTGCCGCCGATTCCACTTGGCAGGCACTGTTTGTCGACTTCCGCTCTCAGGCCGCCGGGAATCGACCGCGTCGGCAACATGCTCCGACTGTCCTGCCGCTTGTCACCCGACGTGATCACCCAAGTCGCGAACCGAACGGCTGCGGGGATCGGATTCGGGCAATGCAAAGGTTGGCCGCGCGGGCCCCGGACATAGTTCGAAGATCGGATGGGCATGGCGCCCAGCCCGATCCACCTCCCGGCGCGCTGACCTATGCTCCGGGAGCGGCTCTGGCCGCATTGGTGCGGGCCGTCGACGGTCACTGCCGGTTCCCTGGTTGTTCGGTGCCCGCGAACAGGTGCCAACTCGACCACATCACCGAGTTCGATCCTTCCGATCCGAGACGCGGTGGGTGGACCATTGCGAGCAACCTCCAATGCCTGTGTCGCCATCACCATCAGGTGAAGACCTACAGGTTGTGGACACCAGTGATGCTGGAGGACCGTGCTATTCACTGGACCGACAGCACCAGCGGGTTGACGGCTGTCACGGTTCCGGAGAGGCGCTGACTTCGAAGATGGTCTCCAGACCGTCTTCTTCGTCCCACTGCTCACCGACTTCGTTGAAACCGTACTGGCTGATCAGATTTCGCGATGCGATGTTGTCCGGGCTGATGGTCGCTCGAACGATGTGCACTTCGGATTGGCGACTCGCGACGTCGAGAAGTATCTCGAGAGCAGTTCGTGCGTAGCCCAGTCGCCGGAATGCCGGATCGATGCGATATCCGATCTCCACCATCCCGCGCGCATCGGGGCGACCGTGGAATCCGGCCAACCCCACCGGCGTCGAGGTGCGGGCATCGACGGCGATGCGGGTGATCCACGCGCTGTCGAGTGGGTTCCCGGTTATCTGCGTGCTCCGGTAGCGCCACAAGCCCTGGCATTCTTCGCCGAGGAGATACGGGGTCAGGAGGTTGGGTTCGAGTTCCATTGCGAGAGTGGCGTTGTCTTCACCCAGCGCGTGTAGGGCGAGCGGTGGAACCCGGATCAGTTGAAGTCCACGTCCGTCGAGTGCCCAGGGTAGTTCGGTAACTGTCACAGGTCGGCGATCGGAGTCGACAGAGTTATGTCGACGCCGATGCTCCGAAGATTGCCGTCCAGAACCTGCCAGATGGAGCGCCCGAGGAACTCGGCCAATTCCGCACTGGTCACATCGGAACCCGGCTGGCTGAGCCAACGGTTGACGCTGACGTCGACCAATCCGATGACGCCGAAAGCCAAGGGCTCCGCCATCTTCGACGATTTGCCGCGGCTGGCGAGGATCGCACCCAACAGGTTCCCCAATTGCACGGCGATGGCCGTCTTGGTTCCGGTCACCACTTTCGAACCGGTGGCCCGCGTGCTCGGCGAGCCCTTGCCTAAAAAGTGGTGCAGTCGTGGGTATTTCACAATCCACTGGAGGTAGGTCTCGACTGCCCGTGAGATAGCCTCGCCGACCGTACCCTGCGGCGTGAGGGTGGGTGTCAGGTCGGTCATCATCATCTCGAGGATGCGAACTCGCAGCTGCTCGTCGAGGTCGGCTCGATCCTTGAAGATCCGGTAGACAACGGAACGGGGGACGTCGGCGCGCTCGGCGATCTGCTGGACGCCGACGTCGGCGCCACCTTCGTTGACTGCATCGAGTGCTGCGTCGAGGATCCGCGCTTTGCGCTGCTCCTTGTGATCGTTCCAGCGAGTGCTGCGCCCGTCGGGCTGCGCCGACTCGGCTGTTTTTGTCATAAATCGAACGATACTCACCCCGCCATTGACTGGACAAGATGTCTCACATACTTTGGTGGGACAGCGTGTCACACACAGATACCGTTCTCTTCAGGAGTGGCAATGAGTAACAGGGTTTTTGTCGTCGGCGTCGGCATGACGAAGTTCGAGAAGCCGGGAGCCCGCGAGTGGGACTACCCCGACATGGCACGCGAGTCGGGTACCAAGGCGCTCGAAGACGCGGGTATCGACTACACCGAGGTCGAGCAGGCATACGTCGGCTACGTCTACGGCGAGTCCACCGCAGGTCAGCGGGCTGTCTACGAGCTGGGTCTGACGGGCATCCCCATCGTCAACGTCAACAACAACTGTTCGACGGGATCGACCGCGCTCTACCTCGCCACGCAGGCAGTCAAGAGCGGTCAGGCCGACTGCGCACTGGCGCTGGGCTTCGAGAAGATGCAGTCCGGGTCCCTCGGATCCACCTACGACGACCGTGAACAGCCACTCATGCGGCACCTCCTCGCTCTCGCCGAGCTGCAGGAGTTCGCGATGCCGCCCGCTCCGTACATGTTCGGCGCCGCGGGCGTCGAGCACATGGAACGCTTCGGGACCACTGCAGAGCAGTTCGCGAAGATCGCCGTCAAGAACCACAAGCACTCACTGAATAACCCGTACGCCCAGTTCCAGGACGAGTACACCCTCGAACAGATCCTCGAAGCACGCCAGATCCACGGCCCGCTCACCAAGCTCCAGTGCTCGCCCACGTCCGACGGATCCGGCGCGGCAATCATCGCCAGCGAAGCATTCGTCGAGAAGCACGGGCTCGCTGCTCAGGCGATCGAGATCGTCGGGCAGGCCATGGTCACCGACATGAACAGCACCTTCGAGGACAAGAGCGCCATCAGCCTCGTCGGCGCGGACATGACCCGTAAGGCCGCTGAGAAGGTGTACGCGCAGGCCGGGATCACCGCCGACGACGTCGACGTCATCGAACTCCACGACTGCTTCTCCACCAACGAGTTGCTGACCTACGAGGCGCTCGGACTGTGCGCCGAAGGTGACGGCGGCAAGCTCGTCGACGCCGACGACACCACCTACGGCGGACGCTGGGTGGTCAACCCGTCCGGCGGCCTCATCTCCAAGGGGCACCCCCTCGGCGCAACCGGTCTTGCCCAGTGCGCCGAACTCACCTGGCAGCTCCGCGGAACCGCCGACAAGCGTCAGGTCGACGGCGCGAAGGTCGCTCTCCAGCACAACATCGGACTCGGCGGCGCAGTTGTCGTGACCGCATACAAGCCCTACGCACGCTGAATCACACCCACAACCCGCCAGCTACCCACTAGGAGTTTCATCATGGCTTCCGTTTCCGTCTCCGCTGTACTGCCCGCATCCCCCGAGAAGACCTGGGATGCGCTCTCCGACCTGTCTCGCTGGGAAGAGTGGCTCACCATTCACCAGGGCTGGAAGAGTGAACTCCCCACCCAGGTTGCGTTGGGCGCCAAGTTCACCGAGGTCGTCTCCGTGATGGGTATGGCAAACAAGATCGAGTGGACCGTCGAAGAGGTCGAGGTTCCGAAGATGGTCAAGATTGCCGGTACCGGAATGGCCGGCGTCACCGTCGAATTCGTTCTCTCGGTCGAGGCCGACGGTGCCGGTTCGAAGGCAACCGTCGACGCCAGCTTCAAGGGCACCATGATCGTCGGGCCGATCGGCAAGGCAGTAGCCAAGAACGCCAAGGCTGATCTCGAGGCCTCGCTGGCCAAGTTCGCCCAGCTGGTCGGGTAACGGCTCAATGACGACACCGAAGACCAACGCGGTCGAATTCGATACGTCCGGGCTGGACGTATGGACCGATCCGGAGCACTTCGAGGTGACAGCCGAGCGCATCGCTGAATACGCGGCTGCCACCAACGATCCCATCGAGCGACACCTGAAGGGCGAGATCGCTCCACCGGTCTTCGCGGTGGTACCCGTCTTCATGTCGATGGCACCCGCTGCGCTGTCGGTGGCGCCGGTCGAACTGCTGATGAAGCTCGTTCACGGTGAGCAGGACTTCCTGTTCCACCGTCCGATCTACCCCGGTGACCACCTGGTCGCTCGTGCCAAGCCCATCGGATTCGAGGGCCGAGACAACGGATCCACCGTCGTCATCTACGTCGAAACCAAAACCGACAAGGGTGAATTGGTCAACGAGCAGTGGATGACGGCCTTCTTCCGCAAGGTCGACGCGGGCCCCGGACTTGGCGAGAAGGCTCCCGAACACCGATTCGACGACGCTCTTCGCGCGGGTAGTCCCGCAGCGGTGGTGAACCAGCACATCGACGAGGACCAGACGTTCCGGTACTCACCGGCTTCCGGCGATCCGATGCCGATTCACCTCGACGAGGAGATCGCTCGGATGTCCGGTCTCCCCGGAATCATCAACCACGGACTGTGCACGATGGCGTTCACGTCGTGGGGAGCCCTGACCGAACTGGCTGGCGGCGAGACCGAGCGGTTGCGCCGTCTCGCAGTGCGATTCGCGAAACCCGTACTCCCGACCCAGGACATCGAGACGGTGTTCTACAAGTCGGGTTCGGCAGACGGAGCCACGTCGTACTCGTACGAAACCAGCGCGGTCGGCGACCTCGTGATCAAGGACGGCCTGGCGGTCATCGCCGACAAATGAGTCTTCATGTCCGACAACTGAACTGATGGGAATCTGAACTGATGGGAAGTCTCGACGGTCGCGTAGCGATCATCACCGGAGCAGGACGCGGCATCGGCCGTGAGCATGCGCTGCTCTTCGCTCGTGAGGGTGCGAGCGTCGTGGTCAACGATCTCGGCGGAGCAAACGACGGTTCCGGTGCAGATGCCGGCCCCGCGCAGCAGGTAGTCGACGAGATCGTCGCTGCAGGCGGCAAGGCTGTTGCCAACACCGACAACATCGCCACCTGGGACGGCGCCGAGGGCCTTGTCAAGCAGGCCGTCAGCGAGTTCGGCCGACTCGACGTACTGGTCAACAACGCCGGCATTCTTCGTGACGCCTTCATCGCCGGTATGGACGAGAGCCAGTGGGACGCAGTCATTGCCGTGCACCTCAAGGGTCACGCGGCGACGCTGCACCACGCTGCCGCGTACTGGAAGGACCAGAGCAAGGCAGGCGAGACCGTCAACGCTTCGGTCATCAACACCGCTTCGGCTTCGGGTACCTTCATGCCCAACGCGGGCCAGGGCAACTACGGCGCCGCCAAGGCGGGCATCGCAGCCCTGACTCTGGTGGCCGCTGACGAGCTCGATCGATACGGCGTACGTGTCAACGCTATTGCGCCGATCGCGCGTACTCGTCTGACGCTGGCGACACCCGGTATGGGCGCGTTGTTCGCCGCCGAGGTCCCCGAGGGTGAGTTCGACGCGTTTGCGCCGTCCAACATCTCCCCGCTGGTGGCCTATCTTGCGGCAGCGGATTGCAAGCTGACCGGCAAGGTGTATGCCGTTCAGGGTGGGGCCATCACGGAACTCGCCGGCTGGCACGGTGTGAACACCATCGAGAGCGAGGGTCCCTGGACCACCGCCGACCTCGCAGAACGTCTGTAAGCGCATGGCACGCAACGCATACGAACTCGGCCTCGGGCTGAGTGAGGAGCACACCGCACTCGCAGATTCGGTGCGGTCATTCGCCGAGCGCACCATCACTACCGAGCAGGTGCGCGCGGCGGTGGAGTCGAGGACCGAGGACAAGTTCCCCGAGTTCTGGACGGCACTGGTCGGGCAAGACCTTCTCGGGCTCGCGGTTCCGGAAGAACAGGGTGGTCACGGCGCCGGTCTGCTGACCTTGGCGGTGGCACTGGAAGCATTGGGCCGCACTGTCTCTCCCGGCCCGTTTGTTCCGACGGTATTGGCAAGCGCCGTTCTCGGCGCCGCTGATTCCAAGGCGGGACCCGAGTTCCTGCCGGGCCTGATCGACGGAAGTCGTACGGCAGCAGTCGCCTTGGGTGCACCGTTGACGGCCGAGTCGTCGGACGGCGGATACAAGATCACGGGCGCACTCGACGGTGTGCTCGGCGGTGAACATGCCGACGTGCTGCTGGTCCCGATCCAGTTGCCCGACGGTGTCCGCTACGCGGTGCTCGAGAGCAGCGCAGTCGCGATCACCGTGCAGGACAGCATCGACGTGCTGCGCGGCAGTGCGCGGATCGAAGCTGACAATGTTCAGATCAGCGCCGAACGGATACTCGACGGTCTCACCGAGGCGCGGGTACGGTCCATTGCCGCAGTCGTTCTCGGTGCCGAAGACGTCGGCGTCATGTCCTGGTGTGTTTCCACTGCGTCGGAGTACGCCAAGACACGCGTGCAGTTCGGGCGACCCATCGGCCAGTTCCAGGGCGTCAAGCACAAGTGTGCGCAGATGGGCATTGCGCTCGAGCAGGCACGCGCCGTTGTGTGGGATGCGGCAAGCGCATTGGACAAGGGCGACGACACGGCAGATTTTGCCGCCGATATCGCCGCAGTCATCGTGCCGGACGCCGCAGTGCAGGTAGCGCAGGATTGTGTGCAGGTCCACGGCGGCATCGGATTCACGTGGGAGCACGACGCCCACCTGTACTACCGCCGCGCGCTCTCGATCCGCGGCATTCTCGGCACCCGCGAGGATCGTGCCAACCGTGTTGCGCAGCAGGCACTTGACGGTGTCAGCCGGGCTTCGGTTCTCGAACTGCCGCCCGAGGCAGAGGAGATCCGCGGCGACATTGCGGCCGAGCTTGCCAAGTTGGTCGAGCTCGACGAGGACGACCAGCTGATCGCGCTCGGCGACGGCGGCTGGGTTCAGCCTCACCTGCCGAAGCCGTACGGGCGCAGCGCCGCTCCGCTCGAGCAGATCGTCATCTCCCAGGAGATCAAGGCTGCGGGTATCTCGATGCCGCAGCTCCTGATGGGCACGTGGGCCGTGCAGGCCGTCGTAGCGCATGGTTCGGACAAGCAGAAGCAGGAATTGGCAATACCGACCCTGCAGGGTGAGCTTGTGTGGTGCCAGCTCTTCAGTGAGCCCGGTGCTGGTTCCGACCTCGCGTCATTGTCCACGAAGGCCGAAAAGGTCGACGGCGGTTGGAAGATCACCGGTCAGAAGATCTGGACCACGGTTGCGCAGTTCTCCGACTGGGCAATGCTGATCGCCCGTACGGACGCCACCAAGCCGAAGCATCAGGGCATCACCTACTTCGTGCTCGATATGTCGACACCGGGCATCACCGTCCGCCCGCTGCGTGAGATGACGGGTTCGGCGTTGTTCAACGAGGTGTTCCTCGACGACGTGTTCATCCCCGACGAGAACGTGGTCGGCGAGGTCAACGACGGCTGGAACGTCGCACGTACGACGCTGGCCGGCGAGCGCGTCGCCCTGAGCCAGAAGATGGAGGCGTACGCCTCGGACTCCGATCTACTGAAGTTCGCGAAGTCAGCAGACCTGAGCCCGATCGGGCGCTACCGCGTCGGCGAGCTGGTTGCCGAGAGTCAGGCGATCGACCTCATCGGCTCCCGCGTTGTGCTCAAGCAACTTTCGGGAATCGACGTGAGTACGACGTCGAGCGTCGGCAAGCTGTTGGCGATGAAGATCAGCCAGTCGATCGCCGAGTTCGTCGTCGCCGAACTGGGTGCTGCCGGAGCGGTCAGCATCCCAGGTCAGCCGAGCGACAAGGCGATGGAGCAGCTCATTTCGGGCCGTGCCACCACCATTTACGGCGGCACAACCGAGGTGCAACTCAACGTGATCGGTGAGCGCATGCTCGGATTGCCGCGAGACTGAGGGTATTTACCGGTGAGGCTCAGTCCTGGATTCTTCTCCAGGGCTGAGCCTCTTCCAGTTCGAAGGCCAATTCGAGGAGCGTGCGCTCGTCGCCGAGATCGGCGGAGAAATGCGAAGCCAACGGCAAACCGTTGCTGGTCTGGTGCATCGGTAGCGAAATCGCGGGACCACCGGAGATGTTGTTCAGCGGCGTGAACGACGTGTACGCGATCAACTTGTCGAAGAGCTCCTCGAAAGGCTGAGCGGGAGAGAGGTATCCGAGCTCGGGGGTGGTGTGCCCAAGAGCCGGCGAGAGCACGACGTCGTACTTCAAGAACATGGCGCTGTACTGCTGCTGGAGCCGTCGCAGGCGGTAGAGCACGCGCGGCGTCTTCACCAGGTTCTTCCGGTACAGCGTGTAGAGGCCCTTCGTGAGATTGTCGGTGCCGGACTTGTCGAAGTCGGGCCCGAGCATCTGTTTGCCACCGGTGGAGATGGCAAACGACAGAAAGCCCCAGTAAATGCTGAAGTCGTCGATGAATTCCGGTCCGACTGGCAATGCCGCGTCCTCGACGTGATGGCCAAGGCCGGCAAGGAGTTCAGCCGTAGCTTCGACGGACTTGCGTGTCTCGTCGTCGGTCTTGGTGACCGTCACGGAATCGGTGATCACGCCGACGCGCAGGCGGGTTGAGCTGGGTCCTTC
>NZ_JBWZNF010000008.1:0-346320 GCF_056945715.1 Rhodococcus sp. MurmanLake-1 | reverse complement strand
GTGCAGTTCAAGTCGAACGGCACTGCCATCGGCACTCCGGTGACAGTCTCCGCGGGTGTTGCGACGCTGTCGCATTCGTTCGATGCCGCTGGCGCTCAGAGCGTTACGGCTGACTTCACCGCCGGTGCTGGCTTTGTGAGTTCGTCGGCGTCGGCTCAGACGGTGACGGTGTCGGATCCGGCTCCGGTCGATGTGGAGACCACGACGTCGCTCTCGGTTCCGGCGACGGCGATCACGGGCAGCGCTGTTGATCTGACGGCGACGGTGGCTCCGAACAACGCTGTCGGTACGGTGCAGTTCAAGTCGAACGGCACTGCCATCGGCACTCCGGTGACAGTCTCCGCGGGTGTTGCGACGCTGTCGCATTCCTTCGATGCTGCTGGTGCACAAAGTGTTACCGCTGACTACACCGCCGGTGCTGGCTTTGTGAGTTCGTCGGCGTCCGCTCAGACGGTGACCGTTTCGGATCCGGCTCCGGTCGATGTGGAGACCACGACGTCGCTCTCGGTTCCCGCGACGGCGATCACGGGCAGCGCTGTTGATCTGACCGCGACGGTGGCTCCGAACAACGCTGTCGGTACGGTGCAGTTCAAGTCGAACGGCACGGCCATTGGTTCACCGGTGACGGTCACGTCGGGTGTTGCGACTCTGTCGCATTCCTTCGATGCTGCTGGTGCACAAAGTGTTACCGCTGACTTCACCGCCGGTGCAGGGTTTGTCAGCTCGTCGGCGTCCGCTCAGACGGTGACGGTCTCCGATCCGGCTCCGGTCGACAAGGCGACGAAGACGGTTCTGAGCGTTCAGGGTGAAGCCAAGGTCGGACTGCCTGTTGATCTCTTCGCGACAGTGTCCGAAGATCCCTCGGACGCCCTGGTGCCGTCCGGCGGAACGGTTCAGTTCAAGATCGGTGGAGTCGATCAGGGTGCCCCGGTCGCGGTTGTTGACGGAGTTGCCAAGCTGCCGCACGTGTTCGGAGCAGAAGGCACCTTTGTAGTCTCGGCTGTATTCAGTGGCTCCGGCGTGTTCACGTCGTCCACCGCGGAATCCGTCGACGTCAATGTCACGGTTCCGACCCCGTCGGATGTCGAAAGCTCTACGTCGTTGACGGCTCCGTCTTCGGCAAAGGTCGGCACGTCGGTGCAGCTGAAGGCTGTGGTCAGTTCTTCCGGCGCGACGTCGGGAACCGTCCAGTTCTTCGATGGAACGACTCCGATCGGAACGGCCGTCGATGTTGTCGGTGGGCAGGCTGTGTTGAGCCACACCTTCACCACGACCGGCAACCATTCGATCACCGCGGTCTACAGCGGAGCCCAGGGCGTCACGGGTTCCACGTCGACTGCATCGGTTGTGAACGTCGGTAACGGGGGCGGTGACTTCGGTTCGCTCGGATCGTTGTCGCTGCCGTTCGGGTCCTGATTCTCCGATGATGTGATGCCCCTTGCGCCCGACGGGTGCAAGGGGCATCGCTCTTCGCGAATCGATGATTGGTCGTTAGCAGAACTATCGGCAATTCGTGAATATTTGTCTGAAATAACTGATACAAGTACTACTTTCGACGGGTACTGTACGAGCGTCCAGCTCCATTCTGATTTCCGCTCTGTTCGAGTGACCTCCTTCCGTGCGGTTCCCGATCCACGTCTGTTGCTAGCTGAGGAGAGTTCGTGTTGGTGAGAAGAAGTTCCGCGGTTGTGGTGGCGGCGTTGGTCGGTGGCGTGCTGGTGGCAGGTGGTGTTGCTTCGGCTGCTCCGACGTCATCTCCCGCGGTGGAGGACACGATCGGGTTCAAACTGGGTTGCGATGGTTACGAGCACCCTGGCTTGGGCAGCATCTCCGACGAATTCCACTCCACGGGCGTGACCATCTCGGCTCCGGAGAAGGTCGCGGCGGGGTCGACGTTCACCTACCGAGTCCAGCCAGGTGCGATGACTGTTCCCACGAGTGGTCATGCGGGGCGTTCGGCGATCAGGTGGACACGGATGAAGTACGACTTCGACATTCCTGCGGGGGTGTCGTTGGTCGATGCTCAGGTAGTGGCGGGTACGTCGTCGAATTTGTCGGGTGCGGCGCCCTCGGTAATTCGAATCAACGACGGTGGTTCGCCGGATGCTGCGGGCACTCACTTGCGTATTTCGGGTAACAATCAGACTGCTGACTCCAATGGCGGTGGTGGAAACGGTCCGAGTACAAGTAAGAACGATGATGGCGGAATCGGCGCGGAGGCTGGAAAGACTTTCCGGTTGCCGGCGATCGATGTGACGGTGATTGCGGGTGGTGCGGGTAGCACTGTGCAGCCGAAGTTAAGGGTGACGGATGGCAATTCGGGATCCTTTGATTCTCCGAAAAATGCCTTCACCTTCTTGCAGCGCGAGAAGGACGTCTTCACCGTCGCATACTGGGAGAGGTACAACTGCTCTCCGCATGACTCACGCAGCGCGGGATTGAATGCGGGTGGTCAGGCATTGGCCACCGTCAACGTCGTCTCGCAGGTGGCGACCACGACCGCAGTGACGTCCGGCGCGTCGGCCACGATCGGTCAATCGACGGATTTGATTGCGCAGGTCTCCCCGGTGCCGACAGGCGGCACCGTTCAGTTCAAGGATGGCGGGACTGACATCGGCGCCCCGGCGGCCGTCGTCAATGGCGTTGCCACACTGCCGCATACATTCACCGCGGCGGGAGATCACTCCATCACCGCTGTGTACGACGGAGTTCTCGAGTTCTTGACCTCAACGTCACCTGCGCGCACAGTGAGCGTGGCTGCTGCCGATGTACAGACGACCACGGCGCTGACAGTTCCGAGCAGCGCCGTCGAGCAGACCTCGGTCGCGCTGACCGCAAACATCTCTCCGGCAGCTGACGGCGGAACGGTCCAGTTCAAGGATGGTGGCACAGACATCGGCGGACCGATCGCGGTGACTGCCGGCGGAGCGACCCTGGATCACACGTTCACTACGACGGGATCGCACTCGATCACTGCCGTCTACTCAGGCACTGCAGGTTTTGGTGGTTCGACCGCGCAAGCTCAGACCATCGAGATCTCGAGCTCCGCGCTGAGTACGACTACAACGCTTCAAGTTCCGGCTGCTGCGATCACGGGTACTGCGGTTGATCTGACGGCGACGGTTGCTCCTTCCAACGCTGTCGGTACGGTGCAGTTCAAGTCGAACGGCACGGCGATCGGCACTCCGGTGGCAGTCTCCGCGGGTGTTGCGATTCTGTCGCATGCGTTCGATGTTGCTGGTGCTCAGAGTGTTACGGCTGACTTCATCGCTGGTGCGGGGTTTGTGGGTTCGTCGGCGTCGGCTCAGGCAGTGACGGTCTCGGATCCGGCTCCGGTGGATGTCGAGACGACGACGTCGCTGTCGGTTCCGGCGACGGCAACTACGGGTACGGCTGTTGATCTGACCGCGACGGTGGCTCCGAACAATGCGGTGGGCACTGTGCAGTTCAAGTCGAACGGCACGGCCATTGGTTCACCGGTGACAGTTTCCGGTGGAACCGCGACGCTCTCGCATTCCTTCGATGCCGCTGGCGCTCAGAGCATTACCGCTGACTTCACCGCTGGTGCAGGGTTTGTGAGTTCGTCGGCGTCGGCTCAGACGGTGACGGTCTCCGATCCGGCTTCGGTCGATGTCGAGACCACGACCTCGCTCTCGGTACCGGCGACGGCAATTACGGGTGCGGCGGTTGATCTGACTGCGACGGTTGCTCCGAACAACGCTGTCGGTACGGTGCAGTTCAAGTCGAACGACACGGCGATCGGCACTCCGGTGGCAGTCTCCGCGGGTGTTGCGATTCTGTCGCATGCGTTTGATGTTGCTGGTGCTCAGAGCATTACGGCGGACTTCACCGCTGGTGCAGGGTTTGTGAGTTCGTCGGCGTCGGCTCAGGCGGTGACGGTGTCCGATCCGGCTCCGGTGGATGTCGAGACGACGACGTCGCTCTCGGTTCCGGCGACGGCGATCACGGGTGCGGCTGTTGATCTGACCGCGACGGTGGCTCCGAACAATGCTGTCGGTACGGTGCAGTTCAAGTCGAATGGCGCGGCGATCGGCACTCCGGTGGCAGTCTCCGCGGGTGTTGCGACGCTGTCGCATTCGTTCGATGCTGCTGGTGCTCAGAGTGTTACGGCGGACTTCACTGCCGGTGCTGGCTTTGTGAGTTCGTCGGCATCTGCTCAGACGGTGACCGTTTCGGATCCGGCTCCGGTCGATGTCGAGACCACGACGTCACTCTCTGTTCCCGCTACGGCAACTACGGGTGCGGCGGTTGATCTGACTGCGACGGTTGCTCCGAACAATGCGGTGGGCACTGTGCAGTTCAAGTCGAACGGCACGGCCATTGGTTCACCGGTGACAGTCTCCGCGGGTGTTGCGACGCTGTCGTACGCGTTCGATGTTGCTGGCGCTCAGAGCATTACCGCTGACTTCACCGCTGGTTCCGGATTCAAGAACTCGGTTGCGAGTGCGAAGTCAGTTCAGGTGAGTGTTGCCGACCAGGAATCCGTCGTCGAACTGAATATCCCCACCGATGCCAAAACTGGTGTGGCGACCGACTTGTGGGCAACAGTCCGAACGTCGTCGGATGACGCTGTCGGCGTCGGAACCGTGCAGTTCTACGACGGTGGCGTCGCGATCGGCGGTCCTGAACCGGTTACGGCCGGCGCTGCTGGTCTGTCGCATACGTTTACCTCTGCGGGTGCGCACAGCATCACGGCGGTTTACTCGGGAGGAGCCGGTGTAGTCGGGTCCTCGGCCCAGGCGCGGACGGTGAATGTGACGGACCCTGCGCCTTCGGATGTCACCACGGAGACTGTGGTGACGGTGCCTGCCGATGGTGTGGTGAACAAGTCGGTGACCCTGTCGGCGACTGTCAGTTCGGTGCAGAACGGTGGAACGGTGCAGTTCATGGATGGGGACACCCCGATCGGTGACGCTGTGCCAGTGGTCAACGGGATCGCGGCGCTGAACCACACCTTCACCACAACCGGCGCGCATTCGATTTCGGCAATCTACAGCGGCGCAGCCGGATTCACAGGCTCCACCTCGGCGGCCCACGCAATTCAGATCAAGGCTGCAACCGGCGGTGGCACGGGCAGCCTCGGTTCAGGCAGCGCTGGCTCGAGCGATTTCCTTCCCTTCGGTTCCTGACCGGAACAGTTCAGGTCGCGGCCCCGAGGCAGTATCCCTCGGGGCCGATCGACAGGGTGAACTGCATCGGGCGTGAGTTACCGGTTCCGTCGCTGACGGGCAGGGTGACACGGACGTAGTCGCCGCGAACCGGAGTGACTGTTGCAGCGTCGGCGTCGAAAGACTTGATACCGGCCAGCTGATTCGGATCGAGCTTGAGTGGCGGCTGGCCGGTGGCGCCGGTGCCGTCGGGATCCCACGGGCTGTTGCCGGGGCAGATCAGTGGATAGAACGTCTCGACGTCGCGGGTATTGACCGGCCGTCCCGTGGCGCGTGAGAGAAACCGGACGACGGCGTGGGAAGCGTCGGCCGCGGTGTAGAAGTTTGATTGCCCCGCAGGGAAGACGAACGGGCACGCATAGCCGGAAGCGATCTCCGAGCGCTTGGCGGCGACGGAGAGTCCGCCTCCACTCCAGGTGACCGCGTACTGGCCGTCGACGCCTGGTGCGGCGATGGCCGTCAAGATGGCGGGCACATCCGAGTATCGGTCGGCAATTGTTGTGGGCGGCATCGTCCAGCATGCGTTCGTGAGCGCGTCGACGTCCAAAGACACCAGGTCCGTTGCCCAGGCCGCCAAGGCCGGCGCAGCAGCCGGATTACCGGGCACGTCACCAACCGGAGGTGGCGCGACCGGCGTGGCGGGCGCAGTGGTGGTCGTGGGCGCGAGAGGGGTTGTCGTCGTGGTTTCCGTCGTAGGCGGAGACGGTTCGTCCGTCAGGATTCCTGTCCGTCCGTCGTCCTCACATGCGGTTATCGCCAACGTCATGGCGAGTGCGACTGCCCCCACTGCCGCTCGTCCTGCCGACTTCATTCGTTCTTACGCCCCTTTTGCGACATTCTGACCAACATCCACCCCATAACTGCTGCGGGTCAGATCACGGATTCCCGTCTACGCTAGCGAACTGTGGATCCCGTTTACAGAACAGTCATCGGCATCGCCCGTACCGTCTTCGCTTTCGAGGGCCTGAAGTTCTCCGTCAAGGGAGAGCAGAACATCCCGGCGTCCGGTGGCGCCGTGATCGCGATCAACCACACCGGATACATGGACTTCACGTATGCGGGACTGCCGGCGCGGACCCCCAAGCGCTACATCCGGTTCATGGCGAAGAAGGAGGTCTTCGACAACAAGATCTCCGGACCGATCATGCGGGCCCTCAAGCACATCCCGGTCGACCGCGGCGCGGGCGCCGACTCCTACAAGGCGGCCGTAGATTTCCTGAAGCGCGGCGAATTGGTGGGCGTGTACCCCGAAGCGACGATCAGTCGGAGCTTCGAGATCAAGGAATTCAAGTCCGGCGCCGCCCGGATGGCGATCGAGGCGGGCGTCCCGATCGTTCCCGTCGTCATCTGGGGCGCTCAGCGCGTGTGGACGAAGGGTTATCCGAAGCGTTTGGGCCGCACCAACACTCCCATCTCCATTGCCGTCGGCGAGCCGATTGCACCTTTCGAACCGGCGAGTGAGCTGACGGCGAAGCTACGGTCGACGATGCAGGAGTTGCTACTCGATCTGCAGAAGGACTACGACCATCCCGCCGGCGAGTACTGGGTACCGGCCCGCCTCGGTGGCAGCGCGCCGACGCTCGAGCAGGCCGACAAGATGGATGCCGACGAGGCCGAGGCGAAAGCCAAAGCACGTGAGGCGCGGAAGTCCGAAGGCTGACCCATGTCCTTCGAACCCGTTTACACCGCCGTCGAGGTAGTCGCGCGTGGTCTGAGCGGTTTCCAGGGCGTGAAAGTCACCCGCACCGGGACGGAACACGTCCCGGTGTCCGGCGGTGCCGTCATCGCGATCAACCACACGAGTTACCTCGATTTCATACCGGCGGCCCTGGCGGTCGGCACCGCGAAACGCAAGCTCAGAGTGATGGCCAAGGCTGAGCTGGCGGACAACAAGGTCCTCGGCTTCCTCATGCGTGGATGCGGCGTCATCGAAGTGGACCGCTCCGCCGGAGCGCAGGCGTATCGAGCCGGAGTCGACGCCCTCAAGCGTGGCGAATTGGTGGGCGTCTACCCGGAAGCGACGATCAGCCGGAGCTTCGAGATCAAGGAAATGAAATCCGGAGCAGCTCGGATGGCCATCGACGCCGGCGTGCCGATAATTCCGCTGATCGTCTGGGGCGCCCAGCGGATCGTCACCAAGGGCGGACCGAAAAATCTGGGCCGCAATCATTTCCCGATCTCGGTGGAGGTGGGTGCACCGATCGATCCGGTCGAGCCCGCCGAAGCGCTGAGCGAGATCCTGCGCATCGAGATGGATGCGATCCTGCGCCACGTTCAGGACGGGTTCGTGCACGAGCCCGGGGCGTACTGGGTGCCTCGCCGACTCGGCGGTGGCGCGCCGACGCCGGCGGAAGCCGCGGCCATGGACGCACAGGAACGCGCGAAGCGGGCGCGCTGAGCGAGACCGTCGTACCGGGCAGGCACAATGGCGGTGTGAGCCCAGACCGTCGTATCAGCCCTGACCGCCCAACCTTGGTTGCGACCGATGTCGACGGCACCCTCATCGATCACGACGAGTTGGTCAGTGCCCGCACCCGCGCCGCCGTGCATGCCGTCGTCGAATCCGGCACGCCGTTCCTGCTGGCAACCGGGCGTCCTCCGCGTTGGATTTCGCCCGTTGTCGAAGGTTTGGGATACGCGCCACTCGCGGTCTGCGCAAACGGTGCTGTTGTCTACGACAGTTACGCCGACCGCGTCCTCAGCGCCGCGACCTTGTCGGTCGACGCACTCACCGAACTCTCCGAGTTGGCTCTGGTTGCACTCCCGGGCGCAGGTTTGGCCGCGGAACGGGTGGGGGAGAGCGCACACGACGCCGCCACCCCACAGTTCGTCAGCTCACCAGATTACGAACACGCCTGGCTCAACCCGGACAACACCGAGATGTCCGAGGACGAAGTGCTTGCGGCGCCGGCCGTCAAACTCCTGATTCGCCGTCCAGGCATGACCAGCACGGCGATGTACGACACGCTCGCCCCGCACGTCGGTGCGCTCGCCGACATGACGTACTCCACCGAGAACGGACTGATCGAACTCTCGGCGCCGGGAATCACGAAGGCGTCCGGCCTGGTTGCCGCGGCCGAAAGGTTCGGCTTCGACCTGTCGGGTCTGGTTGCCTTCGGGGACATGCCCAACGACATCCCGATGCTGGGGATGGCTCGACTCGGCGTTGCCATGGGCAACGCTCACCCCGAAGCCAAAGCCGCAGCCGACGAGGTCACCGACACCAATTCGGCGCACGGGGTCGCAAAAGTCCTCGAGCGCTGGTGGTCGTAGAACCCACCAGCGCCCGAGGACGTGTACTGCGCGAGTGTCAGCCGACAGGCGCGCTGTTGGCCATTTCCTGGGCAAAGGTCTCGTTGTAGGTCTTGAGGACCTTCGTGACCATGCCGGTGATCTGGTTGAAGATCAGCGAACCGTTCTCGAAGTCGCTGCGCAGGCCGTCCGGGATCGAGTATTCGTCCGAGATCGGCAATCCGAGTTCACCCGTGTCGGAACCGAAGCTCTGCCACGACTTGAAAATCTCGCCGAGCACGGTGAACACTCCGCCGTTAGGTGAGGTGTAAACAGCGCCGTTCTGGAACAACGCACCCTGGTTGCCGAGTTTCGCCTGCAGGATTCCGGACAGCGCCTGGCCGAGGCGTCCGAGGTCACCACCTTCGGCGATCCACTTCTGCGCGAGCGGTGAATTGTCGGTGATCTTCAGAATCTGGGTGACCAGATCCGGGATCGACGATCCGGTGCCACCGGTGACCGTGTCGACCGGAGTGGTCGGCTTGGGCGCAGGCGTCGACGGATTGGAGGGGTTCGACGGGTTCAACGATCCCCCGATATTCGCGGCCGCGATGTTCCGGATGTCGTTCATGTGTGCGTATGCGGCATCACCAGGGCAAGCCGTGTTTCCGACGTCGCGGTGGGCGAAGATGATCGGCAGATCCACTGCTGCGCCCTGCGGGTACGGAGTGAACTCCGTGCCCTCGGAGTACATCGTCGTTCGGCCCTTCGGGTCGAGGCCGGCCAGGCCGAGCTTCCAACCGAGGAACTTGCCGACGGCGTTGAGCGTCGCCTGCGAAGGCTCGACGGTGGAGTAGTCACCCATCATCGCGATACCGGTGGTGTTCTCGTTGAAGCCGCCGGCGTGCGCGCCCTGAACTGCCTTGTCGAGTCCGCCTGCGCGGCCTTCGAAGGTCTGACCGTACTTGTCGACGAGGACGTTGTATCCGACGTCGCACCAGCCGAGAGTGCGTGCGTGGTAGGCGTAGATCGAGCGGACGATGCCGGCCGATTCTTCCTTGGTGTAGTTGTTGCTGCCCGCGGTGTGGTGAACGGTTGCTCCACCGGTGAAGTCGTCGTACGTGGGGGAGTCGCAGCGAAGTGACTCGTCTGCTCCCCACTGTGCGCGGGTGATGACGGAGGGTCCACTGCCGCCGAGCGGTGCCGCGACTGCCTGCAGATTGCTGTCCGCGTCGCTGGTACCCGGATCGATCAACACTGCGGTAACGGCATCTGCTGCCGTCGTCGCCTGGCGAAGCGGCTTGGACACCGAAGCCGGGGTGTACCCGAGTTCGCCGGTGGCTGCGGGTGCTTCCGCAGGCACAGGTGCTTCGGCCGGCGCTTCGGCAGGCACAGGCGCTTCAGCAGGTGCTTCGACAGGTGCGGGTGCGGCTTCCGGAGCCGGCACAGCTTCGGCCGCGGGGGCAGCGACACCCTGCGGGGTGAGGATCTGGATGGACTTGGTGGCGCCGACGAAGACAGGTTCGGTGGCGGTACCGGCGTTGGTGGCCTGATCCGAACTGGCGGAGTCGATGGCGTCAGGGGTGAACCACGGACCCCAGGTGCCGTCCTCGGCCAGGGCGCGGACCTTGGACTGCGCCGAGGCGAGCGTGTCCGAGGTCAACGCGACCATGCTGAACGGAGTGTCGCGGGTGACTTCCTTGACCACGGCACCTGGCTCTTCCTCGGAGGGAACCGGAGCGGTTTCGGTCGGGGCCCCGGGAGCAGCGGGTGCCGGGAAGAGTTCGGTCGGCAACGTGATCCCTGGAGGTAGCGGGATTTCGGTCGGGAGCTTGAGGTTTCTGAGATCGCCCAGGTTGATGTCGGGGAGATCGAGACCGGTCAGCTCCTTGACCGGAATGATGATGTCGGGCACCGACGCGAGGAGCACCTCTGCGATCTGGGTCGGCACTGCTACTGACGTCGTTTCGTTCGCGGAACGTACATCGGACGTAGTGCTCGTGAAGCCGTAGACCGCAAAAGGACTTGCGACAGCCACTGCGGCTACAGCCCCGAGTACGAGCGAGGGCTTCGGTCGACGGTGTGGCAAGGGATTACTCCTCGGTTGTAGTTACTTGCGAGCGAACTTCAGGGCCGATGACGGCCGTGAACGGAATCCTTCAAAACCGGATCCGAGCAGGTCGGATGCCATGTTCTGGGGTTGAACTCCAGTTTTCGGACGCGTACGTCTGCAACTCGTGATGCTGATGTGACTCGTGTGACTGGTGTTGCTAACTCCAAACACTCTTGCCACACTAGTCACAAAAGTCCATAACGCTCAACCTTAGGGTGAGACTTTAGTTAAATCGTTGTGGACTGGCCTGCGCGCGAAGTACCGACTTCGCGGACTCGTGAGGCCGGTAGCGATGAGGAGAGCATTGATGGCGAGAAGCGGAAGAAGCGGAACTGCAGGTAAGAAGCCTGTGTCCGGTCGCGCAGGTCGCTTTCTGGTGGGCGGACCCGGGAGGCGAACCTCGCTGATGCGGGTTTCGGTCCTCGGTCTCGTTCCGGCTCTTGCGCTCGGCGTCGCGATCGGAGGTTTCACGCAAATCCGCGCTGACGAGCCGTCGATCCTGCACGCCGTCGCCGCCGATACACAATTCACGCTCTCCGGTCACGGCAACGGACACGGCCGCGGAATGGGGCAGTGGGGCGCTTACGGCTACGCCAAGAACGACGGCTGGTCCGGCGAGCGAATCCTCAGTCACTACTACGGCGGAACTGTCCTGGACTCCTTGCCGCCCGCCCAGATGAGTGTGCGGCTCACAGCCCAGGACAACTCGACGCTCGACGTCTACTCCGACGCCGGCCTCGTGGTCAACGGTCAGCGCACCGCGCCCGGCGAGGCTGCCCATCTCACTGCACTGCCCGGTGGCGGTGCGCAGGTGGTTGTCACCAGCGGTTGTGGTGGCGGGGTTGTCTGGGAAGCGGTCACCGAGCATCCGTGGGTGGATCCGGTGGATCTCAGTCCCGATCGACCCGCCGACCAGTTCCTGAAGCTGTGCAACAACGACGCGCCCTATCGCGGCGCCCTCGGCGTAGTGCTCGACAACGGCTCGGCTCGGACGGTCAATCTCCTCGACATGGAGGACTACCTGCTCGGCGTGGTGCCGGTCGAAGCGAAGGCCGAATGGGCCGATTCCGGTGGGGCCGAAGCACTACGGGCGCAAGCCGTGGCGGCACGCTCGTACGCTGCGACCGAGCATCGCAGCTCGTACGCCGACACGTGCGACACTCAGGACTGCCAGGTCTACGGCGGAGCTGGCAAGGAAGATCCCCGCACCACTGAAGCCGTTCGGTCCACCGCCGGCGCCGTTCTGTCGCGTGACGGCAAGATTGTTGCCACCGAATTCTCTTCGTCCACAGGAGGTTACAGTTCCGGCGGTGAATTCCCGGCCGTCGAGGATCTCGGTGACGCCCTTTCGCCCAATCACGACTGGACAGTGAATCTGACCGCGGGTGAGATTGCGGACGCCTTCGATGTGGGCGAGCTGCAATCGCTCAAGATTCTCTCGCGCAACGGATTCGGTACCGACGGCGGGCGAGTGACGGCAGTCGAGGTGGTCGGAACAGATGCAACTGTTGGCGCCACCGGAATGCAGTTCCGTCAGAAACTCGGCCTGAAATCGGACTGGTTTACCGTCGGCGACGGCGCTGGTGTGGTAGTGGCACCGGATTCGGAATCGACAGTGCCGGAATCCAATTCGCCATTCGGCGATCCATCGGGTACGGTTACGGAGACGCAGATCGAGAAGAAGTATCGGGAGCTCGGCGGTGAAAGCGGCTCTCTCGGTGCTCCTGCCGGCCCGGAGATGCAGTTGCCCTCCGAAGCAGGCACTTTCCGTGTCTACGAAAACGGAACCATCATCTGGACAAAGGTTTTGGGTGCGCAGGTAGTTGATGCCAACGTGCTCCGCGAGTGGATACCGACGGGCGGAAGCTAGGGGAAGGTCGGTCGGTAGCGACTCGCACGTATCGACTCTGAAGGGTCTCTGCCGTAACCCGGCGGAGGCCCTTCAGGTCGTTCAGGGCTCATTGGTTGTCGGTCAGATGGTCGGAGCGTCGCCGAGCAAGCGGTACTCGAGCCACAACTCCGCACGTTCCGTGGGGGAGCCGAGGTCCAGTTGGAGAAGGCTCTCGATCCGAGCGAGTCTGCTGCGCAACGTATGCCGATGAATATTCAGCGCTGTGGCTGCGGCGTCGCCCACACCGTTGTGTGCCAACCACATGGCCAAGGTTCGGTAGAGATCGCTACCGCCCTTCGCTTCCAGGAGCGGGCGCAAGTGTGCCGCCGCGAATGCCGTCGAGCGATCCTGATCGAGAAACGCGGACAATCCGCTCTCCGAGAGTTCGGCGAACCGCATCGAAGGCAGGTTGCGGGCGCCGGCCTCGGCTGCTGCCTGCGCCGCTTGGCGTCTGGCGCGCGAGAGATCGTCCCACCACAGCATGTCCGACACGCCGACGGTTACGTCGATTTCGTTGACACGGGCGAGGATTCGCCCGCTGTCGGTAGCCGAGACGACGGCGATCAACGCTCCGTCGGTGATGCCGAACGCCAGATCGCGGCTGAGGCCGTCGAGCAGTGAGACGGACACGCTCTCGAGCAGGCCACTCGGGCCCGCTACGTGGAAGACCTGGAAAGGTTCGACCGGAAATCCTCCCCACAGTTCCCCGGAGATGTTGCGGGCGAGCGCATTCTGTCCTTCGAACAGCTGATGCATCGCCACGGTACGCAAGTGGTTCATCGTCAACTGCGCATCTCGGGTTCGAGCCGTCATCAACGTGAGCAGAGACGCGGCGGCGATGACGATGCCCTGATTCAGAGAGCCGACGGCGCCGGGGCAGCCGGCGACGAGATACCCCATCAGCTTTCCCCTCGACGTCATCAAAGGGTGCGAGATGACGTCCTCGTTCTCACTCGTGAGGAAACTGACTTCCATCGGGCGGGCGTCGCGCTCGGGAGCCGTTCGCTCGATTCCTGCGGCAGCAGCGGTGTGTGAGATCTCGACGGTATGGCCGGCCGAGTCCAGCAGGGCCGCCCATCCGCCGATCAATTCCGCCACCCGTCGTACGACTGCCCGGGTGCCGTTGACCGTCACTGCAGCTTGAAGCAGTCGCCGCAGGCTCTGGTAGTTGCTGCGCAGCGCTTTCATGTCGTCGTCGGATTGCGCCTTCGACACCGCTTTGGTCAGGGCGATGAAAGGTGTTCGCAATGGGACGTCGAGTAGGGGCACACTGAAACGGGTGGCCGCATCCACCAGAGTCTGCGGCGCCTGCTCGTATCCGAGGCCGGTTCCGAAACCGATTCCGGCAATTCCGGCCGCCACCAGGGTGCGTACGAAACGGGTCGTTTCCGCGGCCGTCGTCGGTAGCGACACTCCAGTGATGAGTAGTAGTTCGCCGCCGTCGAGGAAGGGCGTCGGGTCGGGAAGTTCGGAGACATGTGCCCAGGTCAGGGTGCGATCGAGCTGATCGTGCCCCGCCAGGACGCGAAGGCCGAACTGTTCGGTCGCACAAAGCTGGCGGAGCGTGATGGGCATGGGTCCAGTCTGACACCTCGAACTCGCCACTTTGTAGTGCCTGCGGTCACGTTTGTACAAAGTGGAGCCTGACGCGAGCTTGCCGAAGGTCCGACACTGGCGCTATCGAAAATGCGCTCCAGAAGAGCGTCACCGAGATCCACCCTCCCGAACAGCCCACAAGGAGTACTGATGTCCAGTACAGACCAGCCGGCACTTCAGCACACGCTGAAGAAGCGGCATCTGTCGATGATTGCGATCGCGGGCGTCATCGGCGCCGGACTGTTCGTCGGCTCCGGTGTGGCGATCCAGGAGACGGGACCGGGTGTCCTGGTTTCCTACGCGTTGGCCGGCGTAGTCGTCATCCTCGTGATGCGCATGCTCGGCGAGATGTCGGCAGCGGCGCCGGAAACCGGCTCGTTCTCGTCGTACGCCGACAAGGCCATCGGCCGCTGGGCGGGCTTCTCGATCGGCTGGCTGTACGCGTGGTTCTGGATCATCGTGCTGGGCATCGAGGCCACCGCCGGTGCCCTCATCATGAATCGTTGGGTTCCCGGCGTTCCCCAGTGGACCTGGGCTCTGATTCTGATGATCGTGCTGACGCTGACCAACATCATCTCGGTCAAGTCGTTCGGCGAGTTCGAGTTCTGGTTCGCTTCCATCAAGGTCGTCGCCATCATCGCGTTCCTCGGCATGGGCATCGTGGCGATCTGCGGATGGATGCCCGGCGTCGAAGCACCGGGAATGACCAACCTGACCGGTCACGGCGGTTTCCTGCCGAACGGAACAGGAGCCATGCTCGCCGCAGTCCTTGTGGTCGTGTTCTCGTTCTTCGGCGCCGAAATCGCCACCATCGCCGCCGGTGAATCGGCCAACCCGCTCGAAGCTGTTCGCGCTGCCGTCAAGTCCGTCGTCTGGCGAATTCTCATCTTCTACATCGGCTCGATCGCGGTGGTCGTCACTCTGCTTCCCTGGGACAGCGCATCGGTCGCGCTCAGCCCGTACGTCGCCGTCATGGACTCCTACGGCATTCCGGCCGCGGGCAACATCATGGACGTCGTCGTCCTCACGTCGGTTCTGTCCTGCCTCAACTCCGGTCTCTACACCGCGAGCCGCATGATCTTCTCTCTCGCCGGCCGCGGCGACGCCCCCAAGTCGCTCTCGCGTATCGAGAAGACCGGCGTCCCGATGCGCGCTGTCCTGGTCTCGACGATCGTCGGCTTCCTGACCGTCGGCATGAACTACCTCTCCCCGGACAAGGTCTTCCTGTTCCTGGTCAACTCCTCCGGTGCGATCGCGCTGTTCGTCTGGCTGGTCATCTCGGTGTCCCAGCTGCGCACCCGCCGCAAGCTCGAAGCTTCGGGCCAGGAGCTGGAACTCAAGATGTGGTTCTTCCCGTACCTGACCTACGCGACGATCGCCGCCATCATCGCGCTCTGCATCGGCATGCTCACCCTGGACTCGACGCGCAGCCAGATGATCGTGTCCCTGGGGCTCGCAGCGATCCTCGTGGGCATCGGGCTCTACCGATACCGGAACCACAAAGAGACCGAGGACGCCGAAGGCGCCGACGCCGAGGTTGTACCCGTGTCCGAGAGCGCTCCCACACCCTGACACCAACGTCCCCATCTGCGAGATACTTAGATGTCCTAGTATCGGCCACGGACAGAGAAATCGACGTGAGCACAGCAGATGGGGACAATCATGACCACACCCGAACCGATCGTCATCGTCGACGGGGCCAGGACCCCCGTCGGTAGCTTCGGCGGCGTCTTCAAGGACGTACCCGCACACGAGCTGGGTGCCGCAGCAGCCAAGGCTGCGCTGAGCCGCGCCGGCGTTGCACCCGAAGACATCGACGAGGTCGTCATGGGCTGCATCGGCCAGGTCGGCCCAGACGCCTACAACGCACGCCGCGTGGGCATCGCCGCCGGACTGCCCGAGAACGTTCCCGCCTACACCGTCAACCGCCTCTGTGGCAGCGGCCTGCAGGCCGTGTGGTCTGCGGCGATGCAGATGCGCTGGGGCGCAGCTGCCATCACCCTCGCCGGCGGCGACGAGAGCATGTCCCGCATGCCGTTCTACGACTTCGCCGCCCGCTCGGGCTACAAGCTCGGCGATCGCAGCCTCGTCGACGGCACCGTCGCCATGCTCACCGACCCGTTCAGCAAGGCTCATATGGGCCGCACCGCCGAAGCCGTCGCCCGCAAGTACGGCGTCAGCCGCGAGCAGCAGGACGAGTTCGCCGTGGAATCTCAGCGCCGCGCTGCTACCGACGCAGCCAAGGCAGCATTCGCCGAGGAGATCACTCCCGTCGAGACCGGTGGTCGGCGCTCCGTCACCGTCACCGAAGACGAGCACCCCAAGCCCGGAACCACTGTCGAAACCCTCGCCAAGCTGCGCCCTGCATTCGAAGAGGGCGGATCCGTCACCGCCGGTAACGCGTCGGGCATCAACGACGGCGCCGGCGCACTCGTCCTCGCTACAGGAACCGAGGCAGCCAAGCGCGGCCTCACCGGACTGGTCACGCTCGAAACCGTCACGACGGCAGCCATGGAGCCCGGCCTGATGGGCTACGCTCCCGTGCTCGCTCTCGAAAAGCTTTTTGCGCAAACAGGATTGAAGCCGTCCGACATCGGCACCGCCGAGGTCAACGAGGCCTTTGCTTCGCAGGCCATCGCCGTCATCCGTGACAGTGGCCTGGATCCGGAGAAGACCAACCCGTACGGCGGAGCAATCGCCCTCGGACACCCGGTCGGCGCTACCGGAGCCATCCTCACGCTGCGCGCGGCACGCGACATGGTCCGTCGCGACCTCGAATTCGGCATCGTCACCATGTGCATCGGCGGCGGTCAGGCACTCGCTGCCCTGCTGAAGCGGGTCTGATCATGGCGACCAAGCGCAAGCCGTCGTGGCATGACGACGAGATCACCGCAGTAGCCGAACTGGCCCGTGGTTTCTTCGATCGTGAACTGATCGCCAAGCGTGAGCAGTGGGACGCTCAGCATCGCGTCGACCGTTCCGTGTGGCTCGAAGCCGGCAAGCTCGGCCTGCTGTGCTGCTCGATTCCCGAGGAATACGGCGGGGGCGGTGGAACTTTCGCGCACGATCTTGCAGTCTTCGAGGCGCAGGGCTACTGCGGGGACTATGCACTCGGTAACTCCGTGCACAGTGGCATCGTCGCCCACTACGTGCTCGAGTACGGAAGCGAAGAGCAGAAGAAGGCCTGGCTGCCAGGTATGGCGACGGGCGAGATCCTCGGCGCCATCGGAATGACCGAGCCGGGAACAGGTTCCGACCTCAAGGCCATCACCACGTCCGCGACCCGCGACGGTGACCACTACGTCGTGAACGGGTCGAAGACCTTCATCACCAACGGTGGCAGCGCAGACATGATCGTGCTTGCCGTCAAGACCGATCCCAAGGCGGGCGCCAAGGGTGTCTCGCTCCTGATCGTGGATCTGCGTGACTGCGAAGGCTTTGCGGTCGGCCGCGTCCTCGACAAGGTCGGTCAGCACGGCGCCGATACGTCGGAGCTGTCCTTCACCGATGTTCGCGTTCCCGTCTCGAACCTCCTCGGCGAGTCCGAGGGGCTCGGTTTCGGTCAGTTGATGGCGCAGCTGGTGCAGGAGCGTCTCATCATCGGCGCGCAGGCCATCGGCACCATCGAGCGTGCCGTCGAGGAGACCGTCGCGTACACCAAGGCGCGTCAAGCGTTCGGGCACAGCCTCTTCGAGTTCCAGAACACCGCCTTCGAGCTGGCCGAGTGCCAGACGATCGCGCGCACCTGCCGTGTCTTCCTCGACAACTGCATCGAGGATCACCTCAATGGCGAGCTGGACGGCGCAGACGCCGCGATGGTCAAGTACTGGCTGACCGAACAGCAGTGCGCCGTCGTCGACCGGTGCGTGCAGCTCTACGGCGGATACGGCTACATGCGTGAATACCCGATCGCGCGCATGTACGAGGACTCCCGCGTCCAGAAGATCTACGCCGGCGCCAACGAAGTGATGAAGGGCATCATCGCGAAGAGTCTTTGATCACCGGCGTCGAAAACCATTGACACCGACCAGGCACCCACCGAGCATTTCGGTGGGTGCCTTTGTGTGCCTACAAGCGGGATCGAGCTGTTCGGAAGGCAATCACTGATGAGCTTCACCATCGACGTCGGATCGGCGCGCGTCACCCAACTGACGGAGCTGGCGCACTGGCCGTTTCCGCCGCGAGAGCTTTTTCCGCACGCGGGTGATGCGGAGATCGAGGACGCGTCGGCGCGGCTGACACCGGAGTTCTTCGACGCGGGTAGCGGTGACCTCGTACTTGCCATCCACACCTACCTGGTGGAGATCGGCGGCAAGGCCATCGTCGTCGACACCGGCAACGGGAACAGCAAGCACCGGCCGAACCTCCTGCCGCACCACATGTTCGGTACCGACTACCTCTCGCGCTTCGCCGACACCGGCGTCGACGTTGGCGACGTCGATCTGGTGGTCAGCACACATCTGCACCCCGATCATTGTGGTTGGAACACCAACCTCGAGGCCGAAACCTGGCGGCCCACCTTTCCCCGCGCGACATACATTTTCGACCGCACCGAACTGGCCGCGCTCGAACAACTCGCCGCCGACGGTCCACACGAAGGAGTGGTCTCGGATTTGGCGCAGACCTTCGAGGACAGCGTCCGTCCCGTTCTGGACGGGGCGAAGTGGGAGGCGGTCGACGACGGCCACGTCCTGGCCGAGTCCGAAGGCACACGCGTCGTCGTGCGCAGCGCGCCCGGCCACACGCCGGGTCACGTCGTGATCGAGATCCGCATTGCCGACGGCGGCGCCGTCATCGCCGGCGACGTGATCCACCATCCGATCCAGTTTCTGTACCCGGACCTCAGCCAGGGCGGCGACGCGGATCCCGAGATCGCCAGGGTCACCCGCCGCGAACTTCTCGAACGCTGCGCGTCGGAGGGACTGCTTCTACTTCCCGCACACTTCCCCGTCGACGAACCGATCACGGTTCGGTTAAACGAGGACGATCGCCCGATGGCACCTTCGATATATGTTGCGAGGCCTGCATAGAATGGGCCAATGCCTGCGACCGAATCGACGCCATCGCTCTCCGGCAGGCCGCTTTCGAGTCGGATCGGATACGGCTTGGTCAAAGCCGCACTCCGCGTGAGGCAGTCGTACGCGGAGGCTTTGTCTCGCGTCGGACTGCTGCCCAATCATCACGCCATTCTCAGCACACTCGATGAACTCGGCCCATGCCATCAAAAGGAGCTTGCTTCCCGAGTGGTGGTCGACCCCGGTGACATCGTTGCCTATCTCGACAGTCTGCAGGAGTCGGGATACGTTGTGCGCGAACGCGATAAATCTGATCGGCGTAGGCAGGTCGTATCGATCACGGACTCCGGAGTAGCGAAGTTGATCGAGGGCGATGCGGCCCTCGACGCCGTCGAGCAAGAGGTCTTCGAGTCGTTGACCGATCAGGAACGTGAGACATTGACGGTCGTATCCGCCAAGCTCACGGGGCCGACGGCGCGGCCGTCAGAGGCCTGATGATTCCGGGTACTCTTTTGCTCGTCTCGGCTGGACGCTTGTGGCCCCAGTAACTCGGTTGGTTGTAAGTTCTTGCCACCCAACTCAGATCGTCGACGGTGAGACCACCGAACCCGTACTCGATCTGCAGACCGGACGGGCTGCCGATGTAGATCGACGTCATCAGGTCATTGGTGTGGCGCCCCAGCGTTTGCATGACCTCGGTGTCGTGGCTGTCGAGAAGATCGATCAGGCGTCCGAGATCGTCCATGCATTCGACTTCGAGCATGAGGTGGTTGAATCCGACGTGGCCGGGATATTCGGCCAGCGCAAGTGAATGATGACGTCCGTTGACGTGATAGAAGCGCACGGTGAATTGGTCGTTGGTGATCCGGTCCGAGAGTCGGAAACCCAGCACATCCACGTAAAACTTGTTGGCTTCCTCGATATTCGGTACCTGTAAAACGATGTGGCCCAGGCCTTGATCTCCGGTCACGAATCCACCGCGCATGACACGACCCGGTGTGAACGACAGTGGCGTCGATGCCTTTCCCCACGAAATCTCGTGTCGAGTTCCCCATGGGTCGGTGAACCACACGAGTTCGGCGACTTGCCGCTCGGCGAGCAGGTCGGGATTGCCGTCGTGCAGCGTGATGCCGTTCCGGTCGAGGTGTGCGGCAAACGAGTGAAGATCGGATTCATTGGCCATTGCCCAACCGGCGTAAAGGAATTCGTCTACCTTGCCGGGGTGGACGGCAATTCGATAGTTGACGTCGTCTACTGCGAGCCGGATTGCGCCATCCGGTCCGTCTGGTGACAGTTTCGCGCCCAGAAGTCCCGTTCCGTACTTTCTCCAGTCCTCAGCCCTGGGTGACGCGACTCCGATATACGACAGTTCCTGAATCACGATGATCTCCCTCGAATGCACTTGATGGTCACTGTTCCTAAAATATAAGCAGTGTTACCAATGATTGGCAAGACAATCGTTGGTATTGCCAAGTAATTCATGAGTAGTAGCCGCCAGGGATGCTGAAATCAGGAAACAAGGGCCATAGTCCCTGGTGACGCATCCAACCCTCGGCGTCCGAACAGGTCCGATACCCTGGTTCATCGTGACCGCTGCAAATTCAGAGACCGCCCGTGCCCAGTACGACCTGATCGTCGTCGGTTCGGGATTCTTCGGGCTGACCATCGCCGAGCGTGCCGCTACCCAGCTGGGTAAGCGCGTGCTGGTGTTGGATCGCCGTCACCACCTGGGGGGGAACGCATACTCGGAGGCTGAGCCGGAGACCGGCATCGAGGTCCACAAGTACGGTGCCCACCTGTTCCACACCTCCAACAAGAAGGTCTGGGACTACGTCACCCAGTTCACGGAGTTCACGAACTACCAGCACCGCGTCTTCGCGCTGCACAAGGGACAGGCGTACCAGTTCCCGATGGGCCTCGGCCTCGTGTCGCAGTTCTTCGGTCGGTACTTCACTCCCGAAGAGGCGCGCGCCCTCATCGCCGAGCAGTCCAGCGAGATCGATTCGAAGGATGCCTCCAACCTCGAAGAGAAGGCGATCTCCCTGATCGGACGCCCGCTCTACGAAGCATTTGTGCGTGACTACACGGCAAAGCAGTGGCAGACCGACCCCACCGAGCTGCCCGCGGCGAACATCAGCCGCCTGCCGGTCCGCTACAACTTCGACAACCGCTACTTCAACGACACGTACGAGGGCCTGCCCGTCGACGGCTACACGGCGTGGCTCGAGAACATGGCGAAGGATCCGAAGATCGAGGTCCGTCTCGACACCGATTACTTCGACGTCCGCGACGAACTGCGCGCCGCGAGCCCCGACGCACCCGTCATCTACACGGGCCCGCTCGACCGCTACTTCGACTACTCCGAAGGTGCACTGGGATGGCGCACCCTCGACTTCGAGACCGAGGTTCTGCCCACCGGAGACTTCCAGGGCACCCCGGTCATGAACTACAACGACGCGGACGTGCCGTTCACCCGTATCCACGAGTTCCGGCACTTCCACCCCGAGCGCGAGTACCCGACCGACAAGACCGTCATCATGCGTGAGTTCTCACGTGCCGCGGAGGCGAAGGACGAGCCGTACTACCCGATCAACACGCCCGAGGATCGCGAGAAGCTCAGTGCGTACCGCTCACGCGCCAAGAAGGAGACCGCGGAGAACAAGGTCCTCTTCGGCGGGCGTCTCGGCACCTACCAGTACCTGGACATGCACATGGCGATCGCCAGCGCACTGACGATGTTCGAGAACACCCTGCGCCCGCATCTCGAAACGGGTGCGGAATTGGCAGGGGAGAGCGAATGAACGCACGTCATCTACTCGAAGGCGAAGACGCCGTCAGCGGCGACGAGGTGACCTACCTCGGCAAGTCCCTGCTCCAGCGGATCATCCTGCCCCGTGCCGGTGAGCCGCTCGACGTCCGCACGTTGTACTTGGAAGAGTCCTGGTCCAACAGTCGACGGGCGCACTCGACCTCGCGGACGTCCGTCGCGCTCGGCGCCGAGACCGAGGTCTCGTTCGCGACCTACTTCAACGCGTTCCCCGCCAGCTACTGGCGGCGCTGGTCCATCCTGAAATCGGTGGTCCTTCGACTCGAACTGTCCGGACACGGCCGCGTCGACATCTATCGTTCCAAGGCCGATTCCTCGCGAATTCACGTGGAAGGTAAGGAATTTGCCGACGGCGATGCCGCGGTCGAGTTCGAGGTGGAACTGGCGCCGTTCGAGGACGGTGGCTGGATCTGGTTCGACATCACCACTGATACGGCCGTCGTCGTCGAGAGTGGCGGCTGGTACGCGCCCGTCGAGGCTCCCGGCGAAGCGACTGTCGCCGTTGGTATTCCGACGTTCAACCGTCCGACCGACGCGGTCAAGGCTCTCGCTGCACTTGCTTCCGATCCCCTGGTGTCGGACGTGATCAAGGCCGTCATCATGCCGGATCAGGGCACGCGCAAGGTGCGCGACGAACCCGGATTTGCCGAAGCTGCTGCAGCGCTCGGTGATCGGCTCGCCATTCACGATCAGGGCAACCTCGGTGGTTCGGGCGGATACAGCCGAATCATGTACGAGGCACTCAAGACCACGCAGTGTCAGCACATTCTGTTCATGGACGACGACATCGAGATCGAACCCGACTCGATTCTGCGTGCGCTTTCGTTCTCACGTTTCGCGAAGTCGCCGATGCTGGTGGGTGGGCAGATGCTCAACCTGCAGGAACGAAGCCACCTCCACGTGATGGGTGAAGTGGTCAACCGCGGCATCTTCATGTGGACCGCGGCACCGAACGTCGAATACGACCACGACTTCTCGAAGAAGCCGCTGCGCGAATCGAAACTCCTGCACCGCCGCATCGACGTCGACTTCAACGGCTGGTGGATGTGCATGATCCCGCGCCAGGTCGCCGAAGAAATCAAGCAGCCGCTACCGCTCTTCATCAAGTGGGACGACTGCGAATACGGTTTGCGCGCAAAGAAAGCCGGATACCCGACCGTCACACTTCCGGGTGCCGCGATCTGGCACATGGCGTGGAGCGACAAGGACGACGCCATCGACTGGCAGGCGTACTTCCACCTCCGTAACCGCTTGGTGGTGGCAGCGCTCCACATGCCGGGCAACGGCCGTGGCCTCGTGGTCAACACGGTGAAGGCAACGCTCAAGCACCTGCTGTGCCTCGAGTACTCCACCGTCGCGATCCAGAACAAGGCAATCGCAGACTTCCTCGCCGGACCCGAGCACGTCGCGAACATGCTGCCGACGGCACTCGGTGAGGTCCACGCCCAGCGCAAGGAATTCTCCGACGCCGTCGTACTGCCTTCGTCGACTGCGCTTCCGCTGCCCTCGGGTGCAGATGTCGGGGACGTGAGCCTGCCGTTGTCGACCGTCGCGAAGATCACCCGGGTCCTCAAGGCCGGGGTGCACAACGTGAAGCCGGCCAAGCCGGAACACCTCGAGCGCCCTCAGCTCAACGTGCCGACCATCGACGCCCGTTGGTTCCTGCTCTCACAGGTCGACGGCGTCACGGTCACCACCGCTGACGGTCGCGGCGTCGTCTACCGCAAGCGAAACCCCAAGCTTGCACTCGAACTGCTCAAGGAAGCCACACGGTTGCGCCGCGAACTCGCCGCGCGTTTCCCCGAGCTCAAGAAGCAGTACCAGGACGCCGTTCCTTCACTGACCAGCACGGAAAGGTGGGAACGTGTCTTCGGCATCTCCTGAAGTACAGATTCTGGCTGGTATTCAATCGACCGTCGGGCAGCTGCCGGGAGCCGTCAAGGTCGCCCGCGGTATGTCTCACTTCGGTGAGCACTCCCTCGGGTGGATAGCGATCGCTGCCGTCGGAGCTACCGTGGACAAGCCGCGTCGACGTGAATGGGCCGGAGCAGCCGTCGGAGCATTCGGTGCACACGCCGCCTCCGTGGTGATCAAACGAGTCGTCAGGCGCAAGCGACCTTCCGACCCTTCGGTGCAGGTCAACGTCTCGACACCGAGCAAGCTCAGCTTCCCGTCGTCACACGCGACGTCGACGACGGCGGCGGCTGTGCTGATCGGTCGACTCACCGGGCTACCCTTACCGGCGTTGCTGGTGCCCCCGATGATGCTCTCGCGTCTGGTCCTGGGAGTTCACTACCCGACCGACGTACTCGCCGGAGCGGCACTGGGAGCCGCATCCGCGGCGGTAGTTCGCCGGGTCGAAGAAGCCAGAGCCGAACAGAAATGTGGAGATAAATGAGCGAGGAACCGGCTACGGTCAGCGGACCCCCGAAGTCCCTGCCCGCCGGCATCGTCAAGGCGCTTCGCCCACGTCAGTGGGTCAAGAACGTCCTTGTGCTGGCAGCGCCCATCGCGGCCGGAACCGCCACCGAAGCCGACGTGCTCCTACCCGTCGCGCTGGCGTTCGTCGTGTTCTGCATGGCGGCATCAGGCATTTATCTCGTCAACGACGCGATGGATGTCGAAGCCGACCGTGCTCACCCCACGAAGCGATTCCGTCCCATCGCGGCCGGAGTTCTACCCGTCAACATCGCCTACGGCATGGCAGTCGTGCTGCTTGCCGGTGCGATCGGGCTGTCCTTCCTGGCCAACTGGCAACTCGCCGTGGTCATGGGCGTGTACATCGTCATCCAGCTCGCCTACTGCTTCGGTCTCAAGCATCAGGCCGTCATCGACATCTGCATCGTCTCGTCCGGCTTCCTGCTTCGAGCGATCGCCGGTGGCGTTGCCGCCGAGATCGATCTCTCGCAGTGGTTCCTGCTGATGATGGCGTTCGGCTCACTCTTCATGGCGGCAGGCAAGCGCTACGCCGAACTGCAGTTGGCCGAGAAGACCGGCGCGAAGATCCGTAAGTCCCTCGAGAGCTACACGATGACGTACCTGCGTTTCGTGTGGACGATGGCAGCGACGACGCTGGTCCTCTGCTACGGACTGTGGGCGTTCCAACAGGACGCCATCAAGGGCACCAACTGGTATGCCATCTCGATGGTGCCTTTCACCATCGCGGTGCTGCGATACGCGGTGGACGTCGACGGCGGCGAAGCCGGAGAGCCTGAGGAGATCGCGCTCGGTGACCGGGTGCTGCAACTCCTCGCGATTGCGTGGATCGGAGTAGTGGGTGTCGCTGTCTACCTCGTCTGAGCCACGCACCGAGGCCGACCCGCACGTCGACACTGCGGCGAATCGCACCACCCTCAGTCGAGGAGTTTTTCTCGGCGGGGTGGTGCTTGCTGCTGCCCTCATGTTCTGGGGGGCGTGGGAGCGTCGCTGGATCGCCGACGACGGACTCATCGTCTTGCGAACCGTCCGCAACCTGCTCGCGGGGAACGGCCCGGTCTTCAATGCGGGGGAGCGTGTCGAGGCGAACACGAGTACCGCGTGGACGTACATCGTCTACGCGTTCAGCTGGCTCACGCAGATCCGCCTCGAATACGTCGTTCTGACGATCGCGCTCGTACTCTCGACTGCTGCCGTCGTGCTGGCGATGCTCGGCACCGGTCGTCTGTACCGCGGCGTTCGGCCGTCGGCGGGCGGAACGATCCTGCTGGTACCGGCAGGTGTTCTCGTCTACATCGCGGTTCCGCCTGCGCGAGATTTCGCCACTTCCGGGCTCGAGACTTGCTTGGTGATCTTCTGGATCGCGCTCCTGTGGCTACTGCTCGTTCGGTGGGCGCAGGCGTCGACGCCGTCCACGGCGTCGATCCTGACTCTCTCGTTCGTGGCAGGCCTCGGACCATTGGTTCGACCCGAGATGGCAATTCCCGGTGCTGCCGCGTTGATGATGATCGTTCTCTCCGCAGGCCTGACCTGGAAGATTCGTGCACTGATCGTGGTCGTCGCCGGACTTGTGCCGGTGGGCTATCAGATCTGGCGAATGGGCTATTACGCCCTGCCGTACCCGAACACCGCGGTGTCGAAGGACGCCGGTGGCGCGAAGTGGGCGCAGGGTTTTGCGTACCTGTGGAACCTCGTCGGGCCGTACCTGCTCTGGCTGCCGCTGCTTTTCCTGCTCATCGGCGCGCTGCTGCTCGTGTGGCGAAGCCGAGCGGACGCACCTGCCACCGCCACCGATCAACCTGTACGCCCGCTGTGGGAGCGCTTTCAGCAGTTTCTGCGCACGCCGCGGGCGATTGTCACCTTCATTCTCGGCAGTGGGCTGATTCTCGGGATCTACTCTCTGCGCGTCGGCGGCGACTTCATGCACGGCCGCGTCCTGTTGCCGGTGTTGTTCTGCCTGCTCATCCCGGTCGCCGTCATTCCGCTGCGGGTTCCGGCGCGGGCAGCGTTCGGCAGTAACCGCGACACCGCGATCTTCGGAGTCTCGGCGGTGCTGTGGATCGGCACGATCATCTGGGCCTTCTTCGCCGCCAACACGACGGGCATGCCGGAAGGCTCCGTGGTGGGTCGCTCGGGAATCGTCGACGAGCGTGCGTTCTATGCACTCAACACCGGTCACAAGCACCCGATTCTTGCCGAGGACTACCTCGACTATCCGCGAATGCGTGCCATGGTGGAGACCATCGCGCGGACTCCGGAGGGTGGGCTGCTGTTGCCGTCGGCGAGTTACGACTCCTGGTTTGTCGTCCCACCGCCAGGGCCGCTCGAGGAGCCTGCCGAGCACGTCGTCTTCTTCCTCAACCTCGGAATGACGAGCATGAACGTGGGCCTCGACGTTCGGGTGCTCGATCAGATGGGGCTGGCGTACCCCCTGGCAGCACACACCGAGCGCCTCGAAGACGGCCGGATCGGGCACGACAAGAATCTATATCCGGACTGGGTGGTCGCGGATACCGGAATGATCGACGTTCGCCCGTGGCTGCCGTTCTTCCTCGACGAGGACTGGGTTGCCGACGCGAAGCTGGCCATCACGTGCCCGGAAACGCAGGAGCTGCTCACGTCGTACCGCTCCGAGCTGACCTGGGCCAGATTCAAACAGAACTTCCAGCAGGCTTTCGACTTCGCGAAGTACCGATTCGACCGGGTTCCGGCCTACGAATTGGAACGCTGCGGGCTCGTTCCGCCGGAGCCGCCGAAGTGATGTGATCAGCATCACCGACGGTTGAAGGTTTGAATATTTCGATTCAGTAACACCGAATCGATTGGCCACGATGTACTCGAAGACGATTCACCTAACCTGAATCACTCCCTGCGGGTGATGACGGCGTCGCCCGCGGACTGAGACGTAACGGTCTGTCTATTTGTCACAGCTGAACCTGTGACATAAAGTCCAGCGAGCGCAGTGTGACTTGGAAGAGGTCCGCTGCCGACCCGAACTTGTTCGGGCTGGCAGAAAAGCCTGTTCCCCGACGGAATCCGCCGGAGCCACTCCACCGAGTGAGTGCCGCAGACGAAGAGAGAGAGCAGTATCCATGCGTTTTGCCAGAAAGAGGCTGACCCAGCGCCTCAAGCACCGAGCGTTGGCCATCGGTGCCGCAGCACTTGTGCTACCCCTTGCTGCAGGAGTTGCCGGTAGTGCTGTCGCCTCTGCTGCGCCCGCGCACACTGCTCCCAGCCACACCGCCCCCTCCGGCGGATACGACGAGCTGTGGGTGCCCTCCTCGATGGGCAACATCAAGGTCCAGGTCCAGTGGGCCGCACGCGGCGGAAACGCTGCCCTCTACCTCCTCGACGGCCTGCGTGCGCGCAACGACGCCAACGCGTGGAGCTTCGAGACCAACGCGATGGACCAGTACCGCAACGACAACATCACCCTCGTGATGCCCGTCGGCGGCGAGTCCAGCTTCTACAGCGACTGGTATGCACCGTCGAACTTCAACGGTCAGCAGATCACGTACAAGTGGGAAACGTTCCTCACGCAGGAACTCCCCAACTTCCTCGCGAACTACGGCGTCTCGCCGAACAACAACGCGGTTCTCGGTCTCTCGATGGGTGGCAGCGCTGCTCTGACGCTGGCTGCTTACCACCGCGACCAGTTCAAGTTCGCCGGCTCGCTCTCGGGCTACCTGAACATCTCGGCTCCCGGCATGCGCGAGGCAATCCGCGTCGCAATGCTCGATGCCGGTCGCTTCAACGTCGACTCCATGTGGGGACCGCCGTGGAGCCCGTCCTGGCTGCGCAACGACCCGTTCGTCTTCGCACCGCGTCTGCAGGGCCTGTCGATGTACATCTCGTCGGCAAGCGGCCTGCCCGGTGAATACGACCACCCGCGCGCACCGATCGATTACTACAACACGGCTAACGGCATGGGCCTCGAAGCACTCGCCCTGGTCAACACCCGTGCATTCCAGATCCGCATGAACTCGCTGGGTATCCCGGCCACCTACAGCTTCCCGTCCAACGGCACGCACTCGTGGCCGTACTGGTCGGCAGAGCTGTGGAAGGCTCGCGGCCAGATCCTCGACACCATGAACGCTTGGTGATCGTGCGCCATCCCGTGACCTAGTCACTTCACCAGTGCCGTTCCGGACTCCCTCCAAGGGAAACCGGGACGGCACTTGTGTATTCAGGCGCTGCACGATCGCCTGAGGTCAGTAACAATTGCACCACCAGTAACAGCGCGGCTACCCCAAGCGGGGATCGTTTGCGTGTAGAAATAGTTTCAACGGGGGTCTGGCTGCTCAGGCGGCTACACGATCGACGCGCGGACCGAACGTAAGGAAAGAGAGTGAGCTCATGCGAGTAGGCCTTGCCACGGAGGACCGTCGCCGGTCCCGGGCAACCTTCCGGACAAAGGTCGTCGGCGCACTGGCAGCGATGCTGGTACTGCCGATCGCCGCGGGCTTGACGACGGCCGGAACCGCGGCAGCCGCGCCGGCACCTGCTCAGGCCGCACCGGCCGTGACCCAGAACCCCACCGGCGCAGCGGTCACGAAGGTCGACTGGCTCAGTGAGCGTCGCGTCGCGCTGTGGGTGAACTCTCCCGCGATGGGCACCCCGATTCAGGTGCAGATCCTCTTGGCTCGCGATTGGAACGTCAATCCGTCGGCCAGCTTCCCCTCGGTCTGGATGCTCGACGGTCTTCGCGCGACCGACAACGAGAACGCCTGGACCTACGAAACCGACGCCGAGTCCTTCTACGCGGACAAGAACGTCAACGTCATTCTTCCCGTCGGCGGTCAGTCCAGCTTCTACTCCGACTGGCTCGAGCCCGACAACGGCAAGAACTACCAGTGGGAGACGTTCCTGACCAAGGAACTGCCCCCGATCCTCGAAAAGGACTGGCGGACCACGCAGACGCGCGGTGTCGTCGGACTGTCGATGGGCGGAACGTCCGCGATGTTCCTCACGGCGCGTAACCCCGGCTTCTTCAAGTTCGCGGCTTCGCTGTCCGGCATCCTCACCACCACTTCGCTCGGCATGCCTCAGGCAATCCAGTTCGCGATGACCGACGCCGGTGGATACAACTCCGCCGCGATGTGGGGACCGCCGTCCAACGCGCAGTGGGCTGCACACGATCCGTATGCGCTCGCCGAGAAGCTCAAGGGCGTCAGCCTGTACGTCTCGAGTGGTAGCGGTACGACCGGCCCGTACGACCAGCCGTCGGGAATTCCCGGCGTCAGCACCAACTACGCAGGTATGGGCCTCGAGATCCTCGCTCGCCTGACCTCGCAGACCTTCGCGACCAAGCTCAACCAGCTCGGCATCCCCGCGCAGGTCAATTACCGCCCGTCAGGAACCCACTCGTGGCCGTACTGGCAGTTCGAGCTTCATCAGCTGTGGCCGCAGTTGGCCAACGCCATCGGCGTCGAGGTCGAGAAGCCGGCTTGCGGCACGTCGGGTGAGATCGGTGCGACGGCTGCAGTCAACGGTTGGATCGGCGACTGCATCACGCCCGAGTACAGCGTCGCGGGTGGCCTGGCACAGGACTTCCGCAACGGTCGCATCTACTTCACCAGTGGAACGGGCGCCCAGCCCGTCGCCGGTCGTATCGCCGGCGCGTACATGAACACCGGAGCAGCAGCCGGCCCGCTCGGCTTCCCGCGTACTCCGGAACTCGGTACCCCCGACGGACGCGGACGCTTCAACCACTTCCAGAACGGCTCCATCTACTGGACCCCGCAGACCGGCGCTCACCCCGTCAGCGGTGACATCCTCGCCGAGTGGTCCGCACAGGGATGGGAAGGTGGCCCGCTCGGCTACCCGACCGCCGACGAGATCGCGACGCCCGGCAAGCCGGGCAAGGTTCAGGGATTCGAGATCGGCGCGATGTACAGCAGCGCCAACGGAACTCACGCGGTTCTCGGAATGATCATGGGCAAGTACGGCGAACTCGGTTGGGAAAACGGCTGGCTCGGATTCCCGAAGTCGAACGAGGTTCCGATCAAGGACAACGGACGCTTCACCGAGTTCGAGGGCGGCAACATCTACTGGAGCCCCGGCACCGGTGCATGGTCCGTCGAGAACGGCCCGCTCTTCGACGGCTGGAAGAGCGTCGGATACGAAGGCGGCCGCCTCGGATTCCCGATCAGTGACAAATTCGACATTCCCGGTGGTGTCCAGCAGAACTTCCAGTTCGGCTACATCACGGTGATCGGTGACAAGACAGAAGTTCACTAACTCACAGTGGTGCACGACGGGCGGGCCCGATCACGGATCGGTGCCCGCCCGCGTGCGTTGCGTAACCTGTTGATGGACTTTCGACTGAAGGCAAGGACGGACATTGATGTCGCTTTTCTCGGGTAACCGAAACACTTGTGCACGCGCGATCGCGGTCGGCGCCTTGGCGCTCGCCGCGGGTGGCGCGCTTGTCGCGTGCGGTAGTGACGACTCCACTGCAACCTCCAATCCGGTCACCACGACGTCCGCTGCGGCTTCGTCCTCGAGCGGTTCGGCGTCTGCGTCCGCCTCTGCGACCACGACGGCGTCGGCTGCGCCCACCAGTCCAGGAGCAGCAGCCACCGCGCCGCCGGAGCAGCCGCAGAGTATCGAAGGCTTCCCGGGCCCCACAGTCGTCGAGGTCAGTCCAGAGGCACAGAAGTTCCTCGACGGACTGAAGGCGAAGGGCATCACCCCAGCCGGTGACGGAAGCATCGCCGTCAACACGGCCAATTACATCTGCGCTGCCGGTCCTCAGACCGACGACGAGGTCCTGACCTTCGTGACTGCCTTCGTCGGCCAGGAAGCGTCGGCGGAAGGCAAGCAGATCACTCCCGAGCAGGCAGGTGCGAACGCTCAGATCTATATCGACGTCGCCAACACCACCTACTGCAAGTAGGCGCGGGTCATGGCGAGGTCTGGAAAGCGTCGTGGGTGCCTGATCCCGCTGCTGATCATTCTTGTGGTCGCAGCGGTCGTGATCGGCGGTTGGTACATCCTGGCCGGGCGGGTGCCTTCGCCGACTCCGATCCCGCCGAGTCCGGAGCCGCCGGTGTCTCAGCCGGCCAGTTGCCCCGATGTCCAGGTAGTAGCCATACCGGGTACGTGGGAGTCGAGTGCTACCGACGACCCGTACAACCCGACGGCCAATCCGGCGTCGTTGATGCTGAACGTGACCCGTCCTCTTCAGGAGAAGTTCGATAGTTCGAGGGCCGACGTCTACACCGTTCCTTACGTCGCACAGTTTTCGAATCCGGTTGCGATCCCGCCGGACGGACAGCAGTCCTACAACAACAGCCGGGCTGCGGGAACTGCTGCCACTAACGACTTTCTGATGAAGCGGCACGCCGAGTGCCCGCTCACGAGCTACGTCCTGACCGGATTTTCCCAGGGCGCGGTGATCGCGGGTGACGTCGCCGCGAGTATCGGCGACGGTACCGGCGCGGTGCCTGCCGATCTGGTTCTGGGCGTGGGCTTGATTGCCGACGGTCGGCGCGATCCGGCGTTCGGGAACACGGTTGGCCCGAGCGTTGCCGGTGTCGGCGCCGAGCTGTCGCTGAACGGGCTGAAGCTTCCCGGTCTCACGATGACCGGCCCGAGGCCAGGCGGATTCGGCGACCTCAACGACCGGACTTATCAGATCTGCGCGCCGAGCGACGGTATCTGCGACGCTCCGGCCGCCGCTCTCAATCCGACCAACTGGTTGAGTTCGGCGCCGCGGCTTCTCGAGTACTACAACAACCCTGTGCACGCGATGTACAACTCCTTCCAAGTCGATCCGAACGGCACGACGGCCACCCAATGGATGGCACAGTGGGCTGCGGAGAAGATCGACGCCGCACCGACACCGCCCCACAGTTGAGTCACCGCCGCACTGTTGATTCGTCACAATCGGGCGTCTCGGGAGTTCGCTCGCGGGTAATCTGCTCGTTTGGTCCCGGTAGAGTGCTGCACGGTCCGGGGGCGTCCTCTACAGTGCTGTCACGTAAGTGACTGGCGAGTAGGTTCGATTTGTCCGGTTTCGAAGTCCGAGTACGACGTACGTGTCCATCACAGGAGAATCGCTATATGAGTTCCACCCACGGCAGCGATGCCCTACGCAAATTCCGGTTTGCGGCCGGTGGCGAGGGCAACGCCGAAGAGGGTGGTGCGCGACGTTTCATCAAGCTTGCGCAGAAGGCCGAGGAACTCGGCTACGACTCGTTCATGATTCCGGACCACCTGGGTAATCAGGTCGGACCGATCGCCGCTCTGGGAGCACTCGCAGTGGCCACGGACAAGATCCGTCTGGGCACTGCCGTGTTGGCCAACGGCTTCCGCCATCCTGCTGTGCTCGCGAAGGACGCGGCGACTATCGACGTGCTGTCCGGTGGCCGACTCGAACTCGGTATCGGCGCAGGCTGGATGAAGGAAGAGTTCGACAAGGGCGGCATCGCATACGAAAGCCCCGGCGTTCGCATCGAGAAACTCGAGGAGTCTCTGCAGATTCTCGACACACTGCTGCGCGGGCAGGAATGCACTTTCGAAGGCAAGCACTATCAGGTGCGTGGCCTCAAGGGCAGCCCGCGACCGCGGCAGGGCCCGCGGCCGCCGATCATCGTCGGAGGCGGTGGACCGAAGATGCTCGCTCTCGCCGCGAAGTACGCGGACATCATCTCGGTCGCCACCCCGACCAACCGTGACGGGCGGCTTCTGCTCTCCGGAATCACGATGGAAAAGACCATCGAACGTGTCGAGCGGATCCGCGAAGCTGCCGGCGAGCGTTTCGATGAGATCGAACTCAACTGGACCATCACCATGATCATGATCACCGACGATCGAGAGCAGGCTGCCGAGATGGCAATCGCCGCTCTGGACCAAGGTTTTCCGCCGAACATCGAAGTGGATCGTAAGCTGAGCGTGGAGGAGTTGCTGAACTCTCCATACCTGGCTGTGGGCACTTTCGAGGAAATCGCAGACCAGATTCGACTGGTCCGCGAGAAGACGTCGATGTCGTACGTCGGGGTCTTCCCGACGCAGATGGAAGCGTTCGCCCCGATCATCCCGTTACTGGCGGGCGAGTAGGCCGGAGAATACGGACGATGCGAATCTGTAACATATCGATGGTTTGGGATCGATGAAGTGATTCAGGTGAGTTGCGCACAAAGTGCGATTCGATTGATCGAAGATGGACCCGAGAGAGCGAAGGAAGTCTGGGGCGCAGGCATGAAAGACAGTGCTTGTGTGATCGCTTCGGAGGAGATGGAATGAACGCGCTGTTCGATGGCTTTCTCGACGAGAAGGGCCAGATCCGCCTGCAACCAGGCTTCACGCTGGTCGACTACGTCGAGCAACACTCGCGTGTCAACGCGGACGAGCTCGCGTATCGGTACATCGATTACTCACGCGAACGTGACGGTGAAGCCCTGGAGCTGACCTGGGAGCAGTTCGGTGTGCGTCTGCGCGCTGTTGCGGCCCGTCTGCAGCAGGTCACCAAGCGTGGCGACCGTGTCGCGATTCTTGCTCCGCAGGGGCTCGACTACGTCATTTCGTTCTTTGCCGCCATTCAGGCAGGTTCCATCGCGGTGCCGCTCTTCGATCCGGACGAGCCTGGTCATACCGACCGTCTTCACGCTGTTCTCGGTGACTGCAAGCCGACTGCGATTCTGACTGCCGCTTCGTCGGCAGCCGGTGTTCGTCAGTTGTTCCGCTCGCTTCCCGCTGCCGAGCGTCCGCGCATCATCGCCGTCGACGCGATTCCCGACACCGTCGGTGAAACGTGGGTTCGTCCCGACATCGAACTCGACGACATCGCGTACCTGCAGTACACCTCCGGTTCGACCCGAGTTCCCGCCGGCGTGGAGATCACCCACCGCGCTGTCGGAACGAACGCGCTCCAGATGGTCGACTCCATCGAACTCAACGAGGACTCACGCGGCGTCACGTGGCTGCCGCTGTTCCACGACATGGGCCTGCTGACGGTCATCCTGCCTGCTCTGGGCGGCAAGTACATCACCATCATGAGCCCGCGCGCTTTCGTGCAGCGGCCGTACCGGTGGATCAAGGAACTGGCTGCGGTTTCCGACGGCGCAGGCACCTTCGCCGCCGCTCCCAACTTCGCTTTCGAGCACGCTGCCGCGCGCGGCCTGCCGAAGGACGGCGAGACCCTGGACCTGAGCAACGTCATCGGCCTGATCAACGGCAGTGAGCCGGTCACGACGTCGTCGATGCGCAAGTTCAACGACGCTTTTGCTCAGTACGGTCTGCCCAAGACTGCGATCAAGCCGTCGTACGGCATGGCCGAGGCGACGCTCTTCGTCTCCTCGACCAAGCATTCCGACGAGGCCAAGGTCATCTACGTCGACCGCACGGAACTCAACAAGGGCCGCATGGTCATCGTCGACCAGTACTCCGAGAACGCCATCGCACAGGTCTCCTGCGGGTACGTCTCGCGCAGTCAGTGGGCGGCGATCGTCGATCCCGAAACTCTGACCGAGGTCCCCGACAATCACGTCGGCGAGATCTGGTTGCACGGCGAGAACATCGGCATCGGCTACTGGGGTCGCCCCGACGAGACGGCGGAGACCTTCCACAACAAGCTGGACAATCGGTTGAGCGAAGACAGCCACACCGAGGGCACGCCGGCGGATGCCAACTGGATGCGTACCGGCGACTTCGGCGTCTACGTCGACGGCGAGCTGTACATCACCGGCCGCGTCAAGGACCTCGTGATCGTCGACGGTCGCAATCATTACCCGCAGGACCTCGAGGCTTCGGCTCAGGAAGCCAGCCCCGCCCTGCGCCCCGGCTTCATCGCTGCGTTTGCCGTCCCGGCCAACCAGCTGCCTTCTGTCGTGTTCTCCAACACGCACTCGGGTCTGAAGTTCGACGACGACGATTCCTCGGAGCAGTTGGTCATCGTGGCCGAGCGTGCTCCCGGCGCAGGCAAGGCCGATCCGCAGCCGATCGCGGACACTGTGCGTGCGGCGATTTCTTCCCGTCACGGTGTTACGGCCCGAGACATCCTGCTCGTCCCCGCGGGTTCGATTCCGCGTACGTCCAGCGGCAAGATCGCTCGCCGCGCGTGTAAGGCGAGTTATATCGAGGGAACGTTGCGAGGCGGCTATCAGCAGACCGCATTCCCCGATAGCGTTTGAGGAGCAGTCCCTTCATGATCGGTGGCTTGGTGAGTTGATGGTTGAACAAGATGGTGTGCAGAGCAAAGACGTTGTGAGCGAGATGAGTGTCGCGCAGTTGCGTGAGTGGCTTCGCAACTGGATCGCCGACGCGACCGGTCAGCCGGTGTCGACGATTGTGGACGACCGGCCGCTGGACGAGTTCGGACTCGCCTCGCGGGACGCAGTTGCTCTGAGCGGAGACATCGAGGATCTGCTCGGTGTCACGCTGACCGCCACGATCGTCTACCAACACCCCACCATCGCCTCGCTGGCTACTCGGATCATCGAAGGTGAGCCCGAGGCGCCGGAGGAGACCGTCGACGCGTCGTACTACGTCTCAGGCGCCACGACGGACGCCCACGACATCGCCATCGTCGGACTGTCCACACGATTCCCCGGTGCCGGGCACACGCCTTCGGACATGTGGGAAATGCTGGCGGCCGGACGCGACGGCATCAGCGACCTCCCCGAGGACCGCTGGGCCGAGTTCATGTCGGATCCCGCCATCAAGGCCGCGGTCGAGAACGCCAACACCAAGGGCGGGTACCTCGACGACGTCAAGGGCTTCGACGCCGAGTTCTTCGCGATGTCTCCGCTCGAGGTCGTCAACGTCGATCCGCAGCAGCGCCTCGCACTCGAACTCGCGTGGGAAGCGCTCGAGCACGCGCGCATTCCGGCCAGCGGGCTCAAGGGCAAGCAGGTCGGTGTTTTCATCGGCAGTTCCGCCAACGATTACCAGTTGCTCGCGGTCAGTGATCCGACGACGGCGCACCCGTACGCACTGACCGGAACGTCGACGGCCATCGTCGCGAACCGGGTTTCGTACTTCTTCGACTTCCGTGGACCGTCCATCGCTCTGGACACCGCGTGCTCGTCTTCGCTGGTTGCCGTTCACGAGGCTGTGCGTTCGCTGCGCAGTGGTGATTCCAACATCGCGCTGGCCGGTGGCGTCAACATGCTGCTGGCCCCTCCCGGAACCCTCGGTTTCGACCAGACCGGGATGCTCGCTCCCGACGGCAAACTGCGTGCATTTTCCGCACACGCTCAGGGAATCGTTCGTAGTGAGGGCGGCGGACTCGTCGTGCTCAAGCGTCTCGAAGACGCCGAGCGTGACGGCGATTCCATCCTCGCGGTGATCGCCGGATCCGCGGTCAACCAGGACGGCCGTTCCAACGGATTGCTCGCGCCCAACCCGGACGCCCAGGCCGACGTGTTGCGTTTCGCGTACCGCGACGCCGGCATCGTGCCGACCACAGTCGACTACATCGAGGCGCACGGAACGGGCACCGATCTCGGTGATCCCATCGAGGCCGACGCGCTCAGTCGTGTCGTCGGTCGTGGCCGTGACGACGACAAGCCAGCTCTGCTCGGTAGTGCGAAGACCAACTTCGGGCACCTGGAAGCAGCTGCGGGCGCCGCCGGCCTGATCAAGGTCGTTCTGGCGATGCAGGAAAACAAGATTCCCGCGACGATCAACTACCTGGGCCCGAACCCGCACATCGACTTCGAGAAGGCGCACCTGCAGGTGACGCCCGAGGCCACCGACTGGCCGCGCTACACCGGCAAGGCCGTCGCCGGCGTTTCCGGTTTCGGTTTCGGCGGAACCAACGCGCACGTCGTGGTCAAGGAATACGTGCCTGCCGACGTGGCAGTCGATGAACCAGTCGTGGATGCCCCGGTAGCTGACGAACCGGCAGCAGAGGACGAGAGCACCGTTGTGCTGGCTGTGTCCGGTGCGCTGCCTTCGCGTCGTCGCCGCGCAGCTGCAGATCTGGCCGACTGGCTCGAAACCGAAGAGGGAAGCAAGACGCCCCTCGCCGACGTCGCCCGCACACTCGCGCGTCGCAACCACGGACGCTCGCGCGCCGCTGTTCTGGCGAAGACGCGGTCCGAGGCCATCAGCTCGCTGCGCGCCGTCGCCGCAGGCAAGCCGGCTCAAGGAGTCTTCTCGGCCGACTCGCCGTCGCCCAAGGGCGCGGTGTGGGTGTTCTCGGGCTTCGGCTCGCAGCACCGCAAGATGGCCAAGCAGCTCTACACGGAGAACGCGGCTTTCAAGGCAGCCGTCGACGAGGTCGATGCGCTGATCCAGGACGAGGCCGGCTACTCGATGGTCGAGATGTTCCTCGACGATGCGATCGAGTACAACGTCGAGACCGCACAGGTGGGAATCTTCACCATCCAGGTCGGTCTGGCCGCATTGCTGCGTCACCACGGCGCTGAAGCCGAAGCCGTGGTTCCGCACTCGATGGGTGAGGCCGCTGCCGCATACGTGTCCGGTGGTCTGAACTTAGAAGACGCTGTGCGCGTGATCTGTTCACGTTCACGGCTGATGGGTGAGGCCGAGGGCGCACTCGTCGGCGACGACATCCGTCTGATGGCACTGCTCGAGTACAGCGCATCCGAGATCGAGGCGCTGCTGCCCACGTATCCCAAGCTCGAGGTCTGCGTTTACGCAGCTCCGACGCACACGGTGATCGGTGGACCGCAGCCGGACATCGAGGCGATCGTCGCGGCCGCCGAGGCCGACGGCAAGATGGCGCGTGTCCTGCAGACCAAGGGTGCCAGCCATACTTCACAGGTGGATCCGCTGCTCGGCGAGCTTGCCGCGGAGTTGGCCGGTATCGAGCCGACCACGTTGAAGCTCGGCGTCTACTCGTCCGTCGACAAGGACACCTTCTACCGTCCCGGTCACGAGCCGATCCATCAAGAGGCGTACTGGGTCAAGGGCCTTCGCCACAGCGTGTACTTCACCAATGCGGTACGCGGTGCAGTTGCCCACGGCCACACCACTTTTGTCGAGCTTGCACCCAACCCGGTGACGCTGATGTCGGTGGCGGCTACCGCGTTCGATTCGGGCCTGCACGACATGGAACTCATCCAGACGCTCAAGCGTAAGGAAGACGAGTCCGCGGGTGTGCTTGCCGCTCTCGCGCAGCTGTACGTGCACGGCCATGCCGTGAACCTCGAGTCCTTGCTTCCTGCAGGCGATTTCGCCTCGGTTCCGCGTACTGCATTCCTGCGTAAGCCGTACTGGCTCGACATTCGCGTCAGTGCCGGCGGTTCGGCTCGCGTACCCGGCTCGCACGTCGCTCTGCCCGACGGCCGCCACGTGTGGGAGGTCGACGCATCCGCCGTCACCGATCTGGCTGTGCTCGTGAGCGCTGCTGCCGGACAGGTGCTCTCGGATGTCGCTCTCACCGCTGCCGTTCCGCACGGTGAACTGGCCGGCGCTGCGACCCTGACGACAACCCTCAACCCGCATCCGGGTGGAGCGTCGGTGCAGGTGCACGCACGCGAGGGCGCTACGTTCCGTTTGCTGTTCGATGCCGTCGTCACGTCCGGTGAGCCGCTGCCCGAGCTGGTCATTAGCGCGCCGGTCAAGACCAGTGCGCCGATGGAAACCCTGGCCGAGGTCGTCGAAGACGCCGGAGACAAGTGGGATCCGAACGGTTCGCAGAGCCTCGACGACCGCCTCAAGATCGTTGTGGCCGAGTCGATGGGGTACTCGCCGGAAGATCTTCCGGCCGAGGTTCCGCTCATCGAACTGGGTCTCGATTCGCTCATGGCGATGCGTATCAAGAACCGCGTCGAGTACGAGTTCGACATTCCGCAGCTCCAGCTCCAGGCAGTCAAGGACGCGAGCCTCAACGAGGTCAACAAGTACCTGCGCTACGCGATCGACAATCGCGAAGAGGTTCAGGCGATGGCCGACAAGCAGGCTGCCGAGAAGTTGGCAGCCGATGCGGCTGACGAGGACGCTGCTCCCGCTGAGGAGTCGGTGGAACTGCCGGCGACTGCTCCGGTTGCTGCTGCGCCTTCCGATCCTTCTCGAGCCGGAACTGCCGACGATGCCGGCTCCGATGTTCCGCCGCGAGATGCGGCCGAGCGCTTGACGTTTGCGACGTGGGCCGTCGTCACCGGGAAGTCCGCCAAGGGTATTTTCAACGATCTGCCGATCGTCGGTGACGAGGTCGCCGAGAAGCTTGCTGCTCGGCTTTCCGAGCGTGCGGGCGGCGAGATCACTCTCGACGACGTTCTCGATTCCACCACCATCGAAGAGCTCGCGGACGTCGTGCGCCAGTACCTCGAGGACGACGGCAAGATCGACGGACTCGTACGCACTCTGCGTGCCCGTCCCGAAGGTTCCACTGCCGTACCGGTATTCGTCTTCCATGCTGCCGGTGGTTCGACGGTGACGTACGAGCCTTTGCTCAAGCGCCTGCCCGCCGGCACGCCGATGTACGGGTTCGAGCGGGTCGAGGGCTCGATCGAAACCCGTGCTGCTGCTTACGTTCCGCTGCTGCGTGAGATCCAGGGCGACGGGCCGTACGTACTGTGTGGCTGGTCGTTCGGCGGCGTGATGTCGTATGCGGTCGCGAAGTTGCTGCGTGAGCAGGGCGCTGACGTGCGTGTGGTCGGACTGCTCGACACCGTCATGGCCGGCGAGGTAGTGCCGGACACCGAGGCGGAACGACGCAAGCGTTGGGAGCGCTACGGCAAGTTCGCCAAGCGCACCTACAACCTGGATGTTCCGCTGCCGCTTGACGTTCTGGCCTCCACCGAAGCGGACGAGGATCAGATCCAGATCTTGATGGACATGATCAAGATGAGCGGCGCCAAGATTCCCGGCGGCATCATCGAGCATCAGCGGACGTCGTGGTTGGACAACCGCGCCATCCAGACGGCCGAGTTCAGCAGCTACGACGGCGACGTCGTGCTCTACATGGCCGACAAGTACCACGACGAGCTGATGACGCTCGAGCCCGCATTCAAGACCCGCAAGGCAGATGGTGGTTGGGGTGACTACGTGAAGAACCTCGAGGTCGTCTACATCGGCGGGGACCACCTGCAGATCGTCGACGAGCCGTACATCGCGAAGGTTGCGGCAGACCTCACCACCAAGCTGGCCCAGATCGAGACAGCTCAGACCAAAACAGCGGAAACCGGAGTTCAGAAGTGACGACAACCACCGCGGAGAAGCTCGCTGAACTCCGCGAAAAGTTGGAGAAGGCAAAGGAACCGGGCTCGGCTCGGGCCATTGCGAAGCGCGATGCAGCAGGGCACAGTACGCCGCGCCAGCGCATCGACATGTTGCTCGATCCCGGTAGCTTCGTCGAGGTCGGCGCCCTGGTGAAGATGGCGGGCGAGGACAACCCGTACAGCGACGGCGTCATGACCGGTCACGGAACTGTCGACGGGCGTCCGGTTGCCGTGTTCGCGCACGATCAGACTGTGTTCGGCGGTGCCGCCGGAGAGATGTTCGGTCGTAAGGTCGCCGCCGTCAACGATTTTGCACTGAAGGTGGGCTGCCCGGTCGTCGGTATCAACGATTCCGGTGGAGCTCGAATCCAGGATGCCGTTTCCTCATTGGCTTGGTACGCCAACATGGGTTCACGTCAGGAGCCCTTGTCCGGCGTCTGCCCACAGATCTCGGTCATCCTCGGTAAGTGCGCCGGCGGTGCCGTGTACGCACCGATCAACACCGACGTCGTGGTCGCGACCGAAGAGTCGTACATGTTCGTCACCGGACCCGACGTCATCAAGTCGGTCACCGGCGAAGAGGTCAGCCTCGAGGATCTGGGCGGAGCGCGCAAGCAGGCGGAGTACGGAAACATCCATCACGTCGCTCCCGACGAGAAGGCTGCATTCGACTGGGTGCGTGAGTACCTGAGCTTCATGCCGTCCTCGTGCACGGAGAAGGCGCCGTTGATCAACCCGGGTCTCGAACCCGAGATCACCGAGTCGGATCTCGAACTCAACGCCTTCATGCCGGATGCCGACAATGCCGGCTACGACATGCACGACATCATTCTGCGGATCTTCGACGACGGAACCTTCCATGAAATCGGAGCCCAGGTCGCGCACAACGTGATCACCGGGTTCTCCCGCGTCGACGGCCTGCCCGTCGGCGTCGTGGCCAACCAGCCCACGTACCTCAGTGGCGCCCTCGATGCGGACAGCTCCGACAAGGCTGCCCATTTTGTGCGCCTGTGCGACGCTTTCAGCATCCCGCTCGTTTTTGTCGTCGACACACCAGGCTTTCTTCCCGGCGTCGATCAGGAAAAGGTCGGTGTCATCAAGCGTGGCGGGCGTTTCCTGTTCGCGTACATCGAAGCCACTGTCCCGAAGGTGACTGTGGTGGTTCGTAAGGCGTACGGCGGCGGTTATGCCGTCATGGGTTGCAAGCAGCTCGGTGCCGACATCAACCTCGCGTGGCCGACCGCTCGTATCGCCGTGATGGGTGCCGAGGGTGCCGTCAACATCATGGGACGTCGTCAGCTCGCCGAGGCGGGAGAGAACGCACCCGCGGTGCGTGCTCAGTTGATCAACTTCTACAACGAGTTCGTCGCGACGCCGTACATCGCGGCTGAGCGCGGATACATCGACGCGGTGATCGAGCCTTCGCAGACGCGTCTCGAAATCCGCAAGGCTCTGAAGTTGCTCAAGGACAAGACGATCTTCAAGAACCCGCGCAAGCACAACTTGATGCCGCTCTAATTCTTCTTGTCACCGAGGGAGTCGAACTGGCGGCGTAGCGCTTCTATCGCCGCCAGGACGGCAGGTCTTTCGCTGTCGGTCCGCCAGGCGAGGTAGATGTCGCGGCCCAGCGGCGGAAGGGTGTCGAGCATTCGAACACCTTCCGGTGGTACAACTCTCGCCAGGCGCGGGATCAAAGCGACGGCGAGGCCCTGAGCTACGAATTCGACCTGGGTGGGAAACTCGGCGACCTCGTACTCGATTCGTGGGTCGAACCCCTGCGCGCGCAGGGTCCTGACGGTGAAGGTGTGAAAGTCCGTTCCCCGGGTCCAGGTCGCCCAGGCATGCTCGGACAGCTCGCTGAGCGCGACGACCTTGTTCTCCGCCAGCGGATGCGACGCGGGGAGAGCGAGCAGCGCCACGTCGTCGTACACGGGCGTGAAGGAGACTCCGTCGGGAAGTTCGACGGGCAGAGTGCTCCAACTGTCGACCACCACGACGTCGAGGTCGCGGCGAATCAGTGCGGGGAGGAGTTCTTCGGATTCGCCTTCGTTGAAGGTGATTTCGAGCTGGGGGTGCGCGTGCCTGATCTCGGCGATGGCTCGCGGCAGCACTGTCCTGCTGGGGGAGACCAGGGCCCCGATGCGTACGCGGCCCGTCACCTCGCTCTGCAGCGACGCGATTTCCGCCTCGGCCTGGGCGAGCGTCGAGAGAACCTCTGCGGTTCGGCGCGCGAGGATTCGGCCCGCTTCTGTGAGTCGCACACCGCGGCCCTGCGGTTCGAGGAGCGGAACACCGACCTCGCGCTCGAGTTTGTTCAACTGCTGCGAAATCCCGGACGGTGTGACATGCAAGGTGCGGGCGGCAGCCGCCACTGATCCGTTCTCGGCGACGGCGTGCAGGGCGCGGAGTCTTTCAAGATTCAACACAGTAGAAATGCTACCGAATATACGGTCTGAACATTTGCTTGTGCTGAATAGTTAGCGGCAGGAACATTGTCGAGTGACCACTCTGACCTCCGCGACCGCGCAGACACCGACACCCACCCGAACTCCTCGGGGGCGCATCGACCCTCGATTGCTCGTCGTCGGAGGCGCAGCCGCGATCTCGATCAGTTCGCTCCTCATCAAGCTGGCTGATGTCGGGCCCTCGACGGCCGTCTTCTTCCGTTGCTTCCTGGCCTTGCCGCCGCTGTTGTGGTTGGCGTGGCGAGAGTTCCGCCGGGTGGGCAAGCCGAGCCGGCGGGCAGTCGTTCTGCAGGTGCTCGGCGGTCTGTTGCTCGGACTGGATTTCGCGTTGTGGTCGCAGTCGATTCTGATGATCGGCGCGGGTATGGCGAGCGTCGTCGTGAACGTGCAGGTGATCGTGGTGCCCGCACTGTCCTGGTTGGTGTTCGGCAATCGGGTGCCGATGCGCTTCGTCTTCGCCCTACCGTTCATGTTCACGGGAATCGCCTTGGCGGGCGGCGTGTTCGGGGGCGGGGGAACCGGCGACGAACTGCTGTGGGGAACGGCGCTCTCGCTCGTCTCCGGAATCGCTTACGGCGGTTACATCTTCGTGGTCGGCCGTACGGGCGAGGCGGATCGGGCCGCGAGCCAGGTGTTGATCTCGACGACGTCCGCGGGCATCGCCGGTTCCGTCATCGGATCACTGTGGGGCCGGATCGATTTCGCCCCGGGTTGGGAAGCGTTCGGCTGGCTCGCGGCACTGGCGCTGGTCGGCCAGGTGTTCGGCTGGATGCTGATGGGGCACTCGCTCCCTCGGCTGCCCGCCGAGGTGGGCGCGACGCTCCTGCTCATACAACCGGTCCTCGCCGTACTGCTGGCGGTTGTGCTGCTCGGCGAACGGCCAGGCGTTGGACAACTACTCGGGTGCGTCGTCGTTGTCGGAGCGGTCTCGGCCGTCTCCGTACGTCGCACCCGAGCAGTCACCCGAGTAGGTAGCGCAGGCTAGTGCACTCGCATCTCGCCGGGCATCCACATGCCCGAGCGGGTTGCGGTGCCCGTCTCCACCTCTGCCGGAACAGCATTCGGGAAGTACCGGTCGTAGCGCTCGAGTGATCCCCAGTCTCGTGCCCAGTCGTCCTTCAGGTACGTCGGAACCGTCGTAGCACCGGCGAGGACCTCGGTGAATCCGAGCGGTCCACCGTTGTCTGCGGACTGCCAGGTATCGGTGGAGCTGACGGCCAGGGGACGGTCCGGGAGGATGCGGAAGTTCGGCATCTCGGCCACACCGTTCTGATGTGTGAACGGACGTTGGCACGGGAACTGAAGGCCGACAGCCCAGTCCAGGAGGACCGGCTGCTCGCTGCCGATGTACGAGTCCAGGGACTCGAGCTTGGGCACGCGCGGCGGCGTGAATGCCATCCACTGATCGCCCGTGAGGTTGGGATCGAACGCGACCACCCGAACGGCATCGGCATCTGGCGCGAGTTCGTCGATCGGGATACGGACGTTGCGCCACGACGGCGCCGGGCCGATGTCTCGCGGCATGTACGAACCCTGAACCTGCACGGTCCCGTCGGGCTGAGTCTTGCCGTACTCGACCAGAAGCGACTGGCCGTACGTGATCGCACCGGTGTTGTCGACGGACCACACGCGGCCCGCTACGGACATGACCACCAGCGGTGATTCTTCACTGCGAGTGGGCAATCCGTACCAACTCGAGATGAGGGAAGCAGGTTCCTGCACGCCGGGCTGGTAGCTGCCCATGACCGGCGTCTTCGACGGATCGAGGCCGAAGGGGAGCTTGGCCGTGCTGCCGTTGACGCCGAGGTTACCGGTGCCGCCGCTGGTTCCGGCGCCGGAACCGGTGGCGAAGGTGGGGCCGACACTCTGGCTGTCGGTATTGCCCATGCCCTGCTTGACTTCGATGTAATCCGCAGTCAGATCGCTGGGAACCCCATTGGGGGAGAAGCCCTTCGGATCGACTCCGGACAACGGATCCTCGGCGTTGAATCCGGGAGCGGGCAGAGGCCGCAGATTTCCGGAATTGACGTCGGTCTCGACCAGAACGTCCTCGGCCATGCCGCAGGTCTTGCCCGCGAGTGCCTCGATGTTGCTTCGGCCCAGCGAGTACGCCGGGTACTGCGACACAGCGCCCTTGAGTAGTGAGAGCACCTCGAACAGGACCATCAGACCGGCGATCACGGTGAGCGGAGCAGCCGCGAACTTGCGAATTCGTCTGCCCTTGGCCGTGTTCGGCTTCTCGGGCGGGGCTGCAAATCCCTCACGCAGGTACTGCCAGGCGGCAAAGGCCAAGGCGAGAGCAAAGAGCGCGAGGAACAGTGTGTTGGATTCACGGCCGTCGTAGGAGATGGTCTTGTCGAACCACGGAACGCCGTAACTCGAGACGTACCAGTAGCCGTTGATGCCGGCGAACGTCAACGCGAGCATCAGGAGCAGCCCGGCCACGAACACCGATCGGTTGCGACGCGAGCGCAGGGCAGACGCGGACACTGCCACGGCGGTCAGCGCGGCGAGAGAACCGGCGATGCCCGCGTACGCACCGAAGTGGTGAGTCCACTTGGTGGGGTTGAACATCATCAGGAACATCGTGCCGAAGACGACGCCGACCAGGCGCCACGACGGACCGGTTGCCGCGCCGGGGACGCGGCCGCGGCGCAACAACACGAAGAGCGTCGTGAAGAGGCACAGGATCATCGTCAAGAACGCGAAGCGTCGGGCAACCGAGCCGTCGACCGTCTGGACGAAGAGGTAGTAGTAGCGCAGGAAGTCTTGGTACCACTCGAGATTGGGGCCGATGATCGTTCGGACGCGCGTGGCTTCCATGACGCCGGCAAAGGTCTGGTCGGCGAAGATGACCACCAGCACGATGGTTCCGGCAGCGGCGATCGGAGCGAGAAGCGGCAGTGTGCCGACCAGTCGGTGACGCTTGACGACGATGCGCACCAACGGGCGCACACCGGCGAGAAGGGCTGCGATACACATCAATCCGGTGGGTGCGGCGGCAAGAGTGAAGGCGCCGATCAAGATTGCCGTGGCCGCCGGCAGCAGACGTCCGGTGGCGATGGCGCGCTCGATGGAGCACCAGGTGAGCAGTGCGCCGAGAGCCACGATGGGCTCGGGGCGAAGACCGTTGTTGTACGCCAGCCAGAAGGACAGGAATACCAGACCGCCGGTCCACAGGGCGACGTTGCTCCGGCGAACCGCCCGGCCGAGACGCGGGACGACCTCGCGGCTGATCACCATCCAGCAGAGGATTCCGGCGAGCAGAGCGGGCAGACGCATGAATGGGCTCGCCGTCGAGATCTTCGCCATCACGGCCAGGACTTCGTAGTACCAGCCGAACGGGGCCTCGGGAACGCCGAACCAACGGAAGTAGTTGGCCATGTATCCCGCGTCCGGCGAGACTCGGGCCATGGTCAGGAGATAACCGTCGTCGGCGGTGTTCGCGCCGATGAAGTGCCAGACGACCAGCGTGCCGACCACAACTCCGTCGATACCGGAGAACTTCCACCATCGTTCGGGCAGGAAGCGTCGGTGCTTGCGGCCGTCGGTGCCGTCGAGGCGAGCCAGGGCGACCAGCGCGACGATGGTCGAGAGCACTGCCACGATCATCGCGACCAGCTTCAAGACGCTGGGGCTCGACGAGAAACGTGAGTCGATCGTCATCGAGAAGCCCAGCCCCTCGGGGGCAGCGCCGTCGGGTAGGTCGCTGAAGACGCCGACCACCTGCGGGCGGAAGTCGCCGTCGAGCTGGCCACGAATCGGGTTGCCGTCGGGATACGTCAGTCCGACGAACTCTGCCGTGGTTCGGTTGACGTCAGAGCTGAACGCGATGGCGCCGCAGCGACTCGACTCGACGTCCTCACGCGCTGCCGAAGCGACGACGACGTTGCGATCGAGCACGTCGACGCTGGTAGCGGACACGCGGACGAACATCGACGAGAGCGCGGCGCCGTCGCCCTGAGCAGGTGCCGTCGACATCAGGATGCCGCCGCCCTCGGGGAGTGAGCTGACCGCGGTGCAGGGGATCGACGCGTTGACGTCGATGGGAACCTGCGCCATCAGCGGTGCCTCGACGTCGCCGATCACGCCGTTCTGTGGCCAGTTGACCGTCGCCGTCGTCTGCACGACAGGAAGCAGCGGAGTTGCCAGTGCGAGTACGAAGCCGAGCAAGCCGGCGATGATCGCAACCCATCGAGTGCGATGGAAACGCTCGCGGGCATCCTGACCAGCAGGAGGCGGCGAACTCGAAGTCTGGGGTGAAGCTGTCACGGCGTCGGGCACGGCTACCGATGGTATGTCAGGGCTGAGCGTGGACCTACCGTGCCTGGGTGGTTGGTAGGTCCACGCGTAACAGTTACGACTGGTAACGAATCGGGCCCGGTGTCCAGGTGCCCGACCGGGTCTCGGTGGTGACGTTCATTTGCGCGGGAACTGCGTCCGGATCGAGCGGTGTGTACTGCTCGAGCGAACCCCAGTCACGATCCCAGTCGTTGTCAAGGTAGGTGGGCAATGCCCTGGCCGAGAGCAGTTCGCTGGTCCAACCGAGCGGTCCGCCGCCGTAGTGGTCCTGCCAGGCGTTGGTGGACTCCGCGCCGATGCGGTCGGGCAGAATGCGCCACTCGGGGATCTCGGCGACGCCGTACAGATGATCGACCGGACGTTGGCACGGGAAGGCCAGACCGACGGCCCAGTCCATCAGCACCGGATCGGTGGATCCGACGACGTCCTGCAGCGTGCGCATGGTCGGCACTCGCGGCGGTGTCACCGCCAGCCACTGGTCGGCACTGATGTCGGTGTCACTGGCCACCAGACGCACGGTGTCGGCGTCGGCGGGCAGTTGATCCATCGGAACGCGCAGGTTGCGCCACGACGGCGACGGGCCGATGTCGATCGGATCGACTCGTCCCAGCGCGTCGACGCTTCCGTCGGCCTGCTTCTTGCCGTACTCGACCTGCAAGACCGCGCCGGGGGTGACGATGCCGTCGGAGTTGACGTAGCGGATTCGTCCGGCCGCGGCGACCGTGAGGAGCGGTGCGGCGTCGTTGCGCTCGGGCAGTGAGTACCAACCTGTGGTCAGCGACGCGTTCTGGGGCGCTCCGTAACTACCGAGCACCGGCGTTTTTGCGGGGTCGAGCCCGAACGGGAGCGCGACGTTGCTGCCGTTGACGCCCGAGGTCGACTGCGAGCCGCCAGCGGTTCCGGATCCGGTTCCGGGCGTGCTGGTGGTGCCGGACTGAGAGGTCGTGGTGTCGAGGCTGTTTGCACTGCCCGCCGTCGAGTCCTCGGCGTCTGCGGTGAGGTCGCCGGCGACTCCGTCCGTCGAGAATCCGGTCGATTCGCTTGCACCGAAAGCTCCGGCGCCGGCGAGATCGGTGGGCCTGTCGACCAATTGCAGAACGCCGGCGTTCGGATCGGACTCCACGAGTACCTCACCCGCGAGACCGCAGCTTCCGCCGAAGACGGATTCGATGTTGGACTTGCCGATCGAGTACGCGGGGTACTGAGCGACCGCTCCCTTGAGTAGGGACAGCACCTCGAAGAGCACGACGGCTCCGGCCGCGATGGTCAACGGTGACGGGGCGAGAAGGCGAAGTCGCCTTGTCTTCTTGACGCTGTCTTCTGTGCCGTTTCGCTCGCGCGGCTCCATGACGTGGTACCAGGCTGCCAGCAGCAGGGCGAGGATCGTGAGGCCGAGGAAACCCGTCGAGAATCCCTTGCCGGCGATTGACGGCGGCTTGTCCCACCACGGCACGCCGTAACTCGAGACATACCACCAGCCGTTGGAGCTGGTGAACGCCACAGCGAGGATGAACAGGATGCCCGCGGCGAACAGCGCGCGGTTTCGTTTGGAACGCATGCTCGACGCACTCACGCCGACAGCGGCGAGCACGGCAACCGTAGCGGCCAGACCGGCGTACACACCGAAGTGGTGGGTCCACTTGGTGGGGGTGAACTGCATCAGGAGCAGCGACGCGAACACGATGCCGAGGATTCGGCGCGAGGGCCCGATCGCGGTGCCGGGGATCCGGCCCTTGCGCAGGATCATCATGACGCAGAAGACGAGTCCGACGATCATGACGAACATGCCGAAGCGGCGTGCAAGTGAGCCGTCGGGGGAGATGGTCATCAGTGCGTCCCACCGCAACCGCTCCTCGAACCACGGAACGTTCGGCCCGACGGCGGTTCGCACCCGGGTCGATTCGAGAACTGTCGCGAGGGTTTGATCTGCGAAGACTGCGACAAGAACCACGGTTCCGGCTGCGAGGATCGGCATGACCTGGGACAGGAAGCCGACGCGTTTGCCGCGGGCGATGAGGATCTGCAGGATCGGCCGGGCTCCGGCGATCAGCGCGCCGATGGCGATCAGCCCGGAAGGCCCGGCGGCCAGCGAGAATGCGGCGATCAGCACGGCCATCGCGGCGGGCAACAGACGTCCGGTGGCGATGGCGCGCTCGATGGAGCACCACGTGAGCAGGGCGCCGAGGGCAATGATGGGTTCGGGACGCAGGCCGTTGTTGTACGGCAACCAGAAGGCCAGGAACACGAGCCCGCCCGTCCAGATGGCAACCTTGTTGCGGCGCACCGCAACACCGAGTCGCGGTATCACCTCGCGGCTGATGACCATCCAGCACAGAATGCCGGCGATCAACGCGGGCAGGCGCATCCACATGCTCGCGGTGCTGACCTTCGCGAACAGCGCCAGCACGTCGTAGTACCAACCGAACGGCGCTTCGGGGACGCCGAACCAACGGAAGTAATTGGCCATGTACCCGGAGTGCTCCGAGACTCTGGCCATGCCGAGCAGATAACCGTCGTCGGAAGTGTTGGCGCCGAACACATGCCAGAGCGCCAGCGTGCCGATCACCAGGGCGTCGATGCCGGTGAACTTCCACCACCGTGCCGGAAGGAACCGCCGGGCACGACGGCCGTCGACGCCGTCGATCCGGTGCAGTGCGTACAGCGAGACGATGGTCGAGAGTGCCGCGACGATCATCGCGAACAGTTTGAGAAGTGTGGGGCTGGACGAGAACCGCGAGTCGACGTCCATGTGGGCAGACAATCCGGCGGGCGCTGCGCCCTGCAGGTCGGTGAAGATGCCGACAACCTGTGGCCGGTAGTCACCGGTCAGGGTGGTGCCGACGCCGTCGATTCCGGTGACCGCCGCGACGGTCTGCTCGGAGTTGGTCGTGATGGTGATCGCCGTGCACCCGCTCAGTTGATCGAGCGGAGCCGAGATCAGCACCGAATCGCGAGTGAGTGCTTCCAGGCGGTCGGCCGTGGTGCGGACGGTGAGGCCGCGGGCGTTTCGGTCCGGCGCACCGTTCGGCATGGTCGAGAGCAGTGTGCCGCCGCTGCCGCCCAATTGGTCCAGGGTGGAACAGGGAATGCTGATGTCCAGCGATGTGGGCGAGTAGGAGATCAGCGGCGACGAGACGCTGTTGACGGTCCCACCCTGCGGCCAGTCGATGCTCGCGGCTTCCTGCTTGACGGGCAGGAACGGCGTCGCGAGTGCAAGAAGCAGGCCAAGAAGGCCGGTGACTATCGCGATGAGTCGTGCCGTCCGGACTCTCTGGGAATCCGATTCTCGGGGAGCTTCGGGGCCAGTGGGCACGGGTTTCGGGGGCACTACTACTTCAGACGGCACAAGGAACGATGTTAGGCGAGTGCGGGCCCACACATCCTGAGAGAACTACTCAGGATGCAACTTCCTGTTCGGATTGTGGTGTTTCAAGTGTTCGGGCGATGGTGTCGAGTGAAATACCCAACACTTCCGCGACCGCGCTGATGGTGAAGAAGGCGGGTGTCGCGATGCGTCCGGTTTCGATCTTGCGCAGCGTTTCGACGGAAATACCGGCGTCGAGCGCTACCTGAACCATGCTTCGGTCCCCCCGCGCCGATCGCAGGAGTTCACCCAGTCTTAGTCCTCGTTCGAGTTCTTCCGCCGTCAGCGGCACGCGCACCATGTGCTTATAGTAATACCGGTATAGTTATTCGACAAGGAAGGTGTTCGAGATGGTCGAAATCAAGACCGCAGGGGAAATCGACGCGATGGCGGCGGCGGGGAGAATCACCGCGCAGGCGCTGGCAGCGGCGCGTGAGGCGGCGAGCGTCGGAGTGACGTTGCTCGAATTGGACGCCGTTGCCGCGGAGGTCATTTCGGCTGCCGGCGCCTCGGCGCTGTTCTTGAATTATCGGCCGGCGACGGCGCCGATACCCTTTCCCGGCGTGGCCTGCATCAGCGTGAACGATGCTGTGGTGCACGGTATCCCGAATGGGTACCGACTCCGTGACGGTGACCTGATCAGTATCGACTGCGGTGCGAGACTCGACGGCTGGTGCGGCGACTCCGCCATCAGCTTCACCGTCGGACAGGGAAGTAGTGAGGATCAGGCACTGATCGACGCGACCGATGAGGCACTAGCCCGTGGCATTGCCGCCGCCCAGCCCGGAAACCGATTGGGCGACATCGGTGCCGCGATCGGACAGTACGCGCGCGGCCTCGGATACGGAATGCTCGCCGATCACGGTGGGCACGGCATCGGCCGCGAGATGCACGAAGGGCCGGATGTGCCCAACGAAGGTCGAGCAGGCAAAGGCTTCCGGTTACGGCCCGGCCTGGTCATCGCCATCGAACCGATGCTCATCGCCGACGGAACCGACGACTACCGGCACGACACCGACGGGTGGACCCTTCGCACCGTTTCGGGCGCCCGGGCTGCGCACAGTGAGCACACTGTCGCGATCACCGAAGACGGTCCGGTGATCATGACCCGCTGATCAACCCGTTTAGCTCTGGTTGGAGGTCTTGCCGCTCACGAGGTCTCGTACGTCCCACACCCACACGTCGTCGACGCGCTTGGCGTCGAAGCCGACCAGCTCGTCGACCGTGTGGCGCAGGGCGTCGTCGCCGGAGAATCGGGGAAGCACCAGTACATCGGCGTGCCAGTACCGCAGGTCGGTCAGTGCGTTCGCCCTGGTGCCCACGTCGATCAACGGGACCTTGCCGGTTTGTTTGGCATTGACCAGCAGGGTCGAGGTGGGCCGGGACTCGGCGCCGTAGATTCCGGCGCGGGTCTTCGAATCCGGGCCGACGAAGTACCCGCCGGCAATGGGGAAGCCGAAGTCGGCGTCGACCTGCCAGCTCAGTGCGCGGGCGTCCTCGGCGCTCGCGACAGGGACCGTCACCAGAGTGCCGTCGCTGACGTAGTTCTCCCACGAGCCGCTGGTGATGAATTCGGGCGTCGCAGATCGCTGATCGGCGTCGATGGGGGTCGGGATGAGGGGAATCATCGCGACGGCGAGCGCGACCAGCCAGACACCGGCTGCCGTGCGGCGCGGTCCACGAAGTTCGACAAAAGCGCGGTAGGTGCCGAGGGTGAGCAGCAGCCCGATCGCCGGAATCGCGCCCATCGCGAATCGGGATTCGAGCACCGATTCGAACAACGGCAAGTCGGCGAGGAGTTTCCACGGCAGGGTGATGCCGGTCTTGTCACCGTCGATGGTCAGTTCGGAACCGAGCGAGAGCACACCCATCACCACGATCACGGCGGCGGCAGCGCGGGTCAGACGGATGCGCCACAGCCACACCGTTGCACCGAGAAGCAGGAGCACCAACGGCCATCCGAAGTACGCGTTCTCCTCGGTCGGGTTCATTCGGAACTCCGCGCCCTCGGGATCACCCGCAACCGATTCGGTCGGGAACGTGGTGAGTGCAGCGGTGTCGTTGCCGGCCTGACCGTGTGAGACGCCGTCGTAGCTCGCAGGGCCGAAGAACTGCGACCACAGCGGCACCGCGGTGATCAGGAGTGTGACCGCGCCGCCGATCACGAGGCCGGGCATCGCGCGCTTGATCGCCTGGCGCGACTTGGCCAGGTCAGGCAGTGCATAGGCGGCGCCGAACACCATGGCTGACATCGTGAAGATGAGGAGCGGCTCTTCGCCGAGGAAGATCTGCCACGCGACGAGTAGGCCGAGAACGATTCCGTCGCGAACCGGACGCTTGCCGTTCGAGATGCGCACTACCTGCAAGAAGATGAACGGAAGTACGAAGAACGCGACGAAGTTCGGGTGGCCGTTGGCATGCGAGATCATGGCGGGCGCGAATCCGCAGAACCCCGCTCCGACGGCGGCCGCGATCTTGGAGCGGACGGAGACACCGGTCAGTACGTGCCGCGAGAATGCCCAGTACCAAGCTATGGCGGTGCCGCCGAGTCCGGCGGTCAGCCCGATCGCATACGTGGCTGTCGGTCCGAAGATCAGCGTGATCGGGGCCAGCGGGATGCTGATGCCGAACATCGCGGTATTGGCCATCAGGTTCACGCCGAGCGGGTAATTCTGCAGGTCACTGAACAGCGGGCTGCGGAACTGGGCGAGGGCGTGAGCGGTATCGGCGAAGAACCATTCCCACATGGCCTGGTCGCGGCCCGCGTTGAACAGATAGCCGGACTGCAGATCGCTCCACAGGTTCGACATCACGTAGATCGCCGCAACGGTGAACGTCGCCATGATCGCGAGGTCCACAAGACGCCCGCGCTGGACGACCGAGCGCCGCACTGCTGAACGGACTCGCCCTGGACGTGCTTCTTCGAGCAGTTGGACGTCGGGCAAGGTCTCGGTCATGCAGTCGGTGCCTTTCGGTTCTGGCGCCCATCCCTGAAGTGGCAGTTCTCAGAAGTTCGGGGTGGCCTATTTAGGTCTCGATTCGATAACTTCCTCTGTCAGAGTAACGAACAAAACGGTTCGCGTCCGCGAGCGGGCGCAGTCGACGGGACAAACCGGGCCACCCGACTTGTCCGGAAAGTAATGTTTTCGTGCATCGTTTGACGGGTTCGTGACCGGGGTATCGCAACAAGGATCTTGCTCGCGTTTGTTCAGGCAGCCCCGACGAATCCCATCCTCGACGAAGAGTTGGAACCTACGTCCGGGGCCTATACCGGATGGGATGGTGCTTGTGCATGTCGAAGACAGCAGTTCGCAGTAGCGCAGTGGGAGCAGTGGCCTTACTGGCCGTTGTCCTGGGGGGTGGGACGGCGTCGGCAGGCGTCGACAACACCAGTTCGATCACCGACGTCAAAGGAAATCGGATAGAGGTCTATCAGGCTGATACCGCTATCCACGTCTTTCCGCCTCTCGACAGCTCACCGCTGAGTGTCGAGTTCTTCCACGACGGGGTTGCCGGCGTGAAGATCGACGGGCCGGACGCAGCAAGTTTCACCGGCACGAAGCTGACGATCGGTTATCAAATCGGCTACCCGATCGCGTTGACCGGCGCGACGGTCGTTCTCAATAGCCCCGGCCTCGACTGGGCTGTCGAGAGTGGAACCAACCTCGGTATCGGTCTGGTTCCGGACTTCGAACTGGGCCTGGACATTTCGAACGGGTTCGCCATCGGCGGCGACATCATTCCTTCACAGGAACTGGACGTCGATCTGGCGCCGGGCGGTATCACCGACGTCGCGCTACTCGAAGACCAGGAATTCGACGGACCTGAAGCAGCCGTCCGGCTCTCCGGAGTTCACGGATACGTACAGGGAGCAATCGGGCCGGTAACCATCAGGCCCTACGCGAAGGCTGTCACGTCGAATGGCGATACCGTCGTCACTTACGGTGTGCCGCAACGGTTGTAGTGCAGTACCGGCGCTCCCGCCCTCACGCTGCAACAGCGTGGTGGTGGGAGCGTTCCGCGTTGTGAGTTGTCGAATCGGTGCCACGAATAGGCTCGGCGTCCGCCCAATGGGCACTGCGGGAAACACTGACGAGTTTCGCGACCAGCCGTGCCGCGATCCACACGAGGTACACGGCGGTGATCAGAAGCAGAAGCGCCCAGTCGTGCGCGAAGAATCCGACTATCCCGCCGATCGTGAACGCGAGGGCGACGAAGACGACGCGTCCGCCCACGTCGGTCTCGACCAGATACTCCGGCTCGATCGGATCGTCGAAGTCGTTCGATTCATCGGCGTCTCCAGCCGATTCGGCTCTGGACTTCTCGTGGTGTTCGGTCGGGATCTCGAGTAGCTCACCCCATTCGAGCACCGCAACGGTGTGTGCGGTGTCGGTCGGGATCGCGCGGTAGTCGCGGGACTCGGAAACGTCGATGAGAGCCCTTGCCAGAGTGAGTACTTCGATGCGATTGCGAATCGCGACGCTCAACACTTCGTGGAAGGCCTGCTCGCGCCCGAACGGTTTGCCGCGCGCAATGACCAGAACATGTTCTGCGGAATCGAGAACTGCACGATGCGGTACAAGCTCGCGGCTTTGCGTAACGAGTTCGCTCACTGTCATCACCTACCCCGCCGGTGGTTGATGCGGCCGTTTGCTCGACTGCGCTTGGAGGGGCTGAGTACCCCGGCAGTTTCGGAAACAAACTCGCCGGACAGCGTGTCAGATTTGCGCAGCCGGGGCCGAGAGTGCTCCGAGGCAACTTTCGATCAGGTCGGCAACAATCACGTGAGCACGTTCTCGGCTGTCGACGCGACCCTCCCACGTGGCAAAAGTGACGACGGCGAGCACGGTCAGAGTTGCCGCCCGAAGTTCGGCGATCTCTGCCGGCAACGAGGACGCAGCGACTATCCGCCGCTGAACTTCGCGGAAACTCTCGGCCTGCATGTGATCACGGATGGTCGACGACATGGCCGGGTCGAAGATCGACTGCACCAGGAACCGTGCGTACAACGTGCCTTCGCGGTAGATGGTCTGTTCCGCCAACGGCAGGACGAGAGCCTCGACGAGGGCACGCATCGTCGGTGGATTCGGGTCGAGATCGATCGTGTCGAGCAACTCGCGTCGACGCTCACCGGCAGGTCGCATTCTGGACTCGACGACGGCCGCCAGCAAACCTTCACGTGAACCGAAGTGATACTGCGCAGCCGATTTGTTGGCCTGTCCGGCTTCGGTCTGAACATCACGAAGCGTCAGAGCGGCCAGACCTCGTTCGGCAACCAGACGCTCGGCTGCATCGATCATTGCCGCTCGGGCATCGGTTCGGGTCACGGTATGAAGTTAGGGGTGCGTCGGGGTCGCGTCAACGACCCCGACGGTAAGCCTTTTGTGACGTATCTCCTGGTTAGATCGCGTCAGAGCGGGTAACGACCACAAACGGGCCCTGCTCGGTGACTGTGAAACGAGGATCGTCGAACAGTTCCTTGGGGAACGTGACCGTGTAGCGGCGGACGTTCGGGTCGTTGGGGTAGACATCCTCGGCCAACCGCAGTGTGTACCCGTCGGCGCCCTGGCGGAAGACGAAGGCGTCGGGACTGCGCCACGGCGACGCGTCCAGCGCAGCTATCAGTTCGTCAGGGGTCTTCAGTTCCGACCACTGCTCGATCAGTGCGGCGCGGGCACGGAAATCGGCGAGGGGGTTTGCGTAGTGCGACGTCAGACCTTGGAAACCGAAGTACGGGTAGAAGCTCAGGAAGCCGATGTCGGCGGTGAGTACCACCGTGTCATGGGGTTCACGTCCCAACTGTTCGCGGATGATCCGGTCGATGTCCGCGTAATTGGCTTCGGCCCCGGGAGGTCGCTTGTCCCCGCGCTCGCCGTTGCCGTCGGTATCGCTGTATGCCACAGCGATATCCGGCGCCAGCACCTGCGGGATGTTCTGCGCGAAGGCGATGGCTCCGATGACACCGAGTGCAACCAGTACCGCTTTGACGCGGGGATTTTCGCTGGTGGCCAGGACGATCCAACCGGCGAACTCGAAGAATCCGAACACGCCGGCGGCGGCAAGGAGTCCGATCAGGACCGGCTCCAGTCGAAAGCCGAGGAGCGTACTGCCGGCGACGGTGAACGTCATGGACAGCAGTGCCCACAGGTACACGGCAATGACACCGATACCGAGTGCCCGGGCGCGGCGGGAGAAGAGGAAACGAGAAATCAGCCAGACCGTGCCGAGTAGGCACAGTCCGCCGACGAGCGAGAAACTCAGCATCGGGAAGGGCAGTACCGCACCGGAATCGGGGAGGTAGTGCATTGCCGTGCCGGATTCTGCAGTGGCACCCGAGAGTGCCTTCAACAGGTAAGGCGCCCAGACCGTCAGAGCGACCAAACCCGAGATCACCGCGATTGCGGCGAGCCTGACTAGGGGACCCAGCGCGGCTTTCCACGTGTTCTGGGCGCGGGCGGCAAGTACTGCGGCAACGACGGCCATCAGAGTCACGGCGAATGCGGCGAATCCGAGGTACAGCGTGTAGACGGTTGCGGCGAAACCGAGGAACAGGCCCGTCCCGAGAATTGCGCCGGCTCCGGCAAATCGAGAGGCACCCGGGCGATCGAGAGCCCCCCACGCCAGGATCAGCACCGGCGGGATCAGGAGGTTGATGACGGCGCCGTACGCCTCGGGGGAGTTGTACGCCAACACGACGGCAGTGACGGCCAACGCTGCGACTACGGCCCAATCGCGTCGAATCAGCTTGGTCCACAACACGAGTGCAACGACGGCGACGACAGCCAGCGAGCCGATCGCGTAGGGCTTGAAGGCTTCCCAACCGTCCATGCCCAGCAGGTTCGCGACGCGTCCACCGATCCAGAACCAGCCGGCCGGGTAGAACGGCGGCAGATCCACGTACGTCATGTCCTGCAGCGCAGCCGAATCCGTCAGCCGGGTCAGGTACTCGGTCCGGAACTGCTGATCGACCGAGACGCCGTGCAGATACAGACTCGTCGCGGCCAGGGGAAGTCCGAGCGTCGTGGTGACGAAACCGGAGAGCCCGGCCCACGAGAGGAGTTTTGCGACCCGCTCGGCCTTGCGGGCGCGGAACATCAGAACCGCAACACCGACCACTGCGATGCAGAGCACCTGCAGCACCGTCGTGACGGCCTGCGTGACGTTGGAAGACGTGAACGCCGGCCACTGCACTCGGCCGAAAGCAAAGAGCCCGACAGCGGCTACAACAGCGGCGACCAGCGCTCCGAGGGCCATTTCCACCACCGTCGCCGCGGCATTACGCCACGGCGACGGGGTCGAAAGTTCTGTACTCGGAGCAGTCGTTGTTTCTGGCACGGGAGGAGCTTAAACCGGCAACTTCCGGAAGATCGGGCGCGGCACGTGGCGCAGACCCATCATGACGAAACGCCACGGGCCGGGAGTCCAGACGATTTCCTTGCCCTTGTCCGAGGCGGCAACAGCGAGCTTCGCGACGATGTCCTTGTTGACCGTCAGCGGAGCTTCCTTGACGTGGGCACTGAACTGCGTGCGCACCATGCCGGGGCGAACGACGGTGACCTGCGGTCCGAATTCCGCGAGAGCCTCGCCGAGTCCGAGGTAGAAACCGTCGAGGCCTGCCTTGGTGGAGCCGTAGACGAAGTTGGCACGCTTGACGCGCTCGCCGGCAACCGACGACATCGCGATGATCTTGCCGAAGCCCTGAGCCTTCATCTTCTCGCCGAGAAGAACACCGACCGAGACGGACGCTGTGTAGTTCACGTTTGCGACCAGAACCGCCTTGCGCTGGTTCTGCCACAGCTCTTCGGAGTCACCGTCCAGTGCGAAGGCGACGATCGCGACGTCGACGTCCCCGTTCGAGAACGCCTGGTCGATCACCTTCGGGTGCGATTCGAAATCAACGGCGTCGAAGTCGATGAGCTCCACCGAGGTGGCACCCTTCGCTTCGAGCTGCTTGACCGCAGCTTCGCGTCCCGGATCGCCGGGAAGAGCCGCCAGAATGACGCGGAGCGGCGCCTTCTTCAGGTATTCCTCACAGATGGCGAGGCCGATCTCGGAGGTTCCACCGAGAAGCAAAACGGTTTGCGGGTTACCTACAGCGTTGATCACAGTTCCAGCCTTCTGGACATATCGGAGGCGAAAACGCCTGTGGGGTCGTACTTGCGGCGCGTCGCGATCCACTCGTCGATGCGCGGGTACATGGCGTGGAAAGTTTCCGCGGACGTCCGCGAATCCTTGGCCGTGTACAGGCGTCCACCGAATTCGAGGACACGCTTGTCGAGTTCGGTGACGAACTCGTTCAGGCCCGGCTTGATGCGGAAGTCGACGCAGATGTTCCAGCCCGGGATCGGGAAGCTCAGCGGCGCCTGGTTGCCCTCGCCGAACAGCTTGAACACGTTGAGGAACGAGTAGTGCCCGCTGCGCTGGATGTCGACGATGATCTTCTTGAATTCGTCGACGGCCTCCGGCGGAACCACGAACTGGTACTGCAGGAATCCGTTGGATCCGTACGCCCGGTTCCACTCACCGAACATGTCGAGCGGGTGGTAGAACTGCGTCAGATTTTGGACCTTGCCGCGGTACTTGCCGGACTTGCGGAACCAGACCTCACCGATCGCGGTGAAGTTGAACTTGTTGGCCAGCCCGTTGGGGAAGACGTCGGGGAACGTCAGCAACTGCGGCGCATCGAAGGCGAGCGGGTTCTTCTGCAGCTTGGCCGGAAGCTGGTCGAGCTTCGCCAGAGATCCGCGCGAGACTGCCGCACGGCCGAGCTTCGGGGGCGCGGAAATCGCGTCGAACCAGGCGCTCGAGTACTCGTAGTTGGCCTCGCTGCCGTCGCTGTGCAGCGCGATGGTCTCGTCGAGGCTGTTGGTGACGTCGCCGTCGGCGATGAAGTACGCCGTCTCGGTCGGTGTCATCTTGATGGTTGCCCGCAAGATGATGCCCGTCAGGCCCATGCCGCCGATTGTGGCCCAGAACAGTGCGGCCTTCGGGTCGTTGCGCCCGCCCTTGGGGGTGAGCGTGCGAACCTTGCCGTCGGCCGTCAGTAGATCCAACGACACGACGTGGTTGCCGAAGCTACCTGCGCTGTGGTGGTTCTTGCCGTGGATGTCCGAGCCGATGGCGCCGCCGATCGTGACCTGGCGAGTACCCGGCAGGACCGGAACCCACAGGCCGAACGGCAGAGCAGCCTTCATCAGCTGATCCAGATTCACACCGGCGTCGACGTCCACCAGGGCGGTGTCGCGATCGATGCGATGAATGCGGCTGAGTGCATTCATGTCGATGACCAGCCCACCGGCATTCTGCGCCGGGTCGCCGTACGAGCGGCCGAGGCCGCGCGCGATGACACCGCGTCGCAGATGCGATGGCTTGGAATCGTTCTGTTCCGCAACCTGGGCGACCGCGTTGGCGATCACTTCCACGTCGGGGGTGGACAGCACCTGTGCGGTGGTGGCGGCGGTGCGTCCCCAACCGGTGAGGGTGCGGGCTTGGGTGTGGAGAGCCGGCTGCGGCGTCTCTTCTGCTGTCGTGGACATCAAGGTAGAGGTTACCTGGGAGTAGTGCCGACGGCTCCGACTCGAGTGGTTACTCTCGTCGTCGTGCCCGAAACACCTGCAAGTCACCAGCACGAACCCCATGTCCCGCTGCCCGTCGAGATTCCTGTCACGACGGACATCGCCGACGACGCGATGGACCTGAAAACGCAGATCGTCCGGTTCGTCGCGACGGGTGGGCTGTCGGCGGTCGTGGACTACGGGCTGTACGCATTCCTGTTCAAGGTCGTCGGCCTCGATCTGAGCGTGGCCAAGTCGATCAGCTTTATCGCCGGCACTACGACGGCGTATCTGATCAACCGGCGGTGGACGTTCAAGGCCGAGCCTTCTCGCGCCCGCTTCATCGCTGTTGTCGTGCTGTACGCGGTCACTTTTGCGGTTCAGGTCGGGCTCAACGCGCTGATGGTGCATGTGCTCGCCGACGAGTGGTGGCGCATGCCGCTGGCCTTCGTCATCGCGCAGGGCACCGCGACGGTCATCAACTTCATCGTTCAGCGGGCAGTGATCTTCAAGATCAAGTAACGGTTCGGGGTGGATTAGCGCATTCGTCCGGTTTCTCGAGAGAGAATCGAGCCCATGATCATCGTTCTCGATTCTTCGGCCCTGACCAGGGGCGCACGGTTCGACGCCGCCATCGCCGACGCTCGCGCACTCGGACACCGCGTCGTCGTGCCTCGATTGGTCGTGCTCGAAGTTGCGAGCCGCTACCGCGAGGAATCGGCGGAGATGATCGCGGCCCTGAGCGTCCAGGCGCGCATGTACGACCGACTGGGGTTGCGGCGCGACCTCACGAGGTTCGTCGACGCGGCTCACGACAAGGCCGACGGCTACGTCGACGACGTGATCGAAGACCTCGTGGCGATCGGCGTCGAAGTGGTCGATCCAGTCGACGTGTCGCATCTCGAGGTGGCCGAGAGGGCGATCTCGCTGCGTCGGCCCTATACCGACAAGAAGAAGCGAGACGGCTACCCGGCGACGCTGAACTGGCTGACCGTGCTCGATCTCGCCGACCGCAACCCGGAGGTCGACGTCATCTGGGTCAGTTCCGACGCACGGGCATACGGCGAAGGCGAAGACGGGGTCTGGCACGCGGATCTCGCGCGTGAACTGGCATCGCGCGGCCTCGAGTATCGGGTCCGCTGGGCGTCGGACATCCCGGTGATCGACGGACCGGTGCAGGTGGAGCAGGTGGCTGAGGTCGCTGAGGTCGCGCCCGAGGCGCCGGTTGCTCAGGGCTTCGTGGAGCCGGAAGCGGTCGTTCCAGCAGAGATTCCCGAACCCGCGGTTCCGGCGGCGCCCGTCGTTCCGGAGGCACCGGCATCAGCTCCCGCACCCAAGCCCGTACAGCGTGCAGCGCGGACGAGAGTTGCCCCGCAGCGCATCGAGCCCGCCCCGAAAGCTCAGTCCGGTGGACTGCGTGGTCTGGGCAAGGTCATCGGCGGGCGGAAACGAAAGGTCACGATCGTCGACGATCTCGACGAAGTCGACCTCTTCGGTGCCTGATCGCTTCTAATCTGGACAGATGTCTCTGTTGCCGACAGTCAGTCGTAGGACCGGAACTCGATACGGCAGGCCGAGTATCGAATCGCAGGTCCTCTACAACGCGTGTCGATGGATGCTTCGGCCCGTAGTTGGGATCGCGCCGCTGACGCCTGGCGCCATGCGCCGCGCCGCAGTTCTGGACTCGGCCGCGGGTGTACGCATTCCGTCCGGGATCGATCGGGAAGCGATTCGTTTTCCAGGATTCGACGGTGAACTCGTCCGGACGGCAGGCTCGACGGCCGATCTGCGCGACGGTGTAGTTCTATACCTGCACGGCGGCGGGTTCATGTGCTGCGGGCTCAACACGCATCGGCCGGTCGTTGCCGGCATCGCCAAGCGAACCGGCCTTCCGGTCCTGCACATCGCGTATCGGCAGTTGCCGAGTACGAGCATCAGCGGGTCCGTCGACGACTGCCTCGATGCATACCGGTGGCTTCTCGAACAGGGAGCCTTGCCGGAAAAGGTTGTGTTCGTTGGTGATTCGGCCGGAGGTTTCCTGGTCTTCGCGACGGCGCTTGCAGCAGTTTCCGCGGGGCTCGAGGTTCCGGCCGGTCTTGTCGGGCTCTCACCGCTCCTCGATCTCGATTGCACCACCAAATCGGTCCATGCCAACGCTCGACGCGACGTGATCGCCCCGGTGTCGGCATTGATGGCGATCGGAAAGCTTGGCGGACAGACGAACTCGCCCGTCGACGGCGATCTTGCCGCGTTGCCGCCGTCGTTGCTGATCGCCGCCGAATCCGAGGTGCTCAGAGTCGATTCGGAGGTGATGGCGCAACGGCTCGCCGCCGCGGGGGTGCCGTGCTCGCTGCAGATCTGGAACGGCCAGGTTCACGCGTTTCCCGCCGTCTGGCCTGGCTTGCCGGAGAGCCGGGCCGCGCTACGTGACGTTGCCAGGTTTATATGCGCCAGGCTAGATGCGGTCTCGCCCCAGGTCGCGGGCGAAAGTTGTTCGGGAAGTTGAACTTCCGGTCCGGTTAGGGATTCTCGTGTCCTGACGTTGCGGTAGGTGCCATCGCGCGGGCATAGATCGATTCGAGCTCGGTTACTGCTGAACGTCGATCGACGTTGTCGGGATCGAGGCGATGTTGGAGGTTGATCCCGAGAGTGCCGGCCAGAAGGGTGACGGCAACCAACTCCGGATTGGCGACCGGGGTGTCGATCGAACGCAGGTAGTCCGCGTACAGCGTTCGCATTGCGACGTACTGCTCTGCGTAGGTCTCGCGGATGGTGGACCCGGGAATCACGGCTTCGATCAAGATGGTCGAGAAAATTCGTGCCTCGGGGTATGACATCAGTACGAAGTTGGCTTCGATCAATGCTTCGATTCCGGCCGCCGAGGATGATGCCAACTCTGCGCGTAGCTTTTCCATGCCCCACCGGAATGCGTCCTCGACGACGGCTCGTAGAAGCCCGTCCTTCGATCCGAAGTGCCAGGCCACGGACCCTCTGCTGATACCGGATCTTTCTGCCACGGCTTGTACGGACATCGCGGTCGACCCGCCTTCGGCAGCCAGTTCGGCCGCGGCTTTCACCAGTCGCCGTCTGGTTTCCTCGGAAATCTCCTGCTTGCGTGTCGACGCCATTCGGTGTTCCTGCCTTCTTTCGTTCTCGAGTGCAGCCAATTCCGGCACGCGGTGACGTCGACGTGCCCGTCGGGGCCGAGACCTGCGCACCGCACTCATGCTACGAGGCCGGCCATCGGCCGGCCGTATTCCTCTCGCGACACCCTCTTGCCTATGTTGATCGTCCAGTTATATGCTGAGCGTCCAATAGCTTAACGGAATGGGCGGACATGGAACTCATCGATCTGACTAGAACTCTCGATCCGGCCGATCGGGAATTGCTCCCCGAGGGTTTGAAGGCACTGGCTTCCGTCGTTGCCCCCTCGGTGACCTACTCGCACCCCGCAGGTGCCGGACGCGACGAGTTCGCGGCAGCACTGCAGTGCGGAGTTCATGATCTTCCGGACGGTGAGGGGTGGGGGTCGGAGATGTTGAGTGAGTTCAACAGTCATCTGGGGACGCACGTCGACGCACCCTTGCACTACGGATCAACCTCGGAGGGTAAGCCTTCTCGCACGATCACAGACATCGCGTTGGATGAATTGTTCTGCGAGACAGTGGTGCTCGACCTGCGCGGCCGGTGCGAGGCGAATCAGCCGATCTCGGTGGACGCGCTGAAAGCTGCCCTGGCGGAAAACGGTGCGTCCGTTCCCCAGGATGGTGCCGTGTTGCTCCGTACCGGACAAGAGAGCTTCACCTTGGCTGATCCAGGGTTCTTTCAGTATCCAGGGATGAGTCGCGAAGGCACGCTGTTTCTCGCCGAGCAAGGCGCGAAGGTGCTGGGCACCGACGCTGCCGGCTGGGACTTGAGCTTTGCAGTCATGGCACAGAAATTTCGTGACACCGGCGACAACTCGGTTCTCTGGGACGGGCACCGGGCCGGACGCGAACGTGAAGTATTCATCGTTCAGCAACTGGCGAACCTCGCCGCGCTTCCGCCCTCGGGATTTCATGTGGCGTTTTTCCCGATCAAGCTTGCGCGAGCCAGCGCTGCCCCGGCTCGTGTGGTCGCGTTCGTCTGAGCAAAATTCCTGCCTCACCTAACGAACAATTCAGTGAAAGGTATTGACTCACAGTGAAACTTGCGACCGTCGAATACGAAAAGACCCAGCAGACGGCTCTGGTGACGGGCAGCGGCGAGCAACTGTTGTTACTCGAGCGAGCTCATCATGATGTGACGGGAAAACCGGCTCCAGAACTGGAAACCATGCAAACCATCATCGAAGGTGGTCCGGCGGCGCGGGAGATCCTGGATCGGCTCGCAGACGAGCCGCCGGCAAGTGCAATCGTCGACGCAGGTGATGTGCGCTGGATGTCGCCGCTTCCTCAGCCGGTCCAGATCCGAGACTTCGGCTGCTTCATGGATCACTTCCGCAACGCTCGCGCCCGAATTCAAGGGGTCGCACTCGAGGAAGTCGAACTGCCGAAGATCCAGTTGGAACGCCCGCTTTACTACATCGCGAATCGATTGGCTGTGACCGGACACGAATCTGACGTCGTGTGGCCTGAGTACTCGAGCTTGCGCGACTACGAGCTCGAATTCGCCTGTGTGCTGGGGCGCGGTGGAACCGACATCTCACGCGCGGATGCCCCTGCGCACATCTTCGGTTACACCATCTTCAACGATTTCAGCGCCCGCGATACTCAGCTCGAGGAGATCTCCACCGGACTCGGTCTCAGTAAGAGCAAGGACTTTTCGAACGCAAATGTCCTCGGGCCCTGGATCGTGACGGCCGACGAAGTCGGTGACCCCTACCAGCTCGAGATGACCGCGAGAATCAACGGCGACGAGGTGAGTCGAGGAACCAGCGCCGATATGGACCATCGTTTCGAGGACGTGATTTCGTTCGCCTCGACTTCCACGCGGTTGTACCCGGGTGAAGTCTTCTGTTCCGGCACCGTGCCGAGTGGATGCGGCTTGGAGCACGGGCGGTTCCTGGAACCGGGAGACGTAGTCGAACTCGAGGTCGCCGGCCTCGGTGTATTGAGGAATCGAGTGGTGGCGTGGTCGGCGAAGTCATGGTTCTCGGTGTCGGCGCGACTCTCTTCGGGCGGCACGCGGATACCTCGGCCTCGGAATTGGCGGGGCGTGCAGCGATCGACGCCGTCGAAGACGCGGGCCTGACCCGCGGTGACGTCGGTGCGGTCTTCTACGCGACCGTCAGTCAGAAGGCGATCGACCGGCAGCACATGATCCCAGGCCAGATTGCCTTGAGGCCTTACGGTTTCGGTGGAGTCCCGGTCGTCAATGTCGAAAATGCCTGCGCCGGCGGGGCAACGGCACTCTGGCTGGCGATCGCCCACGTTCGCGCCGGTCTGTCCGAGGTCGCATTGGCGGTCGGGGTGGACAAGCTGGTGTGCTCGGATCCCGCTCGAAGTCTGGAGGTGTTCGACGGTGCACTCGACGTTGCGCATCGCGACGAGACGCTCGCCGGCCTTGCCTCACTCTCCGCTCCGGTGCCGGGTGAACTCGGATCGCAGGGTGAGCGGTCGGTGTTCATGGAGATCTACGCTTCTCTTGCTCGGGCGCACATGGAGAGATTCGGAACGACCGAGTTCGAACTCGCGTTCGTAGCAGCCAAAAATCATGCGCATTCCGTAGACAATCCGTGGTCGCACTTTCGCAAACCCTTCACTGTCGACGAGGTGCTTGCCGCGAGGCGAGTCGCGTGGCCTCTGACCGTTCCGATGTGTTCGCCCGTCAGTGACGGTGCGGCGGCAATTGTTGTGACCACTGCAGACTTTGCGCGAAGGCATGATTCCTCTCGGCGGGCGGCGCGGGTACTCGGTTGCAGCTTGGTGTCAGGCACGGATCGGGCCGCAGGTGACGTCGAGAGTCACATCGGTCGCCGAGCGGCAATGAGCGCATACGAGGAAGCCGGAGTCGGGCCAGGCGATGTGGATGTGGCAGAGGTCCACGACGCCACGGCCTTCGGTGAAGTACAGCAGGTCGAGAATTTGGGGTTCTGCCCGATCGGTGAGGGCGGCGCGTGGTCTGCGTCCGGTGCGAGTTCATTGGGAGGCGTGCGTCCGGTCAATCCGTCAGGTGGGCTCGAATCCCGTGGTCATCCGGTCTCGGCAACGGGACTAGCGCAGGTCTTCGAACTTGTCACGCAGTTGCGTGGACAAGCAGCGCGGCGACAGGTTCCCGGGGCTCGAATCGCGGTCGCAGAGAACGGCGGAGGTCTCTACGGCATCGAGGAAGCCGTCGCCGCGGTCACGATCTTGGGAGGGCCACGATGAACGCGGACATGATGAACGATGAACCGATGGCGCCAGGCTTGCACGAGCAAGCGGGATATGCGGATCTGATTCTGTCGGCGCTGCGACGCCGACCAGACCACATCGCGTTTCGATTCACGGATCGGAACGGTGATCGGGCCGAGCTGACGTATCGGCAGACCGCTGAACAGATAGAGCGGATTGCAGGTGTCCTCAGTAGCCTCGCTCTGCCGGACGGAGGCGGGGTAGCCCTGCTTGCGGGTCCGTGTCCTGAAGCATTCACGGTCATGGCCGCGGCGTGTCTGGCAGGCGTGCGCTACACGGCCCTCCATCCGCTCGCGACCGAAGAGAACGACAGGATGGTGCTGAAAGACAGTGGTACCGATCTCCTGTTGGTTGCCGACGGACAGTTCCAGGCGCGCGCCGAAGCGGCGCAGACTCGAGTGATGTCACTGTCAGCCCTCGAATCAGCGTGTGAATTTGCTACGGCGGGAACAGGTTCAGGCTTCGGCGGTCAGGGTCGAGCTTTGTATCTCTTCTACACCGGTGGAACTACCGGTGAGCCGAAGGGCGTCATGCTCAGGGACCGATCTTTGGTCGCCAATGCCTGGGCCTGCACCACGTGGGAGTGGCCGGCTGATACCACCATGCTGCTCACCACGCCGATGTCTCATGCTGCCGGTCTGCTCGTCGCACCCGGTCTGCAGCGAGGTGCAAGCTTCGAGTTGCACAGGTCGTTCGACCCGGACAGGGTTGTCGACGCAATCGAAAATGACGGAGTCACAGCTACATTCGTCGTTCCTACGATGCTCTACGCCTTGCTCGACCATCCACGCCTGTCGGATGCGAATCTGTCCGGGCTGAACTGGATGCTTTACGGTGCTGCACCCATCGACCCCACCAGGCTCGCGCAGGCAGGGGCGGTGTTCGGGCCGATCCTGAGCCAGCACTACGGTCAGGCCGAAGCCCCGAATGCGTTGACGGTGCTCGATACACGTGAGCACACGGACGATCCCGCAGTTCTGGGGAGTTGTGGGCGCGCGATGCCAGGTGTCGAAGTGGTGTTGTTCGACGAGCAGGGAAACGAGACCGCGACGGGCGTACCCGGCGAGCTTTGTGTGCGAGGTCCGCTCGTGATGGACGGCTATTGGAACAAACCTGAACAAACCGCTGCAGCGCTCGCGAATGGGTGGTTGCACACCGGCGACGTTGCTCGGATCGACGAAACTGGGCTCATCTCGATCGTCGACCGCATCAAGGACACGATCATCAGTGGTGGATTCAACGTCTACCCGCGCGAAGTCGAGGACTCACTCGGACATCATCCCGCAGTGGCCGCCTGTGCAGTATTCGGTGTCCCCGATCCTCAATGGGGAGAAGCGGTTACCGCGGCAGTCGTACTGAAGACGGGATGGTCGGTCACGCCCGAGCAGCTCGTCGCACACGTGAGATCACACAAGGGCCCGATCTGGGCGCCCAAGGAGATTTCAATTGTGGAAGCGTTGCCGCTCACTGCTTTGGGGAAGGTCGACAAGAAGGCACTCCGAGGCGCTTCACAGACCTAGAGACGCGACAACTGCCCGTGCGAGGGCGTCGGCAGATCCAGGGGCGAATGGCAGAAAGAGTTCGGGCTCGATCAATTCCACTTCCATGAGCAGTGGTTGATCCACCGGACCCACGACGTCCACACGCGCGTAAAGCAATTCGCCGGGGCCGCATGGGGTCGCGGCCAGTGCCGCGTCGGCCACCGCGAGTTCGGAGGCGGAAGGCTCGTGGAGGTAGTTGGTTCCGCCGTGGAACTCCTGCACACGGAAGTCGTTGGTGGCTGGGATCTTCCGGACGGCATGGGAGTAGCATCCGCCGAGGTGGATGATCGAGCGCTCGCCGTCGACGACGTCCGAGATGAAGGGCTGGACCAACGCGTCGTTGCCACTCTCGAGGATTGAGCTGAGGTGAGCGTGGGCCTGTTCGGACCCGGCGGCAAACTTTCCCACTCCGACAGCGCCGGCGGACACTGCAGGCTTGACGATGACCTCGGCACCCTTGAACGAAGGGAGGGTGAGTGTTTCGCGCTTTCCGGCAGCGATCACAGCGGTTGGAACGATAGGTACGCCGGCCGCGGCAAGTTCGGTGAGGTATCCCTTGTGGGCGTTCCACTCGACGATCGGGAGCGGGTTGGCGATCGGGGCGGTCAGCTGATCGAGAACGGCAAGAAATTCGTCGAGGCGCTGGGTGTAGTCCCAGGTCGACCGGATCAGAACCAGGTCGGCGTCGATATCGAGGAGGGACGGGCTCGACCACGGCGCCATTGTCGACGCAATGCCGTAGGAGGTGAGAGCTTCCATGACGAGTTTGCTTTCGACATCCGCCTCGCGGGCGGCGCCGTCACAGGTGAGCAGGAGAACCGTGGTCATGCCACGATGCTTTCACGGCTGGCGCCTTGTACGACTAGCGAGGTGGCCCCTCGTCGAGGACCAGCGAACCGGTCCCGGGTTGCCCGGTTGCGTCCACCCACGTCACCGCGACGGTGTCGCCGGGGCGGCGCGAGCTCATCGCCGCGTTGAGATCAGCGGACGACGCGATCCGGCTGCCACCGAACTCGGTGATGACCGCACCTTTGGTCAGCCCCACCCGCTCGGCCGGCGAATCGAAGCTCACGGCAACAACTTCCGCGCCGGCCGGCATCTCCGCGTGATCCTTGACTGCGACACCGAGCACGGGCGTCGGTCCCACACGCACGGTTTCGGAGGAGCGGCCACCGAGTACCTGCTCGACGATCGGTAGCGCGGTGTCGATCGGTATCGCGTAGGACTGAGGCGCCGGCGAGGTTTCGGTGCGGTCGGTGACGGCGTTGCCCGCGCTGCTGACGCCGATCAGCTCGCCAACGGCGTTGACCAGGGGGCCACCGGAATCGCCCGGCCGGATGTCCGCGTCGACCTCGATGAGGCCCTTCAACTGGTTTCGCGATCCGTCGGACACGTTGCGGGTGTTGACGGTGACACCGAGATTGGTGATGACGCCGGGAGCTGGGACGGGCACTCCGCCGCCTTCCGCATTTCCGATTGCGGTGACGGCATCCCCACGAGTGGCTTCTGCTGATTTGCCGACCACAGCCACCGGCAGATCCGTGGCGCCCGCGAGTCGAAGGACGGCAAGGTCGCTGACGCTGTCGTACCCGAGGATCTCGGCGTCGTAGATCAGTCCGTTGGACATGCTGACGGCAGTGACGTCCGAGGCTCCGCTGATGACGTGGTGATTCGTGAGCACCACTCCGTCAGGGGAGAGCACGATCCCGGTTCCGGCGGTGGTGGTGAATCCGGCCGGCGCGGTGATGGTGACGATGGTGGGGACCACCTGGGCCGAGAGTTCCTCCGGGCTGAGCGGAACAACCGGCGCCGGTGGGGTGGTGGTGATGACTGTGACGGGGGCGGACTCGATCGTGCCCGGAGTCAGAGGCGGTGCGACCAGTGCGAGGGCGCCGAGTCCGGCTGCGAGAACGGCGGCCGTCCACAGACCGCGTCTGCCCGCACGTGTGGTCATCCAGCCGTCCGTCCCGCCGGTCGTCATCCCATCGAGTGTGAAAGGTGAAGATTACCGATTCGGCGAATCTTCGGCCACAAAACCGGGCAACAGGCCGTTCGTCCGGAGCGTCGCCAGGGACGGTGCGGCGTCGTCCTTTGCGGAGAGCTCGTAGGTCAGGGGGTTGCCTTCACGATCCGTGGTCGGCCATTCGATCGCGAGTTCAGGATCGAAGGGATCGAGGTCGCGGTCCAGGTTGGGGGAGTATTCGATGCTGCACAGGTACATCACTGTCGATCCGTCTTCGAGTGAAAGGATCGCGTGGCCGAGGCCTTCCGCCAGGAAGACTGCTCGTCGATCGACGTCGTCGATCACCACCGCATCCCACTCGCCGAAGGTCGGTGATCCGATCCGTAGGTCTACGACGACGTCGAGGAAGGCACCTTTCACGCAGGTGATGTATTTCGCTTGTCCGGGCGGATTGTCCGTGAAGTGGATCCCGCGGAGGCTGCCGGCTTCGGAAACGGAGCAGTTGGCCTGGGCCAGGTCGAGTGTGCGGCCGGTCGCGGCGGTGAAGGTAGAGCTTTTGAACCATTCGAGAAAGACGCCGCGGTGGTCGCCGAACTGCTTCGGCGTAATCTCCCACGCTCCAGCGATCTTCAGTGGACGAATTTCCACGTCACCATTCCTTGCCGTGCTCGATCAGTTCAAGTAGGTAGTCGCCGTACCCGGATTTGCCCAATGCTTCTGCCTGAGTGCGCAATTGGTCGGAGTCGATGAATCCCTGACGCCACGCGACCTCTTCGGGTGAACCGATCTTGAGACCCTGGCGGTGTTCGATGGTCCGCACGTAGTTTGCAGCCTCGAGCAGGGAATCGGGTGTTCCGGTGTCGAGCCACGCCGTTCCGCGGGGGAGGACGTCGACGGTGAGTTTGCCTGCTTCGAGATAGCGCTGATTGATGTCGCTGATTTCGTATTCGCCACGCGCAGAGGGCTTCAGCGTGCGTGCGATGTCGACGACGTCGCTGTCGTAGAAGTAGAGGCCAGGGACTGCGTAATTGGATTTCGGTGACGTCGGTTTTTCCTCGATGGACACTGCTCGACCCGAGTCGTCGAATTCGACAACGCCATAGGCGGTCGGATTCGATACCCAGTAAGCGAACACGGCGCCACCGTCGATATCGGAGAAACGCCTGAGTTGAGTTCCGAGACCGGGGCCGTAGAAGATGTTGTCGCCGAGGACAAGAGCCACGGATTCCGATCCGATGTGATCCGCGCCGAGTGTGAATGCCGTTGCGAGGCCGTTGGGTTCGTGCTGGATCGCGTACGTGAGATTCACACCGAATTGTGAGCCGTCGCCGAGAACTCGTCGGAATTGCTCGGCGTCGTGTGGAGTCGTGATGATCAAGATGTCGCGAATGTCCGCGAGCATGAGAGTGGAGAGCGGGTAATAGATCATCGGCTTGTCGTAGACAGGCAAGAGTTGCTTGCTCACTCCGAGGGTGATCGGGTGCAACCGCGACCCGGTGCCACCGGCCAGAATGATTCCGCGCATGCGTGCAGTGTCCTGCACTCCTGCCCGCCGATGCAAACGGGACATGGCGAATTCTGCCGCTAAAGTGGGAGTTCGTTCGATGAACCTGAGGAGATGAAGTGCGACTACTGGTCACCGGGGGTGCCGGCTTCATCGGTGCCAATTTCGTTCATCAGACGGTGTCGACGCGTCCCGACGCGGAAGTCACGGTTCTCGACGCTCTGACCTACGCCGGAAATCGCGAGTCCCTGGCGTCCGTCGAGGACCGGATCACGTTTGTTCACGGCAACGTGGCCGACGAGCCGCTGGTCGACGATCTTGTCTCGCGCTCCGACGCAGTCGTGCACTTCGCCGCCGAAAGCCACAACGACAATTCCCTCGCCGACCCCGAACCGTTTCTGCGCACCAACGTCATGGGCACTTTCTCGCTCCTGCAGGCAGTGCGTTCACACGGGGTCCGTTATCACCACATTTCCACCGACGAGGTGTACGGCGACCTCGAACTGGATGATCCGGCGAAGTTCACGGAGACGACACCGTACAACCCGTCGAGTCCGTACTCGGCGTCCAAGGCGTCGAGTGATCTGTTCGTGCGTGCCTGGGTGCGCTCGTTCGGGATCGCGGCCACCATCTCCAACTGCTCCAACAATTACGGCCCGTACCAGCATGTGGAGAAGTTCATCCCACGCCAGATCACCAATCTGCTCGACGGGGTGCGTCCGCGGTTGTACGGGGAAGGTCGCAACGTCCGCGACTGGATTCACGTCGAAGACCACAACCGCGCCGTCTGGGACATCCTGGACCGCGGAAAGTCCGGTGAGACTTATCTGATCGGCGCCGACGGTGAAACCGACAACCGGACGGTGATTGCGGCTCTGCTCGAAATTTTCGGACGCAAGCCGGACGATTTCGACTTCGTCACCGACCGCCCTGGTCACGATCTGCGGTATGCGATCGACTCGACGCGACTGCAGCAGGAGCTTGGGTGGAAGCCGCAGTACCGCGATTTCCGAAGCGGACTGGAAGCCACCGTCGAGTGGTATCGCGACAACGAGCAGTGGTGGCGTCCGCAGAAGGCCGGCGTCGAGACGCAGTATTCCGCGTCCGAGAAAGTGGTCTGACCGAACGTCAGGCTTTGGTGGGGTCCGGCACCCGCGAGCGCTCGTGCACGAGTGCATTGCGCAGGCCCCGTGATCCCGACAACGCAGCCACGACGCCGGCAAAGACCTCACAGAGGGTGAACAGCAGCCTCGACGCCAGTGCGAGGCCGAGCGCGACGCCGGCATCCATGAACGGTGAAAGCGCTGCGACGATGACGGCTTCGCGGACACCGATTCCGGACGGGACGACAAAGACGAGGACTCCCGCGCACATACCGAGGGCGAGAGCGCCGATGCACTGGACGAGCCCACGGATTTCGAAGCCCGCCGAACTGGACGCGAGCAGCCACAACTGGATGCCGTAGAGCACCCAGCTTGCTGCGCACCAGCCCAAAGCGAGCGCAATCTTGTGCATCGTGAGCGGCTTGTGCAGCGGCGTGCGGCGGAGCAGTTTCAGCGCGAGGTTCACCAGGCGTGTGAGCACCGGCGGGTAGGCGCAGACCAATGCGATCGGTACGAGGATGATCACGCCGACCGCTGCCGCCGTGCTGACCTCGAACAGGGCAGGTAGACCGAAGAGGCCGACGACCAGCGCCGAAGTTGTGCTCAACCCCACCGTGACCAGCACTGCGACAAAGCCTGCGGCACGGGACACACCGGCGCGCCGGACGAGTTCCGTTTGCAGAACGAAGGCCCAGACACTGCCGGGAAGGTACTTGCCGAGTTGGCCGACCAGATAAGCGCGAGCGGCGTCGAAGGCCGGGATCGGTTGTTCGAGGGCGCCGAGTGCGTGCTGCCAGGCCCGCACTGCGGCACCCATACCGAGGAAGATGAACACCGACGAGGCGGCAAGCGTCCACCAGTTCAGCTCGGTGATCGTGTTCTTGACCTCGGACCATTGGGACTTCACCGCGTAGATGATCGCGACGACGATCGCGAGGGTGACGAGCACCTTGAACCCGTTGACGAGAAGGCCGCGCAGAGCGTTCGGCTGTGCGGCCGGTTCGACGTCTTCGACCGGTTGTTCAGATTCGGGAGAGGTACTCACGCGCCTGCATCCCGCCCGTTCGTCATTTCGCAGACGATACCAACCAGGATTTGTCTCGCTAAACCACGAGCGGTTTGTCGGCGCGTTCCCGCCACCAGGTGAAGGCTTCCGAGAGTGAGTCCGGAATGGCCGGTGACGTGCCGAAGCTGCCGGCGGCGTAGAGGTCTTCGATTGCGGAAATATCCGCGTCCGAGATACCTGATCGGCTCATTCCGATCCGGTTGACACCGTTCAACGACACCGGATTGCCGAATGCCTTCGAGAAGGGTGGAACGTCCTTGACCACGACGGTTCCCATCCCGATCATGGATCCGGAGCCGATGATGCGGCGTTGGTGCGCGACAGTGTGCATGCCTAGGTTGACGCTGTTTCCGACGCTGACGTGCCCGGCAAGCGTCGTGCCGGATGACACGACGCATCGGTCACCGATCTGCACGTCGTGCTCGATTCCCACTCTGTTCATCACGAAGCAGTCTTCGCCGATCTCGGTGCGGCGTTCGCTGCCCTGATGGACGGTGCTCAATTCGCGAATCGTCGTTCGAGCACCGATTCGAATTCCCAGACCGGCGCTGACCGACCAGGATGTCGGGTGTAGCGCGCCGAGGATCTCGGGGGGAGCTCCCAAGACCGCTCCCGCGCCGATCCAGCAATCGTCGCCGATCTCGAGTGGGCCGGTCAGCACGGCGTTCGGTCCGACCGTGACCCCTGCCCCGATCAGTACGTCGGCGCCGATGACGGCGGTCGGATGGATGTGGCAGTCGGCTCGTTCAGACATGCGGGTTCCGGAATCCTCTCGAAGTATCGAATCGTGTTTCGATACGCTTCCTGGGTTGTCGGGGTATTTCGTTCCGACGACGGTCGGATGAATCTATCGGAGGTAACTCAGTGATCGCGATATCCAGTATCTCGTTCGGGGAAGAAGTCGAGCGCGAGGTGCTGGACACTCTGCGATCGGGAATCGTCGCGCAGGGACCCAAGGTGAAGCGGCTCGAGGACGAGTTCGCGGCGCTGGTGGGCACGCGACACGCGGTGGCGGTGAACAACGGCACTACGGCGTTGATCGCGGCTCTCCAGGTCCAGGATCTTCAGCCAGGTGACGAGGTTCTGACGACGCCGTTCACGTTCGTGGCCACGCTCAATGCGATTCTCGAGGCAGGCGCGACGGCGCGGTTCGCCGATATCTCCGAGTCCGATTTCAACATCGACCCGGCAGTCGCTGCCGATCGAATCGGTGACCGCACGAAGGTTCTGATGCCGGTTCATCTGTACGGACAGTCGGCGGATATGGGCGCATTGATGCCGCTGGCATCGAAAAACGGTCTGACTGTCGTCGAGGACGCCGCTCAGGCCCACGGAGCGACGTACGACGGGCGAGGCGCCGGCAGTTTCGGTGTGGGTTGCTTCTCGTTCTATGCAACGAAGAACCTCACGACCGCCGAGGGCGGAATGATCACGACCGACGACGACGCGATCGCCGATCGACTTCGGGTCCTGCGCAACCAGGGCATGCGGGCGCGCTACCAGTACGAGATGGTCGGCCAGAACTACCGGATGACTGACCTCCAGGCGAGCTTGGCTCTGCCCCAGATGGCGACGTACATGCAGCAGGTCGAGGCGCGCCGCCGGAATGCGGAGGCCTTGCGTGTCGGCCTGAAGGACGTCGAGGGACTGATCCTGCCGAGCGAACTGTCCGGTCGTGGACATGTCTGGCATCAGTTCACCTTGCTGCTGGCCGAAGACGCACCGATCACTCGCGACCAGTTGAGTGAGCGTCTGGCCGCGAAAGACATCGGTAGCGGCATCTACTACCCGAAGGCCGTCTACGACTACGAGTGCTACCGCGAGCATCCGCGCGTCGTCATCGACGAGACGCCGGTGGCCACTTCGGTGGCGTCGCGGTGCCTGAGCATCCCCGTCCACGCTGCGTTGTCCGCCGGCGACGTCGATCAGATCGTTGCCGCGGTACGCGGCGCCATGGAGGCCTGAAAAATGACTGCTAGCAAGCCACGTATCGCTCTTGTCGGATCCGGTCAGATGGGCTCGCTGCATGCGCGGGTCATCGCGCAGTCGCCGCTGTGCGAGTTGGATCTGCTGATCGAGCCGCGCGAGGAGCAGGGCAAAGCTGTTGCTGCGCGGTTCGATACGCGTTGGGCCGCCGATTTCGACTCGCTCGACGGTATCGACGCCGTCGTGATCGCCGCTGCTACGCCGGCGCACTACGAGTTGGCCGGGCGGGTTCTCGATCTGGGTAAGCCTGTCCTGGTAGAGAAGCCGTTGGCTGCGACGTACGAGCAGAGCGTCGACCTGGTCGATCGTTCGCGCGCGTCCGGTGTTCCACTGATGTGTGGACTGCTCGAACGCTTCAATCCTGCTGTTCGCACCGCCCGCGAGTTCTCCGGCGATGTATGGCAGGTGAACGGTATCCGCCACTCGCCGTTCGTTTCCCGCATTCCGACGGGTGTCGCGACGGACCTGCTGATTCACGATATCGACCTTGCCATCGGATTCGCCGGCTCGGAACCCAGTTTGGCAAAAGGGGAGTTCGGCTACTTCCACCCGACCTCCGTGCAGAACCGGTCGGAAGATTGCGCCGACGCCGTATTGCGCTTCGGATCAGGTGCTGTTGCAACGATTTCCGCGAGCCGGATCAGTCAGCGCAAGATTCGCCAGCTGTCGTTGCTCGAGGCCGATCGACTCATCGAGATCGATCTCTTGCGTCGCGACATCACGATCTACCGGCACATCGACGACAACATGCCTACCGATCGGGACGGCTACCAGCAGCAGACGGTCATCGAAATTCCGACGATCCGCTACAGCGAGGAACCGCTTGCCGCGCAGCTGACGCATTTCCTCGGATTGGTGCAGGGCACCGGTGACGCAGACGGTGAGCGAGCGTCGATTCTGCCCGCTCACCGCGCGGTTCACGAGGTGACGGAATCTGCGTTGGCTGCAGCGTTGTCGTCCTGACCGCTGCGTCGGCGTCGGAAGGCCCACGCTCCTTGAGACAGTGCCAGGAGCAGTCCGACGCCGGCGACAGTCCAACCGAAAGTACTTCCGGGTGGACTGAATTCGATGGTGAGGGTAGATCCGGATTCGGCGCTCGGCGGTAGATCGACCTGCAACAACCCGCCGGGGCTGGCCTTCGTCTCGACCGTCTGACCATCTACGGTCGCGCTCCAACCCGGCCAGGCCAGCAGGGCGAATGTGACCGTGCCTGATCCGGTGTATTCGACGGTTTCCCTGGTGTCCGTAGCGGCGGCATCGCCACGCACGTCGAGACCAGGCGTCGTTGCCGATACGCGACCGTCGGGCCACTGATGCTCGGTGGTGCGATGGCCGACCGTGACCACCCGATCCGGCGATACGGTCCACTCGCCCTCGGGTAGGGCGTCGAGGGCGCGTTTTCCGCCGTACGGTCCGGAATTCTGAACGACGACCGTGTCGACTCGCATCGCGTCGAGCCAGGACACACCCGTTCCCGGCGATTCGGCGAGCAGTCGGTCGACGCCGTCCGGACACTGGACGCCGCCGTAGTAGTTCAAGCACAGTGCTTGAACGAAATCGTTGTAGCTGATTCCGGCGTAGCTGTTGACGGCATTGACTCCGGCGGGCTGCCAGGCGTTGCCGAACAGGAGGTCACCCCACTGCCCGGTTTCGTTGTCCGGCGGGATGTTGACGGGGTCGGCAATCGCGAAAGTGGTTCCCTGGTAACGGTCCTCGAACTTGGACTCCAGGAATGCCACCTGCCTGGGGAACTTCCACGGTGTCACGTTGTAGTTTCCGGTGAACCAGAAATTGGTCTGAGCACTGAGCACGACGACGATGCCGACAGCGAGTGCACCGGCGAGGTAGCGGGGCTTTCGGTAGGCCACGACCAACGCGAAAACGGTGAGAACCACGGTGATGAGCAGCGATGCCGAGTGAATACCGATGTCTTCCGGGACATTCGACCAGGCAAGGTAGAACTGCAGTGCCAACAATCCCGCGGTGATGATTGCTCTCGCCTGGATACGGTCACGATGCAGTCCGGCAGAGAGCGCGACCGCCGTGACCACGATTGCGGGCAGTTGACCGTACTCGAGCAGTCGCGCTGGCCAACGGAACAGCCAGAGATTCGACGGTCCGAGAAGTAGTACGACGTAGATTCCGCCGAATACGAACAGCGAGACGCTGTGGCGGCCCAACTTCTTCAGTGACTTCCATTGAATCCACGGTGCGAGCGGTATGAGGAACCAGGCCAGGTACACCAGTGGAATCGTCATGGCAGGCGAAGCGAAAGCGGTGACGTACGGCTGGTTCGACGGGCCGGAGAGGTTGAGCAGGTCACCGAGATCGGGTCGAAGCGAACCGTCGTTCGCGATTCCGGACTGAGTACGCACCGACACGCCGGTGGTGAAGAGCAATGGTAGATACACGATCAGCGACATCATGATGATCGCTGCCGCGCTGATCATCAGTGATTTGATGCTGCCTGCGCGTTTGATTGCGATGCATTCCGCTATGACAGCGAGGTAGACGACCGCGACACCGACAGCGCCGTACGGGTTTCCGGTGGTCATCGCAAGATAGCCGAAAACGATCGGTACCAGGGGGTTCACTCGGCCGAGGGCGCTGGCGCGGGTAGACCACCAGACGTGGGGGATCCAGGCGAAGGCGATCAGCCCGGACGCCCAACTGGAGGCGTCGAAATAGAGCGTGTATCCGGCGAACGGCATGGCAAATCCGGCGATGAAAGCCATCGACCGATTGGCGCCGTACTGGCGGGCCACCAGATAAACGCCTACCGCGAGAATCGCCATGAATTGCATCTTGACCAGGGTGATTCCGATTCCCAGGTTCGGAATGAGTGCAATGGCAACCGAATCCAGAAGGATTACGGGATTGTATGTCCCGTAAAGGGCTTCGGCTGTGACATTGCCGCCGGCCCACAATTCGGGAATGAGCGTCGGCCATGACCCGGACAGGATTCGCTCGCCGATCGTGTGCCAACCAGGCGTGAAAGCTGCTGCGCTGTCGTCCCAGTAGTAGAACCACCGATTGGAGATCAGTGGGATGGCGGCGACGATCGACACCAGAGCGGCGAGAAGAATTGGCGGCACCACGCGTTGTGCGAGCGGTAAGTCAGATTTCACGATGTGCTTTCGTCTTCGAGTCGATGGCTGTTGTTCGGAGCCTGGGTCGTGCTCTTTTTCTCGGAGCCTGGGCTGCGCCTTGTTTCTCGGAGCGTAGTATTCCGACGAGTTCGAACTGCAGTCGGGGAAGTAAGGAGATCGGGACGTGGCGACATCGCGAACGGAACCCGTTCGTGGGGAACCAGCTACGCCGGAACTCTCGGTGATCATCCCCGCATACAACTCAGGCGAGGTGCTGGAGTCGACGGTGCGTCAATTCGCCGACTACTTCACCAGCCGCCCGGCCGAGAGCGCCGGTCAGGTCGAGATCATCGTCGTGGAGAACGGTTCGACGGACAACACTGCCGACGTGTGTGCTGCTCTGGCAGCTTCCTGGTCTTGGCCTGGAGTGACCTTCCTGCCGATGAGCAGCGACAAAGGGATGGGCGCAGCGCTTCGCGCCGGGACGCTTGCTTCTCGTGGACGACGCGTGTTGCTCACCGCGGACGACCTTCCGTTCGGTTTCGGTGACATCGAAGGCGCCGACCGCGTGATGGCGGATCGAGGGTCCGTCCCGCCGGTGGTCATCGGTTCGAAGGCTCATTCGGAATCAGAGGTGGAACGTGGCTTGCTGCGTTCGGTGATGACGGGTGGATTCGCGACGCTGCGACGGTTGGTGCTGGGTACCCGCACGGGCGACCCGCAGGGAACTTTCATCGTCGACGGTGTCTTGCTGCGTCGAATCGCACCCTCGTTGACCGAGCGTGGCTTCCTTTTCACGACCGAACTGGACTACGCCCTCGAATTGGCCGGAGTACGCCCGGTCGAGGTCCCGATCCGACTCAGCGACGATCATCTGGCGCATGCAAGCCGTATCTCGCCCAAGGACGTGATCCAGATGGCGAAGGGTTTGTTGTCGCTTCGTCGGCGAAAGACCGAGCTGCGGGCGGCCGCTGCAGTGAGTGATCGCTAGGAGTAATCGCGGGTAATCGCGGGTAGACCTGGTGTGTCTCGGTGCCCGGGGCGCCGAGGTGCGGATTCGCGATACCCTGCGGGGCGTGGATACCGTGAACACGACCGATGACCAGTCCGATTCCGGAGTCGAGTTGATCGAACGCAGCGCGACGTCGGATCGACTGCTGGCGCAGCGGACGTTGTTCACCGGAACTTCGCCCGTCGCCAGTGACGAACTGTATGCGGTGACCAAGGTCGGTATGTCGACGCGATCGCGGTTCGAGTTGCGGCTTCAGCCGGGCGCGGTCGCGCACACCAATACCTTCTTCGGTCGTTTTCCGGCCAGCTACTGGCAGCGCTGGACCAATGTCACCGAGGTCACCGTCACTGCACATGTCGTGGCCGATACCGCTTGCCGCATCCAAATCCAGGCCTCGGACATCGGTGGCCACCGTCGTATCGTGACGAACGTCGTCGTGACCGGCGACGAGCGAGTGTCCATGACCGCCCCGCTCGATACTTTCGTCGACGGCGGGGCACTGTGGCTGCAGTTCGAAGCGCAGGGTGGCGGCGCAGTGGTCGACGATGTGGAATGGACCGTCGTCTCGCCGGAGTCGATTCGCCCGGTAGCCGTGGCGATCTGCACGTTCAATCGTGCGGACGACTGTGCGCGCACGGTCGAGGCCCTCGCGTCCGACGAGCGTGTACTCGCGTTGCTCGACGCTCTGTACGTCGTCGATCAGGGAACGGATCCGGTAGAGAGCCGTGAGCTGTTCCAGGAAGTGTCGAAGAAGTTCGGTTCGCGGTTGCAATATCTGCGGCAGGCGAATCTGGGTGGTGCCGGCGGATTCACCCGGGGCCTGTACGAGGCTTCGGCGGCCGGGCCGCACGCCGACGTGATCTTGATGGACGACGACATTCTGTGCGAACCCGAATCGGTTCTTCGACTGAGTGCGTTCGCGAACATGACGACGGAGCCGGCGTTGATCGGTGCCCAGATGCTCTTCCTGTTCAACCCCGACTACCTGCTGGCTTCAGGTGAACGCGTCGATCTGGGCACGCTTCAGCGTGGTGTACCGACCGATGAGCACGGTGTTCGCAACCGGAGTGTGCTCGAGAAGCTGCCGGAACGTCGCGTGGACGCCGAATACAACGGCTGGTGGTCTTGCCTGATCCCTGCTGAAGCCATCGAGCGGATCGGCTTGCCACTGCCGGTCTTCTTCCAGTGGGACGACGTCGAGTACAGCTTGCGGGCTGGGCGGGCCGGGATTCCCACCATCACGTTGCCGTCGGCTGCTGTCTGGCACGCGGACTTCTATTGGAAGGACGTCGACGGTTTTGCGCACTACTTCAGTACGCGCAACGGACTGATCACCGCTGCGCTTGACCCAGGGTTTGCACCCAAAACCCTCGCGAAGCAGCTCTCCCGCGACATTTCGCATTCGATCGTGGGTTTGCAGTACGGCCTTGCACATACGCAACTCCGGGCGATCGAGGGATTTCTCGAGGGGCCGGCAGGTTTGGCGGACGGTGGGCAGAAGGCGCTTGCCGCGATCAACCAGGAACGTAAGCGCTTCCCCGAGACGGTAACTCGCCCGGCCTCCGAGCTGCCGGGGAGGCTGCCGATCCGTCGCGTTGCGCCGAGCCCGAAACCCGGTTTGTGGACAGACCTCGTTTTGGCGAAACGCGCTGTGATGCAGGCACGCAATCACCTCGAGCGGGGTCCGGTGGCGATCTCGTACGAAGACGCGCAGTGGTGGCACGTCGGACGTTTCGATCACGTCTTCGTCACCGATGCTTCGCAGGGAGGCGTGCGTGAACGCCGCTTCGACAGCGAGAAGGCCGCCGAGATGAGCGGTCGCCTCGCCGGCGTCATGAAGCGGTTCCTCGCCGAAGCACCAAGTGTGGCTGAAGCATTCGCTCGCGAGTTCCCGCAGCTCACCAGCCGCGAGAACTGGGCACGTCTTTACGAGAAGTGATCCTCAGCTGGTGATCTCGACGATCACCTGCTCGTTGTCGACGGTGTACCCGAGGTATTCGAACGAGATGCCGGTGCGTGTGACGAACTCCGTCCACGCCCGGTACTCGTGCTGCTGCCACCCGGGATAGTTGAAGAACTCGTCGAAGACGACGATCGACCCGGGGACCAGTCGGTCGCCGAGGAGATCGAGCACGGTCTTGGTGGACGAGTAAAGGTCGGCGTCGAGGTGCAGGAACGCAACGGGGCCGGATTCGTCGTTCAGGAACGAGGGCAAGGTGTCCTCGAAGAGGCCCGGAACAAGTTGCGCTCCAGGCACTTCGGGGATGGATTCCTGAGCGAACTCGCCGACCGGGAACCCGGTGCGCCACGTTTCCGGAAGGCCGGAGAACACGTCGAAACCTGCGACGGTCCCTTCACGTTCGGTGAATGCTTCCGCGACGATCCTGAGTGTGGTTCCGCTGGCAACGCCGAATTCGAGTGCCATGCCGGGGATTTCGATCAAGCCCAGTGCATGGCGCAGCGTGTCGTGCGGGTGGCCGAATGTCTCCGCGACTCGAAGGTGCTCGAGGATGAACTCGGCCGTCGACGCCGTCGCTTCCAGGTCCACGGCGTAGGCCAGATCCCGACGCTGACGAAATTCCAGCTCGTCGATCCTGGACCGGAGGCCCGCGATGTCACCGCGGGCCTCGGCCAGTTCGTCACGTGAGAGAGCCAGCGCGTCGAGGATCTGTTGCGTGCGGTCTGCGTTGCGCCGGTCGGCGGCCTCGACCACCTCGGATACCGCACGCTGAAGCTTGGTCCTGGCGCTGGAACGGAACTGCTCGAACATGGCAACCTCTCGTCGGGATCACTCCCATGCTGCCAGGCTTTCTACGCTACCGGTCCCGACCGCGGTAGTGACTCTTGAGCTGTCGGGAGATCACCTTGATCTCCCGCGTCCTCTCTGCCTGCAGACGAGCATCGCTTCGCGCGGCGTTCCACGCGTTCTCTCGCTGTAGTTTCCGGTAACTCGCGAGTCTCCGCTCGTCGATATCACCGCGCCCGAGTGCGCTCAGGACCGCGCATCCCGGCTCGGAGTTGTGTGCACAGTCGGAGAACCGGCACTCTGCAATCAGCTCCTCGATCTCGGGGAACGTCTTGTCGATTCCCTCCGCCGCGTTCCACATGCCAACCCCTCGCAGGCCAGGTGTGTCGATCAACGTCCGGCCGCCGGAGAAGGGGATCAGTTCTCGTGTGACGGTGGTGTGGCGTCCCTTTCCGTCGCCGGTTCGAACGCGGCCGGTCTCGAGTCGATCGGCACCTGTGGTGTCCGCGAGGAGTGCGTTCGCGAGCGTCGACTTACCGGCGCCGGATGGACCGAGTATCGCCACGGTGCCGTCCAGAACTGCATCGAGTACATCCATTCCTTCGTTGGTCTCGGCACTGACGGCCAGCACTGTTGCGCCGGGCGCGATGGCGCAGACTTGGGTGAGAGTGTCGGAGATATATTGAGCTGCATCGGATTTGGTGAGTGCGATGACAGGTGTTGCGCCGCTCTCCCAGGTGAGTGCGAGTAGCCGCTCGATGCGGCCGAGGTCTACGTCGCCGTCCGAAGCCGTGGCGATGACGACTGTGTCTACGTTCGCAGCCAGAATCTGGCCTTCTGATTTTCCGGATGACGAGGAGCGGACGATGCTGCTCGTTCGGGGGAGTATCGAAGTGACCGTGTGCATCTCGGGTTCGCGGGAGTCCGGTATCTCAGCGACGGTCACCCAGTCACCCGTGCAGAGCGGATCGCCGCCGCTGAGCGCGCGAACTGTGCCTCCGGCGACGGCCACGTCGCACCGGCCGCGGTCGACACGAAGAACGCGCCCGGGTGCGGAGTCCGGTGGGGCGAGGGTAGTGAATGTGTTCGAGAGTGTTGCGTTCCAACCGTATTCGGTCAGGCGCGTGTTGTTTTCCGACATGGTGATTGTGTCCTCGAGTACGAAGAAGTGTGAATGTTGACGGCGCTGAAACTGCGGAACGCGACAGTCATCAATACTCACTCCTCGTACATCTCGGGACGCACCATGCGTCGGATCAGAATCGTCTCAGTCGCGGTCGCGACTGTGCAACTGATTTAAAAGAGATCGGCCAACTGATTCAACTCAGGACGACTGACTCAACTCGGGCGTGCGAACTTCTCTTCCCGGCCGAGTTTGCGCAGTCGCATCCACTCGCGCAGTCCTGCCGGATCGCGGCGGGTGATCAGGAAGTACCAGCCGAACCGAACCCATTCCTGCGGAAGCAGTTTCCGCATTCCCGGCTGGGAGAGGATGTATCCACGGTTGCGGTACGTGAAGTAGCGCTTCGTGTCGTTGTCGGGGTACTGCGTGTGCATGCGACCGCCGAGGATCGGCTTGAACTCGTCCGCGCCGTTGGGGTGGACGTAAGCAGTTTGCAGGCAGGTACCGAACTTCAGGCCGGAGCGGACGAGGCGACGGTGTACCTCGACCTCGTCGCCGCGGACGAACAGGCGTAGATCCGGAACTCCGACGGCATCGATCGCGTCGGCTGTGAACAGTGCGCCGTTGAAGAGAGACGCGATGCCTGGCAGGAGATCCTCGTCGCCGAGCTCGGAACGCAACCGGCGCCACGACGTGCCGCGGCGCAGTGGGAACGCGAGGCGGTCGGGGTTGTCGATGTCGCAGACGACGGGGGAGACCTCGGCCAGGTCGTTCCGAATTGCACAGTCGAGCAGTGTTTCCAGGACTTCGGGTCCCTCCGGGCGGCCGTCGTCGTCGGCGAGCCAGACGCGGTCGGCACCGAGCGAAAGTGCGTAGAGAATGCCCAGAGCAAATCCTCCGGCACCGCCGAGGTTGTGCTGAGAACCGATGTAACTGGTCGGCAGTGGAGCGTTGTCGACGAGCTCTTTCACATCGGCTTCGTCGGCGTTGTCGACGACAACCAGGTGATCGAGCGGCCGCGACTGGGTGCTGAGGACCTTCAAGGATTCGGCCAGCAGTTCACGACGCTTGTGCGTGACGACAACCCCGATGATTTTCTCGGGTGCGCTCACGGGGTGTTCTCCCGTTCCATCTCCTTGATCACGTGACGCACGTGTTCGGCGGCGTCGTCACCTTCGTAGGCGCGCACGACGTCTTCGATGTCGCCTTGCATGCGGATCTGGCCGTGGTCGATCCACATCGCGCTGTTGCACAGCTGAGCGAGGAATTCGTTGGAGTGGCTGGCGAACACCAGGATGCCGGAGCGTTCCACCAGCTTCTGCAGCCGGATGCGGGCCTTCTTCATGAATTCGGCGTCGACGGCACCGATGCCCTCGTCGAGAAGCAAGATCTCAGGATCGATACTGGTCACGACGCCCATGGCAACGCGCACGCGCATGCCGGTGGAGTAAGTGCGTAGCGGCATCGAGAGGTAATCACCAAGTTCGGTGAATTCGGCGATCTCGTCCATCTTCGCGAGCATCTGCTTGCGGGTCTGACCGAGGAACAGGCCGCGGATGATGATGTTCTCGTACCCGGAAATTTCCGGGTCCATGCCGACACCGAGGTCGAAGACGGGTGCGACGCGTCCGCGAATGCTGGCGGAGCCCCGGGTGGGTTCGTAGATTCCGGAGAGCAGGCGCAGCAGGGTGGATTTGCCGGCGCCGTTGTGGCCGACGAGCCCGATGCGGTCGCCTTCCTTGAGCGTCATCGTGATGTCGCGGAGCGCTTCGACGACAACGACGTCGGAGTCGTTGCGGCCGATGGATCCTCCGGCTTTGCCGAGAAAGGCCTTCTTGAGCGAGCGGGATTTCGCGTCGAAGATCGGGAAGTCGACGCACGCGTTCTGCGTGTGGATGCTGACTGGCTGACTCATGTGTTTCCTCTAAACCCAGTAGGGCACGCGTGCCCGGTACTTGCGGAGTGCCAGGATCGCGACGGCCCAGCCGACGATGGTGAAGGCGATGACGATGTACCAGTGGTACGCCTGCTGGTCGGCTCCGATGAGTGGTGCTCGGATGATCTCGAGGTAGTGGTACAGCGGGTTGAGTTCGGCAAGCCGGACTCGCTCGCTGGCTTGCCCGCCCTGGTCCTTGAGGGCCTGAGTTGTCCACATGATCGGCGTCAGCACGAACAGCAGGAGCGTCATGCTGCCCAGGATGGGGGCGATGTCGCGGTATCGGGTGGAGAAGATGCCGAAGACGATCGAGACCCACAGTGTGTTCGCCACGATCAGCACGAATGCCGGTATTGCCGCGAGCGCCGTCCAGCTCATGTTCTGCCAGATGCTGAACGCGAACAGCAGAACTATGTAGATCGCGAAGTTGTGCGCGAAGAACAGCACCTGACGCCAAACCAGGCGATATACGTGCACGCTCAACGCCGACGGCAACTGCTTGATCAGGCCCTCGTTGGCGATGAAGACCTCGGAGCCTTCGAGGATGCCTGCACTGATCAGGTTCCACACGATCAGCCCGACCGTGACGTACGGCAGGAACTCCTTGAGCGGAATGTTCAGCAGCGCAGAGTACAGAAGACCCATCGCGGCGGCCTGGACGCCGGTGGAGATCGTGATCCAGAACGGACCGATCACCGACCGGCGGTAGCGCTGTTTGATGTCCTGCCAGCCGAGGCTGAGCCACAACTCACGCTGATTCAGACCGTCGCGAAGGTCTTTGAACGCACGACGGAACGTCTGGGAGTCGGACACGGGCGCAGGTGCGTCCGGCGTCTCGGATTCGATTGCGGATGCTGACACGGAGGTCGAGCCTACCGGCCTGGCGTCGGCGCCGGATTTCCCTCGGACCTAGTGGTGGTCCGGGTTACAGATACTGGCCGGTTCCTGGGCTCTGTTGGTCCGGATGTGCAGGCGAATGCGGAGCCCCGATGCTCATGCCGGGAGGCAGTGCGCCTTGACGCATTTGTTCGAGCTGAGCGCGCGCTGCCATCTGCTGGGCGAACAGTGCGGTTTGAATTCCGTGGAACAGTCCTTCGAGCCAGCCGACGAGTTGGGCCTGCGCGATTCGCAGTTCGGCGTCGGAGGGAATGGAGTCGTCGGTGAACGGGAGGCTCAGTCGCTCGAGTTCTTCACGGAGTTCGGGTGCCAGGCCTTGTTCCAGTTCTCGGATGGACGAGGTGTGGATGTCCTTGAGGCGCTTGCGGCTGGCGTCGTCGAGCGGTGCGGCGCGCACTTCTTCCAAGAGTTGTTTGATCATCGTGCCGATTCGCATGACCTTGGCCGGCTGCTCGACCATCTCGGCGACGGACTCGGCTTCGGATTCCGCGCCTTCGGTGGTGCCGGAGGTGGAGGCCTCTGCCTCGGCCGCCGGCATCGCGACGGGTCGACCGTCGGGTCCGATAACGAGTACCTGCTCTTTGTCGGGGTTCGTCATGCTTCCATCTTGTCGTGTGTGGGCGACAAACGCCGCGTAACCCCCAAAAAGTTAGCTATCGAATAACTGTACTGACGGGTAATTGGGTGACTGCCTTCGACTAAGCGGGCGTCTGCACCTAGAGTGTCGAGCATGGCTTACGACGTTGCCCGCGTACGGGGGTTGATTCCCTCACTCGGTGACGGCTGGATCCACCTCGATCCGCAGGCCGGAATGCAGATCCCGGACGCCGTCTCGCGGACGGTCTCCACGGCGTTCCGTGCCTCTGCATCTTCTTCCTCCGGTCGCCACGTCTCGAACCGTCGTAGTGCTGCCATTCTCGAGAGTGCGCGCACCGCGGTCGCCGATCTGGTCGGCGGAGATCCTGCGGGAGTCGTTCTCGGATCAGACCGAGCGGTACTGCTGGCTTGGCTCGCCGAGTCGCTGAGTTCGCGGTTGGGCCTGGGAACCGGTCTCGTGCTCTCGCGCCTCGACGAAGAGGCGAACGTCGCACCCTGGCTCCGCGTGGCCAGTCGCTACGGCGCCCAGGTGCGATGGGCCGAGGTCGAAATCGAAACGTGCGAGCTCCCGAGTTGGCAGTTCAACGATCTCATCACCTCGACGACTCGCTTGGTGGCCTTGACAGCCGCATCACCGGTCGTCGGTTCGGCTCCGAACGTTCGCGCCGCAGCTGATCGTCTGCACGAATTCGGCGGACTGATGGTGGTCGACGCCGTCGGCGCAGCGCCATATGCGCATGTGGACATGGCTGATCTCGGGGCGGACATCGTTGCCGTCAGCGCGCCGTCGTGGGGCGGTCCACAGGTGGGCGCACTCGTCTTCCGCGATCCCGGACTGCTCGACCGAATTCCGGCCGTGTCGCTCAACCCGTACGCGCGTGGTGCCGAGCGACTCGAGGTGGGCGGTCATCAGTTCGCGCTGCTGTCCGGTCTCACGTCGTCGATCGATTTCCTGGCGGGCTTGGACGAATCGGCAACGGGAACCAGGCGTGAGCGCCTCGAAACCTCGATCAGCTCGCTGCAGGACTACCAGGACGGTCTGTTCGATCACCTCATGCGTTCTCTCGCAGCCCTGCCCAACGTGATGGTGATCGGCGGCGCACCCACGCGGGTGCCTACGCTCAGCTTCACGCTCGAGGGGATGGCGGCAGACAAGGTCGCCGCGCACCTGGCCGACAAGCGCATCGCAACGGTCAGCGGTACGCATGGTGGTTCCAGGCTGCTCGACGCACTCGGCGTCAACGACGAAGGCGGCGCGGTCACCGTCGGCCTTGCGCCGTACACGACGCGGTACGAGATCAATCAGCTGGTCGCCGAACTCGGCGCCCTGGGCTGATCGATCCCGCTCGGCTCACTTCACGGTGAGGATGACCTTGCCTACGGTTTCCGGCGAATCCAGCAACTGATGGGCTAATGGCGCCTCGGTGATCGGAAGTTCGGTCGACACGATCGGTTGAACCGATCCGTCGGCGATCAACGGCCACAACTTCGCACGGACGTCGGCGACGATGTCCGCTTTACCGCCGGGGCCGGTGAGCGGACGCCCGCGCAGGCCCGTCGACGTGATGTTTCCGCGCTTTCCCATCAGCTTGGCGATGTCGACCTCGCCCGTGCGGCCACCCTGCATTCCGATGATCACGACGTGGCCATCCATGGCGAGTGCGTCGACGTTGCGCCCGAGGTACGACGCTCCCATGTTGTCCAGAACCACATCGGCGCCGTGGTTGTCGGTGGCTTCGGCGAGTGATGCTACGAAGTCGCTGTCGCGATAGTTGATGAGAATATCCGCGCCCAATTCGCGGCAGCGGTTCAATTTGTCCTCCGAACCCGCGGTAACTGCGACGCGGGCGCCGAGGGCTTTGCCGACCTGGATGGCGTGGGTGCCGATTCCGCCGCCACCGCCATGGACGAGTAGTACCTGTCCGCGTCGTAGGCCGCCGCGCATCACGACGTTCGACCACACCGTGCACGCAACTTCCGGCAGAGACGCTGCGACACGGAGATCGACGCCCGCGGGAACGGGGAGAAGTTGTGTTGCCGGGACCGCAACCTTCTCGGCATAGCCACCGCCGGCCAGCAATGCGCAGACTTCGTCGCCGACGGACCAACCGGTGACGTCTTCGCCGAGTTCGGTGATCACACCCGAGCATTCGAGGCCGAGAATGTCACTCGCGCCGGGCGGCGGCGGGTAGAAGCCTTGACGTTGGAGCAGGTCGGCGCGGTTGACTGCGGTCGCGGCGACCTCGACGAGTACGTGCCCGCGAGGTAGTTCAGGATCGGGCTGCTGCGCCCATTTCATGACCTCGGGACCGCCGGGCTGATCGATCGTTATGGCGTACATGGATACGACGCTAGCGAATCTCCCCGCTGACGGGTGTTTTGCCGCTACCGTCGCGGACGTGACTTACTTCGGGAACATGCAGAACGAGATCTATCTGACGGGACTGAGCGGCGCGAAGCCGGCTTTGCCGATGACTGCGGCAGGCTTGGAAGATGCCGCGCGCGAGCAACTCTCACCAGAGGCTTTCGGGTACATCGCCGGTAGCGCGTCGACCGAACGAACCGCGGTGTCGAATCTGCGGGCGTTCGACAAGCATGCGATCGTGCCGCGGATGTTGCGGGGGACTGCGGCGCCCGACGCGCGTGATCTGAGCGTCGAGGTGTTGGGGACGCGGTTGGCTGCACCGATCCTGACGGCTCCGGTGGGCGTGCTCGGCTTGGTCCACGACGACGCCGAGGTTGCGGTCGGTTCGGTCACTGCCGAGTTGGGGATCGGATCGATTCTCTCGACGGCGGCATCCTCGACCATCGAAGACGTAGCGGCGGCCTCCGGCGAGAACTGGTGGTACCAGCTGTACTGGCCGGCCGACGACGAGCTTGCCGAGTCGTTTGTCCGTCGGGCGGAGACGGCGGGTGCGAAGGCAATCGTCCTGACTGCCGACACTCCCGGTATGGGTTGGCGTCCAAGGGATCTCGAACTCGGTCACCTCCCGTTCCTGCAGGCGAAGGGTATTGCCAACTATCTGTCGGATCCGGTGTTCCGCGCAAAACTGGCCACGCCTCCCGAGGAGAGTGCAGAAGCCCTGCAGATCGCGGTTCTGACGTGGGTGTCGCTGTTCGGCAATCACGCGGTGCGGATCGCGGATATCGCGAAACTTCGCCAGTGGACGACACTTCCGATCGCGGTGAAGGGAATTGTCCATCCCGACGACGCACGTGAGGCCGTCGCGGCCGGCGCCAACGGCATTGTGGTGAGCAACCATGGTGGGCGTCAGGTCGACGGGTCGATTTCGGCACTCGACGCTCTCGGTCCTGTCGCTGATGCGGTGGGGCATGAGGTGGACATTCTGATGGACTCCGGAATTCGTTGTGGCGCAGACGTAATCAAGGCTCTCGCCTTGGGTGCGGACGCAGTGCTGTACGGACGGCCGTGGGTGTACGGGTTGGGATTGGCCGGAGCGGACGGAGTGCGTCATGCATTGCGCAGTCTCCTGGCCGACCTGGATCTCACCATGGGGCTGGCGGGGCTGGCATCGGTCGCCGAAATCGATTCCTCGATCCTCATGTCCAATTCGTGACTTTAGGGTGAGTCTTACTGTGACGGGCGGACACAGGTCTAAACTTGGAACCTGTGACAGCTGAAGCGACAACCGAGGAGACCTCGCAGGCGGCGCACGGTGAGACACCGTGGCTGACGCCATGCGAGATGCGTGCATGGCGCGGCTACATGGACGGTAATCAGCGCCTCATGGAGGTTCTCAACCGCGAACTGCAGGATTCACACGACCTGTCGTTGGCCGATTACCGCATTCTGGTCATGCTCTCGGAGTCAGCTGACGGGTCGTTGCGGATGAGTGACCTGGCAGACGGCGTGCTGTCTTCGCGCAGCCGCCTCACGCACCAGATCCGGCGGATGGAATCTCAGGGCATCGTCGTGCGCGACACTTGCGTCGAAGATGGTCGCGGCGTACTTGCGCGGATCACGGAAGAGGGTAGGCGTCGCCTCGCCGAGGCGGCACCTACTCACGTGGCCGGAGTGCGGAACAATCTGGTCGATCTGCTGACTCCCCAGGAACTGGACGTGCTGGCAGACGTCTTCGAGAAGGTCGACAAAGCCATCGGCGAGCGCTGACGTCGGAGCCGTTTTCGCGGTCCGCGGGAACACCCGATAGGATCGCCCACGGAAGCGTGGCAGAGCGGCCGAATGCACTCGCCTTGAAAGCGAGCGTGGCGTTAAACCCACCGGGGGTTCAAATCCCTCCGCTTCCGCCAAAGCAAAGGCTCTGACCTCGGACTTCGGTCCAGGTCAGAGCCTTTACTGTTTTCAGAGTCACACTGCTTGGGTAGTGGGCGTCAGAACCGCACGGTGAATACCACGTGGCGACGCTCTCGGGCCGCGCGCTGGAAAAAGTCCGCCACTTCCTGAAGCCAGCCCCAGGCGTACCCGCGCTCGTCGGAGCCGTACTCCGGGTTGCGGTCGTCGAGTGGCATCGCGTCGTAGCGCACGCCGAACTCGGATTCGGTGACTTCCGCCAGGTACGAGGAGACTTCGGCGACCCGATCGGGTGCCAGGTAGGTGACGAGTTGGTCGTCGGTGTCGGTGTTGAGGTCTTCGTCCCCCAAGATCACGCCGTAGGCCGGCCAGTTCTCGGACACGCGCTCGTACCCCGTGCTGGAGAGGGCGCACAGGATCGGATCCCACGCCTTGTCCGTGTCGCACGAGAACTCGGATCGGCCCGTCTCCTCGATGTCCTCGACCACAGCGCCGAGTTTGTCGTCGTCGCCGCGCGCGTCCAGAAGTTCCGCTGCCACGCTGTCTGACAGCGCGAAATGCACCCCAAGTTCCATGGCGTGATGCTAACGGCCGACCTTGCCGGCGTCCCGCCGTCACTACAAGACGAATCGCCTTAGGTAACGATCCTGCTCTGCCTCCGACCGAAGTTACCCATCGTGCGCTAGCTGTCATACATACTGCATCGGTGATTCCGACAAAACGGACCGGCCTTTCTGCTGTATCGCTGGTGATCCTCGTCGTCGCGGGGTTGCTGGTCGCAGCCCCTGCCAGCAGCGCCGCGCCGCCGCCTGACTGGAAATACACAATGGTGGCGTTCAGCAACGCCAGCGACCGTGACATGGATGTCTACGAGTCGGCCGACGGCACCGGCTTTCAGCTCGTCCAGCAGTCGGCGTACAGGCCGCCGTCTGGGCTCGTGCGTGATCCGAGCATCTTCCGGAACACGGACGGGCTGTACTACCTCACCTACACGACGGGTGGTGGGGCGAACATCGGTTTCGCACGCAGCAGCGACCGCATCAATTGGACACCGCTGGGGAACTATCCGGTTCCGTTTTGCTGCGCGTTGATGCCTGGAACGGGAGATGGCACCGGTTCTGCGAGCCCGCCGGGCTTCTCGGGTTCGGCCGGTTTCAGCGACGGACCGTCGCTGTCACCATTCGTTACCAAGGCCTGGGCGCCTGAATGGTTTGTGGACGGCGATCGTGTCAACGTCATCCTGTCGATGTCGACCGGTGGAGGATTTGTGCCGTATCTGATGACGGCGTTGGAACCGTCGCTCCGGTTGTGGAGCCCGCCTGTTCCGCTCGCCGGGATCGGTGCGGACCACATCGACACCACCGTGGTCAAAGTCGGATCGACCTATCATGCGTTCACCAAGAACGAGACGAAGAAGGTCGTCGAGCATGCGGTCGCTCCTTCGGTGACGGGACCTTATTCGTTTGTCCCGCCAGGGAATTGGGGTTCGCTTGTCGAAGGTCCGGCCGTAGTTCAGTTGCCGAGCGGCGACTGGCGGATCTATCTCGACGCCTATACCGAAGGTAAGTATCTCTACTCCGACAGCACGGACGGGCTGAATACCTGGTCGCCTGTGCAAGAGGTTCCTGGGGTGTCCGGGACTGCACGGCATCTCGGCATCATGAGAGAACCGGCATAACTTTCGACTCCGAGTTGGTAGGGCTCTGATCAAGGACTGCGGTCTTGGTCAGAGCCCTTTCTCGTACATGCGTACTACTTCTGCGCGTCGTCTGCACGTATCAGTGATTGACAAGCTAACGGTGCGACGCAAGTGGGTCTTGCGAGTTCGCGCCGACCACGAAGTGAACATCTCCGCGTGAACCATGCAGAGTTGCGCTCCTAGGCCCCGCTCAGGTGTCTTGATTGCGATCGATTGCCAAGTAGTGCCTGTTGGTTGCACATTCAAGTACGTGCACTGGCTGGATGTCCGCACTTTCGGCCTTCAAATGCCCTGAGGCCCACGAAACGTGGGTTCAGTTCGGTTTGCCACACCGTTTCTGAGGGTTCTTCTTACCTTCAAACCGTGACCTTGCTCATAGTGGGACCTAGGTCCTTTTTGCTGATGATAAGCCTGTCGATATATATCTGTTACCGAAAGTTCACCCTAAATCCAAGATGGCGGAGTCGGCGCGCTGGCGGGCAAACAGGACGATTGGTACCGTCCGGTAACCAATTCAGTTAGTTGTCGGCTACCGCTCTGGTTGCTGTGTCACGTGGAGGAGCAGTTCATGTCGCTCGAATCGCAAAACGGCCTATCCCATCGTCGATCGAGGGTCGCAGTGGGGCTCGCGACGTGTGCGGTTGCCGCGCTGTCGTCTGGTGTGGTCTTCGCAGGGAGTGCATCGGCAACGCCGACGGCGTTGGCGGACAAATTCGCGAGCACTGTCACCGATGACGGTTGGTCGTTGGATCTTGCCGCCACGAAACTGTCGGCGAACCCGGTGCCGAATCTGGCGACGACGGCGTTCACCCGTGAGGGGTTCGTGTCGGCGAAGGTGACCGGCACGATCGGTGGTCAGGGCGATTCGGCAGTGAAGACCGGTTATGTCGAGCAGGGATTGCAGATCGGCTGCCAGATCGATGTTTCCTCCGGACTTGGCTTGGGGCTTGGTTTTTCGCTCGGCCCGTCTGTCGGTGTGAGTATTTCGGGTGTCCCGTCGGCGAACGTGGGTGTGAATGCGTCGGTGAATCCGAGTATTCAGTCGACGATTGCGCCGGGCACGATCACGACGATTCCGTTGGGGAAGAAGGATCTCGAGTCGTCGAAGGCGTCGATCACGGCAGAGAACGTGCACGTGAAGGTTGATGCGTGCATGGGGCCGGTGACGATCCGCTCGTACGCACAACTGTCGGTGTCGACGGCGACGTCCGACAACACGTTGTTCGTGTACTCCGATCCCGCCTGGCTCTGACCCTCGCAGACTTCGCCGGCGCTGCTGGCGAGTAATTCCTGATCCGTCCCGTCCCGGGGTGGTTACTCATCACGCTCACAAAGGAGAAATCATGAAGATTCGTACCTTGGCCACTGCCGGAACCCTCAGCGCAGGTATCGCCCTGATCGGTGTTCTCGGCGCCGGCGTGGCATCTGCTGCAACTCCGATCGTCGAACCTGAGCAGGGTCGGATCGGTCTGTCGCTCTCGAATGCGGAAACCGCGGCGTTGGCGGCGAGCCCGATCCCGGACGCCATCTCCGACATCGTTCCAGGCTCGCAGCGGTGGATTGAGCTCGCACCGGGCTCGGCGCTCACCGTCGGCCCCGATGGCAAGCTCAGCGCCCCCGACCGCGTAGTGATCGGCGAAGCCGCTGCACATGCTGGTGGCTACGTCGATGTCTACCTGGCTGATCCGAACAACCCGGCCAACGCCGGGTACGTCACCCTGGCCTACCAGTACTGGAACTGATACCGCGCCCAGTACCGGCGACTCGTTGTCCCCGCTCTCCCTTCCTGTTTGGAGTTCCAGCCATGACCGTCAACAACGCCGAACGTCGCAGTGTGCAAACGGAACCCGCTGCCGTCGACAGCAAAGACGTTGCAGACGTTGATGACTGGGATCCGGACAGCGAACTCAGTCCACTTTCCAAGGCTGTGATCGCCACCGCAGTCGGACTGGGGTTGCTGATCGCGGCATTCGCGGTGATCGGGAAGCTCGCCGGCTGGGCGAACGACTACGGGACGATCCTGGTTTACCTGGCATTCTTCTTGTGGATGTCGATCTCCGGACGGTTGTTCTGGTGGGGCGCAGACAAACTCATCGCGCTACTCCGAACGAAGAAGAGTGACAATCGTGGTGCGCACCGGTGAAGTCCGGTAGACGACTTCGCCGGACTCTCGCGGGAGTGCTTGCCGCCGGGGCGCTGTTGACCGGAGCGGCCGGAGTGATCGGTGCGGGAATCGCACTCTCCGCCGCTCCGGCGAACGCGACGCCGGAAGAAGACTGCGCGGCGGTGCGGGCACGTGATCATCAGATCTACCTGAATCTCATTGCGTCGCTGCCACCTGGTGCGCCCATCCCGCCAGAGATCATCAACCCGTGCCTGAGTGCGCCGTCCACGACGTCGACAGCTGCGCCGACGACCACTGTCGGGCTCCCCGGTGCGCAGGCTCCAGGCGGTGGCCCAAATGTCGGGGCCAATGCTCCGACGAACTTTCCCACCTACAACGGCACCCCCATCGTCCCTGTGCCGACGATCGAGGTTCCGCCCATTACTTCCGAGTCCCCGGCCTCGGAAACTGGTGTCGGTGCATTCCCCAATGCATCGGCATCAGCGGTTCCCTCACCCACACCCACCCCGGGTGAGGGAACCACCACCGATCGCGGTCCAGGACCGATCCCCGCGGATTCGGATTCGGATTCGAATATCGCACCGGCCCAAACGGTTCCGGATCCGGCAGCAGATGTTTCCACAACCGGGGAGGACTCGGGCCGTGACAGGTATCTCGAACTGGTCCTCGTCGGGGCCGCGGCGTTCACCGCTGCGGGTATCGGAGTGCGCGGGCGGCCGGGACCTTTCAGCCCCCGCACGCCCGAATCAGTACTCTCCCAGGCGGTCGGGACTGTCGCGTCGCCGTTGACTGCGTACGCACCTGGCGGGCAGTCCTCGTTGCGGGTGTTCGATCCGATCACCGGCGGAAGCCGGTTCTTCTTCCTGATCCACGACGAAACGTCGTCGCACGAATCCGTGATTCCGGTGACGGTGCCGCCCGGCGGTCACATGAGTGTCAACCCCGATGGCACGGTCACCGTCTTCGACGCCGACGGGAATCCGGTCTCGACAATCGATGCCCCGTGGGCGTACGACGCCAACGGCACTCCTGTTCCGACGCATTACGAGATCCGGGACGGGCAACTCGTTCAGGTCGTCGACACCGCCGGTATCGAGAACCTGCTCTACCCGATCCTCGCCGACCCGGAGCTGACACCGGAAGAACGTGCTGCGCTCGAAGCGCAGGCGAACTTCATCGGCCCGATGACCCCGGAGGGCGAACAAGCACGCAGGGACGCACAAAACGTCCTCGCCGCCAACCCCCCGGAGCCGGCAGATTCAGGCCTCGAGCAGCTCATGCTCGGTGACCCTAACTCCGAGGCCTCCGAACCGCCGATCACCGAAACAGGAACCGGAAACCCTGTCGGCGACGCGATACTCGCCGATCAAACCCAGGAGCCGATCACTTCGAACATCGGCGGGCAGGACTACACCACCGAACCCGCTGTCAGCGACGTCTCGTTCACGGACGAAAACGGAACCAACTGGTCCGGCACACCTTCGAAGGTGCCGAACGTGTGGAGCTGGACGTACACCGACGCGCAGGGAGAAGAGCACGACCTGCAGGTCACCTACGACGAGCAGGGACGCCCCTACCAGGTTTTCGACCATTCCAACTCGGAACTGTCCTTGTACGATTGGAGCACCGGCGAACCAGTTCGGATAGCCGACGCGCAGCATCTGGACCCCGGTGTCGCTTTCGATCAGCCCTACACCGACGAGATCATGAGCTTCGTCGTCCCACCGCTGCGCGGGGCCCGTCTGGCCGTCGGCGCGATCCGGGCTGAAGACCTGATCGTCTCGAACCGGACAACACCCACCCGGCCCCCGGTTACTTCACCATCGACCCCTGCTCAAAACATTCCCCGGCCGGGCACACTGCCACCGCGCGGCATACCCGTCATCGACGGCACAGTTCCACCTGCCGAACATGACCACCCCACGATCCCTTCCGTGAATGAACCTGCACGCCCGGATCCCACGATTCCGGAACCCTCGCAACCCACTTCGCCCGGCGATCCCGACCGCGGCCAGTGGGAGCCATCCACGCCGGGGGAGATCGGTGATCCAGGGCCGAACCTGACACCAGGAATTTCTACCCCGAATGTTCCCTCGCCAGGTCAGGTCGAGGAACCGAGTGCGCCGACTCTGCCCGATGTCGGGCAGGTGCCGGTGAATCCGGACGCTCCCGGCGCTCCGCAGCAACCCGGACTACCGGAATTCGACCCCTTCGCCACCGATCCGAGCACCATTCCCAGCCCTGGCGTCATCGAGGATCCGACGCAGCGACCCGCGGTCACGATGCCTCCCACACAGCCTGACAGCCCGGAGGGACCAGGGGTTGAACAGGATCCGTTGTGGTGGATGCCGTTCGCACGAGAAAAACCACCGCAACTCGCACCCGGCGAAACACCGCCGGACATCGTGGAGGTCGAAGGAGTCGGCCCGTTGGATCTGCGTACGTTGCAGTCCCGGATCATCGGTGATCGGGATGGCACCGATGTCGGGGTATGGGGTGATGCAGGCGAAGGTCTCCGGTACGACGCCGCTCGGAGGTTGAGGCCTTCTCGGGTATTTCAGGAACTCGTCACGCTGGTGGACGGGCAGTTCGCGTTCATCTTGCCATTCGATGCCGGGAAGAACGGTGAGCTCAAGTTCGACGGTTGGTTCCCGGACATGAACGTCATCGTCGATGCGAAACACATCTACGACTTCATCTTCGACCGGAACGGTGAACCTTACGTAACGGACTTCCGGGGCCGTGTTTGGCAAAAAGATTGGCCCAAGACCGCTCAGGCGCAGCTCGATGCCCTCGCACAAGCCGGGATGGACGCTGAGCTCGTGTGGGTGATGCTCAACGAACAATATGCTGAACTCGCCTTGAGAGGCTTCGACGACGAGAACGTCGTCGGTGTCACGGTGGAAACTATTGCGCAATGGTTGGAAAGGACGGGGCGATGAGCTTTTTCGGGCGGCGGCCGACAGTGGGCGGGTATTGGGGCACGCGGGTGCAGTCGAGTCAGGAGGTGGCGCAGACGATGCGGGCCTTCCTCGACGATCTGGAAGCGATCGACCCGGGGTTGGCGTTGCCGTGGGTCTCGACTGCCGAGTTCGACAAAGTGCCAGCAGATCTCAGCGTGGACGGGTTGGTGCGAATCTTCGAGCATTCCCGCTCGAAGGAGATGGGGTATTCGGACACCCCGGGACCGGGCTACGACGTCGACTTGTCACCCGAAGACGGGACCGCGCGGCGGATCATCGCCAGGGTCGGCGGGCTGGAAACCAGTGCCCCCAACAGTGTCCGGGTGTCGTTGCCGACGGAGAAGGATGTTCCCCCCGAATTGCGACGGTTGCTCGAACCGGATGTCGGGGACGCGATCATGAAAGTGATCGTCAAGCATTGGGAACCGGATCGGGCTCGGTGGAGCATCGGCGACTACCTCGATCTGCAACCGCGAGTTAGAGGTCAGATCCAGGTGGGATGGGAAACGTACTTCCATTCCGGAGTTACGTTCGATCGCAGCGCGCTGCCCCAATCTGCGGCGGTAGAGGAGCTGCCCACTGGCACGTTGATTCGGTTGGGGGACAAGCCAATGGAGGTCGATGCCGCCGACATCGTGGCGGTGCGGGCGGCGTTGGGTTACCCGGTGTAGCGCCAGAGACTGTTCCGATTGGTCGATCGTCTTCGAGCAGGAGTGACGTTGTCTGCTTCATCTTTACGTCGCGATCCGGCGTCCGGGTTGACCGTGAAAGTCATGGCGCGGAAGGGGCCGCCGGAAGCCGAATCGGTCACCGCAGTGCTGGCAGCGCGGTCACTGCAGTTCCTTCGAAAGCTTGACCCAGTCTTTGACGTCGACATGTATCGCTCCGTGAGGAATGACCTTCCCGACGGCGTTACGGTCGAGCAGGCTCTGGCATTGAATGGTGGGCGGATCCTCACGCCTCAGGCAGAAGGCCTCCTCGAGGCCGCAATGATCGAGAGCAGAAAGTCTCCTGATGCCGCAGGCGGGATTTACCCACTCTCATTCGGGCATCAACTCAGGTTGTTCACCGACAACGGAAACATCGAAATTCTCATCGGATTCGGGAGTACGGCAGGAGCAGGTTCCTTACTTTGCACCTTCATCTGGCCGTACCCAGGGGGCTTCGCCGATGAATCTCTGATCTCACTGTCATTGAAACTCGTCCAGGGTATGGCCGATATCTGGGACGCTCCCACGGCCGTGCTCTACCGGGATGCGGAGCTCACACCTCAGTACAACGTGCCCGGCGACGCAACGGTGGGCAGTTGCACCTACTTCGGCCCTGAGATGCCGATCAACGAAACGCAGATCCCACCCACTGTCGAAGCTTTTCCGTACAAGAGAAGGAGCGATCGTCATCCAGCGTGATCCACGCGCCCCGTTGGTTGCCGACGATATCCGAAGCATCCGTGCAGCAGTCGGCCTGCTGACCGAACGACCGGAGGTTCGCCTACCGAAAGGCTCGCGCCGGCTGTGACACCAGAAGTTACGGCCAAGCTCACGTCCGCAGGTGATGGTGTTCTTAAGAACAAGCTGCTCAGATAATGGAGGATGCGTTCGACGAGGTCATCGGGATGGAGAACATCAACATCATCGTATTTGGAGGGGAGTGAAAGTGCCTACGTCATCACTGCGCCGCAATCCTACGGTGGGCTTGACAGTGAAGGTCATTCCACGAAAGGGTGCGCCTGAAAGCGAGGCCGTCACGGCCGCGCTCGTTGCACGTTCGCTACGATTGCTTCGCGACATCGATCCTGTCTTCGACGTCGACTTGTACCAAACAGTAGGCGATGCCCTCCCCGACGGTGCCGGACTCGAGCAAGCCTTGGCGTCGAATATCCGTCAGATCCTTGTACCTCCGACGGAAAAATCGATCGAAGCCGCATTGATCGAGCGCAGACGATCCCCTGATGCCACCGGCGGTATGTATCCCCTCTCATTGGGACGACATATGACCCTGTATTCACCCGCTGGAGACGTCAAAGTCGTTGTTAGTTTCGGGGGCACCTCAGGGTCCGGCGCATTCGCATGTGCCTTTGCCGACGAATCACTGATTTCGCTGGCATTGAAGCTCGTTCAGGGGCTAGCCGATATCTGGGACTCGCGTGTCACCGTGCTCTACCGCCGAACCGAATCATCGCCTCAGTTCAACGTACCGGGTGACGCGATCGTGGGCAGTTGCACCTACTTCGGTCCTGAGTTGCCGATCGAGGAAACGCAGCTCCCGCCCAGCGTGGAGGCATTTCCCTACCAGGACGGCACAATCGTCATCCAGAAGAATCTGTCCACGCCGTTAACAGTCGAGGACATCCGAAGCATCCGCGCAGCAGCAGGACTGCCGACCGAACGACCGGAGATTCCTCTACCCAAAGGTTTCAGACGGCTGTGAGCCCTACGTTGGGCGCACTCGGGGCTGCCTGCAGGTAGGGATGGCGCGGACCGACCAGCCTGCCCGCAATTACCGCGCCGCGGTCCCGATCCGGCTACGCACCAGCTGATCGACGCTCCGGGTGGAGTGCCACCGCGCGGCATACCCGCCATCGACGGCACAGTTCCACCTGCCGAGCATGATCAACCCTCTGTTCCGTCCGTGAATGAACCTGCACGCCCGGATCCCGCGATTCCGGAACCCTCGCAACCCACTTTCCCGGCGATCCCGATCGTGGCGAGTGGGAATCACTCTCGCCCGGTGGGATTGGCGATCCGGGGTCGAACCCGAGACCCGAGAACTCCACCCTGGAGGCTCCCTCGCCAGGTCGCACCGAGGAACCAAGTGTGCCGACTCTGCCTGATGTCGGTCAGGTGCCGGTGAATCCGGATGCCCCCGGCGCTCCGCAGCAACCCGGACCACAACTGTTCAATGACAATGATTTGCCGAGAACGACTATGACGATCGCAGAGTGGCCGGAAAGGAAAGGTCGATGAATTCGGATCGTGGCGCGACAGTGATCGGGTATTGGGGCCCTCGGACGCAACCGGTAGAAGGCATTGCAGCGGAGGTGTTCTCGTTTCTTCATAGTCTGAGGAACATTGATCGAGCACTTGGAGAAGCTTGGGTGTTTTCGCCCGAGACTGCCTTCGAGTCGACCGATCTAAGCGTGGAAGTCCTAGCGAAAATCTTCCGGGCAGCGAAGGATATCGAAGGGCAATCCGTTGCTGCCTTCGACCTTGGCTACATCGTGAGTTTGTTGCACCCGGACAGATATCAGTTCTTGAGAATCCAATTCTCTCTCGGCCGGAATGTTCCGAGGGTTCCGAATCTCGTCAACGTCACCCTCCCCCCGGAGAAACAAGCAATCGGGGAGGCGTCGCAGTTGCTGACTGCACGCGTCGGGGACGCGATCATGAAAGCGATCATCGAGCATTGGTCGCCGGAGTCTGCGCGGTGGGGGACGCGGGAGTACCGCAATGCGCAGGGAAATGAGGTCAGCGAAATCGAAGTCGGGTGGGAGACATACATCCAGTCCGGGATCGATCTCGATCACAGCAAACTGCCCGTCGTCGCCGTACTGGAGGAACTCCCCAACGGAACGCTGATTCGGTTGGGCGAGAAACCGTTAGACGTCAACTTCGACGACATCCTGGCGGTGCGGGAAGCACTGGGTTACCCGGTCTAAGACGCCGCGTGACCGCCGACCCTTGCTCATGTCGCGACACGTAGTCGGACGGAGACTATTACGCAGTGGTTGGAAAGGACGGGGCGATGAGCTTTTTCGGGCGATGGCCGACGGTAGCCGGATATTGGGGCACGCGGGTGCAGTCGAGTCAGGAGGTGGCGCAGACGATGCGCGCTTTCCTCGACGACCTGGAAACGATCGACCCGGAGTTGGCGTTGCCGTGGGTGTACACCAAAAAAACTGGACAAAGGCCCCGCGGATCTCAGTGTGGACGGGTTGGTGAAAATCTTCGAGCATTCCCGCTCGAAGGAGGTGGGATACTCGGACACCCCCGGACCGGGGTACAGCATCGGTTTGTCGCCCGAGGACGGGACCGCGCGGCGGATCATCTCCAGGGTCGGCGGCTTAGAAACCAGCGCCCCCAACAGTGTCCGGGTGTCGTTGCCGACGGAGACGCAGCTCACCGACAGCACCCGGCAGCTGCTCGGCCCTGACATCGGAGACGCGATCATGAAAGTTATCGTCAAGCATTGGAAACCGGATCGAGCTCGGTGGAGCATCGGCGACTACATAGATCTTCAGAATCGGTCGAAAGGTGAGGTCGAGGTGGGATGGGAAACATACTTCCATTCCGGAGTTAGGTTCGATCGCAGCGCGCTGCCCCAATCTGCGGTGGTAGAGGAGTTGTCCACTGGCACGTTGATTCGGTTGGGGGACAAGCCAATGGAGGTCGCTGCCGCCGACATCGTGGCGGTGCGGGCGGCGTTGGATTACCCGGTGTAGGCCACGCAATGGGTCCGGAGTTCACCATTGCATCAGACGTCGAGAAATGCGTTAACCGGATGGCCTGCTTCGCCTTTCGATAGTATTGCCAGATGGCACCCCGAACCGACTTGCTCGCGTGGCTCCTCGACTCGGATCCAGCGATTCGGTGGCAGGTGGAGCGCGATCTGTTGAACGAAGCGCCCACTGTGTGGGCGGCGACGCGCGCGTCGATCGCTACCAAAGGATTTGGTGCACGCCTGCTTTCATTGCAGGACCGAGACGGCCAATGGGCGGGTGGGGCGTTCTTCCCGGCAGAATTCGACTTCGCGGGACCCGAAGCAGCAGAACAAAGTTCGCAACCCTGGACGGCAACAACCTGGACGCTCAACTCCTTGCGTGAGTGGGGCCTCGACGCCGGTGTTCTGCGGGAGCGTCGAACCGCAGAACTGCTCGCGGAAAACTGTCGCTGGGAGTACGAGGGCCGGCCGTACTGGGACGGTGAGGTCGATTGCTGCATCAACGCCTGGACGGTGGCAAACGGTGTGTGGCTCGATGTTTGCGTTGATGAACTCGCTAATTGGTTTGTGCGGCATCAACTTCCGGATGGTGGGTGGAACTGCGAGTGGACCGAAGGTTCGACGCGATCGTCGTTTCATTCGACGCTCAATTCACTCAAAGGGCTTCTCGCGTACGAGATCGCGACCGGGGGAACGGATGAGACGCGCGCGGCTCGGCGATCCGGTGAGGAGTACTTGTTGCAGCGCGGTCTGTTCCGGCGACTCTCGACCTGCGAACCGGTGGGGCCCTGGGTCGGCCGGTTTGCGTACCCGTTCCGGTGGCGTTACAACGTGCTCAACGCAGCCGACTACTTCCGCGAAGCGTCGTTGTCGTATGGAAATGAGCCTGATCCGCGAATGGCGGACGCGATCGAGATGATCCGGGTCGCTCGAGCCTCGGATGGGACGTGGCTCCAGGCCGGTCGCCAACCGGGGCGGGTGTGGTTCGAGGTCGACACAAAGGCGGGAGAGCCGTCGAAGTGGCTGACTGTGTCCGGCATCCGAGTGCTCGCCTGGTGGGATCAATCCTCCCTTCTAGGTTCTGCATAACAAAAGAGTTACAGCGAGAGTTTTTTCACCTTCAAAGGTTATCGAAAGGTGATCTTCGACTTTCCGGTCGAAATATCCAGTACGGATGAAGAACATATTAACGACAGGATTGCCCTCAGTGCAGTGAAGGTTAGTCATCTGAACAGGTGAGAAGATGTTCGGTGAAATTACCTACCCGATTGGATAGGCGGGTCACCGACGTTGGTAATCAAACAGGGCGCTCGCGGCTGTCTTGGTTAGGGAGCTAAGTCCCGAGCTGGAAACGGCATTTCTGCTTCGAAAGTGTCGCTCACCTGCGGCTACGTTCCCCATTTTGCAAGACTTAAACCACTTTCGGTGAGAATTGGTCCCGCAATTGTAGGTTGTGGAGCGTCCGCAATGTTTAGGCAAAGTCCCATCTTTTCCCAGAACAATGCTCTACTAAACGTGAAAACCGGATGTTCCCCCGATTTTGCTGAGAAGGTGCAACTATGGGGCGTAGCGTAACTGTCGCAGCGAACCGGAACATCGCGAATTGCTGCTCTAACCAATGACTTTGTTCAGGTCCGAATAATGCTCGGAGGTCGTCGATGTCGATGGAAATGGTGTTAGCCGAAGCAGTGATAGACAGTGGGGACACGGCGTGGGTGCTGATCTCCGCCGGCCTGGTTCTCTTCATGGTTCCCGGACTCGCCTTCTTCTACGCCGGTCTGGTGCGCGGTAGCAGTGCGCTCGTCATGTTGCAGCAGAACCTCGTCCCACTCGGACTCGTCTCGATTACCTGGGTCGTGTTCGGATACAGCTTCGCGTTCAGCGGAGACTGGGGTTCCGGCTTCCTCGGTGACTTGAAATTGTTCGGCTTGCAGGACATACACACAGCCGCCGCCCCGGGCTTCCACCTGATCGAAGGTGCAGTCGCGGTACCGACTCTGGCGTTCGTGGTCTATCAGATGATGTTCGCGATCATCACGCCCGCGCTGATCACCGGTGCGACCGCAAACCGGCTCAAGCCCTTGGGCTGGGCCGTTCTGCTCGTGCTGTGGTCGATCATCGTCTACCCCCCGATTGCGCACTGGCTCTTCAATCCCGAAGGCTGGCTGGCGCTCCGAGGAGCTCAGGACTGGGCCGGCGGAATTGTCGTCCACGCATCCGCCGGTGCCGCCGCCCTGGCAATCTTGCTGGTGGTCGGTAAACGCCCGGGATGGCCCAACGCCGAGGCAGTCCCGCACTCGGTGCCCCTGGCGTTGATCGGCGCAGGCATCCTGTGGTTCGGCTGGTTCGGATTCAACGCAGGCGACGGATTGGCCGCCGATGGTGTTGCGGCACAAGCCTTGATGAACACTCACATAGCCGCAGCGGGCGGCATGGTCGTCTGGCTCGTCATCGAAAGGTATACCGAGGGCAAGGCCACGGCGATCGGTGGGATCACCGGCGCGGTAGCCGGTCTCGCGACCGTCACCCCCTGCGCCGGCTTCGTCAGCACCTTCTCCGCGTTGGCGATCGGCGCGCTTGCCGGACTGGTCTGCCACTTCGCGCTCGCGCTCAAGTCGATCTTCAAGTTCGACGACGCGCTCGACGTCATCGCGGTCCACTTCATCGGCGGCATCCTCGGTTCACTCCTTCTCGGTTTGTTCGGCGAAAAAGCCATCAATTCGATCGGCCGCGACGGACTCTTCTTCGGCGGCGGCGCCGGACTACTCGGCGAGCAGGCGCTGGCGTTGATCGTCGTCATCGCTTTCTCGTTCGTGGTGACCTGGCTGATCGCCACGGGCATCGAGAAGACCATCGGTCTCAAGCTGGCCCCGAAAGACCAGGTGGACATCGACCGTCGTCAGCAAGGCATGGACGCATACCGCTACAACGCCGCGTTCGTCGACGCCGGTGGTGCGCCGCAGACCAGCGGGTTCGACTCGGGGGTCCTGGTCGAGGGGACAAAACTTGTTCCGAACCTCGCCGCCCCGAAGCACGAACTCATCACCGCGGTATTGCAGACCATCGAGTCCGAGAAGCTTCGGGAGGCGCTGCTGGCTGCCGGAGCGGAGTCGATAGTCGTATCGGAAGCGCATGTCTCCGCGAGTGACTCGGCCTCGCTCAAGTTCCGCGGACAACGCAACGACGTCGTGTTCACCGAGCGGTTGCGTGTCGAGGTGTTGGTCGCCTCGGAACATGCCCAGGCGGTTCTGGACGCGATCAACGAGTACTCGGGCGGCAGGCGGAGCGGTTTTGTCCAGCAAGCGGCCGAACCACTCACCGAAGCGACGGAACAGGGGAGCTGACATGTATTCGACGACAGGGAGTTACCGCATGATCGACAAGGAGCGTTCGGAATGCATCTGACACCGCGAGAACTCGACAAGCTGACAATTCTCATGTTGGCGGATGTCGCACTGAGGCGAAAGGCAAAGGGGCTCAAACTCAATCATCCGGAGTCCGTCGCAGTCATCACTGCAGCCGCTCTGGAGGGAGCTCGGGAGGGCAAGACTCTCGAGGAGGTCATGGCCGACGCATCGCACGCCTTGACGGTCGACGACGTGATGGAAGGTGTCGCGGAGATGATTCCGCGTGTGCAGGTCGAGGCGGTGTTCCTCGACGGTAGCCGGCTCGTCACCGTGCACTCTCCGATCCAGTAGCCCGACCGAGATGTCAGGAGCACTCCAAGATGGCAAGCAAATCGACGAAGAAGGATTCCGGCGGCGAGAAGAAAGTGCCGGTCGGCGGATACGTGTTGCGGGACGAGCCGATCGAACTGAACGAGGGCCGTCCCCGTTTGAAGTTGCGAGTCCGAAACACCGGTGACCGTCCCATCCAGGTGGGTTCGCACTATCACTTCATGGAAGTCAATCGCGCGTTGTCCTTCGATCGTGAACAGTCCTTCGGCTGGCGCCTCGACATTCCAGCGGGCACGGCGGTCAGATTCGAGCCGGGCGACGAAAAGGAAGTGACGTTGGTGCCGTTCGGCGGCAAGCAACGGGTTCAAGGCTTCAACGGACTTGTCGACGGTTGGGCGCCGACCCACGCCGCCTACCGCCCTCGGCTTCCCGGAGCCGTCCAGCGTGCCGAAGAACTCGGCTTCCTGTCCGAACCTCAAACCGACTGATTCTCGTTCACGGCGGACGAAGGAGAGCGACACCCATGACAAGCATTTCGAGACAAGAGTATTCGGGCCTTTTCGGGGTCACCACGGGTGACCAGATCAGGCTCGGCAACACCGACCTGTACATCGAGGTCGAGGAAGATCTTCGAACCATCGGCGACGAGTCGATCTACGGCGGCGGCAAGACGCTGCGCGACGGCATGGGCCAGGATCCGGAGTCGTGCAGCATCGACGGTGCGCTCGACCTCGTGATCACCAACGTGGTCATCGTCGATGCGACCATCGGGGTCGTCAAAGCGGACGTGGGAATCAAGGACGGCAAGATCGTCGGCTGGGGCAAGGCGGGAAACTCCAGCACGATGGAAGGCGTCACTCCGGGGCTGACCACCGGTCCGGCGACCGACGCGATCTCCGGTGAGCAGATGATTCTCACTGCCGCCGGCATCGATCCGCACGTGCACCTCGTGTCACCACAACAGGCGTACCACGCACTCAGTGGGGGAGTGACGACGCTGATCGGTGGTGGTATCGGCCCGACCGACGGAACCAACGGCACCACCATCACTTCCGGTATCTGGAACATGGAGATGATGCTCAAGGCCAATGAGGGTTTGCCGGTCAACGTATGCATGCTGGGCAAGGGCAACTCGTCCGGGCATCAGTCGTTGGTCGAACAGATCAAGGCCGGTGCGGCCGGACTGAAGGTCCACGAGGACTGGGGCGCAACCCCGGCCACAATTCGTGAGTCTCTGCGGGTGGCAGACGAAATGGACGTTCAGGTCGCCATTCACACGGACACACTCAACGAGGCCGGATACGTCGAGGACACCATCGCGGCCTTCGAAGGCCGTACCATTCACACCTATCACAGCGAGGGCGCGGGCGGCGGTCACGCACCCGACATTCTGCGGGTGACGGGAGAGGACAACGTACTTCCGGCGTCGACCAATCCGACGTTGCCGTACGGCATCAATACTCAGGCCGAGCTCTTCGACATGATCATGGTCTGTCACAACCTCAATCCCAAAGTGCCCTCCGATGTTTCGTTTGCCGAGTCCCGCGTTCGCGCCGAGACGATCGGTGCGGAGAACGTACTGCAGGACATGGGCGTCATCTCGATGTTCTCGAGTGACTCACAGGCGATGGGCCGCGTTGGAGAAAACTGGCTACGCGCGATCCAAACAGCGGACTGTATGAAGCGGTCCCGCGGAAAGCTGCCAGAGGATTCACCGACGCACGACAACTTCCGCGTGTTGCGCTACGTCGCGAAGGTCACGATCAATCCCGCGTTGACGTTCGGTCTTTCGCATGTGGTCGGGTCGATCGGTGTCGGGAAGATGGCGGATCTTGTTCTCTGGGAGCCCGCATTTTTCGGTGCGAAGCCGAAGACGATCATCAAGAACGGTCTGATCAGTTGGCATGCCATGGGAGATCCGAATGCGTCGCTCCCGACACCACAACCGGTGATCTACCGGCCGATGTTCGGTGGATTCGGCAAGGCGTTGCCGCAGAGTTCGGTCTCGTTCGTCTCGCGAGCGGCACTCGACGACGGCATCAAGGACCGGCTCGGTCTCGAACGTCAGGTTGTTGCTGTCGAGGGGACCAGAACAGTCACCAAGCGTGATCTGGTTCGCAACTCGGCCACTCCGGAAATCAAGGTGGACCCGGAGACCTTCGCGGTGACTGCGGACGGCGTCCACGCATACGTCGAACCTGCCGAATCCATTCGCTTGAACCAACTTTACTTCTTCAGTTAGGGGTCTCCTGTGTCGGGAACAATCACACACACGCACGGCGCCGATGCGACGCCACACACGCACGGCGAGATGACCGCGCCGAGCGGAAAGCCGACGCGAGTCGACGCGCTTCTCGGGAAGGAGACCGACGAGGAGTGGGCCGGTCGACTCGACAATGCGGTAGTCGACGTCTTGTCGCTCGATCAGTGGGAAGCGCAGAAGAGTCGGTTACGACGCACCACGATCGGTGGCCGTGAATTGGCCGTCTCGCTCGATCGTGGTATTCAGTTGCAGGACGGCGACATTCTGCTGTGGGACGAGCCGGCGAACACCGTGGTCGTGGCCAGGATCAACCTCAAGGACGTGTTGGAGATCGACCTGAGCGCGCTGGTCGACGTCACGCCCGAGAAGATGATTCAGACGTGCCTGGAGTTGGGACATGCCGTGGGTAACCAGCACTGGCCTGCGGTGGTGAAGGGAATGAAGGTCTACGTTCCGTTGACGGTCGACAAGGCGGTCATGGGCTCGGTGATGCGGACACATGCTTTCGAGGGCATCGAGTACACCTTCATCCCGGGCGCCGAGGTCATTCCCTACATCGCTCCACACGAGGCGCGCCGTTTGTTCGGTGCGGCCGCGCGTGAGGGCGAGGGGCATACCCATGACCCTCTCGTCTGAGGGATCCGGGCTCAGCATCAACCGTGCGATGCGGATGATGCAGTTTTCCGATTCCATGTTCCCGGTCGGTTCCTTCTCGTTCTCCAACGGTTTGGAATCGGCCGTGGCGCAGGGAATTGTCACGGGCGGTCCGTCGCTGCGGGAGTTTGTGCTCTCGGCCACCCATCAGGGTGCGACGTGCGACGGTATCGCCGTACTCGCGGCGCACCGGGGCGCGACCGCCGGTGACTTCTCGGCGATCCTCGCCGCTGATCATGCAGTGATCGAACGCAAGCTCAACGAAGAAGCACGCACGATGAGTACCCGGATGGGTAAGAAGTTGGCCGAACTCGGCGGGCGCTTGGCCGGTGAGACCTTGTTCAATAAGTGGTTGGCCGCGATCGCATCGGGGGAGACGCCGGGTACCTACCCCGTCGGCCTCGGAATTGCTTTCGCGGAGATGGGTTCTCCGGAGGAGGACGCTTTCACGGTCAATCAGTACGGTGTCGCGATGACGTTGCTCGGCGCTGCCCTTCGCATCGTCCGAGTAGATCACCTTGCGACACAGGAGATTCTGTTCGAGGTCAATCAGAGCGCCGGCCGTGAGTACGCCGCAGTGCGTGATTACGGACTCGACGACATGTCCAATTTCGCCCCGATGATCGACATTCTGGCTGCGGTGCACGTCAAGGCGCACGTCCGAATGTTCATGAACTAGAAGGAGAACGATGAAGAAGACAACGCGCATCGGAATCGGCGGACCCGTGGGTTCGGGTAAGACCGCACTCATCGAGGCGATCACGCCGGAGTTCATCAAGCGGGGCACCAGCGTTCTGATCATCACCAACGACGTGGTCACCACCGAAGATGCCAAGCATGTGCGCAAGGCTCTCAAAGGTGTTCTCGTGGAGGAACGTATCGTCGGCGTGGAGACGGGAGCCTGCCCCCACACCGCCGTCCGCGAAGACCCGAGTATGAATCTCGCGGCGGTCGAGGACATGGAGAAGACGTTCCCCGACACCGACGTGGTGTTCATCGAAAGTGGCGGCGACAACCTCACACTGACGTTCAGTCCGGCTCTCGTCGACTTCTTCATCTATGTCATCGATGTGGCCGCAGGCGACAAGATTCCGCGCAAGAACGGTCCGGGAATCTCGCAGTCCGACATCCTGGTCATCAACAAGACCGATCTCGCACCGTACGTCAACGCCGATCTCGGAGTCATGGATCGCGACTCCAAGGGGATGCGCGGCGACAAGCCGTTCGTCTTCACCAATTGCATGACCGGGGAAGGCATCAAGGAAGTGGTGGACCTCATCGTGCACGGAGTCCTCTTCGACGAAGAGGAAGTGGGAGCGAGCGCACCGTGAGCGCACCGCCCGCCCCGGGAGCATCGCGGGCGCTCCCGGGTCCGATCCCGACCATCCCGGAACTCGACCAGTACCAGGACCAGCCGAAGCAGGCTCCGGCCGGCAAGGTCGGGAAGACCGGCGTTCTCGAGATGCGATTTGTCGACCGTGGCGACAAGACGATTCTGCGGGACATGTACCGCAAGACACCGTTGCTCGTTCAGCAGGCGCTGTACTGGGACGAAGCGTTGCCGACCATGCCGTGCGTCTACATGATCTCGACGTCCGGCAGTGTGTTGCAAGGTGATCGACTGTTCCTGACCATCGAGATGGAGCCGGGTTCTCTCGCGCACGTGACCACTCAGTCGGCCACCAAGGTTCACCGGATGGATGCCAATCACGCGTCGCAACTCCAGAAAGTGGTGCTCGCGGAGAATTCGTATCTCGAACTGATGCCGGGGGTGACGATCCCACACCGCAACGCGAGGTACTACGCGCGCACCGACATCACGGTGGATCCGACTGCAACGCTGTTGTTCTCGGAGATCGTGATGTCGGGTCGCAAGTACCACGACGGCGGAGAGATGTTCGTCTACGACCTGTACTCCACAATGATCAAGGCGGAGCGTCCGGACGGGAAGAACCTCTTCACCGAGAAGTTGGTGATCGAACCGGCACGCTTCCCTGTGCGATACGGCGGAATCATGGGCGACCACGACGTGTTCGGCAATGTCATCTTGCTGACACCGAAGGAGCATGCCGACGCGATTCTCGAAGAGGTAGTTCCGGGCCGTGACGGCAAGGTCGTTTCCGGAGCGAGTCGGCTACCGAACGACGCCGGTCTCATCTTCAAAGTCCTCGGTCCGGAGAGCGAACCCGTCAAGGCGAAGGTTCGTGATTTCTGGTCTCTGGTGCGAAAGGCAGTTCTGGACACCACCATTCCGCCCGTCCCGCTCTGGGGATGACGCGGATCGCCTGATAGGGATCGAGGAACGCGCGATGACCACCATCACCAAACCGTGGGACGACGTCGCGGACAAGAACGTCGTGCTCAGATTCATCGACACCAATCTCAAAGGCTCCGGGCAGGTGATGTTCCAGGGCAATGCGCTGACGGGCCTGCTGTTTCTGGTCGGTATCTTCTGGGGAGCGATAGCCGCGGACACGATCACCGTCGCGATCGGTGCCGTGGTGGGTCTGGTGGTATCCACCGTCACCGGCATGATGCTGCACTCCGACGACGATTCGATGCGTATCGGCCTGTACGGATACAACGGAATTCTTGTGGGAGCTGCATTTCCGACGTTCCTTGCCGGTGGCGTGATGCTGTGGATCTACCTCGTGGTGGGAGCTGCCGCGTCGACCATCGCGTTCCTGGCTGTCGCCAATGTCTTCAAGACCTGGGGCGTACCGGCGCTGACCTTTCCGTTCAACCTCGTCAACTGGTTTTTCCTCCTCGCGGCGTTCCAGTTCCTGCGGATCGAAACGTCAGACCTCAGCGCGGGCCAGTTTCCCCAGCACATCGGGGACGCGTCAGTTCATGCCGACATCACTTTCAGCTTCCTGTGGGACACGCTGTTCCGCAACGTCTCCCAGATCTTTCTGATCAACAACACCGTCACCGGCATTATCTTCGTGATCGCGCTGCTGGTCGCGTCGCGTTGGGCGGCGTTGTTCGCGCTCATCGGTTCCGCGATAGCGATGGGTTCGGTACTGGCGCTGGGCGCAAACACCGTCGACATCGGCAATGGTCTCTACGGGCTCAGTTCGGTGCTGACGGCAATTGCTCTCGGATCGGTGTTCTACAACCCGTCGTGGCGTGTGTTCGTCTACACCGTCTTCGGAGTACTGGTGACTGTTGTCATCCACGGCACGCTGGTGTCTGCGTTCGCTCCGATCAGCCTGCCGGCCGGAACGGGCCCGTTCGTCTTCGCGACGTGGCTGTTCCTGCTGCCGAAGAAGAAGTTCGTTCCCATCCAGCACGACACCATCGAGGGCGGAGCGGCCGAAGGCAAGGATTCGATCGCAAAGGCGAACGGCTAGACGGGCCGAATTGGCGAGGCGCCCGTACGCTGGGGCACACCGATGAGTTGATCCGATCGCCCCGCCACTCTCGAAGGAACGCACCTACATGACAGACTCCAGCGCCCCTCGCATCCATCTCGGCCCCGTCGAGGATCCGCACATTGCCGACGGAATTCGCGGAGTCGGTGGGGTTCTCGTTCCACTCGCCGAGGCAGAGGGCGTGGTCTGGGTACATGGTCCGGACACGTTCCCGTCGTCGCTACCTGACTCGGTTCGTTGGGTGCAGTTGCCCTTCGCCGGGATCGAGCCCTGGTTCGACGCCGACGTGATCGACGACAAGCGGGTCTGGACGTCCGCTGCCGGGGCCTACGCGGGCAATGTTGCCGAACATACGATGATGCTCCTCCTCGCCGGAGTGCGTTCTCTCCCCGAACAATTGGCGACGCAGTCGTGGCGAAAAGAAGAGTTCGATCCACGGGTGGGCACCTTGCAGGGCTCGACAGTGGCGATCATCGGTTGCGGCGGAATCGGCCGTGCGTTGATCCCGTACCTCGCCGCGTCCAAGGTCAGAGTCATCGCCGTCACCCGCTCGGGAACCCCCGTCGAAGGTGCCTCCGAAACGCTCTCGGCCGATCGAACCGGTGAAATCTGGTCCCAGGCGGATCACTTCGTGATCGCAGCACCGTCGACGTCCGCGACGCGGCATCTGGTCGGCAAGGCTGAATTGGACCAGATGTCGGAGTCGAGCTGGATCGTGAACATTGCACGCGGCAACCTGGTCGACACGGACGCGCTGGTCGATGCTCTCGAAGCTGGTTCGATCGGCGGGGCGGCACTGGACGTCACCGACCCCGAGCCGCTGCCGGACGGGCACCGGTTGTGGAAGCTGCCCAACGCGATCATCACTCCGCACGTCGCCAACCCGGCTACGACGCTCACGCGTGTGCTGGCAGATCACGTGGCCGCCAACGTCGCTCGATTCGCTGCGGGTGAGGACCTTGCTGCGGTAATCGATCCGTCGGCGGGCTACTGAACCGACAGAACACGCAGATCCTCGAGACCGTCCACGACGGGAACGCGCCACGAGGCAAGCTCTTCCGGTCCCTGCTCGTCCCACAGTTCGAACAGTTCCGAATCGGTCGAGGAGATGGTGCGCTCCACCATCTCGATCAGCCAGGTGAGCCGTTCGCTGGTCAGGGCCGAGGTGAAGGAATCGAGATCGAGGTCCTGGGCGGCGGGGTCGCGTTTGCGATCGGCGCGCACGATCAACACCAATTCGAGCAAGGCGACGGCGATTTGGCCGCCGTCCACCTCGAGGTAGTCGTCCTCGAATGCCCACTCCACCGATTCGAAGGTGAAGTCACCGTGTCCGATGGACGCGATCAAATCCCCTGCACCGTCGTTATCGAACGGTCCCGATCCCCACGCGCCCACTGTCTACTCTTTTCCGATTGCCGTGTCAGCGCGCTTCGAGCGCGATCTTCGCTCCGAATCCTAGAAGAACTGTTCCGGTTATGCGCTCGAGTGCCTGTCGCACTCGGGGCTTCTCGAAGGTGCTACGCGCTCGCGAGAGAAGGACCACGTAGCCACTGAGCCACACGATGGTGATCGCTGCGTGGATGAGCACCAGCAGCGCAAGCGATGGTCCCGTCGGCCACCCGGCCGGAACCAGCTGCGGCAGCAGTCCGGTGTAGAAGACGGCGATCTTGGGGTTGAGCAGGTTGGTGGTGAAGCCCGTCTTCCACGTTCCGGCCTTCTGCGACCGTGGAGCGTCGGCATTGTGTTGCATCCGCGACGTCCGGCTCTCCCACAGTGTTCGCACACCGAGATAGATCAGATATGCAGCACCGGCGAGCTTGACGACGGTGTACGCCTCCGCCGACGCGGCCAGGATCGCCGACAGTCCGAGGACGGTCAGCAGGCCCCACACCAGAAGGCCCGAGACGATGCCGGCCGCTACCCGGAATCCGGCGGATCTGCCGGCGCCGAGAGCAGCCTGTGTCACGACGGCCATGTCGGGCCCCGGGACCAGGGTCAGTAGGGCGAGCACAGCTGTGGCGGCGAGGAGAGCGGTCAGCATGCACCAAGTATGAAGCCGGGGTGGGGAGCGTTCTCGGTCGGTGGTGTCGTCCCTGTGAACAAAGAGTGGCGCGGTGGAGTGAACTGCATGGACACGCCCGGAAACCGCTGTCGTGCCCGGCATGTTCGTCAAAGTTATGCACACTGTGGGGAAACGAAAAGATGCAGGTAGAAGGAATGACTTCGGTGTAATTCATTCTTTAGTCCACAGGTTATGCACAACTGGGAAGTGGATGTGAATGAAGTTATCCACACCTGTGTGTGCATCGGTGGAAAACTGTCCAACTCCATCGGATACCCGCGAGTAATAAATCCCAACCAGTGGGTTGACCTCGGGACGTTCGTCCTGTCCAATCGAGGGTTAGCGATAGTCGTGCGATGCTCAGGGGGCGCTTGACGGATGCGGAGATTTGGGTTTGTCGGGATTGTGTTGGTCGTGCTCGCGCTTGTTGTGGGCGGAGTGGCATATGCCGAACCGGCGCCCGAAAATCCACCAGGAGATCTGACAGGTCAGACCGGGGCTCACATCAATCGCATCGAGCAATTGTCGCCCACTCGTAGCGCCGTGTTCGTCGATTCGCCGGCTATGCGGCGCGAGGTGCAAGTGCAGGTTCTGCATCCAGCGTCGAGTGCCGGTTCGCGTCCGTCCTTCTACCTACTCGACGGCGTCAGTGCCGGTTCGGAATCCGGATACTCCGAAAGCACCTGGACTCAAAAGACCGACATCGAAGCGTTTTTCGCCGACAAGAACGTCAACGTCGTTCTCCCTGTTGGCGGTACCGGCAGTTTCTACACCAACTGGAAGAACGACGATCCGAACCTCGGTGTGAACAAGTGGGAATCGTTTCTCGCTGAAGAGCTTCCGGCGTTGATCGATTCTGCGTTTTCCGGAAATGGGATGAATGTGGTCGGCGGGGTGTCCATGGGTGCGCTCGGCGCGGCCAACCTCATCACACATCACCCGAAGCTCTATACCGGATTAGCCTCGTACAGTGGCTGTCTCGACAACTCCGAGTCGTCTTCGCAGGATTCCGTGCGGCTCACAGTGGCCAGTAAGGCAGGCGACGCCACCAACATGTGGGGCCCGGCGTCGGACCCCGACTGGCAAAAGCACGACCCGTCCACCAATGCTGAAACGCTGCGAGGAAAGACGATCTACGTTTCCTCGGGCACGGGCGCACCCGGAGAATACGACAACATCTTCACCCCGGGCGGCCTGCAGACGGCCATCGAAGGCGGGCCGCTCGAGGCACTGGCAAACACGTGCACGCAACTGTTCGAGGCGAGGTTGGGGGAGTTGTCGATTCCCGCAGTGTTCGCGTATCGAAACGTCGGCACCCATTCATGGCCGTACTGGCAAGACGCGCTTCACGATTCCTGGCCGACAGTGAAGACCGCCCTGGGAATGTGAAGTGGGCTGTGAGCTGAGAACTACTCGGCCAGTGCCAGTTCGAGCAACTGGAGGGCGCCGTCACGGGTCTGCGCAGCCGCGATGAACCCAGCTTTGTGGCAGAAGACCGAACTGTCGACGCCCGTCTCGGCGGCAAGGTCCGAGCCGTTCAGGCCGCGCCACGGCTCCGGCAACAGCTTTCGTGAACCGAACTTGGAGTCAGCGGGCTTGACCGTCTGAATCGACCAGCCGCCGTTGGTGTTCGGGAAGATGGTGAACAGAAGTTCTGGCTGGGCCGACGCGGCGCGGCCGTGGGGAACGAAGCGTTCCAGCACGACGAAGCGCGGATCCGTTGCTTTCTCGTAGGTCTCGGTGAACTCGCGCTCGGCTGCAGCGTCGCCGGCGTACTTGGCGCGCAGGCGAATCAAGACCTGAGTTGCGAGAACCACGGCCAGCTCGAACTGGGTGTCGAACTCTTCGTCGGTGGACGAGATCGGATTGAACAGGTCCAGCACCGACGACAGATCAAAAGGCTTGGTGCCGTAGTCGTTGAGGGTGTAGATCTCCTGGCCGTTGTCGACGGCGTCGATGCTCTCGACCAGACGACTGTCGATTCGGCGGAAAACGGAGGCGTCGCCTTCGCAGAACTGCAGGCCGTATTCCTGCCAGAGCAGACCGAAAGCGGAGTACAGGATGCCGTTGCTGCGCTCGCCGGCATCGCGCTGGTGATGGTCGAAGCGACCCTCGGCCGGGTTGTAGCGACCGCCGACGTCGAGCACGATGTCCGCGCTGTCGAGGACGGACTCGTCACGGCTGCGAACGACGGTGGCGTCGGGGTACAGCTGCTTGAGCAGCGATACGCCGAAGACGTCGTCTGCATGGAACTTGCCGTTATGGGTCGCGATGATCACCCGTCGAGACTAGGCAATCGAGCGGGGGGATGCCTATTCAGCCGACGGTGCGGATGCGATCGGTGGCAGGCGGCGAGACCGGGGACCCGGCTGCGAACAGGGCAGTCAAGGCGTCGAGGTCGTTGCCCGCGCCGGTCATCTGGGTGGAGTTCTTCAGTGCGGTGAAACCGTCCCCGCCCTCGGCGAGGAACTTGTTCACCACGACGCTGTAGACGCCGTCGGGGGCGATGTCCTGCCCGTTCAAGCGCATTTCCGAGATTCGCGAGCCCGGCGCTGCTCGCCGGTCCATGGCGTAGGTGAAGCCCGCGGACGGGGAGAGGATGCGCTCGGTAGCGGTGCCGTCGAGGTCGATCTGGAATTGCTGTTCGAGAGCGTCCTTCAACACCGCTCCTGTGACGGAGAGCACCTCGAGGCTGTTACCGAAGGGTTGAACACCGTAGGCCTGGCGGTAGGTGACCTGGCCGGAAGTGCCGAAGTCCAAGTCCTCGCGCATGCCGCCCGGGTTCGTCAACGCGAGTTGAGCCCCTCGTGTCGATCCGGCGGCGAGTTGAGCGTCGGCGACCAGGTTGCCGAGTGTCGATTCACCGCTGGGGACGCGGTCCCGTGTCAGATCGGCGGTGATGGTCCCCACCGGTCGCTGAGCGCTTTCCGACGCCTCCGACCAGGCCCTGTCGGCGAGAGCCTGAATATCGGGATCCGGCGAAATATCGTGTGTCACTATCTGATTGAAAGCGGACGTCTGATCGCGAACCACCTCGCGGGTGTTGCGGTCGATGGTGACGTCGGCGACGGACACGATCCGGCCGTGCGAAGCGCCCTGCATGACGACTCTGGGATTGCCTGCGGGATCAGGGAATTCGCAGTTGTACTGCTGGTGGCTGTCGGCGGTGAAGATGACGTCCACCTTCGGTGAGGCACGAAGGGCGATGTCGCGGGCCGGGCCGGACTCGACGTTGCAGTCGTTGGGCCCACCTTCGACGGCCGGTTCGTCCCCACGGTGCAGGAGAACGGTGATGGCTTTGACGCCGAAGAAGTCGAGGACATCGGCGGTGCGGTTGATCGCTTCGACCTCGTCGCCGAACTGCAGATCGGCGATCCCGCCCGGTGTCACGATCTGCGACGTGTTGGCGGGGGAAATCGCGATGACTCCGAGCGGAATGCCGTCGACCATGTTCACGGTGAAGGGCAGCGTGGCCGGAGTGCCGTTGGTGTACGTCATGTTTGCGGCCATCAGAGGGAAGTTGGCGCCGCCGAAGGACGGACTGAACGTGCACGCGTCGACGGCGGAGCAACCGCCGGACTGCATACGACGGAACTCGGCGAGCCCCTTGTCCAGTTCGTGGTTGCCGATCGCGGAAGCGTCGATCTTCATCCGATTCAGCAGTTCGACCGTCGGTTCGTCGTTGAACATCGCCGATTCCAATGCCGACGATCCCCAGTTGTCACCGACCGAATACAGCAGCGAGTTGGTGGCTTGGCTGCGAAGTTGCGTCACGTATGCCGCGAGATACGCCGCGCCACCTGCGGGGGTGAGCGAGCCGTCGGCCTGCCTGATCTCGCTGCGAACACCTTCCGGCGGGCGGAGGCTGCCGTGCAGATCGTTGAACGCCAGCAGACGTACCGACACCGTGTCCTGGGACTCGGCGGTGGCGACGGCACTCAGGGAGGTCGCGGAGGTGGCGAGAAGGGTTGTTGCGAGCACGGCACACGTTCGTGTCATGCGTCGCGTCATGCGTCGTGCTCCCTCACTCGGACCGGCCTCGAACCTCCCTGAGTGTGCCCGTCCGCCGAAACGAATTCCAGTCCTCGGCGTAACAGTTATGTATCGAGTGTCACGCGGTGACGCCGATGCCCGCAGCCTGCTTCGCGACGTCGGTGTTCGCGAAAGCGAGGAACGCGTCGTTCTCGTGTGGATCGCCGATGGTCATCCGGACGCCCTCGACGCCGTACTGACGGATCAGAATGCCCGCCTCGGTACTCGCCTCGGCGAAACCGGGGGAGAGCTCTCCGAGGGGGAGATAGACGAAGTTCGCCGACGACTCGGGGACGGTGTACCCGGCTTCGATCAGTGCACTGCGCACTCGCCTCCGCTCGGCGATGACGCCTTCGGTGCGGGCAAGCAGTTCGTCTGCTGCAGCCAGGGAAGCGATTGCGGCGGCCTGCGCGACAGCGCTCACGGTGAACGGGGTGTGCACCTTGCCGAGGGCCACGATGATCTCCGGATCCGCGACCGCGTAACCCACGCGGATTCCCGCGAGGCCGTACGCCTTCGAGAAGGTGCGCAGAACAACCACGTTGGGGCGGCTGCGGAACAGTTCGATGCCGTCGGCGTCCGAGCGTGAGTATTCGAAGTACGCCTCGTCGAGTGCGACGACGACGTGCGCCGGGACCGCGTCGAGGAAGCTCTCGAGCTCTGCCTTCGACAACGCATTGCCGGTCGGGTTGTTGGGGTTGCACACGAAGATCAACCGCGTGCGATCCGTGATCGCGGCCAGCATCGCGTCGAGGTCGTGGCCGAAGTCCTCGGTCAGCGGAACCTTGACGGAGACGGCATGGCCGACCTGGGTGACCACGGGGTACGCCTCGAACGACCGCCACGCGTAGATGACCTCGTCACCCTGATCGCAGGTGATCTGCACGAGTTCTTGGCACAGCGTCACGGAGCCACAACCAGCGGCGACGTTGGCCGGCTCGACTTTCAGGAAGCTGGCCAGCGCCTCGATGAGTGCGACCGCGGCATTGTCCGGGTAGCGGTTGGCATTGGCGACCGCGTCGGCGACGGCGTCACGCACACCGGGCAACGGCCCTACGGTCGTTTCGTTGCTCGCCAGCTTGATCGCACCCGGAAAATTGCGTCCGGGAACGTAGGCGGGGATGGAGGCGAGGTCAGGGCGAATGTGTGCGGTCACGAGTCGATTATGCGCGCACCGATTTGGTGCGTAGCGGCCGTCTGCGTGTCAGAGTTAGAAGATGTCGGAAATCTTCCGGGCCACCGCGTATCTGCGCGGCGCCGAAGGGGAGGTCGCCACGGCTGTTCCGCTGACGGTGGTGGAGCCGGACGGCCCGACGCGGGGCGGGATCGTCGTCCTGCATGAAGCCCGCCAGTTCAGCCCGGCTCTGCTGAATCTGATGTGTTCGCTCGCCGGCGAAGGATGGGTCAGCGTCGCACCGCACCTGTTCCACCGCGAACCCGAACACATGCAGGGCGAGGTGTTCGGTGACAACCTCTTCGCTGACTTCGACGCGACCCTCGATTGGCTCGTCGGACGCGAAGTTCTCGCGGACACCATCGGGGTGCTCGGATTCGACGACGCCGGGACCGCCGCGATGCTCGTGGCCACCAGTCGTCCCGTCGGCGCCGCGGTGAGCGTCGCCGCCCGGGGAATCGTCGAAGCCTTGTCGGTAGATGCTCAGGCGCTCGTCGACGCGGCCACTTCCCTGCAGGCGCCGTGGTTGGCGCTGTACGGCGAGGACGATCCCAGCACGCCGCGTGAGCACGTGACTCTGCTCCGGGAAGCGACCGCCAAGGCCGACGTCGCGACACTGGTGGTCAGCTACGCCGGACTGGCTCACCGGGCGGACGAGCCGCCACAGCTGTCCGAGGACGCCGACCTCGACGAACCTGGCTCGGCTTCGATCGTCGAAGCTCAGACCCGGATCTTCGACTGGTTCGACAGCCACCTGCGGTAAGTCGACAAAACAAGGCGCTGACCACACGTTTTGCCTTTGGTGGCGAAGGGTGTGTAATCTTTCGATCCGGCGGTCCGAAAGGATCGGAACCCCCAGGGAGGCGTGCCAGAGCGGCCGAATGGGACTCACTGCTAATGAGTTGTCCCTTTTACGAGGGACCGGAGGTTCAAATCCTCTCGCCTCCGCCAAGCCGGTGATTTTGACCGGCGGGTTAGAAATGATAGAAAGTACGACGGCAAGACACGCAAGATCAGCAAGACAACAGAACATGCGCCCGTAGCTCAACGGATAGAGCACTTGACTACGGATCAAGAGGTTAGGGGTTCGAATCCCTTCGGGCGCACAAGAAAGAAGGTCACAGACTCCGGTCTGTGACCTTCTTTTTGTTGTGGTGCATTCGCGATTTTTGAATGTGTGTGACGTCACCTCGGCGAATTTCGGTCGGTGACCCTCGCGATCGTAGGAACCAACAACCGATCCCCGCGACCTATGCTTTCTCCGGAGCAGCCGCGCGAACCGAGGAGAACCCGTTGGAGACCGTCGACAGTCGGACGCTCCCGGTCTACTCGGCCGGGGCGGTCGAGGTGCCCTTTGTCATCGCGGGCATGGACGAGCTTGTCTCCCGCGAGACCCGGTGGGAGGCGCACTCGCACCCGACCCACGAATTGTTGTGGAACGAGCGAGGAGCGTCGAGCGCCACGGTGGGATCGCGCACGTGGACGATCACCCCGACCGTCGGTCTGTGGATGCCCGCCGGCGTCCTGCACTCGGCGATCGCGCCCGCCGGAACCTGGTATCGGGCCGCTCAGCTCGACATCGCATCGGTTCCGTCTCTGTCCGACGTGCCGGTGGCGATCGAGGTGACTCCGCTGCTGCGGAACCTCCTCGAGCGACTGGCAGACGATTCACTCGGAACCTCTTCGCGCTCGCTCACAGAGCAGATGGTGATCGACGTACTGGCGCCGTCACCCAACGAGTTGCTGGTTCTGGTGCCGGACTCGGCGCTTCTGCAACCCATCGTCGACGCGATCGGTGACGATCCGAGTGACATGCGAACGCTGTCCGACTGGGCAAGGCTCCTCGGCGTCAGCCCGCGAACCATCACCCGGGTATTTCGGTCGGAGACCGGGATGAGTTTCGGGCAGTGGGTGTCAGCGGTGCGCGCCCAACGGGCGGTGACGCTTCTTGCACACGGCTTGGATCTGCAAGAGGTTGCCGAGCGCGTGGGCTACCACTCGACCAGTGCGTTCGGTGCGGCATTCCGGCGCACCACCGGGGCCACACCAGGGATGTTCCGGGCTAGCTGATCGGCCATCACACCTTGTCTCGATCGCTACACCGGGTGTCCCAAACACGCGATTGCGCCACATTGCCCTCCCGTATACGGTTTAGGCAAACCTCACCTAAGTGCCTGATTGAGCCGGGTTGAGGGCCGTACCCCTTCTCGAGAGAGTTCTGTTTTCATGCGTTCAAAACGCTTCTTGGCGGTGGCCGCAGCAGCGGTCGCAGTCGCCCTCGGCATGACAGCTTGCAGTTCCGGCTCCTCGGAGACCGCCGACGGCGGCAGCGCCGGAAGCGGATCCAGCTCCTTCCCTGTCACGATCGAGCACGCTTTCGGAACTACGACGATCGACGCCAAGCCGGAGCGAGTTGCCACCGTTGCCTGGGCCAATCACGAAGTGCCCCTTGCTCTCGGCGTGGTTCCCGTCGGAATGGCAGCGGCGACGTTCGGCGACGACAACGGCAACGGAATGCTGCCGTGGGTCGAGGAAAAGCTCGACGACCTCGGCGCGAAGCCGCCGGTGCTCTTCGACGAGACCGACGGCATCGACTTCGAAGCCGTCTCCGATACGAACCCTGACGTCATTCTTGCCGCGTACTCCGGATTGACGCAGGAGGACTACGACACTCTCAGTGAGATCGCTCCGGTTGTGGCGTATCCCGAGGGGCCGTGGGCGACGTCGTGGCGTGACGTCATCAAGTTCAACAGCATGGGCCTCGGCATGGAATCCGAAGGGCAGGAACTGATCTCCACCATCGAGAAGGAGATCGCCGACGAGGTTGCCTCACATCCGCAGCTTGCCGGCAAGGCAACAATGTTCCTGACGCACGTCGACACTGCCGACCTGAGCCAGGTCAGCTTCTACACCGCGAACGACACACGCGCCGCGTTCTTCGAGGACCTCGGACTTTCGACGCCGAAGAGCGTTGCCGACGCCTCGACGGGTGGTGAGTTCTCGAAGAAGGTCAGTGCCGAGCGTGTGGACGTCTTCGACGACGTCGAACTGATCGTCACGTACGGTGACCAGGCACTTGTCGACGCACTCAAGGCTGACCCGCTGCTCTCGCAGATGCCTGCCGTCGCCAACAATTCGATCGTCTTCCTCAACGGAACCGGGCCGATGGGAACGGCGGCCAACCCGACTCCGCTCGCCATTTCGTGGGTACTCGGCGACTATGTCGATCTGCTCGCCGGGGCTGCTGGAAAGTCGGAGTGACTGTAACCTCGCAGGATTCGACGTCGGGCGCCAGCGATACGCGGCGCCCGACGTTCGGCAATTCGCTGTGGCTGATCGCCCTTCTCGTGGTCCTCGCCGTGCTCATGTGCGCCTCGATCGTCATCGGCTCTCGTGAGGTCGATTGGTCCGACATCGTTGCCGCACTTGGCGGTTCCACCGACAATATCGGTCAGGGTGCGATTGCCAAGCGCATTCCGCGGACGGTGCTCGCGATCGTCGTGGGTGCTGCGCTCGGCCTTGCCGGCGCGGTGATGCAGGGGATTACCCGAAACCCTTTGGCGGATCCCGGAATCCTGGGCGTCAACATGGGCGCTTCGCTCGCCGTGGTGATCGGAATGGCGTGGTTCGGATTGTGGACCCAGACCAGCATGATCTGGGTGGCAGTACTCGGTGCAGCCGGGGCTGCATTGTTCGTCTACGTAGTCGGGTCACTCGGGCGAGGTGGAGCCACGCCACTCAAGTTGGCTCTTGCCGGGGCCGCAACATCGGCTGCGTTTGCTTCGTTCATCACTGCGATCATGCTGCCGCGAAACGATATTGCGGGCAACATTCGTTCGTGGCAGATCGGCGGCGTCGGTGGCGCGAGTTTCGAGGTGATCCGGCAGGGTCTGCCTTTCCTCATTGTCGGCTTCGTGATCTGTCTGCTGTCAGCGCGCAGTCTCAACTCTCTTGCGCTCGGCGACGAGGTTGCGTCAGGTCTCGGCGAACGCGTCGCGGTGGTTCGTGCAGTGGCAGCGCTCGGTGCAGTGTTGCTCTGCGGTGCAGCCACTGCCATTGCCGGACCGATCGGCTTCGTCGGTTTGGTTGTCCCGCATCTGTGCCGGTTGCTGATCGGGATTGACAACCGTTGGCTACTACCGTTTTCTGCGCTGACAGGTGCCGGCCTTCTCGTCGCCGCCGACATTCTCGGACGAATTGTCGCCCGGCCGAGCGAAATCGACGTCGGCATCATCACCGCGCTCATCGGAGCGCCCTTCTTCATTTACATAGTCCGCCGTCAGAAAATACGTGAGCTGTGACCACTACATTCGTTACTCCCGAAGTCGAGGTCGACGCAGTCGGAGCAAGCCGTGTCCGACGAGGTAGACGCCGCCGCATCGTGATTGCCGTGCTGACGGTCCTCGTCGTCGCCTCCTTCGCGGTCACTCTGATGGTGGGAAAAACCTTCTACCCGCCGTCAGATGTGCTTCGCGTCGTGCTGGGGGAGAACGTGCCTGGTGCCTCGTTCACCGTCGGCCGCCTCCGGCTGCCTCGCGCTGTCCTCGCTGTGGTCGCCGGAATCTGTTTCGGCTTGGGCGGCATCACGTTCCAGACGATGCTGCGCAACCCGCTCGCGAGCCCCGACATCATCGGGATCAGCTCGGGCGCAAGCGCTGCAGCGGCTTTCGCGATCATCTCGCTTTCGCTCGGCGGCTCGCAGGTCTCGATCTTCGCCATCGCTGTCGGTCTGGGCGTCGCAGTCTTGATCTACGTTCTGTCCTTCCGAGACGGTGTAGCGGGCACTCGGCTGATCCTGATCGGTATCGGCATCGCCGCGATGCTCGACAGCGTCACCGCCTACCTGCTCAGTACCGCCGCCGCGTGGGATCTGCAGGAGACGATGCGTTGGCTCACCGGCAGTCTCAACGGTGCCAACTGGGGTTCGACGGTTCCCGTACTCCTGGCGCTGGTTGTCCTCGGACCTGTGCTGCTGAGCCAATCGCGCAACCTTTCGACCATCCAGCTCGGTGACGACGCAGCACAAGCGCTCGGCGTCAGAGTGGAACGAACGCGCATTCTGACGATCATTGCGGCCGTCGGACTCATCGCCTTTGCCACTGCCGCTGCGGGGCCCATCGCCTTCGTCGCATTTCTGTCAGGGCCCATCGCCGCCCGCATCGTCGGTCCGGGAACATCACTTTTGATTCCGTCTGCGCTGGTCGGAGCGCTGCTGGTGCTAGTTGCCGATTTCTGCGGACAGTACGCCTTCGGCACCCGCTACCCCGTTGGCGTGGTGACCGGCGCGCTGGGAGCGCCGTATCTCGTCTACCTCATCATTCGCTCCAACCGAACGGGAGGTTCGCTGTGACCGGATCCCATACTCTGACTGTCGAAAACCTCGAACTCGGTTACGGAGGACGGACCGTCGTCGAATCGCTCGACCTCGCGGTGCCGCCGGGAAAGATCACGACCATCGTGGGCGCCAACGCGTGCGGCAAATCGACGCTGCTGCGGTCGATGTCGCGGCTACTCAGTCCCCGAAGCGGTCATGTTCTGTTGGACGGCAAGGATGTTCATCGCCTACCCGCGAAGAAGCTCGCTCGCACGCTCGGTCTGCTGCCGCAGTCACCGATCGCACCGGAAGGGATAGTTGTCGCCGATCTCGTCGGCCGAGGCCGACATCCACATCAGCGGGTGCTGTCGAGGTGGAGTCGCGAGGATGACGCAGCCGTCGCTGAGGCGCTTGCGGCAACGGACACAACCGAATTGGCCGAACGATCGGTGGACGAACTTTCCGGTGGTCAGCGCCAACGTGTGTGGATTGCGATGGCGCTCGCCCAACAAACCGATCTGCTTCTTCTCGACGAGCCGACTACCTTCTTGGACGTGAGCCACCAGGTTGAGGTCTTGGACCTGCTCACCGACCTGAACCGGACTCGGGGTACAACGATTGTCATGGTTCTGCACGATCTCAATCTCGCCGCCCGCTACGCCGACTACCTCGTCGCCATGGCCGATCGCCGGGTCTACGCGGCGGGTGATCCTGCCGAGGTGCTCACGAGCGACAACGTCCGCACCGTTTTCGGTCTCGAGAGCCGAATCATCCCCGACCCCATCTCGGGTAAGCCGTTGGTGTTGCCGCTCGGGCGCCACCACGTTCTCGACGACGTGTTGACGTGACGGCGTCGAACGCCACGGGCGGGCGGATCGAATCCGTGGAACAACTCAATGCGATTCTCGGACAGCCCCATCCGACGATCATGGAGAAGCAGACCGCCTACACGACTCCGTTGATCCGTGAATTCATCGAGCAGGCACGGTTTTTTGTGCTTGCGACATCCGATGCGGCTGGAAATTGCGATTGCTCGCCGCGCGGAGACTTGGTCAGTCAGGTTCTGTTTCCTGACGAGAAGACGCTCGTGCTCCCGGATCGTCCGGGCAACCGGCGCGCTGACTCGTACCGGAACATGATCGAAAATCCTCACGTGGGGATCCTCTTTCTCGCGCCCGGGCACGACGAGATCGTGCGCGTCAACGGCACGGCGACTCTGTCCACCGATCCTGATCTGTTGGACTCGATGGCGATGAACGGCAAGCCGGCGCAGCTTGCGGTGATCGTGAAGATCGACGAGGCGTATCTGCATTGCGCGAGAGCGATTCTGCGGGCGAAGCTGTGGGATCCGTCGACGTGGCCCGCATCCGATGACGTACCGAGTCTGCGCGACATGATGGCCGAGCAGCACAGCCTGCTGGTCGAGGATCTGGAGCCGGCTCGACAGGAGGCGTACCGCAAGTACCTGTACTGAGCGCAGATCCGTCACCTATGTCCGATAATGATCCGTGCCTTCAATTGCCTCGTCGCTGTTCTGGATTGCGCTGATCGCGGCCATCGCGCCGATAGTCGCGGGGTTGATCCCGCGTCGCCTGGTTCCCGAAGTGGTGTTGCTACTGGTCGCGGGCGCAGTGGTCGGGCCGTTCGCCCTCAACATCGCCGCTGACAGCGAAGCGATCGGAATCCTCCGCGAACTCGGCCTCGGCATGCTGTTCCTGCTCGCCGGCTACGAGATCGACCGACAGGAACTCAGTGGGCGCGGCGGACGTCGAGCGCTCTACACGTGGCTGTTCTGCCTCGCGCTGGCGTTCACGGTGGTCGCGCTGCTTGGCATGAGGAACGTGATCTCCGCGGAAGCCGCTGTTGCCATCGCAATGACGTCGACCGCACTGGGCACGCTGTTGCCGATCCTCAAGGACAACAAACTCCTCGACACACGCTTGGGCAAGACGGTCCTCAATCACGGGGCCGTCGGCGAACTCGGGCCGGTCGTCGCGATGGCGGTGCTGCTGAGTGCCCGTGGTGCCGTCCTGTCGCTGATCGTTCTTGCCGTCTTCGCCTTGATCGCCATCGTCGTGGCGGTGCTGCCCGGCAAGCTGATTCACGAAGGCTCGTGGACACATCGGCTGGTGCGGGCAGGAGCGGACACCACGGCGCAGACGACGGTCCGCCTCACCGTTCTGTTGTTGGTCAGCCTCGGAGTGCTGTCGGCCGTGTTCTCACTCGACGTCATTCTCGGCGCGTTTGCCGCCGGCTTCATCCTGCGGCGACTGATGCCAGAGGGCGACGAGCGCCTCGAGATCAAGCTCGACGGGATCGCCTTCGGGTTCCTCATCCCAATCTTCTTCATCACTTCAGGCATGGCAATCGACGTCTCGGCGGTCGCCGCCAGTCCCGGCATACTGATTGCGTTTCTGATCCTGATCGTTGTCGTCCGCGGCGTGCCGGTGTTCTTCGTGACCAAGTTCGAGAAGGCCGAGCCGCCCTTCACCACGCGCGAAAGTGCGCAAGTCGCGTTGTACGGGGCTACCGGTCTGCCCATGATCGTGGCGGTCACGGGCGCTGCCGTCGACGCGCATCAGATGTCCTCGGACAACGCGTCGATTCTTGTCGCGGCCGGTGCGATCACCGTTCTACTGCTGCCGATGCTCGCCACTCTCTTGACGAAAAAGGAGAAAGTGTCCTGATTCAGAGATCCAACTGCTCGTCGAGCCAGTCGAACATTCGCTGATCCGTCAGACGCCTCGCCATGGGCTGACAGTGGAAGTTCGCGCCTTCGGCAGCGGTGAAGGGAACCACCGTCGTCGATCCGCCGGATAGGGCGGCAAGCCGCTTGGATTGACCGGGCCAGAACTGCTCGCCTTCCGGATCGGTGATGAGCAGGGGAGTGGAGATCGAGCCGGCGACGTGTTCGAGGTGGTACTTCCGAACCTCGGCGAGAGTGTTGTAGTAACCGTCGGCGAGGTACGGACGCGCTCGGAAACGCCAGATCCGGGCGCTGTCCTTCGAGAATTTGATCCCCAGCCCTATCGCCATGTCGCGGTCGAAGGCCTCCGACTTCCCCTCGTCGAGCAGCTTCTGCATGTTCTTGGGGATATGGGCGAGCCACGACGCGGCCACGTCCACGACCCCCGGATCGGCGATCGCTGCCGCGATCCGATGCTCGAACGCCAACGACTGCGGCACCCAGTAACCGCCCTGACTGATCCCGTACATCGCCAGCTTCGACGCATCGACGTCCGGCCGGTCCACGAGATAGTCGACGACGGGCGTGATGACGGCTTCCCAGTCGTGACGGAACGGGATGTTGCGCTCGAAGAGCATCGACTGCTGACCGGGTCCGTCGAACATCAACACGTTGTAGCCCCGCTCGAGGGCCCCGGCGCCGCCGCTGCCCCACAGTCCGCTGATCGGGCCGTCGCTACCGTTCACCATGATCAACGTCGGCCGTCGCACGTCGCCGGGCGGCCGGAAGAAGTACCCGGGCAAGTAGGTGTCCTCGTAAGGGATCCGGACGCGCTCGACGGGCTGGGCGGTGGTGTCGACGAAGCGGTCCCACGCTTGTCGGTGACGTTTGAAAGTGGGGACCAAAACCGAATCGTCGCTGAGACCGTCTACGGCGTTGATCGCCACACCGAAGTACGACGCCGCCCGCAGGTACGCGTTGGACGCGCTTCGTGAATGCCCGGCCGCGGCTGCCTCATCGGCCTGCCCGAATACTCGTGTGCCGAGGTCGAACCAGGCCTCGTACCAGCCCTCGAGGTCTTTCTCGCCGACATGAGCGATGGCCGAGAGCACTTCGCCGGTATCTGCCGCGCCGTAGGTGGCTTGCCCGAGAACGACTCTTAGCTCGAAGTCGAAGGACTCGTTGCGGTAGAAACCGGCAGTGAACGCCTGGTGTGGATGGGCGAAGAACGACGACGCGAGAGACATGGGCACACCTTCGCTAGTTCGGGGCAGCCATTTTCAGTTGTAGTTCCAGGATCGCCCGAATCGCTTGCCGGAAAACCTGTCAGCGCGGCGACGCCGGGAGCCCGGTGGATGGCGGCCTCGACATCGCAAATGCCAGGGTGCACAACCACAACGACATCCCCAGCACCTGTGCGCGTTGAGCGATACCCAGTCCGAGATTACCGCCGCCGGAGACTTCGATGCTGTTGGTCGTCAACATCCACACCGTCGCAAGGGAAGTCAGGATCAAAATGGTCAGGCCGGTCGTACGCAATGACCGGTGTTCGCGATACCTGAACGCTCCCACGGTGAATGCGATCATCGCGGTGAAGATCGCGAACACCGCCACGCTGCTCGTCAATGCGTGAACATGGTGGAGCTGCGGAAGTAGACCGTCGGGTGCGCTCGACGGGCAACCCTCGCCCGAGCATTCGAGAGGGAACGACGCGTCGGCGATTGTGGCGATGCCGAACACTGCAAGTGCAATCCAGCCCGTGACGTAGAGCCTGCGCCTGGGCGTGATCAGCAGACCCAGCGCTCCGGAGATCAACATCAAGATCGCGGACAGGACGTCGGCATTGCCGAAGACGTCACGGTATTTCTGGTTCTCGGCATCGAGTTCGCTGAGGAACGATGTCACCGGGTCGAGGCCGGTGTCGAGGAAAAATTCGAGAATCCACGACGAGTAGACGATTCCGCCCAGAGCCAGCGCAGCCACCAAACCCCACCGCGCAACGTTGCGTTCCTTCACGAAATCGAGCTTACGGACCGAGCAGGGCTTTCTGGACGCGTTCGGCTGCTACCAGCGGATCTTCGTGCTCCCAGATGCGGATGACGGTCCAACCCTGCTCTGCCAGACGTGCATCGGTGTCGCGGTCTCGAACCACGTTGGCGGCCAACTTGTCCGTCCACCACTGCGCGTTGTTCTTGGGAAACGTCGCATGCTGCGGGCAGCTGTGCCAGAAGCATCCGTCCACGAACACCGCGACTTTGCGGCGCGGAAACACCAGATCAGCGCGTCGGCGAACACCTTTGACAGGCGCCCGGTCCACGAAGTACCGGAGTCCGCGCCGATGAAGCTCGCGTCGAAGTGCAATTTCAGGTTTGGTGTCGCGTCGACGCTGAGCGCTCATCCGAGCGCTGGTGGCAGGATCCGTCGCAGGCACCGTGGTTCCCTCAGCCGTCGGAATCGTCGCTGTCTTCGGGATCGGACCAGGTGGGCGCAAACCTGTTGCGACGCTCCACTTCACCGTGCACGACGGTCACGAAGTCGGTGAACGAGAGCGTCTGAGCTTCGGTGGGCCGGCCGTTGCGCGGCGGCGGCTCGTCGACGTCGAAGAACCGAACCGCGCCATCGGGTTCGTAGAGTCCGATGTAGACCTTCTCGAAGAGGTCGTAGCGGGTGTCCTCGGCGCCGAGATCCACCCAGGCCTTTCCTGGAACGCCGACCACCGCGCGCTTGCCCCGGCCCGAGCGCTTCGAGAGCGTCGTGACGTGGTGTGCAAAAGAGGATTTGCCGGTGTCGCTGGTCTTGGTCGGGTCGCCGTCGTCGCACGTGGCGTACGGCTCGAACATGACGGCGACCAACACGCTGTACGGCTGACGCTGATGCAGAACCATTGCCTCGCCACGCAATTCGTGGTCGTTGCGGACGATGTTCTTGGTCCACCGTCCAAGTTTTCCGCTGCGGGGACTGTAGTCCTGGAAGTTGTACGTCTTGATGGAGACACAGAGGATCAGGCCGAGAGTGGGGTCGAGTGCCTTGACGTCCAAGCGCTTTCGGCCCTTGGCGACATCAACGGTTGCCTCCTGGCCTTCGCCGGACGCTGTCGGGGTGATGTTGGGATACAGCGGACGCAGAGCGTCGGCCACCGTCTGTGCCAGTTGATTGGAGAGTCGCTGGGCGTAGTTCTTCTTCTCGCCGCGATCGGCGTCGGCCGGGGGCTTGTCGCCCGCGAGTTGCAGTGCGCTCCACAGTGGTTCGTATTCCGGCTCGGAAAACAGCGGTTCGGGGAATAGCGTTTCAGGTTCGGGGAACAGTGATTCCGTCATGCCGCGGCCTCGGGGTATCCGCCCATCCGCTCGAGATGGCTTTCGACGTCCTCGATGAAACCGGGGATGAACCGAAGATTGCCCATGCGTGCGCGCTTGAGGAAGCCGGCTGTGGCCCGCGCCGACAGCAACCGCGTGTCCTCGAGGAAGCCACTCAGATCCTCGTAGTCGTACTGGACCGGCCAGGTCGAGGTATGGACGCGGAAGGCTTGGCGGTTACGGCCCCACGCCGCACTCGGCCACGCGTCGCCCGGTTCGAGTGGCGTCTCGCCGGCGGCGTCGTATTCGATGGGATCGTTCAGCCGGCCACCGACCCACGATGCCATCCGCACGCTCACGGCATTGCCGACGAGCTTCCATCGGTGGCTGTGGCGTAGGCCGGGAACCTCGACGGACGGAAGCGTCCAGTCGGGATCGAAACCCTGCAGGCGTTCGGCGTCGACGAGGCCGGGAGTGACGATCTCACCGGACGGCAACCGGACCGCCGGCTGGCTGGGGATGCCGACGGACGAGCCGCCCTTGAGCGTCGGCACCGCATTGACGGCCCATCCGAGTCCGCGGGTGCCTTCGGTCCAGTAGAAGCCGCAGGGGTAGTCCGCGGGATCACCTCCCAGGCGCTCGCCAGCGTCCTGGCCGAACAGGATTTCGCGAGGATCGTCCGTGCGCGAGGCAAGCATGATGACGCGCTGGCGGCGCTGGGGGAGTCCGAAGGCACGGGCGTCCACCACCCGGTATGCCCAGGTGTATCCGAGGTCTTCGAGAGCGTCGGTGATGTGCCGCATGGCAGCGCCCTTGCCGAGTTGCAGCATGAACGGAACGTTCTCGATCAACAGCCAGCGCGGGCCTTTCTTGCGCTTGACCAGACGGAACACCTCGTCCACCAGGCCTGAGCGTGCGCCGGTGATGCCTGCTGTTTTGCCGGCTTGAGAGAGGTCCTGGCAGGGGAAACCGGCGGCCACCAATTCGATGTCGCTGGGCAGCGCGCGCAGTTTGGTGACGTCGCCGTGCAACGGCACGTCGGCGAATCGCGAACGGAGAACTGCCTGGGCGCCCGGATCGATTTCACACAGCAGTTCGGTGTTCCACCCATGTTCCGAGAGCCCCAACTCGAGCCCGCCGATACCGGCAAACAAACCCACCATGCTCCGCGACGACGTCACAGCACCCTTCCTCACGAACCGACCTAGAAGCACGGTACTCGAGAACTCCGACACCGTTTGCCAACTATTCGGTCTGCGGGGTGCTCCTGGCGGAAGAAGCGTTGTGAAACGGCTTACATCGAGATCTTCGGGGCCGATCGAAGTCCCTAAAAGGTCCCTGATCGAAGCAATAACCCGAACCAGCGGTGCTCCGCGCCCGTTCGTCCATTACCGTGGTCGGGTGAGCATCCAACCTTCCGGTGACGCGTCCTGGCCCGCGGTATTGACCTGGCAGGCCCACAACGCTCCTCGTATGGAGTCTGTTCGTGTGCAGCTGAACGGAAATCGCATCAAGGCTTCCGGCCGGATCATCGGTGGAGCCTGCAGTGAGCACCCTGCATTCAGCGCGTCATACGACCTGGTCACCGACGAGGCCGGCATCACCCGCAGGCTGTCGGTGCGGACCGCCCTGGCCGCCGGTGAGCGTCAGATGTCGATCAGCCGGGACGAAGAAGGCACCTGGATGGTCGAGAACGGCGCCAGTCACCAGCGCTCTGCGTTCGATGGCGCACTCGATGTCGACGTGATCCTCAGCCCGTTCTTCAACACGCTGCCCATCCGCCGCGTCGGCTTGCAGAACGACATCGAAGACGCCGAGGTCCCGGTCGTCTACGTCAACCTTCTCGACCTGCGCGTCGAGGGTGCGACCATCACCTACAGCAGCGGCACCGACGGAATCAGTGTGCTGTCCCCGGTGTCCAGCTCGACGCTGGCCGTCGATACCGAAGGCTTTGTCCTCGACTACCCGGGTCTGGCAACTCGAATCTAGGTTTCGTACCTCTAGGTTTCGGATCGCCGGATGACACCACCGCGTCGACCGGCGTCCCGCATCCGCTCGATCCAGTCGGGTTCTCCGACCCGAAGGTCTTCGATGTCCCAACGCTCGTGCGACTCGTAAGCGCCGCGCGCAGCGAACCCTGCGTCCACCAATCGTGCCGTGGAGCCGTTGTCGAGCAGATCGGTGCGTGCACCCTGCAAAAGGTCGAGCGCTTCGTCCAGCGCGACCAGCAGGGCGTCACGGTTGCCCTCGCACATCGCCCGCACCAGGCCAGGAGCGCTCCCGGCTACGCGGGTGCCGTCGCGAAATGACCCGGCGGCCAGCCCAAGGGCCAGTTCGCCGCCGGCAGCTCCGGTGATCGCGAGTGTTTCCGCCAGTAGGTGGGGCAGGTGAGAGATACGCGCGACTGCTCGATCGTGCTCGAGAGATTCGGCTGGCACCACCACCGAGCCGCAGTCGAGTGCCAGGTCGGCGACCTGCGACCACACGTCTGCGTCGACGCCGTTGTCGGTGGCAACGACCCACACCGCGTCGACGAACAGATCGGCATCCCCGACCGCCCAACCCGAAGCTGACGTCCCCGTCATCGGATGACCGCCCACGAACTTGGCGCTCAAGCCCGCTCGTTCGACCGCGGCCTTCACTTCGCCCTTGACGCTGACGACGTCCGTGATCGGATTGTTCGGCGCATGCGCGGCGATTGCCTCCAAGGTGGCGTCGACGGCAGGCATCGGCACGGCGATCACAATGATCGCACCGCTCTCGTTCGCTCTCTGCAGCACTGAAACCAGATCGGTGTCGGCGTCGAAACCGTCGGCTCGGGCCGCGTCGGCGGACTCGCTGGAACGGTTGTAACCCCACGCCTGACGACCGGATCGGACGGCGGCGCGAAGTAGCGAACCGCCGATCAATCCGAGGCCGAGAACGCAGACTGGTGGGGCGGAATCGATCGCAGACACGAGTTCAGGTTGGCACATCGATGCTCGGACTTCACTCACTGGCACCAGGCGGGCTACCGTTGCGCCATGGGTGCACAGCGCGCGGGTAACAAGAGCGCCTCTTCGAACCAGTCGGAGGAGCTTGAAGGCTTCGGTGTCGCGGTGGTCCGTGAAGAGGGGCGTTGGACGGTCAAGGCATTGACGCCCGACGCGTTGACCTCGCTCTCGGCCGCCGAAACGCAGCTGCGTGAGCTGCGAAGTTCGGGTGCCGTCTTCGGTCTTCTCGACGTCGACGACGAGTTCTTCATCGTGTTGCGTCCGGCGCCGTCCGGCACGCAGTTGCTGATTTCCGACGCGACCGCCGCCATCGACTACGACATCGCAGCCGACGTCCTCGACGCCTTGCACATCGAGATCCCCGACATCGACCCGGACGACCTCGACGATGTCGAACCCTGGGAAGAGGGCGACCTGTCCGTCCTGGCCGATCTGGGCCTGCCGGAACCCGTGCTCGCTGTCATCGCGGCCGAGACCGACCTTTATCCGGACGAGCAGTTGGGGATGATCGCACAGCGACTCGGGTTCGCGTCCGAGTTCGGCGCAGCGCTCGACAAGCTCCCGCGTTAGATGACTCTCGCTGACGATCAGCGCATGATCCGTGCGGCCATCGTGGCCGCACGTTCCGCCTCCGACGCAGACGTCCCGGTCGGGGCAGTGGTGTTCGACGCAGACGGCGTCGAAGTTGCTCGGGCCGCCAATGCCCGGGAAGCGTCGTCCGATCCGACCGCGCACGCCGAAATCCTGGCGTTGCGCGCTGCCGCAAGAATCTACGGTGACGGCTGGCGCCTGGAAGGTGCGACGCTGGCCGTCACCCTCGAGCCATGCACGATGTGTGCTGGCGCTCTGGTCCTCGCCCGGGTTTCTCGGGTTGTTTTCGGGGCGTGGGAGCCGAAAACCGGAGCCGTCGGATCATTATGGGACGTAGTTCGAGATAAAAGATTGACCTATCGGCCGCAGGTGCGCGGCGGGGTCCTCGAGGACGAATGCGCTGGGCTTTTGGAAGATTTCTTCCGCGAGCAGCGGGCCTGAAATCGGTATTCCCCATCGAGAGTGATCGCACACTCGGGTAGCCGGATCCAGCAATCGAGGGCATGGTGGAGGCAGATGCCGTCAGGGCATCGGCGGATCGTCGGAAGGCGATTCGTTCGCGTTCACAGAGGAGTACTCATGGGAATCGCAGACAAGGCTCAGAACAAGGCCGAAGACCTCGGGGGCAAGGCCAAGGAAGCTGCTGGCAGCGCTACCGGTGACCGGGACCTCGAAAACGAAGGTAAAGGCGACCAGGTGAAATCGGCCGTCAAGGATGCCGGCGAGAAGGTCAAGGACGCCGCATCCAGCATCAAGGACAAGCTCACGTAATACCGCTCGACCTGGCGATTTCGGCCACGGGCACTCCATCCGGTAAAGTCACCAACGGTGGCGTGTCCGAGCGGCCTAAGGAGCACGCCTCGAAAGCGTGTGACGGGTAACCCCCGTCCGAGGGTTCAAATCCCTCCGCCACCGCCAAAGCTCCCCACCTGTTCACGCAGGTGGGGAGCTTTTTGTGTGGTGGACCTGGCGTGCGAGCGCTGACGACCGTCAGAACGGACACGCTCCGACTGGACCATCGGACGACCGGCCAGGTCGAAGCCCGCGTCCATGTATGTCGAGGCTGAGAGGGTTCGACACATAGACCTGATCGGCCGCCGGGCGGATCCGTCGTCGTGAACCTATTCCGCAATCGAGAAACAATCGTTCGGATTGAGCAGAAATCCGCCATTCGGACGAGGACAGCGCTGGACTTCGGAGGAGATCGGAAGCCGCACTAGGTCTTATGGGGGGGGCCGCCCTCCGGTGGACATTCACAGGTTGACGAAGTTCAGGAGCGGCGAGCGATCCACTCTGCAGCGGCGGCATCGATGTCCTGCTTCAGCTTCTCGAAGAACGAGGGTGGCGGGGTGGGGATCAAATCTGCTGCGGTAGTGAGGGATCGACTGAGGGCGATCCGACGCTCGCGTAACTCGTCGTCGGTCAGGAGCGTCAGGTCCGCCATTGCGAGCCCCCCCGATCGGTGTGATTCGTGTTTCGGGCAGACCGTGCGCATCGGGATCGATGCATGATTCGATGCGCACGGCCCAGGCACTCCAGGCTGGGGGCCGGAATGCAAAAACCACTTTACCAAATGATTACTAATGGCTGCGGGTGTGCCCGCTTTCGGTGTTCGTGGAGCGCTTTCACAGGGTTCTCCCAGGTCGTAAGTCCTGACAATCGTTGAAGCTGCAACTATCGTCGAACCCATGAAAAAGATCTGGTGGATCGGCGGAGCAGTAGTTGTGGTCGTACTCGCCCTGCTTGTGGGGCCGTGGGCGTACGGGAAATTCATCGCTGAAGACGATGCGCCGGCGGCCGTGGTATCCACTCAGGGCGCAGAAGCGGCGTCCGGATCGATCGACGGGCAGTGGACCGTCGTCGCCGGGCAGGGGGACAACCAGACGGCAGCGGGATACACCGTGCACGAGATTCTGAACGGATCGAGTGTGACCGTCGTCGGAACCACCGGCGAGGTGAGCGGAAACGCGGTTGTCGAGGGTGAAAAGCTCACTTCAGGCGAAGTGACGGTGCAGGTGGCAAGCGTCAAGACCGACTCGGATCGGCGCGACGGCCAGTTCACGGGCAATGTGATGGATACCAGCACGTATCCGACGGCGACGTTCACGATCGACTCGCCGGTGGACTTGGCTGCTGTGCCGACGGACGGAACAACGGCGACGGTCACGGTGTCTGGCACCTTGACACTCAAAGGTCAGTCCAAGCCGGTGTCGGTCGACATGACCGTGCTGCATTCGGGTGATTCGCTGATCGCATCGGGCTCGATTCCGGTCACCTGGACCGATTTCGGAGTTGAACCCCCGTCCCTCGGTTTTGTCACCGTCGACGCCAGTGGATCGGTGGACTTCCTCGTCTCACTCGCCGCGAGCTGAATTACGTCTACCCGATTAGCACTGCTTCGGGGCGGGCAGGGAAGATTAAGGACATGACCTTCCTTTCTTGTTGTCCGTTCCGAAGGCAGTGTGCGATTTCTGCCCGGACGGAATGAACAGGTGATGCCCCGGTGGAAACCGTTCCGAACGGGCGAAGACCCCGATCCACGGTTCACTCTCGCCAATGAGCGGACGTATCTGGCCTGGATCCGCACGGCGACGGCCTTTGTCGCGTCGGGCGTCGGACTCGAAGCGTTCGGCGGCGACATTCTCAACCCGACGGTTCGTGCCGGCTTGGCCGCGTTGTTACTCGTCGGCGGCGCTCTGATCGCCATCACTTCTTTTGTTCACTGGATCAGCGCCGAGCGAGCACTGCGTGCTGAGCGCCCGTTGCCGGTACCGCTCATGGCGCCGGTGGTCGGCATCGTGCTGGTGATCTGCGCGACCGTCCTGGTGGTCGAGGTCGTGAACTGATTGACCGCGCTGGAACCGTCGGAAGGTGTCAAGCCTCCGGACAAGGGCTTGCAGTCCGAGCGCACATCGCTCTCGTTCGTACGGACGAGTCTGTCGATCCTCGGCTTGTCTGCCGCCTGTTTGAGATGGTTGCCGCCGTTCGGTTCGCTAGCACTGATCGGCCCGTCCCTCGCTGCCGTGCTTGTCGTCGCGGTGACGGTCTACGAACGTCGGTCGCGGCCCAGGCGGTTGGCCCAGTTCTCAGCCGAAAAGGCAACGCCAGCTTTGGGTATGGGTGCTGCTCTCGCGGTCGCCCTGCTCCTGCTCAGTGCGACGGGGCTGTGGATTCTGTTGAAGTAACCTCGGCTTTGGGTGCCCAGCCGGGTGGGCCGAACACGTAGCCTGCGCGCTGGCGCCACGACTTCGACGCTTTCCAGTCGCGAGCGATGGCAGCGTATTCGCGTGTTTGGAGCTTCCAGATGTTGTACGTTCCGACCGGCGTCGTGAGTCCGTAGGTGGGCCGGTGGGTTTCGGCTGCGAATGTTCCGAACATCCGGTCCCAGATGATGAGGATTCCGGCGTAGTTGCGGTCGAGGTACTCGGCGTCGGACCCGTGGTGGACGCGATGGTGCGACGGCGTGTTGAAGATGAATTCGATGGGCCGCCAAAGTTTTCCGACACGTTCGGTGTGGACGAAGAACTGGTAGACGAGGCTGACGGAGAAGCCGACGAACACCATCCACGGCGGAATCCCGAGGAACGGCAACGGCAACCACATGATGATCTCACCGCTGTTGTTCCACTTCTGCCGCAGTGCGGTGCTGAAGTTGAAGTACTCACTCGAATGGTGAGCCTGGTGTGTGGCCCAGATGACCCGAACTCGGTGCGCGATGCGGTGATACGCGTAATAGAGGACGTCGATTCCGAGCAGCAGGATCACCCAGGTGTACCAGGCCGTCGGCGAGAGGTGCCACGGAGCGAGGTACACCCATATTGCGGAATAGCCGATCAGCGCCAGCACTTTCCAGAAGGTGCTCGTTGCGATCGACACGAGTCCGAGCAGAACGCTGGTTCTGGCGTCGACGCTTCGGTAGCCGCCTTCCTCGGGTCGTGCGCGTCCGTCGGCGTCGTCGGGATGATCCTCGAGAGCGCGGGCCGCGAACCATTCGATTGCCAGGAAGATGACAAACGCGGGGATTGCGAGCGTGACTGGATCATGGAGCGGTTCGAGAAGTGACTTCCATGATTCGAGAAGGGTTTCCCACACGCGATTTGTCCTGTTCTCTAGCTTCGATCGTTACATCATGCATCAAAATGTAACGTCACGGAACCCTTTGCGGCGAAGAACTCGCAGGTTTGTTGCGACTATTCATAGAACGATGGTAGGAATTGCCGGTGCATATCACCGCGAAGGTGGACTACGCCGTGCGGACTCTGGTCGAGCTCGCGGCAGTAGGTCCTGACCCGGCCAAGGCCGAGTTTCTCGCCAAATCCCAGGTCATACCCCACAAGTTCCTGGAAGCCGTGCTCTCGGACCTGCGGCGCGGCGGCTTGGTCAACAGCCGTCGAGGCCCGGACGGGGGATACTGGCTCGCTCGGTCCGCGGACGAGATCACGATTGCAGACGTCATACGAGCCGTCGAAGGACCGCTTGCTTCGATTCGGGGTCAGCGACCGGAAGACGTCGACTACGGGGGGCCGGCGACGCCCCTCAAGGAGGTGTGGATTGCAGTGCGCGTCAACCTCCGTGCTGTGCTCGAAAATGTCACACTCACCGATGTAGCAGGTGGAGAGTTGCCCGAGTTCATTCACGAACTGACGGCAGATCCCGAGGCGTGGAATCGGCGCTGATACAGCCCGGTTTCAGTGTGCCCGTCGACGTGGAACAGTCATAGGAGCAGTGTTCGCAGTGTTGCCTCCCGCGGATTTTGCGTCGTACATCAGATGATCGGCCGCAACGATTGCTCGGGAGAACTCGTTGTAGTCGAACTCTTCCTGATGCGGGATGAAAGGTAGCGTCGCTGCTCCGACGCTGACCGTGGCCAAGGGGTCGTCGGAAGCGTTCACGACGGCTTTGGGCAGTGTCGCGATTCTTTTGCGAAGTCCGTACGGGGTGCCGATCATCACAACGGTGAACTCCTCGCCGCCGGTGCGCGCGGCGTAGCCGAAACCGTTCACATGCTCCTGCAGGCGCGTTCCTGTCCGGATGATGACGGCGTCACCGACTTCGTGACCGAAGGTGTCGTTCACAGCCTTGAACTTGTCGATGTCGACGACGGCAACAGCAATGTCGGCACGATTTGCCGACGCGACCGACCAGATACGCTCCGACATGTCCCACAGCCCTCGCCGGTTCAGGAGTCCGGTGAGTACATCCACCTTGGATCCCGTTGCGCGCGAGAGTAATTGCCGCCAGGTGAATTGAATGGTGGCCGGAATGAAGATCACGGCACACAGTACGACGTCGGTGCGTGCAATCACGCTGGTTGCCGAGTAGTCGCCGTTCGTCAGGCCGAGCACGGTCAGGGCGATGACAAACGTCGTGGCAAAGGCGAGGTGGAATGCCAGCCAGCGGCGGTCGAGAAAATAGGTGAAGTAGGCGCCGGTGGCCACAAAGAGTGCCGCGCCGAAAAGGGCGGCGTTATGGCTGGTGAAGGTGATGAGAATCGAGGCCGTTCCGAGATCCGCCCACAGACCGTAGAGCTTGAGCATGCGTGAACCTCTGATTCGGCCGACAAACCAGAGAATCGTGGGGATCAGGTTGACGGTCGCAATGCCGACGAGCCAACTGCGCGCAAACGGTCCGTCCGGGCCCTCTCCGCTGAGGAGAAACAGGAACGCCACGATCGAGAAATTGAGTGAGCAGAATCCGATGGTCAGACGGACGAGACGTAGTACGGAGCCTCGTCCGGACTTCGATCCCCACAGCATTACCGTGGACGAAACCGGCCAGGTATGCAGGAGCGGGTCCATCAGATTCCTTCGCCGAGCACATTGCGGTTAATTCACCGCAAAGTATGTCAGGCCATGTTGATTCACGCGTCAACTTGGCAGTGGGCGTCACGCCGTGGAGCTGCTCACAACTCTCTCTGTCGCGCTGTTCAGGCATTTGCCGTGCGTGAGTGTGAGGTACGCCTCGAGTTTCCGCGCTGTGTGTTCGATCGCACAATATTGCAGACCTCTGCAAAGTTGCAGAGCTCTGCAAGTTGGGTACCGTGTTGGAGTGATCATCGAACAAGGCCTTCGCGACCGCAAGAAGGCAGCAACCCGTGCCGCACTCAGTGGCGCGGCAGCACGGCTCGCTCGTGCGCTGGGGATCGAATGCGTCACCGCTGACGCGATCGCCTCCGAGGCCGGAGTGTCGACGAGGACGTTCCACAACTACTTCTCCAGCAAGGAGGAGGCAGTGCTCGCCAGTTTCGAGGAATCGGTGAACCTGTGGATCGAGGCGCTTGCGTCGCGGCCCGCGGACGAACCAATTCTCGACGTCCTCGAAGAACTTGTGGTCGAAATCGTGAACGACTCAGGTCCGAGTGGGAGTGAGAAGGCAAGTATCTGGCTGCTGTCGGATTCGAGTCCCGCGCTCTACCGGGATGCCGCAGACATGCATCAGCGGATCAACCGTGCAGTCGTTCAGGCATTGGCGGAACGCACCGGTACCGACGCCGAGAAGGACCTGTACCCGACGCTCCTCCTGGGAGCGGTGGGCGGAGCCGCTAAATCGGTGATCGACGTCTGGACTGGCGGAAAGTCGGAGGCTTCCAGTCCGGAGGAGTTGGTTCACGACGCTTTTCGGCAGATTCGTGCCGGATTGCCCGCGCCGCCGCCCGCCCCTGAGATGTCGCGTCCCTGAGATGTCCCGTCTCTGAGCCCCACACGTAATACCTGTCCACGTACACGCACCGAAACAGCAAGGAGCCCGTCGTGGCCACCTATCTTTATCGGATCGGCAAGTTCGCCTACCGGCGAAAAGGCGCGGTCCTCAGCGTTTGGCTGATAATCCTGGTCCTGATGGGCGTCGGGGCAGCCACTCTGTCCGGCCCCACCAAGGATTCGTTCTCCATTCCGGGAACCCCGGCACAGCAGGCGCAAGACCTGATGGCGGAGCGTTTTCCCGACGCGCCCAACCCGATGGATTCGCTGAGCGCGCGATACGTAGTGCAAGCTCCGGCGGGCACGACGCTGGCCGATCCGGCGAACGTCAAGGCCATGGACGACATGCTCGCGAGTATTCGTGGCATCGACAAGGTCGCCGACTCCGCCAAGGTGGACCCGGCGACTGCCACTCCGGAACAGGCCGCGAAGGCGTTGGTCAATCCGGTTACCGGCAACGACTCCATGGTTGCGATGTTCAAGGAAAAGGCTGCTGCGGCTGGAACTTCCGAGACGCAGGCCGTGGACGACGCGCGCGCGTTGTCGCCGCTCAGTGCCGACGGCACGGTCGGGTACGTCGAGGTTCCGTTCAGCGGTGACTTCGCCGATCTCGATCAGGCGTTGCGTGATTCGATCAACTCCGCAGCCGATGTCGGTCGGGCCGAGGGACTCAACGTCCAGGTCAGTGGTTCTGCTGCTCAGGAAGCGGAGATGCCCGGTGGTGTCACCGAGCTGATCGGTATCGCCGTTGCCGCTGTCGTTCTGGCCATCACGTTCGGTTCGCTTGTGGCCGCGGGGCTTCCGCTCCTGACCGCGATCATCGGTATCGCTATCGGCAGCCTTGGAATCACGGTTGCCACCGGATTCATGGATCTCAGTTCGATGACTCCGACGCTGGCGATCATGATCGGTCTGGCCGTGGCGATCGACTACTCGCTGTTCATCATGTCCAGGTTCAGGCATGAGCTCACCCTCACCGACAACCGTGCCGAAGCAGCAGGTCGCGCCGTCGGAACTGCCGGTTCCGCAGTGGTATTCGCCGGTTTGACAGTCATCATCGCGCTCGTTGCCTTGCGTGTCGTCGGCATCCCGTTCCTCTCGGACATGGGTGCGGCAGCGGCCTTCACCGTGCTGATCGCGGTACTGATCGCATTGACCTTGCTGCCCGCGATCCTGGGTATGTTCGGACGCAAGGCTTTTGCCGGCAAGATTCCCTTCCTCAGCAAGCGTGCGGAGGAGTCCGAAAACAATGATTCAGGCAAGCCGAAGCTGGCTCTGCGCTTCATCACCGCCGTCGTTCGTCGTCCGCTCGTGCCGCTGATCGGTGGAGTAGTTCTTCTGGGCGCATTGGCTCTGCCCGCAACGGGATTGAGCCTGGCATTGCCGTCGGAGGCCACCGGTGACCCGGCGACCAGTGCGCGTCAGGCGTACGACCTGATCGACGAGGGCTTCGGTGACGGCCGCAACGGACCGCTGATCGCGGTTGTCGACGCCAAAGATGCCAGCGTCCCCGCCGGGGAGGCCTTTGCGGAGGTCGTCTCGACCATCTCGAGCTTCGGTGACGTCCAGAACGCACAGGTCGTGAGGGTCAACGAAGCCGGCGACACCGCGCAGGTACTGATCACTCCGAAGAGCGGACCGACCGATCCGGCCACGATGGACCTGGTGGGCAGCCTCCGCGGAGCAGAAGGCGGACTCAACGATTCGATCGGCGTCAGCTACGGCATCACTGGTCAGACCGCACTCGAAGGCGACGTCTCGGACACGCTGAAGGATGCATTGGTGCCCTACCTTGCCGTAGTGGTCGGCCTTGCATTCATTCTGTTGCTCTTGGTGTTCCGTTCGATCCTGGTTCCGCTGACCGCGACGCTCGGCTTCCTGCTCAGCGTGCTCGCGACATTCGGTGCGACGGTGGCGATCTTCCAGCACGGTTGGTTGGGCATCATCTCGAACCCGCAACCGCTCGTGAGTTTCATGCCGATCTTCCTGATCGGCGTGGTGTTCGGGTTGGCGATGGACTACCAGGTGTTCCTCGTGACGCGTATGCGTGAGGAGTACGTCCACGGTGCGAGCGCGAAGGAGGCCGTGACCATCGGCTTCAACCACGGTGCCCGCGTGGTCAGTGCGGCCGCGGTCATCATGATCTCCGTGTTCGGTGCCTTCATCGCGGAACCGAACTCGTTCATCAAGTCGATCGGATTCGCGCTCGCCGCGGCGGTGTTCTTCGACGCCTTCATCGTGCGCATGGTGATCATCCCGTCCGTCATGGCACTGCTCGGCGACAAGGCGTGGTGGCTGCCGAAGTGGCTGGACAAGATTCTGCCGAACGTCGACATCGAGGGTGAGAAGCTCAGCAAGGCCCTCCGTGACGAGAAGGAAGCGGAACTGCAGTCCGCATCTGCTTGATCTCTGCTGTGCGCCTTTATTAACCCCCCGCGGTTAATAAAGGCGCACAGCTGTTTTTGCGTATCGAAATATCCAGCGGCACATGTCGGCCAGGATTGGTAACCTTCGCTCACTATGCTGATCAGGCTGCTGCGCACTTATCTGACGCCGTACCGGGGTGAACTCACGGGCGTTGTCGTCCTGCAGTTTATTTCGACTATGGCGGCCCTTTACCTTCCGAGTCTCAACGCCGACATCATCGACAACGGCGTGACCAAAGGCGACACCGGCTACATTCTCTCCACCGGCGGGATGATGCTGATGGTCACGCTGACGCAGATCCTGTGCTCGGTGGGTGCCGTCTTCTTCGGAGCGCGAGTCGCCATGGGTGTCGGGCGCGACCTCCGAGCGTCGGTGCTGCATCAGGTCGGGACGTTCTCGGCCAGGGAAGTCGGGCACTTCGGTGCGCCTTCGCTGATCACCCGCAATACCAACGACGTCCAGCAAGTACAGATGATGGTCGTGATGAGTTGCACCATCCTCGTCATGGCGCCGATCATGTGTATCGGCGGCATCATCATGGCTCTGCGCCAGGACCTGAATCTTTCCTGGATCCTCGGGATCAGCGTCCCGCTCCTCGTAGTCTCGATGGGTTTCCTGATCGCCCGGATGGTCCCCGGATTCCGGGTCATGCAGGGCCGCCTCGACGCCGTCAACCGTGTTCTTCGCGAACAGATCACGGGCATCCGCGTCGTCCGAGCGTTTGTACGGGAACCGTACGAGGTAGAGCGTTTCGGCGACGCCAACCGCGAACTGACGGAGACTGCACTCGGCGTCGGCCGCCTCATGGCACTGATGTTCCCGCTCGTGATGCTGATCAGCAATGTCACCAGCGTCGCGGTCATCTGGTTCGGTGGCCATCAGATCAACGAGGGCTCGATGCAGATCGGCTCGCTCACCGCGATGCTCAGCTACATCATGCAGATCCTGATGGCCGTCATGATGGCCACCTTCATGGCGGTGATGCTGCCGCGTGCGTCGGTGTGCGCCGAACGTATCTCCGAGGTACTCGACACCGATTCCTCGGTGATTCCGCCCGAGAATCCGGTCCTGGAGTTGAAGGACCCGGGCGTCGTCGAGCTTCGTGGGGCTCAGTTCCAGTTCCCCGGAGCCGAGGAGCCAGTGTTGCGCGACATCACCTTCCGCGCCGAACCAGGCAAGACGACGGCGATCATCGGCGGCACCGGATCGGGAAAGACCACTCTGCTCAACCTGATTCCGCGTTTGATCGACTCCACCTCCGGATCGGTATCGGTGGGCGGCGTCGACGTCCGCGACATCGACACTGAGCTGCTCTGCTCGGTGATCGGTCTGGTCCCGCAGAAGCCGTATCTGTTCTCCGGCACTGTCGCCACCAATCTCCGCTACGGAAACCCCGAAGCTACCGACGAATGGCTGTGGGAGTGCCTCGAGATCGCCCAAGCTGCCGACTTCGTCCGCGCCATGCCAGAAGGCCTGGACACACCGGTGGCACAAGGCGGTACGACGGTATCGGGCGGTCAGCGTCAGAGACTCGCCATCGCGAGAGCGTTGGTGCGTAAGCCGCAGATCTATCTGTTCGACGATTCCTTCTCGGCACTCGACCTCACTACCGACGCAAGGCTGCGTGCGGCGCTCCGGCCGGTCACGCAAGACGCCTGCATAGTCGTTGTCGCGCAGCGTATCTCCACTATCGTCGAGGCCGATCAGATCATCGTGCTCGACGACGGCGCCATCGTGGGGATCGGCACGCACGACGAACTCGTGGTCAGTTGTCCCACCTACGGCGAAATCGTCGCCTCTCAGCTAGCCGTACAGGACGCATCATGAGTAATCGACCGACTTCCTCGCCTCCCATCGGCCCGCCCGGCGGCGGCGATCCCACCAAGAAGGCCATGAACTTCGGCCCTTCGCTCAAGCGTCTCCTCGGTCGCTTGAGCCCGGACAAGCCGATCGTCATCCTGATCTTCGCTTTGGTGACGGCAAGCGTCGTACTTTCCTCGATCGCGCCGAAGATCCTGGGAAACGCCACCAATCTGATCTTCGACGGCATCGTCAGTAAGCAACTCCAGCCGGGGACGACAAAGGAACAGGCTGTCGAAGGATTGCGCGCTTCGGGGCAGGGTCAACTCGCCGACATGGTGTCCGGCATGGCCGTTGTGCCCGGAACCGGAATCGATTTCGACGCCGTCGGCAAGGTCTTGATGATCGTGCTGCTGCTGTTCGTCTGCGCGTCGCTGTTCAGTTGGCTGCAGGCGTATCTGCTCAACATCGTGGTCCAGCGAACCGTTCGTCGTCTGCGTGAGGACGTCGAGCAGAAGATTCACCGACTTCCCTTGCGGTACTTCGATACCCATGCCCGCGGTGATGTTCTCTCACGCGTGACCAATGACATCGACAACGTCGCGCAGAGCTTGCAGCAGACGCTCAGCCAGTTGGTCATGTCGGTGATGACCGTCCTGGGCATTCTGGTGATGATGCTGTGGATCTCACCGCTGCTCGCCTTGATCGCGGTGGCAACTGTTCCGCTGTCGATCATGGTGACGGCGTTCATCGCGAAGCGTTCACAGAAGCACTTCGTGGCGCAGTGGAAGAGCACCGGCGGAATCAACGCGCAGGTCGAGGAAGCATTCAGCGGCCACGAGTTGGTCAAGGTGTTCGGTCGCCAGCAGGAGGTCGAGGAGCGCTTCCGCAAGCAGAACGAGGATCTGTACGAGTCGAGTTTCAAGGCGCAGTTCATCTCCGGTCTGGTCATGCCGGCCGTGATGTTCCTCGGCAACCTCAACTACGTCGCCATCGCAGTGGTGGGTGGCATGCGCGTCGCATCCGGAACGATGACCCTCGGCGACGTGCAAGCGTTCATCCAGTACTCGCGGCAGTTCACCCAGCCGCTCACGCAGATCGCGTCGATGACCAATCTGCTGCAGTCCGGCGTCGCTTCGGCCGAGCGGGTCTTCGCGCTGCTCGACCAAGAGGAGCAGTCGGAGGACCCGAAGAGTGCGAAGTCGCCCACGGTCGACAAGGGTCGCGTCAAGTTCGAGAACGTCACCTTCAGTTACAAGCCGCAACAGCCGCTGATCGAGGACCTGTCCCTGACTGCCGAGCCGGGCCAGATGGTTGCGATCGTCGGACCCACCGGCGCCGGCAAGACCACCCTCGTCAACCTCATCCTGCGGTTCTACGAACTCAATTCGGGCCGAATCACTTTGGACGGCATCGACATCGCCGACATGACGCGAGACGATCTGCGCTCACGGATCGGCATGGTTCTGCAGGACGCGTGGCTGTTCGGTGGAACCATCCGCGAGAACATCGCCTACGGCAAGCCTGGTGCCACCGACGAGGAGATTCGTCGTGCGGCCGAGATGAGCTACGTCGACAAGTTCGTGCACTCTCTGCCTGAGGGTTACGACACGGTCATCGACGAGGAAGGCAGCAACGTCAGTGCCGGTGAGAAGCAGCTCATCACTATCGCCCGCGCCTTCATCTCGCAGCCGTCCATCCTGATCCTCGACGAGGCGACCAGTTCGGTGGACACACGCACCGAACTGCTGGTCCAGAGCGCCACCGCGGTTCTGCGCAACGACCGCACCAGCTTTGTCATCGCGCACCGTCTTTCGACAATTCGTGATGCGAACCTGATCGTGGTGATGGAGGAAGGCCGGATCGTGGAGCAGGGGAGCCATGAGGCTCTGCTCGAATCCCGCGGCGCGTACTTCCGTCTGTACAACAGCCAATTCGTGGGCGCGGAGATCTGATGCCTCAGTAGACTGGAGCAGACTTGGTCCGCTGGGTGGACCACATTCTGTGTACTGGAGGCGCTCGGCGATGCATTCGTTGCTGGGGAAAGCGCGCCTGATACTCGATTCCTTCGATGCGGATTCGGGTGCGCTGTCGCTGACCGAACTTGCGAATCGGAGTGGTGTTGCGAAGGCGACGGTGCATCGAATAGCCGGTGAACTGGTGTCTCTTGGTCTACTGGAACGGGTCGGAACCAAGTACAGGTTGGGGTTACGGCTCTTCGAACTGGGGCAGTTGGTTCCTCGTCAACGTATTCTGCGCGAGGTGTCCTTGACGTATGTGCAGGATCTTCACGCGGCGACCCGGGAGACGGTTCACCTCGCGATTCGCGACGGCCTCGATGTTCTGTACATCGACAAGATCTCCGGTCATCACGGGGTGGACCTGCCGTCGCGGGTGGCTGGCCGGCTGCCGATGTATGCCACGGCAACCGGCAAAGCGATACTCGCGTACTCACCGGATTCCGTTTTTCGAGCGGTGACAGGCAACGGATTTGTCGAGTTCACCGATCGGACGGTGAACTCGGAAGACGGGTTACGTAGGCAACTCGACGCTGTTCGTTCGCAGCAGTTGGCGGTCGAGACCGAAGAGGTTCGCCTGGGAACATCGAGTATCGCTGCCCCGATCTTCGGTGGACTTGGTGAAGCAGTTGCCGCGATCGGTGTGTCGAGTCCGCGGTATCGAATGGATACCGAGCGTTTTGCCGAACCGTTGCGCGCGGCGGCCGAAGGGATCAGCCGGAAGGTATCGGTTCTCGAACGCTCGGCATAACCGTTTTATCGACGCACGCAGAGCAGCGCGATCACGCCGAGAACCGAAGCCCCGGTCATGGAGATGGCCACGGCAAGACTGGTGTTGCCGAGAAGGCCGACGATGGGCGCAACCACAGCGGCAGCGCCGAACTGCGCAAATCCGATCAGCGCGGCTGCTGAGCCTGCGGCTTCTCCGTGACGGGACAGTGCAACCGCCGGTGCGTTGGGCATGACAAAACCCGTTGCGCAGAGCATCAGCAGGATGGGGACGGCAAACCCGACGAATCCCCACGAGTCGGTGGCGGCAACAACAACAAATGCAGCGCCGACGGCACTACTGCCCCACATTGCCCAGATCGTGATGGAATTCGGCGACCACCGGCCGAGAAGCACGACGTTGAGCTGGGACGAACCGATCAAAACGACGGCGCCGCCGGCAAAGGCAAATCCGTATGCGGTGGCGCTCAGTCCGAACTGTTCCTGCATCACGTAGGACGACGCGGCGATGTACGACCACAAAACGCCGCGGCCGAGACCGCACACGAGCACCAACACCATGAAGTGGGCATCCTTGCCGAGCGCAATGTAGTTTCGCGCGATGGCGCCGATGCCCTTGCCCGACCGATTCTCGGGTGGAAGTGTTTCCGGCAGCGATACTGCCGCGAGTGCGATCATCGCGATGCCCAGGATGAAGAGAGCGAGAAAGACTCCGCGCCACTGTGTTACGGACATCAGTGCCCCGCCGATGGAGGGGGCCAGGATGGGCGCTACGCCCATGACCAACATCAGCCGCGAAAGTACAACTGCCGCATCGTGTCCGGTGAATAGATCACGAACGATTGCCATCGCGATCACGCCCGTCGCGGCGGCGCCGAAACCTTGAAGGGTTCGCAGCGCAGTGAGGACTTCGATGGACGGAGCAAAGAAGCAGGCCAACGACGCGCCGACGTGAATTACGGTGCCCACGAGCAGGGGACGTCGACGTCCGTAGATGTCGGACAGTGGGCCGATGAGCAACTGGCCGAAAGCCAGACCCAGCAGTGTGCCCGTCAGGGTCAGCTGAACCATCGTGTCCGACGTGCCGAATTCCTGCGTGATCTGTGGCAGCGCAGGAAGATACATGTCGACGGTGAACGGCCCGAGGGCGGTGAGAATTCCGAGAAGCAGTACCAATCGGATCCGTGCACCGCCCGTCGGGGCGATCACCGTTCGTTCAGTTGTGCTGTTGGTCAAGGAAACCCGAAACTACACTGTAGTAGTCGTATGGTCGTTCTTCCTGAAGATGATGCGACGCCTTGTCCATGATGTAGAGATGGCCATGGGGAATCATCCGCGCCAGCATGAGCGGGTAGTCCGGGGTGAGGAATGCGTCGTGCATGCCCCAGGCGAAGAGCGTCGGCGCCTGGATCTGGCCGAGTTCAGCTGTGAGATCCTGCCAATCGCCACGAGGTGAGTCCGCCGAGGCAGCCAGGGCCATTTCTTCGGGGTCGAGACTTTGCTCGTATCGCATCTGGAGGGTTTCGGCGGGCAACTTCGATCCGTCGAACCATTCGAGACTGGTGATCAAGGTGCGGAGTTTTTCGAGGGTGGGGCCGGTGCCGCCGTAGTAGAGGTCGCGGGCGTTGCGGCCACGCCGGCCATCCTCGGGGAGCGGCGCGAGTGGACCGTAGAAGACGGGCATGCTGCCCGTGATCACCAGGGAGCGAACGCGTTCCGGGTACTTTGCCGCAAGATTGAGCGCTATGGTGCCGCCCCACGAGTTGCAGACGAAGTCTGCGCGTTCGATTCCGAGTTCGTCGAGCAGGGCAACCATCTTGGCGGCGTGGAAGTCCCACATTGGGCCGGCGATGGTGCACTTGTCGGACCGACCGTATTGCAGCAGATCAACGAGAATCGCTCGTCGATCCGAGGCGAAGAGCGGTGCCACCGGCCCGAAGTCGGACCACGCAGTGCAGCCGGGGCCGCCTCCGTGCAGGAAAATCGTGGGGTCGCCCTCGCCGAGGTCGTAGTAATGGAATGTGACGCCATCTGCTTTGGCGTACAAGCTCTTCGGTTGATCAGCCATGGCTATACCTGACCTCGAGGTGAGCGGTATGGGAAGTATCGCGGTCCGGCAGGCGAACCCGGTTCGTGGCTGTGAGACTTCCGAATGCCTAGCGTGCTGGCATGAGAACAGAACTCGAGCACGCGCGTGATCGCGCGGAGGCGATGATCGGTACGCGGGAAACGCGAGAGTTGGGAACGGTGCGTCCGGCGGAGTCGGTTGCGTTTGCGGTTGCCACCGCCGAGACGGACCCCCGGTTTCTCGACCCGGAGCACCCGGCATTTGCCGTCCATCCGATGTATCTGCCTTCGCTTTTGCGAGGACCGCAAGGTGGCTCCGATCGAGAGTACCGAGCAGACGGCATGTTCCGTGACGAAGTGCCGGGCACAGACGGTATCGACGTGCGCTTGATGGCCGGCGGGCAGAGTGTGACTTTCTTGCGACCGGCCCCGCTGGGTGAGGCTGTCGTCGTAGGGCGAGTACTCGATACCGTGACGACCAAGGGCCGGGCTCCGGACGAGTTTCTGCTGCTCTCGGTCACCAAGACTTACCGGGGTGCGCAGTCCGGCGCATTTGCCGAGGTCGTCGAGAAGTTCATCGTCCGATGACCGAAACAGTAGTCGTGGGCACGCCGATCGAATCGGTGACCTTGGTCTGCGATCCGGTTCGGATCCTTCGATTCGGGGCGTCGACGCACAATTCGCACCGTATTCACTACGACGCCTCCTATGCGCAGACGGAGGGGTTGTCCGCACCGGTGGTCATGGCCCAGTTGCAGGGCACGCTGTTCTTTCGTGCCGCGTCACACTTTGCCGGTGGATACGAAGGAGTTGTGTCCGTCTCCTGGCAGAATCGTGCGCCCGCGCCCGTCGGAACCACACTCGAGGTGTCGGGTGAAGTGTCCCAAATCGACAGTGACCAACTAACTTTGACAATGCGGGAGCATTCGGACAATGGCGTGCTGTGTGCCGTCGGAACCGCTGTGGTGGTCCGGGTCTGCTGAGCGAACCGAATCCATTGGCGTAGACCGCAATCTCACCCAAGATCTGTTTCATTCAAACGTTCAGTGTCGAGAGGACTTCACATGACTGGTGTCGAGGCGTCGGAAGCCACGTTCGCGCTGCCCGAGCGGCCACGAGCGGCCGGTCGGCAGGATTGGACGGCATGGCCGGGTTACAACGCAGCCGGCAGCGGATACCGCGGTTACTGGTACCCGGTCACGTGGTCGAACCACATCACCAAAGACCCCAAGAGCTTCACCATCTGTGGTGAAAAGCTGGCGATCATCCGCGACGCAGGCAAGGCATATGCCCTGCACGATCGGTGCCCGCACCGCGGCGTTCCGTTGTCCGAGGGCGATCAGCAGTTCCCGGGAACCGTCAGCTGCCCGTACCACGGCTGGACGTACCGGCTCACCGACGGCAAGCTGGCCGCGGTCATCACCGACGGTCCGGATTCCAAGATCTGCGGCAAGCTGAACGTCCAGACCTATGCGATCGAGGAGCGACTCGGTCTGGTGTGGGTGTACATCCCGATCGCCAACGAGCCGGCGCCGTCCATCGACGACCAGTTGCCGCGTGAGCTGGTGGAGAACAAGGGTATCGTCGGTGGTCGGATTCAGCCCCGAGAAGGCAACTGGCGCTTCGCATGTGAGAACGGTTTCGACGAGGGACATGCGAAGTACCTGCACCGCACCGCATTGTGGCGTCTGTTCAAGCCGATGCCCACGTGGAACATCACGAGCATCGTTCCGGAGGGACGCTGGATCTACCGGGTGCAGGAAGAGGTGTACTGGGAGGCGGAATTCCCGGGCGTGGGAACCTGGACGAACAAGCGGTGGTGGAAGAAGAAGCCGGACGAGACCCAGATTTCGCAGATCGGAAACGTCGGCGCCGGCCTGGATGTCAATCCTGTGATCGCAGCTCAGAACTTCCCCGGTTTTGCTTCACTGTCCATGCCGGGTGTCCTGCGCATCGCGTACCCCAAGTTCATTCACTACGAGTTCTACGTCCCGGTGGACGAAGACAACCACAAGTACGTCGGCCTCATGGTCAACTTCGTCTCCGGCGCAGCAAAATTGGGCTTCTACGCCAAGTACCTCGGCGCGATCCGCTGGCTGTTCCACGGTCAGTTCTCGGGTCAGGATGCGTGGATGGTCGAGGTCACCGACGCGCCGCCGGAGAAGCTGTACCGACCGGACGTGTCGCTGACGACGTGGCGAAATCTGGCAGAGGAAGAGTACGCCGAGAAGATCGCCGACGCGGCCAAGCACACCCCCAAGGCGCCGGTCAGGCCCACCCGAGAGCGCCGGACGCCAACGTCCCGCTCGGCCCCTGTCGCCGACGCTCAGATTCCCACCGGCACCAGCGAATAGGAGAGATACATGTTCAAGATTCTGACGGCTGTCGCTATCGGTGCCGCTGTTGCAGTGGCAGTTCCCAAGCTGTGGCAGCTGGCCGGCGAGCGCAGCAATACTCAGGTACATCAGGTCAATCCATGACCACTGCGAGGGCCGACGCTCTCGCAGGCCTAGGCGACGAGCGCCGGGAATGGGTCGAGCGAGCCTACGCCCATGTCGATCGTGCGCGATTGCGAGATCTCGCCACTTCGGTGGTGAACATTCCCAGTCCGACGGGTGACGAAGCACCGCTGGCCCGCCACATCACGGCGGTCCTGGCAGCGTCGGGCATCGAGGCCCACACAATGGATCTCGATGATCGGCAAGCGAACTCGTGGGGAAGGCTCCGCGGTGACGGGTCCGGACCGGACCTGTTGCTGTATGCGCCGATCGACACCGTCACGACGGGCGATCCGGCGGAAGACCTGCCGTGGGTGGGAAACGAGCTGCGAGCGGATCTGACGCCGCACGCCCAGTTCGACGAGAACTACGTGATCGGATTAGGTGCGTCGAACCCCAAAGGCCACGCCGTCTGCATCGTCGCAGCGGCCGAAGCAATTGCCGCAGCTGGCATTCCGCTCCGCGGTGACCTGGTACTCGGATTCGGCGCCGGCGGTATGCCGACCAATGCCCGCCCCGGTGTCGGAAACCCCCGACACAACACCGGCCAGGGCGTCGGCTGCTCGTTCCTCCTGGAACAGGGAGTGTGGGCGGACTGCGCGCTGATCGCCAAGCCCGGCTGGACGGTTTCCTGGGAAGAAGTGGGCCTGGCCTGGTTCGAGATCACGGTGCACGGTCTGCACACCTACGTCGGCTCGCGCCACCGGTTGCCGTACCGCAACGCGATTACCGCCGCCGGCGAGGTGGTCGCCAAGTTGGAGGAATGGTTCCCGAAGTACTCGGCGGCGCATCAGGACGGTTTGGTTGCGCCCCAGGGGATCGTCGCCAACATCCGCGGCGGGTGGGAGCGAACAGCGTCGTTCACCCCCGAGCAGGTGCGCCTTACCGTTGATCTGCGGCTCAGCCCGCGGACGACGCCCACCGCAGCCAAGCGTGAACTCAAAGCTGTCGTGGCGGAGATCGCACAATCGCTGGATCTACAGATCGACGTCGAACAGGTTCTTGCCATCCCCGGTGAGGGTTCCGACCCTCGAATGTGGTTGCGCCGCGCCGCAGTCGACGCGTGGGAGGCTGCCGAAGGAGAGCCGCATCAGGACTTCTTCGACGCCAGTGGAGCCACCGACGCAAACATCCTGCGCAGCCGCGGCATCCCGACGATTCGGGTGGGTATGCCCAAGGTGGTCGACGCACCCTTCGAGGTGGACTTCGCGATGGGGATGAACACTGTGGATCTCGCTGCGGCGGAGAGATTTACGAAGTATCTGATCCGAGTGGCCCTCGACACCGTCACCCGCTCGCTCGAGGAAGTAGGAATCGACTGATGGCGAAGATAGTTCTGGGTATCGGTGCCTCCCACAGCACCTTGATGAACACCCATTGGGAAGAGACGACGCACAAGGCGGAGGCCGAACGCTTCAGGGACGCGCTGTATCTGAGCCGGGAGAAGATCGCGGCGTCGAAACCCGATGTTGTCTTGATTCTCGGCTCCAACCACTTTCGCGGTTTCTGGCTGGATCTGATTCCGGCGTTCACTCTCGGCGTCGGAGAGTGCATTTCCAGTGGCGAGTCAGGAACACCCAAGGGGCCGCAACGGGTCGACGTGGAGTTCGCCAGGCACCTTGCAAACGAGCTGATCGAAGGTGGCCGGTTCGATCTTGCCTACTCGGCGCGATTGCAGATCGATCATGGTCAGTCTCACGCGATTCAGTACCTTCTCGACGGAATCGATGTTCCGATAGTTCCGTTGGTGGTCAACGTATTCGCGCCGCCCCTCCCGACGTTCAAGCGATGTGAGGAAGTGGCGAAGGCCCTGCGGGATGCCGTTGCGTCGTATCCGGCGGATACCCGGGTCGTGGTGATCGCGTCCGGTGGATTGTCTCATCGTCTGCCCTGGCCGGACTGGCGTGATCCGCACGGTGAGGACGAGGATTTCATGGTTCAAGCCTGGCTGGACGGCCGGGAGAACTGGTCCGACTACGACGTCCGGCGACGCCAGATCATCCGCGCAGCCGATGCCGCGATCACTCCGGAGTTCGATGACCGAATTCTTGATCTGTTTGCCAGCGGCAAGGCAAGTGAGCTTGCCGAGTTCACGACGCAGCAGATCGAAGACGAGGCGGGCAACGGTGCGCAGGAGTTGCGGACCTGGCTCATGATGGCCGCGATGCTCGACTACGTTCCGGGTGAACGCCTTGCCTACGAAGCGATTCCCGAGTGGCTCACCGGTATGGGTGTCACGATTCTCGATCCAGCTGGAACAGACAGCGCAACAACATAATCTGCACCTTCAGTAAAGGAAGTTTCTCTGATGACAATCTGGAACGAACTTGCCGGGCTCGATTTCGAGTTGACGACCGTCGACGCCGGCGGTGTGCCCACGCGCTCTCTGCAGGCAGGATCCGGTGACGAGGCCGTGATCTTCCTGCACGGCACCAGCGGACACCTCGAGGCATTTGCACGCAATATTGCACCGCACGCCGAGTCTTACCGGGTTCACGCGATCGACATGCTCGGCCATGGTTACACCGGCAAGCCTGACTACCCGTACGAGATTCCGCGCTACGTCGAGCATTTGGTGAACTACCTCGACGCGGTCGGACTGGACCGTGTGCACTTGGTGGGTGAAAGCCTCGGTGGTTGGGTCGCTGCCTACCTGGCCAGCGAGCAGCCCGAACGTGTTCTGTCGCTGCAGTTGCTGGCAGCAGGCGGAACAGTCGCGAACCCGGTAGTCATGGAGCGCATCAAGACGTCGACCGCGAAGGCCGTCCAGAGCGACGACATCGAATTGACCCGCGCACGTATGCAGTTGCTCATGCATGATCCCGCCGATGCAACCGAGGAATTGGTTCAGGCTCGTCACCGGATCTACCATCAGCCTGATTTTGTCGCCAACATCCACAACCTCCTTTCCTTGCAGGAGATGGAGGTTCGCCAGCGGAACCTGCTGCGCCCGGATCGAATGGCACTCATCAAGGCGCCGACTCTTGTGGTCTGGGGTCAGGAAAATCCGTTCGGTGATGTTCCGGAAGCGAAGAAGATGGCCGAGGATATTCCGGGCGCTCAGCTCGAACTCTACTCGGAGTGCGGTCACTGGCCGCAGCACGAGCAGGCAGCGAAGTACAACCCGCTGAGCCTCGAGTTCTTGGCAAAGGCATCAACCAGCGCGAAGGCAGCTATCTGAGAAGTTCCTGCCAAATATACTGCTGCGTAATGGAGCCGGTCTCTCGATTGGGAGGCCGGCTTCCGCATATACTGCTGCGTAATGGAGCCGGTCTCTCGATTGGGAGGCCGGCTTCCGCGTTTTCGAAGGTACAGTCATCGTCTTACAGCGAAGGAGTTCTCGTGAAGAAAGTACTTCTGCTGACGGCCGACGCCGACAACGGACTCGGTACCGCAATCCGTGACGCCGTCAGGGGTGAGGCGGAGGTAGTTCGATTACCTGAGCGCACCACGGGGGCGCTCCGTGCGGAGTTGCCGACATGCGACGTCGTGGTGGGGGACTGGAGTGGTGATCTGCCACTGGGCAAGGAGGAAGCAGAACTCGGCCGGAATGTGCTCCTCGTCCAACAGCCTGGTGCCGGAACCAATTTCATCGATGCCGAAGCATGGCGCGCCGCCGGAGTTCCGGTGGCGAATACTCCCGGTGCAAACGCGAATTCGGTTGCGGAGTGGGCAGTGCTCGCGGCAGGTGTGTTGTGCCGCTCCATGTTCTGGGCGCACAACGAGGTTACCGATGGTCGATGGCCACAGGAATCCATCCTGACGCGCGATTGCCGCGATCTGGCGCAGCGCCGGGTCGGCGTCGTAGGTGTCGGTTCGATCGGCCGCCGGTGTGCAGAATTGTTTGCCGCCTTCGGTTGCGACGTCTACGTCACCGCGCGTTCGAGACCGCGTGACACTGTGGCTGCGACGTTTGTGTCACTCGACGAGTTACTGCCTCTCGCGGATGTCCTGGTGCTGGCCGTCCCGCTTACGGAATCAACTCGGGGACTGATCAATTCCCATCGAGTTGCGCAGTTGCCCACCGGAGCGATCGTGGTCAATGTGGCGCGCGGCGCTGTCGTCGACGACGCGGCATTGGCGCGTGCCTTGCGTTCCAGGCATGTCGGCGGCGCTGCCCTCGATGTGTTCGACGTTGAACCACTACCGATTTCGAGCCCGCTCCGTGGATTCGATTCGACCCTCCTGAGCCCGCACGTCGCCGGCGGCAGCGCCGGAGCGCGTGCGTCGATCTATTCGATGACGGCGCAGAATGTCGCCAGTGCGCTGCGCTCGCAGACAATTCGGTGGACATTGTGATTCGGTGGACATTGTGATCGAGGGCCGTGTTACCGAAGTATTTCGGTCCGCACGTTCCTCCAGGTGCAGTGTTTCGCCGAGGTAAGTTCCTGTCCCCGGTCCGCACGGTGGACCCGGTTGGTTCTCGGGTGTAGGTACACACAGCTAGGTTTGCTCTCCACGACCCGCAACTGCGGCACAGATCACAAACAAAGGTGTGAGTAGATGGCCTCGCTGTCAAAGTTTGGAAGGACTGCTCTTGTTTCGGCTGCGCTGCTGCTGACCGTTGCAACCGGGGCATGCAGCCGCCCGGCGACGCAAAGCACAGCTGATTCCGCCGGAAGTGGACCACTGCGTATCGCAGTCGGAATCGATGCTTCCTACGCTCCGTTCTTCGTAGCGGATCAGGAAGGCATGTTCGACGCTGCCGGTTTGGACGTCGAACTCGTCCAGTTCGGTCGTGGTGGCGAGGCCGTCGACGCACTCTCGACCGGGCAGGTCCAGATCGCCGGTAGCTCCGATACGACAACGATCGCCCAGTTGCGTCAGAATCCGTCGTTGCGCGCGATGTACTCGTACGAGGCGTCGGGTGACTACATCAAGGTCGTGCTGCGTAACGGTGTCGACTCACCGGCTGCGATCAAGAAGATGGGCATCGTCCCGGGTCTCAGCCAGATTTCGACGGACAAGTACCTCGCTGCCAACTCCATTGCCCCCGGTTCGGTCGAGATGATCTCGGCGACCCCGACGGACATGCCCGCACTGCTCAGTCGCGGCGACATCGACGGGTTTGTCCTGTGGGAGCCGTGGCCGGCCACCGCCCTGGATCAGGGAACCGGCCACGTGGTGGCAGTAACCGGAGACTACGGCTGGTTCTATCATCATTGGGCGATCACGACGGCTCCGTGGTTGTCGGCCAACGAAGAGACAGCGCGAACCGTCGCGAAGGTGCTCGACGAGGCAACGCGCAAGGTCGAGTCGGATCCGGGCGTGGCAGCGTCCGCGACCAAGGCGGCTGTGAACGTCAGCGAGGATCAGACTATTGCCGCGGTGGACGAGATCGACTTCGCCGTGGTGAATCTCGAAGCTGCGGATGTCGAGTCGGCTCAGTCGATCGTAGATTTCTACAAGTCGATCGGTGTTCTCAGCGACCAGCCGGATCTCGAATCGGCAATGCTTCTGGATTGGTACAAGGATGGTGCACAGTGAGTATCGCAACAAGTGGTTCAACGACCAGCTCGACGAATAGCGCGGGGACAGCCGGCCCCGGCAAGAAGAACACCGGTGTTGCCATCGACGTGGTCGACCTCGGAATCAGCTTCGGCGCGGCGGAGATCGTCGCCGGAATCGACATGCACGTGCAGCCAGGTGAATTCGTCTGTCTGCTCGGTCCGAGTGGCTGCGGCAAGTCGACGCTGCTGTCGTCCATGGCCGGCTTCGTGGAACCCAGCGCCGGCGAGATCGTGTGCGACGGAGATGTCGTCGCCGGCAGTAACCGCCACGCCGGCATGGTGTTTCAGAGCTCCGAAGCGTTGTTCGAATGGATGACCGTGAGCCAGAACGTGGCCTACGGCCCCAGGATGCGTGGAGCGAACCGCAGCGAGCAGGCGAGTATCGCGGCCGAGTACCTCGCGATGGTCGGCTTGCCCCACGCGGGTGCGAAGTTCCCCTCGCAGCTGTCCGGCGGTATGCGGCAACGTGTTCAGATCGCACGAGTTCTTGCCAACCAGCCGTCGTTGGTTCTCATGGACGAGCCGTTCGGTGCGTTGGACGCTCAGACTCGTCAGGTTCTGCAGACCGAACTCGACCGTATCTGGCGGCACACCCGCTGCACCGTGGTATTCGTGACTCACGATATCGACGAGGCACTGACGTTGGCTGACCGTGTGATCGTGATGTCGGCCGGCCCGCGGGCCCGGATCAAGAGCGTCTACGAGGTCAATGCGGCTCGTCCGCGAGACCGCAACGATCCCGAGGTGATCGAGCTCTACGAGAAGCTGCGGGACGACATTCGGGCAGAAGTGGTTGCGTCGCTGCGGAACCAAGGCATTGAGGAGGACGAGCTGTGACGGCTGTAGTGACCGGTGGTTCAGCCGGTGTGAGAACAGCGAAGGTGGCGCAGACAAAAAAGCGTTCGTCGGCGCGGCGATCCAAGATTGTCAAAGCGACGCTGATGTATGCAGCCTCAGCGGCAATCGGTTTGGGCATCTGGTCGTTCCTGGCGTGGTGGTACGGGCCGACCACCATTGCATCACCGGCCGAAGTATGGTCGGCGGCACAGGAACTGTGGGAGAGCGGCGTTCTGTGGTCGTCGATCACCGCATCGGGTCAGCGAATTCTCATCGGCTGGTTCCTGGGTGTCGTGATCGGTGCTCCCGTCGGAATTCTGATGGGCCGCATTTCCATCGTGCGGCAGCTCCTCGATCCGTACATCGAGTTCTTCCGGTTCATTCCGCCTATTGCGTTTGTCACTCTCGCCGTCGTCTGGTTCGGCATCGGTGAGACGTCGAAGGTTGTTCTGATCTTCTACACCTCGGTATTCATCGTCACGGTCAGCACGATTGCCGCGACTGTAGCGATCAGCGAGAACAAACTGCAGGCAGCGGCAAATCTTGGTGCCAACAAACTTCAGATCATGAAGACGGTGGTCTTGCCGTCGTCGATCCCCGGCATCGTCACGGGCGCTCGCCTGGCGATGGGCAACAGCTTCCTCACCATCGTGTCGGCGGAGATCGTCGCCGCCGACCAGGGTATCGGTTCGATGATCTGGCAGGCTCGAAACTACGGCCGGATCGACTGGACGTTCGTCGGCATCATCGTCCTGGGCATCATGGGCTTCATCTTCGACCGGATTCTCCGCACTCTGTCCTCGCGGTACCTCGCCCGTTACGGCGTCAAATAGTCAGGAGCGCAGCATGAATCACCCGCTGAGCATTGCCGAGCAGGCCGGAATTCCGGGACCGCCCGAGTTCACCGATATCGAGAGTGAGCGGCGTCGTCGCAAGACCGCTGTCATCGGCGGGTATCGGATTTTGTCGAAATTCGGTTTGGACGAGGGAATCTCGGGACATATCACCGCCCGAGACCCAGAGGATCCGGAGACTTTCTGGACTGCGCCGTTCGGGCGGCACTTCTCCCAGGTTCAGCCGGAGGAATTGCTGCATGTGGCGTCGGACGGCACGGTCATTTCCGGAGACGGACCGCTCAACCGAGCAGCGTTTGTCATCCACAGCAAGGTTCACGAGGCTCGTCCCGACGTCATCGGAGCTGTTCACGCTCACGGTTTGAACGGTAAGGCGTTCTCCTCGCTGCACACCCGCCTCACGCCGATCACTCAGGACGCGTGCGCCTTTCACGAGGATCACTCGATCTACGAGGAGTATCACGGGGTGGCGCTGGACGAAGAGGAGGGGATTCGCATCGCGGATGCCCTCGGATCGAACAAGGCCGTGATCCTCACCAACCACGGTCATCTGACCGTCGGAACTTCCGTGGAGAGCGCAGTGTGGTGGTATGTGTCGATGGAGCGGTCGATGCAGGCGGAGCTGACGGCGCGAGCCGCCGGTGATCCGGTTGTCCTGCACGAGAAGATCGCGGCGCAGACCTACGAGGCAGTCGGCACCGAGAAGGTGGGGTGGTTTGCGTACTCGACCATCATCCAGAAGATCGCAGCAGACGAACCCGAGGTATTCGCGCACTGAATTCTTCGCGCACTGAATTCTTGCGAGCATTGGGCCCGTAGACCGAGAGGTCGGCGGGCCCTTTTCGTGGTGTCCCGCAACTGTTACCGAGGTCTGTTGAGCGGACCGGTTTCATTTGCGGGAGTCCGTCAGCGCAATACCGTATCGAGCGTGAACACAACGTCTTCCACGGCGACCGACAACGAGATCGGCGTCGATATTCTGATCATTGGTGCTGGCCCCGCCGGGCTATACGGCGCGTACTACGCAGGCTTCCGCGGCCTCTCGGTTGCCGTGATCGATGCCCTTGCGGAACCGGGGGGACAGGTTAGTGCGATGTACCCGGAGAAGGCGATCCTCGACATCGCAGGATTCCCTTCGGTCAAGGGACGCAACCTGATCGAGGGTTTGATGGCGCAGGCTGCCCCGTTCGATCCGGTGTACCTTCTGGGCATGCAGGCTCGTGAGCTGTCGCATGACGACGACGGCCGGGTGCGGATCACCACCAGCACGGGCCAGGTCGTGGTGGCCGGCGCGGTTGTCATCACCGGCGGCATCGGAACCTTCACCCCGCGTCCGTTGGCGAAGGGTTCGGAGTTCATGGATCGGGGGCTGAGTTACTTCGTCCCGGATTTGTCGGCGCACACCGGGAAAGACGTTGTCATCGTCGGTGGCGGCGACAGCGCGTTCGACTGGGCCGTTCACCTGGAACCGATTGCCAAGTCCGTCACCCTGGTTCACCGGCGAGATCGTTTCCGCGCGCACAAATCCACAGTCGCCAAGGTGCAGGAAAGCAGTGTCCAGGTTCTCGTCAACGCCGATGTCTCGGCGGTACGTGGAAACGGGTGGATCGGCGAGGTCGACATCACCCACAAACAAGACAAGAGCACGTCCACGCTGCCCGCTCAATCCGTCATCGCTGCATTGGGATTCACGGCCGACCTCGGTCCGATGATGGAGTGGGGAATCGAGATCGACAGTCGCCACATCGCGGTGAACACACGGATGGAGACGAATGTTCCGCGTGTGTATGCCGCCGGGGACATCACGGACTATCACGGCAAGGTCCGCTTGATCGCCGTCGGTTTCGGCGAGGCCGCGACTGCGGTGAACAACGCTGCGGCAGTGCTGGATCCGGAAGCAGAAATCTTCCCTGGACACTCCACCGAACAGGAGAGCTAGGCAATGGCATTTGTCATCGGTGAAGCATGCATCGACTACACGGACCGATCGTGCATGGAAGAATGCCCCGTGGATTGCATCTACGAGGGTGATCGCAAGCTCTACATCAACCCGAACGAATGCATCGATTGCGGCGCTTGCGAATTGGCCTGCCCGGTGGAGGCGATCACCGTCGACCGGAAAGCAGACCCGGATTTCAAGGAAGACAACAAGCGCTTCTTCCTCGAGGTCTTGCCTACCCGTAGCGAGCCCGTCGGAAATCCGGGTGGTTCGGCAAAGATCGACATCGTCGGCGTCGATACCCCGATGGTTGCGGCGTTCTGATGGCTGGCGGCCTGCAACTCGGATACGTGGATTCGTCTTTCGGGCAATTGCATTACGCGCAGCAAGGTTCTGGTGAGGCGATTCTCCTGCTTCATCAGGCGCCCCGGTCGTGGGACGAGTTCCGCGAGTTCATTCCACTCCTTGCCGACGACTTCCGCGTTGTCGCGATGGACATGCCGGGGTACGGCAACAGTGCTCCGGTGCCCGGCCCGCAGACCATCGAGACCTATGCGCGAGGCGCGTGGGAATTGCTCGACACCCTGGGCGTCGATCGAGTCACGGTCATCGGTCACCACACCGGTGCGGCAGTGGCGCTCGAGATGGCGGCATCACGCCCCGAGAGGGTGCACGCTGCCGTGCTCTCGTCGTGCCCGTGGACCGACCGCAACTACCGCGAGGGGCACTCGGGACCCGGTGGGATCGACTGCGTCGACCGGGCCGCAGACGGTAGCCATCTCACCAGGCTGTGGGAGATGCGTCGCCCCTACTACCCCGAACCAGGCACCGCACTGCTCGACAGGTTCATCCGAGACGCGCTTGCCTACCGGGTAGATCCGGCGGAGGGGCACAAAGCCTGCGCCCGCTACGTCATGGAGGCGAGAGTCGGTTCGGTGACTGCGCCGGTTTTGCTGATCGGCGCGCAGAAGGATCCCTTCTCGATGCCTAACATTGCGCCGTTGCGTGCACACCTGACGGGTGCGGCAGTGGTGGAAACGGAGATCGTCGAATCGGGGACCGTCGCACTCGTCGAGGAGCACGCTCCGCAGATTGCATCCGCCGTCCGCATGTTTCTGGAGAATTACGCAGGTAGGCGCCCCGTGTAAACTCTGCGGGACGGGTTCACTGAGCGGACCGTGTGGCGTGCGTCTCATCGTGTCGTCACCATAGTGTCAGTCTCGAAGCACCTGCACCTAACGAGGGCCCCGACCGATCTCGGTCGTTGTGGCACTCGGTCTCGGCAGGCTGTCACAGATCGTTCAGGAGGACACTCATGGCCGCTCCACAACAATCCGTCGGGTTCGGATCCGTACTACCCATCGCGTCGGAAACGACCGCTGCATCGCAGCCTGCAGGTGAACTGTCCTCGGTCCTGGGCAAGGCTCGAATGATCTTGGACGCTTTCGACACCGACCACAGTGACCTGTCTCTGACGGAGCTCACCCGGCGCAGTGGGGTCGCGAAAGCGACGGTTCACCGGTTGGCCGGCGAGCTGGTCGAGTGGGGATTGCTCGAGCGCGCGGGTACCAAGTACCGGCTCGGCCTGCGATTGTTCGAGCTGGGCCAATTGGTGCCGCGTCAGCGGATTCTGCGCGACGCGGCGCTGCCGTACATGGAGGACCTACTGCTGGCGACGCAGGAGACGGTTCACTTTGCGGTTCGTGACGGCATCGACGTCCTCTACATCGAGAAGATCATCGGACACCGCGGGCTCAATCAGCAGTCGCGGGTGGCCGGTCGGCTCCCGCTGTACTGCACCGCCACCGGCAAGATCATCCTTGCCTTCTCCCCGCAATCGGTCTTCGACGAGGTAGTCGAGCAGGGTTTCACCGCCTTGACCAGTCGAACGACGATGTCCGTCAGCGTGCTGCGCCAGCAAACCGAGCGGATGCGTAAGGAACAACTCGCGGTGGAGGTCGAGGAGACACGGCTCGGGTACATGAGCGTCGCAGTGCCGGTGTTCAGCGGCCCGCGCACTCTGGCCGGCGCGTTGTCTGTGACAGCGCCGACGGCTCGCCTCAACGTCAGCCGCATCACCGGGGCCCTGCGCACTGCCGGCGCCGGAATCACCCGAAAACTTCATGCCATGAAGTGCACACATTCGCCGAGCGACCCGCTGGCTCTGCGCACGATCTGCAGTCCGGTGATGTGTTCGTTCAACGGTTGCGGCAAGTAGCGAGGCGCGGTCTATCGCCGGGCGCGGAACACGCTCTTCTCGCAGTCCCAGGTGTGTGGGCCGACGCCCCTCTCACGTAGCACTGCTTTCTGTACCTTGCCGGTTTCGGTGAGTGGCAACGTGTCCACGACGTCGATGTACCGGGGAAGTGCAAAGTACGGCAGCTGTTGCTGGGAGAACTCCAGAATCGAAATGGGGTCGAAAGATACTCCGGGGCGCAGTATTACAGTTGCCATGACGTCGTCCTCGGCCAGATCCGACGGTACCGGGAAGACGGCAACCTGACCGACCGACGGATGCAACGCCAGAACGGTTTCCACTTCGGCCCCGGAAATATTTTCACCGCGGCGCCGAATCACGTCTTTGATGCGATCGACAAATCGGAACCAGCCGTCTGCTTCCCGAATCACCCTGTCACCGGTCTGTATCCAACTCTCCGTCGCCGGAATCTCCTCGCCCAGATAGCCCAGTGAACAGGCGCCGGGGATCGTGCTGCGGACCACCAGTTCGCCGGGCTCCCCGTCTGCGGCAGCAGTACCGTCGTTGACGACTGCGGCGTCGTAGCCACTCATCACCCGCCCCATGTACCCGGCCCGCCGATCTCCCGGAAGTGTGCCGATCACGAGATTGGTTTCGGTACTTCCGAATCCGTCCACGAGTTCTACACCGAATCTCTGGGCAAACGGTTCGATCAGATGAGCCGGCGTTGCGGGGGCAAGTGCCACGTGGACGCTGTGCTGTCGGTCTTGCGGCGATGGGTCCGCGTTCATCAACATGGCCACCATCGCACCCAGCAGGTAGTCGACAGTTGCGCCGATCTCGCGAACTTCGCGCCAATGATTGCGGACCGAAAAGCGTTGTCCCAGGAAAAAAGTAGACCCGGCCCAAAGGGACTGAACAAAGGCATTGAGAGCATTGGTGTGAAACAGCGGCAGGCAGTTGTACAGCACATCGTCCCCGGTGAGCCCGAGTGAGGCGCCGACGCCTTTGCCCCACTGCAGGAACTGCGCGTGCGGGCATCGGACGCCTCGGGGCAGACCGGTGGTGCCGGAGGTGAAGAGTATCGCGGCCAGGTCGAGCGGATCGAGGGTCTCGGGCTCACAGCCCGGATGCGAACCGGCAGTGGGGACGCACTGTTCACCCATGACCCACACGGTGCCGTCGAATCCGGCTACAGCGCCTGAGTATTCGGGTGAAACCAGGATCCGTTGTACACCAGCCTGTTCGAGTGCGCTGGCAACACTGTCGGCTCGGAGGGCCGTATTGAGTGGGACGACAACCGCACCGATCCACGCGCATCCGAGAACAAGGTCTGCCAGTTCGATCCTGTTGCCGGACAGTGCCGCCACGCGCTCCCCACGGCCGACACCGTGATTACGGAGATCCGCCCCCATCGACGCTGCACGATCCCGCAATTCGCGGTAGGTGACCGTGATCCCGTCGACGACGAGCGCCGGGTGCTCCGGACGCTCCAAAGCTCGCCTCCGGATCAAATCCGGAAGCGAGCGCGGAATGGCATGTGCGTCGTGGGGCATGGGTAATTGTATCCCTCAGGGTACGACGACGGCCCGGCCGGCAACTTTGCCCTCACCCATCAACTGCAGTGCCGTTGCGATGTCATCCAGCGGAAACTCCTGCACTGCAACGGAAATCTTGCCTTCGATGAGCAGCCGGATCATTTCAGGTGCCAGTTCGGCTTGCCGGGCAGTCTTGCGAATCATGTTGACGGGCAGGATCCGGACATCGCTGAGCAACCAGTTCGGCAAGTCCAGGGTGAGGCTCTTACCCAAGGTATATCCGATCAGGGCAGCCCGGCCACCGGGGATAACACTCGCCAGAAGGTGCGGCAAGCCGTCGCCGCCAAGCGTGTCGATCACGGCGTCGACGGAAGGCTCGGATCCCAGCACCCCGGCAAGTTCGTCGCCTTGCCCGACGACGGGACGCACACCCTCCGGAAGCAAGGCGGCCTGATCTTCGCGCGGTACAACACCGATTACCTCGGACGCTCCGGCAAGCAGAGCGAACTGTGCTGCCATCGATCCGACAGCGCCGGATGCTCCGGCGACAACAACTCGTTCGCCGGGAGCGACGGCTGCAATGTCGTTGACGGCAACATAGCCGGTTGTGCTGGGCAGGAAGAAGGTTGCGGCGACGGCCGGCGACAGTGCGGGATCAAAGGGTGTGAACGCCTTGTCTGCCGCTACCAGATACTCAGCCCAGCAACCGTTCTTGAACAGGCCGACTCCGCCGCCTCGGACCAGAAGGCGGGTGCCAGGCTCATAGGTGTCGGATTCGATTACCGTCGCCGCTCCGTCTGTTCCACCGATATGTGGCAGGTTCGGCTTGACTCCGAAGTTTCCGCTCGCGACGGTGATGTCGAGATGGCCGAGCGCGGCAGCGTCGATGCGCACGAGCGTCTGACCGGATTCACGTGTGGGAATGTCGATGTCGTCGATGACCGGTGAAGTGCCGAACTGATGGAGTCGGGCCGCGCGCATTGTGTCTCCTAGGAGCGATCTGTGAATGGATGTACTGAATATGAGTGCGGTCAGGACAGGATCGACTGGTCGCGAAGTCCGGCGATCAGTTCGTCGCTGTATCCGAGCACCGACTCGAGGACGTCGTCGGTGTCCGCGCCCAGCACCGGCGCAGCGCGTCGGATCGAGCCGGGTTCGGAGTTCCGGCGAACGGGGATGCCTTCGTGGAGGAATGTTCCGGCGAGGGGATGTTCCTGTGCCGAATAGAAACTGCGTGCCCGAAGATGTGGATCGCTCTCGACCAGGTCGCGTCCGTCCTGGACGGTGCCGGCCGTGATACCCGCCGATTGCAAGCGTTCCATGACGGTTTCGGGTGACAGAGTCCTGGTCCAGTCGGCGATGGCGTCGTCGATACGTTCGTGATCGGCTTGGCGGCTTTCTGCACTCGCGAAGTCAGGATTGCCGATCCATTTCTCTGCTTCGATGATGCGGCACAATGCATTCCATTCCGTGGTATCGCGAACGGCAATCGAGCACCACCGGTCGCTGCCGAGGCACGGGTACACGCCGTGTGGTGCCAGTTCGTGATGGCTGTTGCCGATCGGATCGGGGGACTGTGACCGGGCGGCTCGGAGAACGCTGGTACCCATGTGCGCTGCCATGGCTTCGAGTTGTGACAGGTCTACGTGCTGTCCCCGGCCGGTCCGGTCGCGGTAGTCGAGGGCTGCCAGCATCGCGACGCCGGCTTGCAGTCCGGCGACGATGTCGCCATGGCCGTAGATGACTCCGACAACGTCATCGGCGTTCCGGCCGGTCAGTGCGGTCAGACCGGTACTTGCCGAAACGATGTCGGCATACGACACCCAGTCCTTGCGAGGACCGGTGTGACCCATCCCGGACATCGACACGTAGATGATGTCCGGGTTGAGCTCCCGGAGTTGTTCGTAGCCGAGCCCCATCTTGTCCATGACCGACGAGCTGAAATTCTCGACCACGACGTCGGAGTTCCTGATCAGGTCGCGCAGTACCGAAAGGCCCTCTGCGGATCGGGTATCGAGTGTGATGCTGCGCTTGTTGCGGTTGACGTCGTTGAAGTACCCGCTGGTGTTCGGATTGTCGTGCGGTCCTCGCGAGAGATGCATGAACGGTGCAAAGCGAGTCGGGTCCGGGCGTCCGATCGATTCGACCTTGATGACATCGGCACCGTGGTCGGCAAGGATTCTGGTGCCGTACGGGCCCGCCAACACCCACGTGAGATCCAGGACGCGGACACCTTCGAGGCTGGGCGTGCTGCCACCGCTGAACTCGTGGGTTTCGTTCACTGCCACAGGCGAGGTGGCCTTCAAGAGTTCCTGATGCTGGCCCAACCGGGCAGCCTCGAGCGTTCCGATGCGCCGGCCTTCGGGGAAAGCGAAGCCGAACCCGAGATCGCGGTAGGTACCGTGATCTCCGGTCACGTCGGTGAAGAAGTCCCGGTCGTTGAGTTGCGGGTTACGCAGCAGTTCTTCGGGCCGGTCGACCGCTGCCCACGGCAACTTGCGTGACTGCGCGCTGACCGCGAATTCTTCCTTCGGCCACTTCGCGATGAAGGCGGACAGAACGTCGAAAATGTGTTCCTGATGCGTCTTTCGGTAGACCGCGTCGGACCACTCCGGTTGATCGAGATCGTCCTGAGCATCGTTGTCGATCAGCCAGGCCAACATGCCGTCCCACATGCGGGGGCTACCGCCGAGGCCGCCACCGACATAACCGTCGGCGGCCTGGAACAGTCCGTGCGGAACGAGCGGATGTACCCGGCCCGGACGCGGTGGTACGCGGTCCTCGTGAATGTAGGCAAGAGTGCCCGCTTCCAGCGCGGCGGCAACACATTCCTGAGCGCTGATCTCCAGCAACGGGTTGTGGCCCTTGGATCGCGAACGCAGTCCGAGAAGCACGCCGATTGCGGCATTGATTCCGGCGAGCTGCTCAGCCTGGAGTTCGGGGAGCAGCAGTGGAGGGTGCTCGGGATCGCCGACCTGGGCCATCATCCCGCCGAGTGCCGCGACGGTCAGATTTGTTGCCTTCCAGTCACTTCGCGGTCCGGTTGTGCCGAAGGGTGTCACTCGTACGTGAACGAGAGATCCTCGGTTGTCGCGTAGAGCGCCGGTCGCGCTGCCGTCGAGCAGGACGTCGGCACTGCGCAGCAGTGCTTCGAAAGCGAGGCGATCGTTGCTGTCGTCGATATCGAGGACAACGGACTTCTTGCCCGCATGCCAATGCAAGTACGAATCACCCTGGGACTCGGTGCGACTGGGGTCACCGGTGGGTGGTTCTACCAGAATGACCTCGAAACCCAGCCCGACCAGGATGCGCCCGGCGAATCGCGCAAACGGACTGGAAATCTCTACGACCCGTACCGGGGGATGCACCACAACTACTCCGTTTCAATCGAAAGATATCGCCGAACCGACTGGTGTCGAACGTAGTTCTGCGGGCCGGTGGGCGACATGATTTCGGTCTGCCCACCGGACCCGTTCTCACTCTCCGCTCAGGCGGCGTTCTGCTCGAACCATCCCGAGAGGAGGACAGCGGACGGATCGATGTCCGCGGAGATCTTGCCCTGCTCGCGGAAGAATGCAACAAGTTCGTTTGCGCGCTCCACGCCGTCCTCGGTGAATCCGCGTCCACCGAAATCGATTTGGGTCACCCGGTCTGCGGCCTCGGCCGGGTCCATCTGGATAGACGCGGCAATTGCGGTTGCAGCCCGATCCGGATCCGAGTTCACGATTGCCGACGCTTCCGAGATCACCTTGAACACCTTGCCTGCGGTTTCTTCGTTCGCGGACAACCAGTTGTCCGAAGTGATGATCCATTGGGCGTACTTGGCGCCGAAGTCGCCGGTCGTGGCAACAACGCGCCCGCCGGTATTGACACTCTGCGTCACCCAGGGGTCGAAGGACAGGAAGCCGTCGATGTCACCGCGCGCCAGCAAAGCAGGCTGTTCGGGCGGGCTTGTGCTCACGAGTGTGACCGTCGTGGGGTCGATGCCGAGACTGGCCAGGTACTGGTTCGTGAAGTAGAGGCCGATGCCGGGGAAGACGCCCATGGTCTTGATCGACTTCGGCTCGACGCCATTCCTCAGTACAACCTGGAAGTATCGGTCGGATTCCTGAAATACGCCCAGCGCCCGCAGGCTCGGATTGGCGGCCATGACGGACAGTGCTGTCGAGTCGGCATTGCCGGAGAGTTCCGAAGTTCCGGCTACGACGTTCTGGGCGCCCGCCGCCCCGCCTTCCGTCTGGATGACCTGGACGTCGAGGCCGGCGGCCTCGAACATGCCCTCGTGGTCGGCCAGGAAAATCGGGGCGTACGACGGGTCTACACCCACCGCGATCCGTACCAGGCCACCACTTTCCGCGGAGTTGTCGGTAGCGGGCCGGGTGCATCCGCTGACCGCGATCGTCAGGGCGGCGAGAGAAGCGACTGCGCCCACCCATTTCTTCTGAAATTTGTTGAGCATGATGGCCTCTCGGTAAATGGGAGCTGTCAGCGTCCCGTGAAGGTGGGGGACCGCTTGTCGAGGAATGACTGAAGTCCCTCAGCAGCGTCGTCCGTCTTGATCAGGTCGAGCACTGCCTCGAATTCGAGATCCAGCGCTTGATCGAGCGGCAACGACATGCCCTCGTCGACAATGCGTTTGATCATTCCGATGGTGGCAGTGGGTTTCGTCGCGAGTTCGCGTGCGAGGTCAGCGCAATGCGCATCGAGGTCGGCGTCCGCAACGACGGTGTCGACCAGGCCGATATCGAGTGCATGCTCGGCGCTGAGGCGCTTGCCTTCGATCATGAGCACTTTGGCTCGGTGAGCGCCGATGAGGCGTGGAAGTCGCTGGCTGCCACCGGCACCCGGAAAAAGCCCAAGTCCGATCTCGGGGAAGCCGATGGTCGCCGACTGCGCCATGATGCGGAAGTCGCAGGCCAACGTCAGTTCTGCTCCGCCGCCGAGTGCGTGCCCGTTGATCTTCGCGACGACAGGTTTGGGAGCCGACTCGAGGATCCGCTGTACGTCGACCCACGGGCGCATCGCGCGCTGAGTTTCTTCCGTCAGCTCGCGCATCACGGTGATGTCCGCACCGGCGACGAAGAACCGTCCAGTGCCCGTCACGACAATGACGCGGACGGTCTGGTCCGACGCGAGTACCGGCAGTATCTCCAGAAGCTCGGCGATCATGCTGGGGTTGAATGCGTTGGCTGGAGGTTTGTCGATAGTCACGGTGGCAATCGAGTCTGTGACGTCGACGGTGACGAAGTTGTAGGTCTGGCCGGTCTGTCTCGTCAAGTGAGCTCCTGTCAGCGGGCTGGCGGGGTAAACCGGTCGAGCCGGGGGATGTGTAGTGGGAAGTATGGTGGGGACCCTCACGCGGCGGTACCGCTCGGGTTCGGTCAGTAGACCAATGCGGATGCTGATCGCGTAGGAACTTTCTTCGCTGTGATCACGGCGATATTTACTCCTGTGACAGGATTGAGCCCGTGACTTCTGCAGTACCGACACCGCCCGCGCCCTCCGTCGACAAGCGTCCCGAGTCGATTTTCACCATTGGGACCAGGCTCGAGAACCGGCTCGGACGCACCGGCACCATCCACACACCGCACGGCGATATCGCCACGCCGTCGTTCGTGGCCGTCGGAACCAAGGCCACGGTCAAGGCCGTGCTGCCCGAGTCCATGAAGGAACTCGGTGCGCAGTCGTTGCTCGCTAATGCGTACCACCTGTACCTGCAGCCGGGACCCGACATCGTCGACGAGGCGGGCGGGTTGGGCAAGTTCATGAACTGGGACGGGCCCACCTTCACCGACAGCGGTGGCTTCCAAGTCATGTCGCTTGGTGTCGGGTTCAAGAAGGTGCTCGCGATGGAGGCCGTCGGTGTGCAGTCCGACGACGTCATCGCGAAGGGCAAAGAGCGTCTCGCGACGGTCGACGACGAGGGCGTGACGTTCAAATCGCACCTCGACGGCAGTAAGCATCGCTTCACTCCCGAGGTGTCGATGCAGATCCAGCATCAGCTCGGCGCCGACATCATGTTCGCGTTCGACGAGCTCACTACGCTGCTCAACACCCGCGGCTATCAGGAGCGATCGGTCGAGCGCACGCAGGCGTGGGCGATCCGCTGCATCAACGAGCACGAGAAGCTCACCGCCGAACGCGCCGAGAAGCCCTACCAGGCACTCTTCGGCGTGATCCAAGGCGCGCAGTACGAGGATCTGCGTCGTCAGGCCTGCCGTGGCCTCGAGTCGATCGAAGGCGAGAACGGATACGGCTTCGACGGTTACGGCATCGGCGGTGCCTTGGAGAAGCAGAACCTCGGCACGATCGTGCGCTGGTGCAACGAGGAACTACCCGAGAACAAGCCGCGTCATATGCTCGGCATCAGTGAACCGGACGACTTCTTCGTCGCAATCGAGAACGGCGCGGACACTTTCGACTGCGTCAACCCGTCGCGTGTTGCTCGCAATGCTGCGATTTACGTCCGCTCCGGCAGGTTCAACATCAACACCAGCCGATTCCGTCGTGACTTCACGCCTATCGACGACGAGTGCGACTGCTACACGTGCGCCAATTACACCCGCGCGTACATCCATCACCTCTTCAAGGCGAAGGAAATGCTCGCGTCGACGCTGTGCACGATCCACAACGAGCGATTCACCGTGAAGTTGGTCGACGACATCCGAGCCAGCATCGAAGGCGGATACTTCCACGACTTCAAAGCGGACATGCTCGGAAAGTTCTATGCGGCGAAGACGCCTGCACCTCAGACGTAGGTCGGTTCGCGCTTCTTCACGTAGGCGATGACGCGGTAGGTGATCGGCATGACCAGAACCTCGACAAGCGTCTTCCACAGGAAGCCGACCAGCACGTAGTTGATGAAGTCTTCCCACGTACTGATGCCGATGACACCGGCTGCGATGGAACAGAAGATGAGGGTGTCGGCGAATTCGCCGACGACGGTCGAGCCGATCAGCCGCGCCCACAGGTGCTTCTCCTGCATGCGCTTTTTCATCATGACCAGGACCAGGGAGTTCAGCAGCTGGCCGACGAGGTAGGCGGCCAAGCCTGCGACCAGCAGCCGGGGAATGACGCCGACCACGGTTTCGAGGGCGGCCTGGTTCTCGTAGAACTCTGCCGACGGGAGTTGCACAGCGATCCAGAAGCACGCGGCGGCAAGAATCAGTGCGCCGAAGCCCAGGTAGATCGCGCGTCGGGTCGCCTTGAAGCCGTACACCTCGCTGAGTACGTCACCGAGGACGTAGGCAAGCGGGAACAAGAAGAATCCACCATCGGTGATGATGGGCAGAATCTGCAAGGGACCGAGCGAGAAGTCGGAATCCGCAAAGAAGGCGACCCCCTTGGTCGCCGCCACGTTCGAGATCAGCAGCGTTGCGGTGAAGAGCGCGACGATTGTCGGGTAATAACCCCGGCTGACGTGCGCAAATTTGGTTTCGTGGGTCGATTCGTCTTGCTGATCCTGAGCTGTCACGTCCGTCATCCAAGCACCACAAGGCGCTCGGAGGCGAGTTGGCGACCGTCCAGTTGCGCAGAACACACCGAAGGCCCTGCGGTTTCACGTGGAACCGCAGGGCCTTCGGTGATGCAAACGAACTGATCAGGCAGCTACATGGCCGCCGGTCAGCACGCGGTATGCGTAGGTACTGGCGATCAGCGCGACGGGCGCCGTCACGAGAAGACCGATTCCGCACAGCAGTGCGCCGATGATGTTGATACCGATCAGAGCGAGCGCCAGCAGGATCAACGTTCCGACGTTCGACGAGGTCAACGCGTAGCTCGATTTGATGCCCGAAATCGCATCCTGATTCTTGTCCACGATGAAGGTCAGCGTGTAGTAGAGCAGGAACGCCGCGATGATGCCGGGAATGATGCACAGAACCAAACCGACATAGGTGGCGACGGCGACAAGGAAACCGCCGAGAACAACTGCACCGATGTTCGTGAATTGGAAGAAGGTGCCGAAAGCCGGCTTGATTCCGTCCAATTCGCTCAATGCTCCACGAAGGAATGCGGCTTGGATGATGTAGCCGACGATTGCGGTGACCAATCCACCCACGATCGACAGCGCGCTGAATTCGGTATTGGTGTAGTCGAAGCCGTTGAAAGCGCCCTGGATGAGTCCGGCGATCAGAAAAGCGATGATCGAGATCCCGATCCAGACCAGTGCGTTGTCTTTGAACTTGTTCCAGCCGTAGGTAATTGCCGCACCCACAGAAAGCTGGGGGGCGCCGAAGCCTGCGCCGTAGTCATTCGGGGGCGGAGGCGGGAAGTTGCCACCACCGGGAGGAGGCGGGTACCCACCGGGAGGCGGGTAGTTTCCGCCGGGAGGGGGATAGCTTCCACCCTGCGGGGGTGGAGGGAAGTTGCCCTGTGGGGGCGGCGGGTAGCCGCCGGGCGGGGGATAACTTCCACCCTGCGGAGGACCGGCCGGTGGAGGAAAACTCCCCGGAGGGGGTGTTCCCTGCTGGCCGTACGGATCCTGGGGTGGGAATTGCTTCCCGTCTTCTGGGTTCTGGTTGGGGTCTTGCCCACCGGTTGTCATATATGTCTACCTAACCCTTGACTACCTGAGTCCCACCAGCGAGCTCGTCATGCTTGCCCTGCTTGGTGGGGCTGTTGTTGATGGTGACCGCGATGACGATGTAGGCGACCAGCGCGAGGATTCCGCCGATGATCGGAATGATCGAGAGCAACGTGAAGGCGTTGCGAATCGCAGACTGCTGGACGGAGGGGCGAGGTGCGCCGCCCGGACCGTGCACTGAAAGGCCCAGAATCATCTTTCCCAAAGTCCGACCCTGCGTTACTTCCATTGCGATGAAGTAAGCGAAGGTCAGAATTCCCGAGAACAGTCCCGAGATCAGAATCAAGCTGTCGGAGTCACTGACCAAGAGAGCCAGAATCGCGGCGATGATGCCGACGATGATTCCGTCGATGATGCGGGCGCCGAGTCGAATCCACAGATCACCCGGCTGAGCACCCGAGGGCAGTCGATTTCCTCCGCCGTACGCACCTTGGTCGTTGAACTGCGGAGGCGGCGGGAAGTTGCCGCCCTGCGGAGGCGGCGGGTATCCACCGGGCGGCGGGTAGTTGCCACCCTGAGGGGGCGGGAAGTTCCCGCCCTGTGGAGGAGGCGGGTAGCTACCGCCCTGCGGGGGGCCTGCGGGAGGTGGGTAACTTCCGGGAGGAGGTGTTCCCTGCTGGCCATATGGATCCTGGGGTGGGAATTGCTTCCCTCCTTCTGGATTCTGGTTGGGGTCGTACCCGCCGGTTGTCATGTGTTCCCCTCAGTCGTAAATATCGCGCTCGAGTGTGACAGTGGATATGACCCTACTGGGATCAAAGAGCGATGTGGATGACATCTGCTCACTTGGATTCGGAGGTCACCTGTGGTTTAGGCTGCGTTGTATGACGAGTTCTGGGGGCAACAACGACGATTCTTCGAGCGATTACCAGGCAAAACCTGGATACGGAGAATTTCCGAGCCTGCCGCCCGAGGGGTACGGCGTGTCCCCATCCGAAACGCAGTCTTCACCTGAAGTTCCCGGATATACCACTCCCAACGAGCAGTACCCGGGTTATCCGCCGCCGTCGTACAACCCGACCGGTAATACGCCTCAGCCGGGTGGAATTGGTGAACCCAATCCATACTTGCCGCCGCCGAATCAATATCAGCCGAATCAATATCAGCAACCCGGACAATACGGACAAGCTCAATACGGACAGCCCCAATACGGTCAACCGCCGAATGCGTACGGTCAACCGAACCAATTCGCTGGTGGATACATCCCGCCGATGCAGCCAGTCGGCACCAATGGTCTCGCAATTGCGTCGTTGGTGGTATCGCTTGCAGGCGGTTGTTTCTACAGTCTCGGCGGAATCATCGGAATCATTTTGGGAATTGTCGCGCTCAATCAGATCAAGCAGACAGGTCAAGAGGGACGCGGGCTTGCGATAGCCGGAATTGCGGTCGGAGCAACCTTCTTGGCCATTTTTGCCGTGATTCTCGTGGTCGCACTCATAGCGAGCGCATCGTCGTCGTACTGAAGTGGCGTCGTACTGAAGTGGCTGGCGCTCACACGGGAGTGACTATGGACGACGCAGGAAGTGGCTTCCCGAAGTAATAGCCCTGGCCCATGTCGCAGCCGGCTCGCAAGACGTTGGCTGCGTGTTCCGCGGTTTCGACGCCCTCGGCGATCGAATCAAGCCCGAGCTTCCGCGCGATGTCGGCGATTGACTCCATGACCATGAAGGCGCGGTCTCCAGCACGACCCGCTGCGCTGACGGCCCAGGTCAAGGATTGGTCGACCTTGAGAATGTCGAGCGGCAATTCCGACAACGCGGAGAAAGACGCGAAGCCCGCCCCGAAATCATCCAGCGCGATTCGAATTCCCTCGTTATGCAAGACGTGAAGGGTCTCGGCGGCATGCCGACCCACGACGCCGAGTTCGGTGACTTCCACGATGATTCTGCTCAGTGGGGTTTCTGAACTGTCCAGCGCTCCGAGGATCTCGTGAGCGGCGTGCGGGGTAGCGAGTTGGCGAGGTGAAAAGTTGACCGCGACCATCATGTGCTCAGGCCACGACGCTGTTTGGGCACAGATCATGTCCAGAGCCTGCAGCCCGATGGGAATGATGAGCCCAGAGGATTCGGCGGAGCGCATGAAATCTTGGGGTTCGATCAACCCTCGAAGCGGATGGCGCCACCGCAGAAGTGCTTCATAGCTGATAATTGCTGACGAGTTCAGATTTACCTGGGGTTGATACAACACCTCGAATTGATGGTCGTCGAGTGCCTCGCGAAGCTCGCGGACCATGCGTATTCCTTTTCGTCCTGAGTCGCCCGTGCCGCACGTGCGTGTCAGCGTGGATGCTGCAAGTGGGTACTGCGGTCGGATCCCAGGTTCAGATCCCGGGCGTAGTTTTGCAGGGACTACTCGCCCTGAATTTCCTTCGCCAGTCTTGACCGTACTTCACTAATCGAGAATTGCCAACGAATAGCTATTGCGGACGGCTTTGTCATATCGGACAATCGAGCTTTTGTCCCGACGAGGTGTCGATTGAAACTTCACTTACTTCGCCGGGAAAATCCACGGGGTTCGGGGGATCTTGCGAGAGTCGAATCGATCCGCCAATTGGGGTGGTGTGACAACTTCGCCGGGTTCAGCGAGACCGATGCTCGACGCGATCATTGTCAGGACCTGTTCGGCACTGCGTCCGGCCTCGAGTTGATCGGCCAGAGTCACTGCGCCGTCGCGCTTCGCGAGTCGTTTGCCTTCACTGTTCAACGCGAGAGGAACGTGGGCGTACGACGGCGGTTCGATGTCGAGCAGTTGAGCAAGGTGCGCCTGACGCGGCGCCGAGGTCAGGAGGTCGTCGCCGCGGACCACTTGATCGATGTTCTGCGCACCGTCGTCGACGACAACGGCGAGGTTGTAGGCGGGTACGCCGTCTCCGCGGAGCAAGACGACGTCGTCGACTTGCCCCGTCACCTCGCCGAACAGTTCGTCGTGCACGGTGAACGAATCGATGTCGGCCCGTAGCCTCAGCGCGGGGGATCGGCCGCTTGCCGATTTCTCGGCGCGTTCGGCCTTCGACAGGTTCCGGCACGTGCCGGGGTAGGCGCCGTCTGGAGCATGGGGAGCGGACGGTGCCTGCAGGATCTCCTTGCGTGTGCAGAAGCAGGGATAGGTCAGGTGGCGCTCGCGTAATAGCTCGATAGCGTTGTGGTACAAGGGAAGACGGTGCGACTGCAATACGACTGGGCCGTCCCATGTGAGGCCGAGCCTGCGCAGATCGTCGAGTTGTCGTTCCATCGCGCCGGGTCGGAGACGGTCGAGATCCTCGACTCGAATGAGGAAGTCGCGACCGCTGGTGCGGGCGAACAGCCAGGCCAAGAGGGCGGTACGGAGGTTTCCCAGATGGAGATCGCCGGACGGGCTCGGCGCGAAGCGCCCTGCTCCTGCCACGTCAGCTGGCGAGCCCGACGGAGGCGAGCGGGTTCTCGGCGTCGTGCAGGGTGAGGCGGATCTGGGTTTCCAAAGCGTGATCGAGGTACTGCGGCGGATACATGGCGGGGCTTCCGAGTGCGTCGAGGGCCAATCCATTGACGGTTGAAAGTAGAAGTGCCGCTCTGGTTTCCGCTTCCGGAGTTCCGATCCCGATCAGAACTGTCGAGATGCCGGTGCGGATTGTGAACAGGGTTGTCCGGCGAATTTCGGAGAGTGACTCACTGGTTGCGGCGCGCACGGCAAACGCGGCGAGCACATGCGCCTCACGCGTGCGTTGCTCGTCGAGGGGCAGGAGTTGCGAGAGCGCCTGGAACAGGGCGGTATGCGGGTCCGCGTCGGCGGACGATTCGGCCAGTCGCGTCAACAATCGATCGACGAGTGTTCGCAGTGCGAATGCAAACATCTCGTCCTTGGTCGAGAAATGATGTTGCACTGCGCCGATCGAGACGCCCGCCCGTTTTGCGACCTCGCGAACGCTGGCATTTTCCAGTCCGGATTCCGCGGCGACATCGAACAATGCCGCCGCAAGCAGGTCTGGACTCGTGGAAGATTTTCGGCGTTCCGGCATACCGCGACATTACATGTGTATGGAAGTAATGCCCACGTCAGGGGTACTTTTTCACGCCTTCCGGCCGAGGAAGGCAAGGAGTTTCGTCGCTTTGTCAGCGTTGTCCGGAACCTGTATTTCCGGGCCGCACACACCGCTCATGCGGATCGACTCGCCGAGGCCCGCGGCGATCTCCGACACCCACTCCACGTCCGTGTCACGCATCGTCGTATCGGTGCCGGTCGCGGCTGCGAGATCCCAACCGTGGATGACCAGATCGAAACACAAGAACCCCTCGACCGTGGCCCCGAGGTTGGTCCGGCCGAAGTGCCCGTCGTATTCGAGGGTGGACTTTGCCGGATCGTCCAGAATGGCCTGCATCGAATCTCGGACGGCCGCCCAGGCTGCCGACGGGTCGTCGTCGACCGACGGACCGGGTGCCAATTCCAGGCCGACTACCTTGACCATGTCTCGTTCGCTGTCGAGCACGTGTCTCACCACGTCGCGGGCGGTCCAGCCCTCGCAGGGGGAATCGTTGTCCCAGCGGTCGGCGGGTACGGCGTCGATCCGCGCCGTGAATCCGGCGGCCAGATCCCGATAACGCTGGGCGGGGGAGATCTCTGTTGAAGTCATGACAGCAATCCTTCTCCACCGCGGCGCGTCATGATTGATTATTTCGGACATTCACTCGATCTCCGGGGCTTCCGCCCAGATGTCCATCGGTACGACCCCGGCGCTCTTGCCTTCGTCATCGAGAAGTCGGCCCACCCTCTTCATCGATCGCAGCACCACTGACCTGTTCAGCACCACCAGGCCCGGTGCCTCTTGTGCGAGTTGTACTTCGGTAATGGGAGTTTCGCGAAGGGAGTGTGCGGCGATCGCGAGCAGTGTGTTGGCGCGTCCACCGGATATCCGCATGCACACTCGTGTTCCAGGCACTCGCTCCACCAGAGCACGAATCGTCGACCGGTCCGTGGGATCGACATATCCCCACACCCAGGTCACGAGGGGCCAGCCGGACAGCGGTAGAGACACGTCGCAGCGGAACACGATTTGGTTGCGCGACGTCAGTTCGGCAAGTCGCCGCCTGACCGTACTTTCGCTGAGGCCGGTACCGACCGTGAGCTCGGCAATCGAGGATCGACCGTCCTCGCCCAGCTTCAAGATCAATTGACGGTCGACCGCGTCGAAAGTCTTCCCGTGATGGCGCTGATCCGTCGGAGCATATTTGTAGCGCACAGGCCGGTCTGTCATCACCGCCCGCTGCGTGGCATCGAGTACCTGCAATTTCCAGTCGTCTCCGATCGCGAAGACCTCGGTGACGAGGTGTGCACGCGAACTGACGATCCCGGGCACCGACGCGAGTGAGCGAAGCAGGAAACGCGACAGGAAAGCCATGTCTCTGACCTCGACGAGAAGAGTCAAGTCGCCTGGGCCGCTTGTGTGTTCGACGCTCAGAACCTGCGGCCAGCGGGCAAGACGTTCCGCAATCGCCAATGCGTTCGAAGTCGTACAGTCGACTTCCACGAAAGCCAGACACGATTCCGGACGGCCGTGGCCGGTTGCCCTCGCGGAGACCCAGGCGGTGCCGGAGTCCTGTAGCCGTTGCCAGCGGCGCGCGACGGTAACCGGATCAACTTTGAGCGCGTCACCAACCGTGCGCCACGACGCTCGCGGGTCGAGTTGCAGGCAATTGATCAGGGCGAGGTCGACGTCGTCGAGCACGGCGGAATCCTGCGTTTCTTCGATCATGTTGCAAGTATCGTGCATCTTCATTGTGTCTGGGATCACTTCATTCATGCTCGAAGGGCAGAACGCGGTGGCAAGTGCCCACCGCGTTCGTGCTGTGAAAGGAGAACCCAGATGTCGTCCACCACGTTGTCCGCTGTTCCAACCGAGAGAAGTCTCGACTGGGTGCAGCGCCTCATCGGAATCGATACGACGAGTGCCGTGAGCAATCGACCGTTGATCGATCTCATCGCCGCGGAACTACGTCGCCACGGGGTCGAGCCGATACTCGTTTCCGACGACGAGGGTTCCAAGCTGAACCTGTTGGCAACATTCACGCCTCCTGACGGAAGCACTGCCGGTGGAGTGATGTTTTCCGGCCATACAGATGTAGTGCCGGTCGACGATCAAGACTGGAGCAGCCACCCTTTCACTCCCGAAATTCGCGACGGAAGTCTGTACGGACGCGGCACGTGCGACATGAAGTCGTTCATCGGGATCGTTGTCGCGGCGATCCCCGACATCGTTGCTCGGCCGCTGGCGAAGCCGATTCACTTTGCATTCTCCTACGACGAGGAAGTCGGCTGCATCGGTGCGGCCGGGTTGGTCGAGGAGGTTGTTTCCCGGAACCTGCGCCCTGATGTGTGCGTCGTCGGAGAGCCGTCGGAGATGCGGGTCATTCGCGCACACAAGTCGATGAATGTCATACGTGTTGATCTGCATGGTGTTTCGGCGCACTCGTCGCTTACTCCGCAAGGAGTCAACGCGATCGAATACGGCGCGGAGTTGATTCGATTCGTCAGAAGCGCGGCCGACGAGCTCCGTGCGTCCGGCCCGTACGACGACGCATTCGACGTGGCCTGGACGACGTGTTCGGTCAATCTCGTATCCGGCGGGATCGCAGTGAACACTGTCCCCGAGGATTGCTCCATCACTTTCGAATTCAGGAGCATCAGCTCAGCTGGCGCCGCAGATTTGCTCGAACGCTTTGCCGCCGAGGCGAATCGGATCGAAAACCTGATGCAGGAAGAAAACCCGTCAGCCTCCGTGACGATGCACGTGTCGGCCTCGGTTCCTCCCCTGGAGACGGATGCGAATGCTTCGGCGGCCGCACTGGTCGAACAATGGGGTGGTCGGTCCTCGGACGAAAAGGTCGCGTACGCCACCGAGGCCGGGATGTTCGCGAGTATCGGTGTCCCCACTGTTGTGTGTGGGCCGGGAAGCATCACTCAGGCGCATGCACCTGACGAGTACGTGACACTTGACCAATTGGCACAGTGCGAGCAGTTCGTTCGGAACGTCATCGCTCACGCCCGCGCCTGACCCACCCTCACCCCCTAAGGAAAACCATGTCCACGGCAACTACGCCAACCTCCGGAGCAGTCACCCCGGAACGCCTGGCCGCTGCTCGCAAGGCGGTGATCAGCAGTTCGCTCGGCGCTGCGCTCGAATGGTTCGACGTCATCGTCTACGCATCATTTGCAGTGGTCATCGCCCATAACTTCTTTCCCGGCGGCGACAACACTCTCGGCTTGATACTGACGTTCGCGACGTTCGCGATCTCATACGTCATCCGGCCGCTTGGCGGGATGGTTCTCGGAAGCTATGCCGACCGTCGCGGGCGCAAGAACGCCTTGACGTTGACGATGATGCTGATGATGATCGGCACGCTCATCATGGCCGTGGCGCCGACGACCTCGATGATCGGGCCGTGGGCCGGCGTCGTCATCCTGGTTTCGCGACTCATTCAAGGATTCTCCGCAGGCGGTGAATTCGGTACTGCTACAACCTTCCTCGTGGAAACTGCACCGCACAAGAAGGCGTTCTACTCTTCCTGGCAGGTTGCCAGCCAGGGTGCTTCGGTTTTCCTGGCATCGTTGTTCGGATACGTGCTCAATACCCATCTCTCGCATGAAGCGCTCTACTCGTGGGGCTGGCGCGTTCCGTTCTTCTTCGGCATCATCGTCGGGCCGGTCGGTCTCTACATCCGCGCCAAGCTCGATGAAACGGACGATTTCAAGACGAGCGTTCCGGAAAAAGCCCCACTGAAGACGACGCTGACCAGGCATCTCGGCCGGGTGCTTACCGGCGCCGCAGTAGTCGGCGTCGCGACGATCTCGATCTACCTCATCTTGTACATGCCGACGTTTGCCGTGAAGAACCTCGGAGTATCCGCCTCTGCCGGCTACCTCGGCGGAATCGTCGCCGGACTGGTCACCTTGATCACCGTGCCGTTGATCGGTCATCTTGCCGATCGGGTCGGACCTGCGAGAGTTATGACCTGGGCCGCCGTTGCGGCAATCGTCCTGGCCTGGCCGCTCTTCAAACTGATGGTCGATCACCCCTCGACTCTGACGCTCGTCCTGGTTGTTTCGGCTCTGGGCGTCATCATGGCGTTTGCCTTCGGCCCCTTGCCTGCCTTGATGAGTTCGCTGTTCCCGGCGGAGATCCGGGCTACCGGGATGTCTTTGTCGTACAACCTCGGCGTGACTTTGCTCGGCGGAATCGCGCCGTTGATCTTGACCTGGTTGATCAGTACAACAGGCTCGCTCGACGCTCCGAGCTACTACTACATGACGGTCGCAGTGCTCTCCCTCGGCGGGCTGTGGTCTGCCAGGACGCTTTTCAGTCAGAAGTGACGGCGGGGGAGCGCGGTAGCGATCATGCGACCGCGTCTCCCTCTGCCAGCGCGACAACGGTATCCGACCCGTGCCAGTCAGGGGCTTGGGATCGCAGCAGAGCTGCCGGGGTCAGCGAAGAGATTCGGCGGCATTCACGCGTCAAGTGGGCCTGATCGCTGAATCCGCAGTGGGCTGCGGATTCAGCGAGGCCCAGCGCGGGTCGACTGCGAGCGAGCGCCATGAAACGCTGGAGGCGCAGGATCGAGCGCAGCGTTGCAGGGCCGTATCCGAAGGCATCGTTGCATCGACGCTGGAGTTGGCGCGAAGTCAGTGCCGCCGCGTCGGCGAGAGTGCTGACATTCCACGAATGTTCGGACAGTGCGGTGCGGACGTGGTTGATCACCGGATCGTGACGGAAACTCGAACCTGCCCAACTCCGGACAGCGCTTTCGAGGATCGAGACTTGTTCGTGGTCTTCGGAATTTTCCAAGCGGTTCAACAGTATTCGTTCCGTGCGTGCGTCGGTTACAGCGCTGAGGTCAGCGCGAGAATCTCGAAGCTCGGACGCCGAGGTTCGCAACATCGGCGATGCCGATCCAGGGCGGAATCGAACACCCACGGAGCGTGTTCCGGGCGGAAGAGTGAATGACCATGCAGCGGTTTCGGGGCCACAGACGCGTATGCCGACGCCACGTATCCACAGCACGTCCATGCAAGCATCGGGCACGAGGAGGTGTTCTCCTTCTGCGCACGCCGTCCAGCCACACACCAGGATGTCGGAGAGATCCGGGGCGACCGATTGTGGTGTGTACCAACCCATGACAAGAGCTTATCGAGCGGCACCGACACGAAGGCGACTTCAGTCGACCGGGCCGAAGCGGTATCCGAATCCCCTGATGGTTTTGATGTACTTCGGTTTCGCGGGATCGGATTCGAGTTTGGACCGCAGGCTGAGAATGGTTGCGTCGACCACACGCGTTCTTTCGTGGTCGGAACCCCACACGATTCGGATCAGGTGATCACGTGAGTACACGCGCCCAGGCTCGGTCGACAGCTCCAGGAGTACCCGCCATTCGGTCCGACTGAGGACCAGCAGCTTTCCGCCCATCGTCGCCGTCATCGCACGTCGATCGAGGAGCAGGTCACCGTGACGTTGGTGTTTGCCGGGGGCGGGATGTGCGGTTTCACGAAGGATTGCGGTGACCCGAAGATCGAGCGCGTGAGAATCGATCGGGTTCAGCACAAAGTCCGAGACAGCGCGATGTGGTGCTTCGTCGATGTCCTCGTAGGTATCCACCAGCATCATGATCGGCATCGAACTGCGCAAGCGGATCTGCCGTGCGATCTCGTAGCCGTCGATGTCCGGCAGAAGGAGATCGATCACGGCGATATCGAAACTGTCGGTGTCCAGGTCATCGAGTAGGCGGCGCCCGGTGCGGACGAGCTGTATCTGGTGCCCGAAATGTATTAATTCGGTACCGAGTGTCTGGGCAAGGTCCGAACGGTCGGTAGCTGCAAGTATCAAGCTCACGTGAAATCCTCCCCCCGAAGGTGTTACTAGTCGTAACAGCTTGCATTCTGGCAGATCATCGACCGCGGGACCAGACATAGGGCGGCCGATCGGAAGTCGAGGGAACCGGGGGCGTTCGTCGCTAGACTTCTTTCATGGGCACTCTGTTCGCGTTGACGCTGCCAGGCTTGCTCGTGCTGCTGGTCCTGTTCGCTTTCGCCGAGACTCTCTGGAACCGGCTCACCGGCGGCCGGGCACTGCCGTGGACTCGGGGACGTACAACTCGTCCGGTCTCGGCCGCGGGCTTCGAAGAGGTTGCTGCCCTGTTTCAGGGGTCCAAGCATCATGAATTCGAACAGCGTCAGAGCGCATTGATGCATCGTGAGGACGGAACGGACGGTGACCCGCCGTGGGTGTCTGTCGATCCGGAAGCTAACAAGGTCGTTCTCCGTCGACGGAGTTGACAGTCGTCAACAGTCGACGGAGTTGACAGTCGCCGACAGACGACGGAGTTGACAGTCGGGTTCAGGCCCAGTGGCTGGGGCGGGTCAGTGAATCGGGAAGTGTGGTAGCCGAATCGCCGATCGCCCCGTTGATCTGGAACTGAGTGAGAAAGATACTGCCGCGGAGTTTTGTGCCGCGAATGTCGGTGCCGCGTAAGTCTGCACCGATCAGATCGGCTCGATCGAGTTCGCAGTCGCGGAGGTCTGCACCGATCAGGTAACTCCCGCGAAAGTTGGCCCCACGTAGATCGGAACCACGAAATTTGGCGCCGATGAGGTCTGCGCCGCGGTGGTCGAGTTTTCGACCCTTCTTGGTTGAGATCGGTGAGCGCACAAGGTTACTCGTCTGCAAGAGCAGTGTGTTGACTGCCGCTCGGTGTGCTGAGACGTCGACGGTTTGAATCTGCGAAGGTGTGCCGTTGGTCAGGCTTTCCGTCTCTGCGAGTGCAGCGTCGAGTTCCTTTCGTATCGAGTGGGTTTGCTTCAGCGAGCGGGCTTCGGCGAGATACCAGAGCAGTTCGTGCAACTGGCGTATGACAGGGAAGGTTTCGAACATGTCTGACGCGGTCTCCGGGGCATCACGCCAGCTGACGCCGTCGTAGGTCTGCTGTGAAACCTTCTGTCCCGCACCGAAACAGTCGTAGACGGTGCAACCGGTGAAGCCCTTCTTTCGCAATCCGGTGTGAATGCCGCAACGGAAATCCTGCTGCAGGTTCTTGCAGGGGTCGCCGGCATTCTTGTTGGTCGCGAAGTCGGAGGACTTGGAAAAGGGGAGTGCGACGCAGCACAGACCGAAGCAACTGCTGCAATCTGCGAGCAGATTGGTCTGGCCGGCAATCACGCGTACTCCCGATGGTTGGGTTGGACGGAAAGTCTGTCCTCGGGTTTGTGAGTCTGTCAAACGAAATTGCGTGGTTCGGCAGCAAGAAGTCCAGCGGCTCCGAGGTCGTATCCCGCGCAATTGCGGGGTACCAATCCGGCAGACGTGATTCTGGACCACGCTCGTGAAGTAGGTCGAAAATCGGGTGGACGGCCCAGCTCGCTGCAACCAATCGTCGTGCGGTACCCGGCGGCAGAACCAGTGCGCCGACGAAGACCACAAATGTTGCGGCCACTGCACTCCATTCGCGAGTGGGAATGGAAACGTCGATCGTGCGCCCAATCGCCACCTAGCCCATCTGCGACCTGGCGAAAATCACTCCCCATCCAGATCGAGGAGCGATACCCCCCGTGCCGTGAGCCGGAAGCGCAGCGGTCTCTTCGTAACCGTCTCAATGATCCCGGCATCGTCCAGGCGCTGAAGTCGCGGGCGGGCGAACTGGCTGGATCGACCCACCACCTCGACCAGGGTGTTCAACTTGATGGCGCGGTTCGCCTCGAAGCAGTGGGCCTGACCCAGGGTGAACAGGACTGCGCCGATGTGGTTGCTATCAACCGGCGGCGTCGACTCGCGATCGAGTCCCAAGTTCAGCGGAAATTCCTCATCCTCCACCAGAACGCGGATACGCGCCTCGAGTGTGTCGATCTTATGCCGCCTCTCGGAGAGGTCGAGCAGCAGTCGATGTTGCGCCTCGGCGATGATCTCCAGCATATCGATCAGGTAGGGCGTCAGATCTCCGCGGTTCAATGGATTCTCCGCGTCAGAGAATGCTTTGTAGTAACGATCCTTGTTGTCGGCGACGGTCGCCGACAATGCCAGGCTCGCATACGGAGCCAACACCTGTCGAAGGTCCAGCGCGAGAAGGTAGCGTCCGGTTCGGCCGTTGCCGTCGTAGAACGGGTGCGTGTACTCGAAGATGAAGTGCGCGACCACTGCCCTGATCAGTCGTGGAATCGAGTCGTCGCCCCCCTGGCTCAGCATGAGGGTCAGCGCGTCGTCGATCGCTGACTCGGGTACCACACCGGTGTGCACGACCTTGATTCCTGACGTGATCGATACTGGCCCTTGCCGGAACCGCTTCCCATCGGGTGCGTCCTCGTCGCGAATCTCGCCCCGAGTTACCGCGTCGTAGACGTCTCGGATGTCGTCGAGCGTCTGCGGACTCTCGGCCTGGTCGTTGCCGATATTGAGATAGAGCCGCACCATCTCGGCGAACCGCTTGTTCGCGAGGGGTTGCTCCGCCCACACCATCTCGATTGCCTCGCTGATCTCCTTCCGGGTTGAGCGGACCTGTTCGATCTCGTTCGTTGCCTGGATCTCGTCGATCACCATGCGATGCAGGTAGTGGGTGCGCGCGAGGGCCGGCAGCCCGTTCCACTCAGCCCGGATCTTCGGCTCGAAGCTCATGATCCGTTCGATCAGCGCTGCGACTTCGGGTGTCATCAGTGCGAACGTCGAGTGTTCGCCGATCAGTAGGTCCCAGTGGACGGCGGCGGGAGAATCGCGTCGCGCTCGCTCCTCAGCATTGGCACCAGCACGATCTCGTTGGTGAAAGATCGATTTCAACGTCCTGTACGCCATCTGGTCTCTCCCTGTATCCACGCTATATTGCCGCCTTGCTTTCCATGCCTATCTTATCCAGAATGGGATCTGGATAAATAAGACTTGCGGCGCGGGTGTCATTTCATGACCAACGCGGGCTGCAGGAGAAGATGTGGCCATAGCTTCCCGAATCGGGTTCAGGCCATCGGCGGGCCACTCGAAGTCACGCAGCAGCATTCCGATTCGGCGCGCTGAGGGATCGAAACCACCACGAGTCGGCAGACCGTCTGAGCTCGCAGAACATCGAGCTGAACCGAGACCCTGTTGCATTACTCGTTGCATGAGGACAGAAAAGAACCCCTGTGAACCGCTTCTCAGCAGTTCACAGGGGTTCCTTTGGCGGAGGATAGGGGATTTGAACCCCTGAGGGCGTTAACCCAACCCGCGTTCCAGGCGAGCGCCATAGGCCACTAGGCGAATCCTCCGTGGAGCAGCATACCCAATTGCAGGCGTGAAGCGTTAAACGGGTACCTGACCTGCGAAGAACCGCTGGATCTCAGGGTTTGCATCTCCACCTCGGTAGGTGGTGTGCAGCGGCCGACGAAAGCCGTCTACACTGTTCATTGGATCCCGCGCGGCGCGCATCCTGTGAACTCCCCCAGGGCCGGAAGGCAGCAAGGGTCAACGGGCTCTGCCGGGTGCGCGGGGTCCTCTATTTTTTTCACATACCCGACCCCGCCTCGTCGGTGAAAGGCCGCTCCGGATGCCTATCCAAACCCAGATCGGGTTGATGAGCCATGAAGAACTCACCTCCGAGCATGAGAGCCAGAGCGCGAAGTACACGCAGCTCCAGGCGCAGAAGCTCGCACTCGATCTGACCCGCGGTAAGCCTTCCCCGGAACAACTCGACCTTTCCGCAGAGCTGCTGACGCTGCCCGGCGACGGTGACTTCCGTGACGGCAGCGGCACCGACTGTCGTAACTACGGCGGACTCACCGGTCTGCCGGAACTGCGCGCCATCTTCGGTGAGCTGCTGGGTATCCCCGTTGCGAACCTTCTCGCCGGCAACAACGCGAGCCTCGAGATCATGCACGACAACGTCGTGTTCTCACTGCTGCACGGCACTCCGGATTCGGCCCGGCCGTGGGCACAGGAAGAGAAGATCAAGTTTCTCTGCCCCGCACCGGGCTACGACCGCCACTTCGCGATCACCGAGTCCCTCGGCATCGAGATGATTGCGGTGCCGATGAACCACGACGGCCCGGATGTCGTCAAGATCGCCGAACTTGTTGCGTCAGATCCGCAGATCAAGGGCATGTGGGCGGTTCCGGTTTACGCGAACCCCACCGGTGCCGTGTACTCCGAAGAAATTGTCCGGACGCTCGCGTCGATGCCGACGGCCGCGCCGGACTTCCGCCTGTACTGGGACAACGCGTATGCCGTGCATCCACTTGTCGGCGAGACCGCACCTTCCTACGACATTCTCTCGATGGCAGCGGAGGCCGGACACCCCAACCGTCCGCTCGTGTTCGCGTCGACGTCCAAGATCACTTTCGCCGGCGCTGGTGTGAGCTTCTTCGGTAGCTCGGCGGAAAACCTTGCCTGGTACCAGAAGTTCCTGGGTAAGAAGAGCATCGGACCTGACAAGGTCAATCAGCTTCGCCACCTGCGTTTCTTCGGCAATGCCGACGGCGTTCGTGCGCACATGGAGAAGCATCGCGCGTTCCTCGCACCCAAGTTCGAGCTCGTACTGCGGATCCTCGAGGATCGTCTCGGTGCTTCGAAGGTCGCGTCCTGGACCGAGCCGAAGGGCGGATACTTCATCAGCCTCGACGTGGTCGACGGCACGGCCAAGCGCGTCATCGAACTGGCGAAGAACGCGGGTATCGCGCTCACCGCTGCCGGATCGGCTTTCCCGTACAGCACGGATCCGGACGACCGGAACATCCGGTTGGCCCCGAGCTTCCCGTCCACGGCTGAACTCGAAGTTGCCATGGACGGCGTGGCGACGTGTGTCCTGCTCGCAGCCACCGAATCGCGTCTCTCCGAGATCTGAGTTCTCTAAGCGGCGTGCCCGGTCGGTACTTTTCGGTCTCGTCTTGTACCGTTCGGAGCATCAATTCCCGACATAGGGTGTAAATCCCGGAGGTTGTAGTGACGGGCGCGATCAACGCTTCGGATGGACCCTCTTTCGAGGCGCACACCGCGAAATCAGAGTCGGTCATCGAAGCTGACATACCGCGACGCAGTCTCCGTGTCGGTGTTCTCGGATTCTCTGTGCTCGGTGTTCTGGCAGTCGCGTCCGTGCTGATGGTTCTTTTCGCCGTGCCGATGAATACGCGGTACTGGGGGATCTTCGAAAATTTCCTCGATCTCGACGTCTACCGCCACGGCGGCAGCGTTGTGGTTCAGGGCCTTCCGTTGTACGACGGGCCAGTCCTGGAAGGGATGATGTTCACGTACACCCCGTTTGCGGCTTTGCTGTTCACGGTGTGGGCGGTGCTCTCGTTCAAACAGGCGATTGTCGTGTGGACGGGTTTGAACATCGCTGCGTTGTTCGCAGTGATCGTGTTGTGCTGGAAGTACCTCGGTTATCGGCTCGACGTGAAGGCGTACGCCGTCAGTGCGTTGGCCACCACGATCTTTCTGTTCATGGAACCGATACGTACGACGCTCTGGCTCGGGCAGATCAACATCTTCCTGCTGCTCTTGATCGTGTGGGACCTCGGTCGGGACGAGAAGAGTCGGCTCCGAGGAATCGGGGCAGGCATCGCCGCCGGCGTGAAGCTCACCCCGGCCTTCTTCTGGGCGTACCTCTTCATCACTCGTCAATGGCGTGCGTTGGTGACGGCCGTCGTGACGTTCGCGGCGACCGTCGCGATTGGTTTCGTCGTGATCTACAACGATGCGTACAAGTACTGGACCGGCACTCTTGTCGACAGCGAACGCGTCGGACCGACGGATGCTCCGAGCAACCAGTCCGTGTCCGGTCTGATCGCTCAGCTCACTCACACTCCGACGCCGTCGCGGGTCCTGGTCCTCGTCTTCAGTGCGCTGGCGGTATGCCTCGGACTCGGTGCCGCGTGGATTGCTCACCGGCACGGCCAGAAATTGCTCGGCCTCACCATGACGGGGTTGACTGCGACCACTGTCTCGCCGTTCTCGTGGGGTCATCACTGGGTGTGGTTCGTCCCGCTGGTCGTCCTCGCCGCGCACTACGCGATGGTGTCGAAGAAGCGCTGGGCGTGGGTGGCGCCGTTCGTTTTCCTGCTCCCAGTCTTGAACTGGTCTCACACTTGGTGGGACCCGTCGGTCATTCCGGGTACGGATCGCTTTGTCGGAATGGGCCTGTTCATGTTCGTGCCGCCCGAGTATCTGCGGATTCCGACCGTCGGCGTCTACCTCTGGGTCTTCACGCTTGCCGCGGTCTCGACGTTGGTTCTGTTCGGCTGGAAGAAGTGGAAGATTCCGGCTCCGGATGCGTCGGCGCCGGTCACAACTGCCGCCTGACGTGGCAGTATCGGACTCATGGCACTTCAACTGAACCTTGTCGGTGACCCCGAAGCTGATGCCCTCCTGGCCGAGGACCCGTTGGCGTTGTTGATCGGAATGCTTCTCGATCAACAGGTTCCGATGGAAACGGCCTTCCTCGGTCCGAAGAAGCTGGCGGATCGGCTCAGCGGTATCGACGTCAGGCGTATCGCCGACATGGACACCGACGAGTTCATCGCCATCTGTGCCGAGCCTCCGGCTGTGCACCGATTCCCCAAGTCGATGGGCGAGCGTATCCAGCTCATGTGCCAGTTCATCGTCGAGAACTACGACGGCGACACCGCGGCGATCTGGACTTCGGGAAATCCCGACGGCAAGGAAGTGCTGAAGCGGCTCAAAGCCCTACCCGGTTACGGGGATCAGAAAGCCCGGATCTTCCTGGCGTTGCTCGGAAAACAGATCGGCGTCGAGCCGAAAGGTTGGCGCCAAGCGGCCGGCGACTACGGGCTCGAGGGGTCGAGGCGCTCGATTGCAGACGTGGTCGACGAACAGTCTTTGCTCGAGGTCCGCGAGTTCAAGAAGGCCGCAAAGGCGGCAGCGAAGGCCGACAAGAAGTAGCCGCTTTCAGGATTTCCGGGACCCGCTGGCACGCACTACTTTCATCAGGTCGCCTGCGGGGCCCTCGAGCTGACGCGGCGGGCGCCACACTGCACGCAGGGATCGGTCGAGTTCCAAGCCTTCGACGGCTACGACCCGAAGTTCTCCCTGCTTCACCTGGTCCTCGACGGCCAGCGTGCTCAGTACCGCCGGGCCGACGCCACCGAGCACGCTGGTTCGAATCGCGGCCGAACTACCCAGTTCCAACAACGGTGCACCGCGCTCGTATTCGTGTAACGCCAGGTCGAGAGTCGTTCTGGTTCCCGATCCGGGCTCACGCACCAGCAGCGGTGTCGCTGCCAGTTCGGCGACGGTCAGCGGCTTTCGTCGACGCGCCCATGGATGATCCGGATGAACGACCACGACCAGCGAGTCACGCGCGACGGTGACGCTGGGCAGGCTCTTCGGAACGGTCGGTGACTCGACGAATCCGAGGTCACACATTCCTACTTCGACGGCTTCGAGTACGCGTGTCGAGTTGTAGACCTGAAGGTGGACGGTGACACCAGGATGCAGTGATCGAAAGACGCCGAGCCAGGCCGGGATCAGATGTTCGGCGACGGTCATGCTGGCACACACGGTCAATTCCGCGGATCGTTCGGTCCGCATCCCTTCGGCGACGTCGAGAAGCTGCCTCGAGTTGGCGAGGACGCGGCGCGCCCAGTGGACGATGACGGTCCCCTGCGGAGTCAAAGTCGCACCCGTCGACCTTCGGTGTATGAGTGGCATCCCGAGCTGCCGCTCAAGGGCTTTGACGGCGCGGCTGGCATTCGGTTGTGCGATGTGAGCCAGACGGCTTGCAGCACTGAGGCTTCCGTGATCATCGATGCCGACGAGTAGCTCGAGTGTGGTGAGGTCGGGCCACCTTCTGGTCATGCAGACAGGCTATACCCAGCATCTATTCCATATCGATCTGATATGTCGTGATGGTAGAAATCGCCCTACCGGAGCGATGGTGGCTCAAGGACGCTGGATGAGTGAACCGTGATGTGAAGTCCGTGGCCGAGAAACCCGCAGTCGCCCCTTCGTCAGAAGTACGACGGTGGTCGAGTGTCGCTGCATTGGTGCCCGGAGTTGCGTTGTGCGCCTTGGGTGCCACGGTCGCGCTGATAGCCGGTCAGTTCACCTCCGCCGTGAGTCCGTTGCTGATTGCGATCGTGGCGGGTGCGGTGTTGGCGAATACCGTCTCTTTGCCGGCGAAATTCCAACCTGGCCTGGCATTCTCGGCGAAACGGCTACTTCGGGTGGGTATCGCTCTGCTCGGGCTGCAATTGATGTTCTCCGACATCGTCGGTTTGGGTTGGGGAGTGATCGCCGTTGTGGTGGCGATAGTGTTCCTCGGTATCGCCGGGACCATGTATGCCGGAAAACTTCTGGGATTGAGTTGGTCGCAGAGGATTCTGATTGCCTGCGGCTTCTCGATCTGTGGCGCTGCCGCTGTGGCTGCTGCGGACGGTGTGGTGAATGCGCGAGAGGAAGAGTTGCTGACCGCTGTTGCGCTGGTGGTGATCTTCGGAACTCTGATGATTCCGACGATCCCCTTGCTGGCCGATGCTTTCGGTATGAACGAGATCGAGGCGGGCATGTGGGCCGGTGGGTCGATCCACGAAGTGGCACAAGTAGTGGCTGCCGGCAGCGCTCTCGGCGCCACCGCGTTGGGTGTCGCGACCGTGGTGAAACTTGCGCGCGTATTGATGTTGGCGCCGGTCATGGCGTTTCTGAGCATTCGGCAACGCACGATGGTCGACAACACCGCCACCAAGCGGCCCCCGCTGATTCCGTTGTTCGTCGTGGCATTCATCGGCTGCATGGGTTTGCGCTCCACCGGAATGTTGCCGAATGAGCTTCTCGGATTGGCGAAGACCGTGCAGACGGCGCTGTTGGCTGCTGCGATGTTCGCTCTCGGGCTGGGGGTGCGGCTGAGCGTCATTCGTGGAGTGGGCGCACGACCATTCGTTCTGGCCGCGATTTCCACCGTGTGGGTGGCGACGATCGCCTACGTCGGAGTCGTGCTGGTCAGCTGATCGAGCGTTGAGTCCGCCATGCGCTCGGGCTCGTCGAGAACTGAGTGCGAAACCAGCGCGAGAAACTACCCTGCGTCGAAAACCCCAGGTGCACCGCCACTTCGGTCAATGAATAGCGAGGGTTGGCGACAAATCGTTCCGCGAGGGTGCTTCGGACCGAATTGAGAACGGCCGTGAACGTATCTCCGGATTCGGCGAGATGACGGTGCAGTGTCCGCCGGTCGAACCCGAGGCTTCGTGCCACCTGCTCGACAGAGCAGCGGCCGGTCGGAAGCAGAACTTCGATCAATTCCTTGGTTCGGCTGAGGGTGTCGGAGGTTTCCGATGCGGGAAGTGAGTCGAGGAACTGGCGAGCGTACGGCCGGAGCAACTCGTCGGAGAGTTGGTTTGCCGCATCCAGGTCGGCGGCGAAGAAAACGATTCCGGTGAATTCGTGATCGAATTCCACGGTGTCGCCGAGGATTCGTCGATGCGTGCTCGTATCTTTCGGGGCATTGTGCGTGAATCCCACGCTGACCGGATGCCATCGAGAACCCAGGAAACTTCGCAGGATCTGCAGCGTCGCGCCGACTGCGAGTTCGACGCTCTGTCTGGTGTCGACCGGTTCGCCGACCTCGAGCGAGATTCGCAGGGTGGCGAGTCCGTTGACCTCGTTCAATCGGATGCGCAATGACTCGTTGTACGTGTGCTCGTATCGCATCAATACGTCGAGCGCGCTCCTGACGTCTGGTTCTTCCCTGATGACCAAGCTGAGGGGACCGAGATTGGACAGTCGACGCAGGCCGGCGAGTAGAAGCCCGAAGTCTTCGTGTCCGGACTCCGCTGCCGATCGCTCCAGGAGCGATGCGATGGAGGCGGCCGGTACCCATTGGTCGGGGTTCGCCAGGCTTGCCGGGCTCAGGCCGACACTTCTCATGAGGGCCACAGCGTCCACGTCCACTGTTCGGCACAGGTCGACGTATCGGTTCAGTGACGCGTAGCGGGCGAGTGGCTTCATAGGGCCCCCTTTACTCGATGTCCCGAAATGTTGTGTTGTGTGTCTCGTCAAGTTAAGCATGTGAGCCGGATCTCACATAGTTTTGTTCACATCAGTTCGGCACGACCGCGAAGTCGAGCACCGACTTCTGGAAGTTGTTGCGTACGAATACAGCTCGACCGTAATCGAGTCGAGCCCGCCCACAGAATTGGAGAGCATTGATGGCAAACGCCATTCGGTTCCATGAGATCGGCACACCGTCCGTCATGCGTTGGGAAGAGATCGAGGTAGGACGACCCGGTGCCGGAGAGGTTCGGGTTCGTCATGAAGCGGTGGGGTTGAACTTCGCCGACACCTACTTTCGAAGTGGCCTCTATCCTGCGCAATTGCCTGCCGGGATGGGCGTTGAGGGCGCCGGTGTGGTCGAAGAGATCGGCGAGGGAGTAGTCGATTTTGCAGTGGGGGACCGTGTGACCTACACCGGCAGTCCGCTGGGTGCGTACGCCACCGAGCGGATCATGGCGTCGTCCGACCTGATCGCGCTACCCGACGGCATTGCCTTCGACACCGCGGCCGCCATGACCATGCGAGGACTGACTGCCGCCTACCTTCTGCGTCGCATCTACCCGTTGAAAGCGGGAGACACCGTGTTGCTGCATGCTGCGGCGGGCGGGGTTGGACTGATCTTCACCCAGTGGGCAAAACTGTTGGGAATCAAAGTGATCGGAACGGTGTCGAGCGACGAGAAGGCGAGCGTTGCCCGAGCTCACGGGTGCGATGAAGTCGTCATCTACACCCGCGAGGACGTCGTAGCGCGTGTCAAGGAGATCACCGGGGGCGTCGGCGTGCCGGTTGTCTACGACAGTATCGGGCAATCCACGTTCGACATCTCTCTCGATTGCCTTGCCAGGCGCGGGCTGCTGGTGTGCTTCGGAACGGCGTCCGGGCCGACTCCGCCGATTCAGGCAATGCAGTTGGCCGTCAAGGGATCTCTCTTCCTCACACGTCCGGCACTTGCCGATTACATCGCAGATCCCGAGGAACGTGCCGAACTGGCGGGCGAACTGTTCTCACACGTCGAATCCGGGCGAATCAAGATCGAGATCAACCAGCGATACCCCCTCGAAGATGCGGTGCGTGCGCACCACGACATGGAGTCCGGTCGCAGTATCGGTTCCTCCGTCTTCTCCGTCTGAACCGAAACAGCACTTCCCAGAGGAATTGTCATGACCAACACCGCAATGTTGACAGAAAACCTTCCCTCGTCGACCAGCACGATCCGCGTCGAGAAATTGACCTGTTCGATCGGGGCAGAGTTGTCCGGGGTGGATCTCGGCGAGGTCGCGCGAGATGCTGCACTCTTTGCCCAAATCAAGGGATTGCTGCTCGAGCACAAGGTTCTGTTCTTTCGCGACCAGAACTTCTCCAGAGCCGAGCACGTAGAACTTGCCCAGCGATTCGGTGAACTCGAGGATCATCCGGCCCTGGGCAGCGACCCCGACCACCCGGGCCTGGTCCGCATCTACAAAGACCTGGACAGCCCGCCGGAGCATTTCGAGAATGCGTATCACTGCGACGCCACCTGGCGCGTGAACCCGCCCATGGGATGTGTATTGCGTTGTGTGGAAACACCTCCGGTCGGCGGCGACACGATTTGGGTGAACATGGCACTCGCCTACGAGAATCTGCCGGCGCGGGTCAAGGAGCAGATCAAGGACCTGCGTGCCAGGCACAGTATCGAGTCGACCTTCGGCGCTCGGATGCCGATCGATCAGCGGCACCAGCTGAAGGAACGCTTTCCCGACGCCGAACATCCCGTGGTACGAACACATCCGGAGACCGGCGAGAAGATTCTCTTCGTCAATTCGTTCGCCACACACCTCGTGAACTATCACACGCCCGAGAACGTCCGCTACGGAATCGATTACGCCCCCGGTGCCGGAAACCTGCTCACTTACCTGGCCAGCCAGGCCCAGATTCCCGAGTATCAGGTTCGGTGGCGCTGGACCGAGAACAGCGTCGCGATCTGGGACAACCGGTCGACACAGCATTACGCGGTGCAGGACTACTGGCCCGCGGTTCGAAAGATGGAGCGCGCCGGAATCATCGGCGACGCACCGTTCTGATCTCTCTTCCCAGCCCCGAAGATAATTCATTCACTCGATCGGAGTCACACTATGCATTTCCACGACGATTCACTGTTCCCCGAAACCCAGGACAAGCTTGTCATCACCGTTGCTCCCTACGGACCGGAGTGGGAGCCGGACGATTTTGCAGAAGACCTCCCGCTGTCGATGGACGAGCACGTCCAGCAAGCCGTCGACTGCTTCAACGCCGGTGCCACCGTTCTCCACATCCACGTGCGTGAACTCGACGGCAAGGGCTCGAAGCGACTGTCGAAGTTCAACGAGCTTCTCGGCCGCTTGCGTGAGGCCGTTCCCGAGATGATTCTGCAGGTCGGCGGCTCGATTTCGTTTGCCCCGGAGGGCGAAGGCGCCGATGCGAAGTGGTTGTCCGACGACGTGCGTCACATGCTGGCGGAATTGGAGCCGGCTCCCGATCAGGTGACGATCGCGATCAACACCAGCCAGATGAACATCATGGAACTGATGACCGACGACGACATCGCGGGTACGTCGATGCAACGTCCGGAATTGGCCGATACGTATCGGGAAATGACCGTGCCCGCCGGTCCGGAGTGGGTGGCAGAGCACCTGCGCCGGTTGCAGGCCGCCGGAATCCAGCCGCATTTCCAGTTGTCCAGTATTCCGCAGCTCGAAACGGTGGAGCGGTTGATCCGACGCGGCATCTACACGGGTCCGGTCAACCTCACGTGGGTCGCAATCGGCGGCGGTTTCGACGGCCCCAACCCGTACAACATGATGAACTTCGTCCAGCGTGTTCCCGATGGTGCGTGCCTGACGCTGGAAACGCTGATGCGTAGCGTCCTGCCGGTGAACACGATGGCCATCGCGATGGGCTTGCACGCTCGTTGCGGCAACGAGGACACCATCTGGGGCCGCAAGGGCGAGAAGATGACGTCGGTGCAGCAGATCGAGCAGTTGGTGCGCATTGCAGGCGAATTGGGCCGCGAGGTGGCTACCGCGAAGGAAGCTCGGGACATCTACCGGATCGGTGAGACGTATGCCGACACCGACGAGACGTTGGCGAAGCTGGGTTACGCGCCCAACCGCCGGATCGGCCAGCTGGGATTCACGCAGCACGCCTGAGTTCGCACCCTCTCGTACAACAGTTCCGGGGGTACGAACCGCGACGGTTCGTACCCCCGAATCCCCCCGTCTACCTCGAGTACTTCTAGGAGAGTCATGGGACTGCAAGCTCCCGCCACGCCACGTGTGGACACCGCGCTCGGAATCGGCGGACGACGAAAGTTATACCCGTGGATCGTTTTCGCCCTGGCTTTCGGTCTTCTGCTCTCGGACTACATGTCGAGGCAGGTGCTCAGTGCAGTCTTCCCGATCCTGAAAGCGGACTGGGATCTCTCCGATTCGCACCTCGCCTCCCTGAGCAGCGTGGTGGCATTGATGGTCGGGCTGTTGACGTTCCCGTTGTCGCTGCTCGCGGACCGCTGGGGCCGCGTCAAGAGCTTGATCTTGATGGCGGTGTTGTGGAGTGTCGCGACGTTGCTGTGCGCAATCGCTCAGACCTACGAACAGATGTTGGGCGCCCGATTCTTGGTAGGTGTCGGTGAAGCGGCGTACGGCAGCGTGGGTATCGCCGTGGTCCTCAGTGTGTTTGCGCCCCGCGTGCACGCAGCTCTTGCCGGTGCCTTCATGGCCGGTGGATCGTTCGGTTCGGTCATCGGTGTGGCAATCGGTGGGTTCATCGCAGTCCAGTTCAGTTGGCGGTGGTCTTTTGCCGCCATGGCGATCTTCGGTCTGATTCTGGTTGCGCTGTTCCGTGCCCTCGTCACCGAGAAGAAGCTCACCGCTTACGCCGTCGAGGCCGCGCCGGATGCCGCCGGGGAAGCGGTGAGACACGACGGTTTTCGTGCGCCGGTGTCCTCGCTGTTCACCAATCCCGCCGTGTTGTTCGCCTACATCGGTGGTGGTCTCCAGATGTTCACCGCCGCTGTACTTCTGGCGTGGTTGCCGAGCTTCTTCAATCGCTACTACGATTTGGCCCCGGACAAGGCCGGCGTCACGGCTTCCGTGTTCGTCCTCCTGGTCGGAAGTGGGATGGTGGTGTGCGGGTTCATCACAGATAGATTCAGCCGCGACGATTCGGCGCGGAAATGGACCACCGCAATCGTCTACTGCGCCATCTCGTTGGTGACGCTGAGTATCGGGCTCCGGTTGGATACGGGGACAGCGCAACTCGTATTGCTCGGTATCGGTGCATTCTTCTCCGCCGGTTCGTCGGGGCCGACGGCAGCTATGGTCGCGAACCTTACCCATCACTCGATTCGAGCGTCGGCCATGGGAACGCTCACCGTTGCCAACAACCTTCTTGGGCTGGCGCTCGGTCCCTTCGTGGTCGGCATCCTCGCCGATCACCTGGGTCTTCTCGGCGCTCTACAGCTTTCGCCCTTCGTCTATGTCGTCGCGGCCCTCGCGTTGGTAGCCGGCAAGCGTGCCTATCCCGCCGGGATGAGGCGGTTGGCGACGTTGCAGAATCGGCCCGAGATCCCCGGCGCCACTGAAGTAGCAGAAGTTCGGAGTTCCTGATGGATGAATCACCCACGGTAGTAATAGTTCCCGGTCTGCGCGATCATGTCGAGGATCATTGGCAGACTCACCTCGCGCGCAGGCTCGACAACGTTCTGACGGTTCCTCCCCTCGAGACCGACAAGCTCAGTCGCGATGCCAGGGTTGCGGTATTGGACGAGGTGTTGACTAGTGTTTCCAGCCCGGTGGTCCTGGTCGCGCACAGCGCCGGAGTCATGACAGTTGCCCACTGGGCGAGGGCGCATCATCGAGATGTTGCCGGCGCACTTCTGGTCACGCCGGCGGATCTCGAACTTCCTCTACCCGAGTCCTATCCGTCTCTCGAGGAGCTCGATCGGTACGGGTGGCTACCGATACCGCGTCAGCGTCTGCCGTTTCCGAGCACGGTCGCGGCGAGTCGGAACGACCCGCTCGCCGGGTATCGCCGAGTTGTGGGTTTGGCTGAAGGATGGGGGAGTCGGTTGCTGGATCTGGGTGAGGTCGGACATCTCAATCCGGCGTCCGGATACGGGTATTGGCCGCGGGCGGAATCATTGGTGTGGGAACTGCTCGAGTCGGTGTCGCACGCCGCCTCGTCTCGTACCACGGATTCCGAGTCGCAGGAGGAACACAGTCATGCTTGATCTTGCTGCTCTGCTGGAAGACTCGGCCCGGCGATACCCGGAACGGGATGCGCTGGTTCTCGGAGAAGCGAGGCTGACGTATGCACAGTTCGACGCCTACGCGAATCGCATCGCCCATCTGCTCGTCTCGCGGGGTGTCGAGCCAGGTGACAAGGTGGCGTTGTCCTGCCCGAACGTTCTCGAGTTCCCGATCGTCTACTACGGCATTCTCAAGGCCGGTGGCGTCGTCGTTCCTCTGAACATCCTGCTCAAGGGGCGCGAAATCGCCTATCACCTGGCTGATTCGGAAGCGAAGCTGTACTTCTGTTTCGAGGGAAGTCCCGAATTACCGATCGCCGAGTACGCCATCGCCGGGTTCGAGCAGAGCGAGACCTGTTCGGCCCTGATCGTGATCAGCGCCGAGCCGGGTGCACCGTCGTCGATCCTCGGAGTCGAGACTCTAGGCGAAGCACTGGCATCCGTGTCCGGCACGGAAACGCCTGCAGCCGCGGTTGTTCGTGAACCGACGGACACCGCGGTCATTCTCTACACCAGCGGTACGACCGGAAAGCCCAAGGGCGCCGAACTCACTCACTGCAACATGGTCTTGAATGCACTGTCGACCAACCGGTTGTTCGAGAGCGTTCCGTCCATGCATGAGCGTTATCTCCTGACTTTGCCGTTGTTCCACTCGTTCGGCCAGACAGTGACCATGAATGCGGGAATCTGCGTCGGTGCCACTTTGGTGTTGATGCCGCGCTTCGATGCGACCGCGGCACTCGAGATCATGGAACGCGAAAAGATCTCGGTCTTCGCGGGCGTCCCGACCATGTATTGGGGACTGCTCGGCGTGCTGGAGGAGGTAGTGAAATCCGGGGTGGATATCGAGACCGTTGCACAGAACATGCGGTGCGCGATCTCCGGTGGTGCAGCGCTTCCCGTCGAAATCTTGACACAGTTCAGGGAACGCTTCGGTGTTCAGATCCTCGAAGGGTACGGGTTGTCCGAGACCTCTCCGTTGGCCTTGTTCAGTGACCCGGAGAGCGACCCCCGGCCCGGTTCGATCGGCGTGCCGATTTGGGGCGTCGAAGCGCGGCTTGTCGATGACTCTTGGCGTACGATCACCGGCCCCGATGGAGTGGGTGAGTTGGCCATTCGCGGGCACAACGTCATGAAGGGCTATTTCAACCGACCCGAGGCGACGGCGGAAGTAATGTGCGACGGATGGTTTCGCACCGGGGATCTGGCACGGGTCGATACCGACAAAAATTACTACATCGTCGACCGCGCGAAGGACATGATCGTGCGGGGCGGATTCAACGTCTACCCACGCGAAATCGAAGAGGTTCTGCTCACCCACCCAGCCGTCTCACTCGTCGCTGTCGTCGGGGTGCCGGACACGAGCCTCGGCGAAGAAGTTGTCGCATTCGTGATCCGAGAGCCGAGTGAAGAGATCTCCGAATCGGATCTCGTGGAATGGTCGCGGGAACAGATGGCCGCCTACAAATATCCGCGCCGCATCGAGTTCGTGCCGTCGCTGCCGATGACGGCAACCGGAAAGATTCTCAAACGTGAACTGAATCAAGCATTTTCGATTGTCTGAGGAGATCGATGACTGACGTTCGAGCAAGTGAAGCTTTTCCCGTGACCCAGGCCATGAAGGATTCGGGTGGCTGGAATCCGTTGTGGGACGGACTTTCGGAGCTGGATCCCGAGTGGACCGAGCTGTACATGAAGACAGCAATGCAGCCCTGGAACAGTGGGGTGCTGTCACCTCAGGTGATCCAGTTGCTGTGCATAGCCGTCGATGCGGCGAGCACACACATGTACGCACCCGGCGTACGACGCCATATTCGCGCTGCGCTCGACATGGGAGTGACCCCGAAGGAGATTCTCGAGGTGCTGAAACTGACCACCGTCGTCGGGATTCACTCCTGCAATGTCGGCGTTCCGATCCTGATGGAGGAAATCGCAAACCGGTGACGGCGGTCAGTCCCGCTCGCGGTTCTCCCGTTCCTCACGCTGACGCTGGAGGAACGGGCTCGGGTTCTGTCCGCCGATCGGACCGTGGCCGAGGACTCCGTGCTCGTAGGCGGACTCCGCGTGCAGGGCAACGTCGATTCCGCGGGCCTCGTCTTCACGCGAAATACGGAAGCCGAAGGTCTTGTCGATGAGCTTTCCGAGACCGTAGGTCACACCGAAGGCATAGAGCGCGACCACGACGACACCGACGAACTGCTTGCCCAGCTGCGCGAATCCGCCGCCGAAGAACAAACCTTCCGGACCGCCCGTCATCACGGCCGTCGCGAGGAGTCCGATCAGCAACGAGCCGACGATTCCGCCGACGAGGTGCACGCCGACGACGTCGAGGGAGTCGTCGTAGCCGAGCTTGTGCTTCCATCCCACGGCGTACGAGCAGACGATGCCCGCGATCAGACCGATGACGAGCGCACCGAACATGTTCACCGTTCCGCACGACGGGGTGATCGCGACCAGACCGGCGACGACGCCCGAAGCTGCGCCGAACGTCGTGGGGTGTCCGTCACGGTTCTGCTCGACGAACAGCCAGCCGAGTAGTCCGGTACAGCCGGCGACGAGTGTGTTGAGGAAGATCTGCGAGGCCATACCGTCGGCCGCAAGGGCCGACCCGGCGTTGAATCCGAACCAACCGAACCAGAGCAGACCGACGCCGAGCAGGACGAACGGCAGATTGTGCGGACGCATCGACTCGGCCTTGAAACCCATCCGCTGGCCGAGGACCAGTGCCAATGCCAGGCCTGACGCTCCGGACACGATTTCGACCACGAGGCCACCGGCGTAGTCGAGTGCGCCCATCTGGGCGAGCCATCCCTGCGGATTCCACACCCAGTGAGCGACGGGGACATAGACGAGCAAGGACCAGATGGGGACGAAGATCATCCAGGCGGAGAACTTCGCGCGGTCGGCGATCGCACCACTGATGAGTGCTGCAGTAAGGATTGCGAACGTCAATTGGAAGGTTGCGAACAACACTTCCGGGACATTCCCGTGCACGGTCGACGGGTCGATGCCCGCCATGCCGATGTGTTCGAGTCCGCCGATGATGCCACCGTGATCGTCGCCGAACACGAGGCTGTAGCCCACGAACAACCACGCGACCGTGACGAGTGCGATGGAGACGAAGCTCATCATGATCATGTTGAGTACGCCGGTCGAGCGGACCATGCCGCCGTAGAAGAGCGCGAGTCCTGGCGTCATCAGAAGTACGAGTGCAGTACTGACGAGCAACCAGGCAGTTGCTCCGGCATCGATGGTGGCGGGCACAGTTTTCTCCTCACGCATGCGGACCAGCCCGCGTGCACGGAACCCACGATGGGTGCGTGCGGTTTCCTCCGCACTGCGATTGTGTTGCGAACATGTTTCGGGAGAAGTCGGCGTTGCACCCGCACCGGATCACCTGTCGTGGGTCGCCGGTAGTCTTTGCGCGTGGCCCTGTACCGGAAGTATCGACCCGCGTCCTTCGCCGAGGTGGTGGGGCAGGAGCATGTCACCGCACCGCTCAGCACGGCCCTCGACACCGGACGCATCAACCATGCCTATCTGTTTTCCGGCCCGCGCGGCTGTGGAAAGACGTCGTCGGCGCGAATCCTGGCGCGTTCGCTGAACTGTGAGCAGGGACCGACGTCGACGCCGTGCGATGTATGCGACTCGTGCGTTTCGCTTGGCCCGGGCGGCACAGGCAACCTGGACGTGACGGAACTCGACGCCGCAAGTCACGGTGGCGTCGACGACACCCGAGAACTCCGAGACAAGGCGTTCCACGCCCCCGCCGCTTCTCGCTACCGCGTCTTCATCATCGACGAGGCACACATGGTGACGGCGGCGGGCTTCAACGCGCTGCTCAAGATCGTCGAAGAGCCGCCGGAGCACCTCATCTTCATCTTTGCGACGACGGAACCGGAGAAGGTTCTCCCGACCATCCGTTCGCGTACACACCACTACCCGTTCCGCCTGTTGGCGCCGTCGACCATGCGCGGACTCCTGGAAAAGATCTGCGCCCAGGAAGGCGTACCGGTCGAGTCTGCTGTTTATCCCCTGGTCATCAAGGCCGGCGGCGGTTCGCCTCGCGACTCGTTGAGTGTCCTCGATCAGTTGCTCGCGGGAGCCGGCGAAGAAGGTGTCACGTATCCGCGGGCGCTCTCTCTTCTCGGAGTCACCGACGTCGCGCTCATCGACGAAGCAGTAGACGCCCTGTCTGCCAGTGACGGAGCCGCCTTGTTCGGCACTGTCGATCGGGTGATGGACGCCGGTCACGATCCACGCCGATTCGCGCTCGATCTCCTCGAACGTCTACGCGATCTCATTTTGATGCAGGCAGTCTCCGATGCCAGCGAACGAGGGTTGGTCGATGCGCCGGAGGCCGAGCTGGTCACGATGCGTGAACAGATTCAGCGAGTCGGCCCGGCCACGCTCACCCGTTTCGCCGAAACCGTCCACGCTGGTCTCAGTGAAATGCGTGGGGCGACGGCGCCGCGGCTGCTGCTCGAAGTGATGTGCGCGAGAATGCTGCTTCCTTCGGCCTCCGACACCGAGTCGGCTGTGTTGCAGCGGCTCGAGCGCCTGGAACAAGGTATTCCGGCTGCCGGAGTCGCGGCTGCCGCTGCCCCTCGCGCGGCAGCAACGCCGGCACCGACTGTGCCGCCGCTCGAACCGGAGATTGCTTCCAAGTTCCAACGGCCCTCCCAACGCAAGGCCGAGCCTGAGGCACGGCCGGAACCAGCCGCCCCGGCTCCGGCGGCGCCGCCGGTCGTCGAGGCTCCTGTCGTCGAACCTCCGGTAGCGGCAGCTCCCGTGGTCGAGCCTCCCACCGTCGAGATCGTGGAACCGCCGGTTGCGGAAGCTCCAGTGGTTGAAGCTCCGGTGGTTGAAGCACCAGTGGTTGAAGCTCCGGTTGCCGAAGCTCCAATAGTTGAAGCTCCTGTGGTTGAACCACCGGCTCCTGCTCCGGTCGAAGCGGAAGAGCTGATCGGGCTTGCCGAGCCGGAACCCGACTACGAGCCCGAGCCCGAGTACGAGGAGCCGGCGGCTGCAGAAGCTGCGCCGGTCTCGGCGGGCCCCACAGTCGAGACCCTCCGTGAATCGTGGAACACCTTGCGCAACAAGGTCGGTGAACGAAACAAGGTTCTTCCGGCCATGCTGTCCGCTGCGACGGTTCACGACGTGCGTGGACATGTTGTGGTCATCGCTCACGGCTCGCCGGTCCTGGGTGCTCGTGTGACGCAACCGCACAACGCGGCGGTCATCTGCGAGGTCCTTGCCGAGATGTTCGGTGGCACTTGGCAAGTCGAGTACCAAGAAGGTGCGCCCACAGCGCCGGCAGCATCGAGCGCACCCAAGGTGACAGAAGCTGCGAGCCGCCCGGCCGCTGCGCCCCGCTTCTCGCGCCCCAGTCAGGAGCGTGCAGCGCAGCAGCCCAAGGCCCCGCAGCCCCAGCGCGGAGATTCGGACGACATTCCGCCGCCTGAGGCCCCCGACTATCCGGAAGACCCTGGACCGGCCCCTGCTCCTGAGGTCGACTACGAGGCAACTCCTCCGCCTGCAACGCCGGAGGACGAGGACGAGATGTTCGCGGAGGCGGCTGAGCCCGCTGATCCGACTGCCAGACGTGATCCCGAGGACGTTGCAAAGGAACTCCTCAAGGACGTCCTCGGGGCACGCCGCCTCGAAAGCTGAGTTGCCGACTCGGTCCGTGCGCGTGAAACGGCTGTCGGAATGCCGCGGCACCACTGTGTGATCGAATTGTTATAAGTGCCGTTCCTTTTGTGTGCGCACGTGTCGAAAGGGCACCGGCTCGGCCCGGCAAAGCTGAATTGTGTGTGGCCGGTTTGCTGGCACATTCGTTCGCTCAATTCCGGTGTAACGAAACATCGATTCGGACGATGGTCGCCGAAGAATATCTGGAATTTCTAGCTGTCTGATCGACATTCGCGTGCTGTTGCTAATTCTCGGTGTGTCACGAATGTTCAGATTGATAGTTGTCGGATGTTTGTTTTGCGGTGATCGACCAATTTGGGACATTCGGCGAATTGGCCACATATTCGGCATTGCGGCATTTCGGTGCGCACTCAACTGAGCATTTGCCGATCTCGAGAAAACGGTGGCCGTGAAACCGGTGTCCGGTACGGATGTTCAAACCACTGCTTGACCGGCGACGAAGCAAATAAGTAACTCCGAGTTACAGCTAACTATCGATTGCTGCTAAATTGCTGACACATGTTCACGGAGCTGAACGACCTTTGTTATTTGTTTATGCCTTGAGGTGAATCTGCGTTTTACACACGGCTGAACGCGTGGTTAGTCTTCGGTCGATTGAGTCTCCCGTGGATGCGCGCGAAAATAGGAAGTGTAAGATGACTGAAGATTCAACTAATCCCGCGATCGCGATAGTCGGGATGAGCATGTGGTCTCCCGGTGCCCATGATCTGCAAGGATTTTGGGAGAACGTCCTCGCGCGACGGATGCAATTCCGAAAGTTTCCCGAGTCGCGGATGTCGCTCGACGACTACTGGAGCGCGAGCCCTGACGACGTCGACAAGACATACGCCGACCGCGGCGCGTTCATGGACGGTTTCGAATTCGACTGGGTCGGTCGCCGGATACCGGAGCGAACCTTCAAGTCGACAGATCTCACACACTGGTTGGCGCTGGAAACAGCACTCGGGGCTTTGGCGGACGCGGGCTACAGCCGAGGATCGGTGCCAACTGGACGCAGCGCCGCAATCGTCGGCAACTCCCTCACCGGTGAAGAATCCCGGATGTGGTCGATGCGTTTGCGTTGGCCTTACGTCAAGCGCGCACTCGCTGTGGCAGCCGAAGCGCGCCAGTTGGACAGTTCCGTCGCCGATGCTCTCGCCGAGACGATGGAAGAGGTCTACAAAGGCCCGTTGGTGGAGCCGAGTGAAGACACTCTGGCCGGCATGTTGTCGAATACGATCGCCGGCCGTATCTGCAATTACCTCGACTTCAACGGCGGCGGGTACGTCGTGGACGGTGCGTGCGCGTCCGGAATGCTCGCGGTGGCGACTGCAGCCGAAAAGCTGGCGTCCGGCGCGGCCGACTTCGTCTTGGCAGGTGGAGTCGACGTCAGCCTGGATCCTTTGGAACTGGTGGGATTCGCCCGTTTGGGTGCACTGACACGCGGCGACATGAACGTGTACGACGCAAGCCGAAGCGGATTCATCCCGGGTGAAGGTTGCGGATTCGTGGCCTTGAAACGACTCGAGGACGCCAGGGCAGACGGCGACTACGTGTACGCGACGATTCGCGGCTGGGGCATCTCCACCGATGGCAAGGGTGGAATTACCAAGCCCCGCGCCGAAACTCAGGCCGAAATGATCCGTCGCGCATATTCGGGAGCGGGATTCGCGGCCAGCGAGGTTGCCTTTGTCGAAGGACACGGAACTGGTACTCCCGTCGGGGACCCTGTCGAATTGGCCGGCGTCCAGCAGGCCGCGCAGACGGACGGACCAGTCGAGGCTCGTAGCATCGGCATGACCTCACTGAAGTCGCTGATCGGGCACACGAAGGCGGCGTCGGGCATCCTTGCGCTGATCAAGGCGACCATGGCCGTCAATCAACGAATCCTTCCGCCGCTCGCCGGTTGCACCGACCCGAACCCGGCGTTCGGAACCGAAGCACCGGCACTCTTTCCGCTTGTCAACGGCGAGATCAGAGATCCGTCGGAGAAGATGCGTGCCGGTGCGCAAGCCATGGGTTTCGGCGGTATCAACTGCCACGTCGCGATCGAATCGGCTGATGCACCGTCCATCAAGCTGACACCCTCGCAAGACGTCCGCACGATGATGGCGTCGTATCAGGACACCGAGGTATTTGTACTCTCTGCAGATTCCGCGGTGGACTTGGCGACCCGAGCGCGGGATGTTGCAGATCTGGCGGTTCCGTTGAGTGTTGCGGAGCTGCTGGACTTTTCGGCGAAACTCTCGCGAGTGATCTCGCCGACCGCGCCCTTCCGTGCCGCAGTGGTGGCCGGACGTCCCGCGCAGTTGGCCGAACGCATGCGTCAGCTTGCCGTGATCTGCGAGAACTCCGCTCCTGCATCCGGTCAGGTGAAGGTCGTGAGCAACGAGATCTCAATCTCGAACGCCGTCCACCACGACATCGGATTCCTGTTCCCGGGACAGGGATCCCAACAACTAGAGATGGCGCGCGTGCTGATCGAGCGCTTCGAGTGGGCACGCGAACTGGCGACCGAGGCGGACGGCTGGTTGGAGGGAGTTGGAGCGGAGGCGATCACGCCTCGAATTCTGCGGAACCCGGTCAAGAGCGCTGACGCTGCGGAATTGGCGAAGTGGAAGCGGGATCTCGCCCAGACGCAGTTCACCCAGCCTGCCGTCGCTTTGGCTTCGCTGCTCTGGTTCGAGTACCTCCGCCGATTGGGTGTCACACCCAGTGCTGTCGCCGGCCACAGTCTCGGCGAGTTGACCGCGCTCTACGCGGCAGGAGCTTACGACCAGAAGACGCTGATCACCTTGGCTGCGGCGAAGGGTGCGGCCATGGCTGTCAGTGGTGGTGGAAACGGCGCGATGGCGAGCCTGACCTGCGACCGATCGACGGCTGAGGTGATCATTGCGGAAACAAAGGGTTACGCGACCGTCGCGAATCTGAATACGCCTACACAGACCGTGGTTTCGGGCACCAAAGACGCGGTCGACGATGTGGTTGCCATCGCGAAGACGCGCGGAGTGTCGGCTCAGGCGCTTGCCGTGTCGAATGCTTTCCACTCCGAGATGATGAACGAGGCCGAGCGGGAGCTGAAGTCCACTGCGCCCGTTGACGAGCAAGTCGATTCGTTGACTTGCCCCGTGTATTCCTGCGTCGAAGGGAAACGCGTACAGACGCCACTGGCACTTCGCGAATTGGTCACCAAACAGGTTGTCTCACCGGTCGACTGGGTCAAGACGGTAAGTGGAATCTCGCAGGACGTGGACCTGCTCGTCGAGGTCGGACCCGGCCGTGTGCTGACCGGGCTCACCAAGGCGATCAATGGGACCGACGGCGTGCGCTGCTTCCCCGTTGCGTCCAAGTCCGGACGCGACGAGGACTTCAACGTCGCGCTGGCCGCGATGTACGTCCACGGCGCTCAGGTCCGCTGGAACGAAATTTTCGACGGCCGGTTCGTGCGCGAATTCGTTCCTGCCGATCAGAAGGTGTTCATCGAGAACCTGGCCGAGGCGAAGCTGACGGTTACCTCTGCTCCCGAACCGCTCGCACTTGGTACGTCCGGCGGGGATCCGGCTGCGGCGCTGGCCGATTACCTGAGCCGACGCGGGACCTTCCTCGTCGACGTGATTCGTGCTGATGTAGGCAGTGGAGCGACTTCTCCGTCTTCTCCATCTGCTCCGACTTCGCGGGCAGTCACCAACGGCCACGAATCTGTAGCAGCGAAAGCTCCTTCGCCGGTTTCGGCTCCGGTAGTCGAAGAGCCGGCTGACGCGGGCGCTGGGTCCGTGGAAAGTGAGCTGACCAGGATCCTCGCCGATACGACGGGATTCCCCGCCGAGTCGATCACGACGGATCTGCGTCTGCTCGATGATCTGAATCTCGACTCGATCAGTGCGGCAGAGGCTATTTCGAAGGTTGCGCATCAGTTCGAGGTTGTCGACCTCGACCCTGCCGAGTTGGCCAATGCCACGATCGGAGAAGCAGCATCGCTGATCCTTGCGGCATCACCGAATCTCGGTTCTGCCGTTCCAGCAGCGAGTTCGGTGCAGTCGGACGTGTCGCGAATACTGCTCGAGGTAATCGCGGAGGACACCGGATTTCCGGTGGAGTCTCTCGATGTGGATCTCCACTTGCTCGACGACCTGAACATGGACTCGATCAAGGCTGCCGATGCGATAGCAACTGTGGCAACGCGATTGGGTGTTCAGGGTGATCTGGATCCGGCCGAACTCGTCAACGTCAGCCTGGGTGAACTGATCGAAGTGCTCGATCGATCCGCGAAAGAGAAGTCGGGGCAGCAGCAGCCGGTTGCGCGGGCGCTGCCGGTGAAGGCAAAGGGTCTATCAGCCGACAGCTTCACCTGGGTTCGCGATTACACCCTGGAAAAGGTTCGGAGCGAGACAGCGTTGCACGGAGTCCGAGACCTCACGGACACGACGTTTGTCGTCATCGGTGACGACGCCGGTTTGGTCGGAAGGTTGGAATCCGAACTACGAGGGCGTGGTGCTCAGGTCGACATTCGCACATTCTCCGACGGCGCTCCTGCGAATGCACAGCACGTGGTTGCCGTAATGCCGCGTGTGACCGATGATTCCGTCACCGAAATCGGCTTGCGCCGTGGGATCGAACACATGTACAAGATGGTTCCGGCGCAGCAAAGTGGAGGCGCACGAACCACATTGGCAGTGATTCAGTTCACCGATGTCGAGTTGGGCAATCCGGCGCCGGTATCGAGTGCGGCGGCTTTTGCCGCTTCGGTGCATCACGAGCGCCCCGAACTGGATGTCCGCGTCATAGGATTCGACGGCTCGACTGCGGACGCGGTGGTGGCAACCACCGTCGTCTCCGAGTTGGATTCGGTTGCATCCTATGTGTTCGCGACTTACGACACCGAGATGGGACGCACGGCACTGCAACCGCGGGTTCTTGCCTCGAGCGACTACACCGTCCGCGAGAGCGGGTTGGGGAGTTCGGATGTAGTGGTCGTGACCGGTGGCGCGAAAGGCATCATGGCGCAATGCGCTCTGGCTCTCGGTCGAAAGACAGGCGCCGAACTAGTGCTGATCGGAAGCTCTCAGCGACAAGCGGGTGACGAAATCGCTTCCACTCTTGCGGACTTCACGTCTGCCGGATTGAGCGCTCACTACTATCGCTGCAACGTCACGGATGCTGCGGCGGTGGCCGGCGTCGTCGCCCAGATCGAGGTCGAGGTTGGGCCGATCACCGGGTTTGTCCACGGTGCGGGGGCGAATGTTCCGCGGCGGTTCGAGAGAGTCGACAGCGCTGCGGCTTTCAAGGAGGTCGCACCTAAGGTCCTGGGCGCAGCCAACTTTGTCGAAGCGCTCGCTGATCGCGACTTGAAGCTGTTCGTGGGCTTCTCCTCCATCATCGGATTCACAGGTATGCCCGGAAACAGCTGGTATGCATACGGAAACGAGCTTCTCGACGAAATGGTGATGCGGTATGCCGCCGGGCACCCGAAGACTCGGACGTTCTCGCTCGCGTACAGCGTGTGGGGGGAGACCGGCATGGGCGCCCGCATGGGCAGTGTCAACCACCTCGCGAAGATGGGTGTCATGCCGATTTCCACGGCTGCGGGAGTGGATCATTTCCTTCGTCTGGTCGACAGCGGACCCGAGGCGAGTCGTATCGTCGTGACCAGTCGACTCGGCGGTCTGGACACCTGGGCGCCGGCAGCACCGGCTCTGCCGGCGGTGTCGCGGTACATCGACCAAGTGGTGACCATCGAGCCGCAGGTAGAACTGGTTACCCGGACGACGTTGTCCACCTCGGCAGATCCTTTTGTCCTAGAACATGTCTGGAAAGGATCGGCGCTGCTTCCGACGGTGTTCGGACTCGAGGCGATGTCGCAGGCGGCGGCTTATGTCACCGGACGCGTGACTCTGGGCCGCGTCCGCATCGACGACATCAAGCTGGATCGACCGATCGTCGTCGACACGGTCGAGGGCACCAGAGTCGAGATCAAGGCAAGCGTCGTGGAGCAGGATCGTGATGCTGCAGGAACGCGGGTGCATGTCACGATCGGCACCGAACGGACCGGGTACGGACGGCCCCATTTCTCGGCCGACTTCATCTTCGGGCTGGACGAAACACTGCCGGAGTTCGAGAAGGAGTTGCCGCGACCGGTGCTCGACATCGATCCGTTGGACGATCTCTACTCGTGGTTGCTGTTCCAGGAGGGCGATTTCCGCCGACTCGAAGAGATCTCGAGCCTCGATTCCGAGCACATTCTCTTCAGCGCTATTTCGCGAGCCGACCGTAAGCAGCACCTCCTCGGTGATCCCTACTTCCTCGATTCCCTGCTCCAATCGGGTCAGATCATGGTTCCGCGGGAGATCTGCCTTCCGGTCAACATTGCGCGAATCGACATGTACGACGGACGATTCGAGGCTCGTTCGTTCACCGCGTACGCCTACGACAAGGTGCAGACAGAGACCCACATGCAAGCCGACGTGGCGGTGGTGAAGGACGGACGAGTGGTGATGCAGCTCGAGGGATATCGCTCCCAGATTCTCTCCCACGACGAAAGCCGTCCTACAGCTGAGGAAATCGCGGATCCGACTGCGCGCGACGCACAGATCATTCTCGACAAGCTCGCGCAACACAGCCGGGCGTTGGGAGTGAAGAGCCCGCGGGTTGTGGTCGCGCATACCCCGGGGATTCACGAGTTGACCAAGTCGGAACGCCACGAGCAGGAGAAACCGATCGCCGAGGCGGCCGTGAACATTCATCTCGATGAGGATGTGGTGATCAAATGAGTAATGCCTTTGCCATCGAATGGCAGGAAACCGGAAAGCCCGTCGTCGTCGGTGATATTCCGCCCTCTGTGGATGTCTCGTTCTCGCACGACGGCAGCAAGTCACTCAGTTCGGCCGGCGACTGGCCTCAGGGGTGTGACATCGAACCGATTCGCTCCCGAACCGCCGTGCAGTGGAAGGCGCTTCTGGGTTCGGCGCGGATTCCGCTGCTGGACGAGTTGATCGCAGGCGGCGAATCACTCGATCGTGCGGGAACCAGGCTGTGGGCGGCGGCCGAGGCGATCCGAAAGGCCACGGGGCAGATGTCGGTTTCTCTGGCGATGGGCGCCAGGGAGGACGACGCAGTGACCTTCCGCGGCGGCGCAGAGGGAAGCGTGGTGGTTCTGACTTTTCCAGCTCTGTTGACGGACAACGAGGAGCGGATTCTCGCGTTTGTGACTCATGAGGAGGATGCGGAGGAACCGGCGCAGGACCCGGCACCGCAGTTCGACTCCGGACCGTTGTCGGCGAAGTCTCTCGCGCAGTTCGATCCGATGGCCTACGGCTCCGACGTGCATGTGGTGGCCCGGAGCGGCTATCCGGCGGTGTCGATCCGGTTCCCCGTCGGGTTCCGGGACGCGTGCAACGTCGGTGGATCAGTGGGGTTCGCGAGCTTCGCGCTGTGGTTGGGCGCTTTGCGAGAGAGGGGAACCGGACCGATCTCGAAGCAGATCGTGGAGGACATGGCGACGGGTCGTTGGGGCATGGTGACCAACAACTCCGAGGTGTTCATCGATGCGAACCTGTACACCGACGAGATTGTCGAGGGGACGATCTGGATCACCGAGCTCACCGGTCCGGATCGGGCAACCACCAATCTGCATGTCGAATGGTGCCGGGTCGACGGCGAGACGCGCACTCACATCGGGTGGAGTGCGATGCAGACGACGTGGGTGGAAATCCTCTCCCACGGTGTGGTGGCGGCACGGCCGATGCCGCAGTACTTCCACGATTTCATCGAGCCGATGACGATTCCGACGGGGACGAAGAACATCGCTGTTCCCACCGAACCGAAGAACGTCGATCGTGGTTCCGTGATCCGCTCGGCTCCGATGGTGCCGCGCAATCCGTACCTGCTCGAATCCGAGGTGTTCTCGACGACGTTGCAGGACGGAAACGTCGTGGGCAACATCTACTTCGGCAACTATTACATCTGGCAGTCGAGGGTTCGGGACAAGTTCCTGGTCCGTTCTCAGCGTGAGGCCATGGCGGCCAGAGGCGCTCTCGGGGAACTTCGTTGTGTGCACACCAGGGTTGAGCATCTGCGCGAGGTCATGCCGTTCGACGACGTCCTGGTCACGATGTCCTTGTCTGCCCTCTACGAGAGGGGGATCGACCTCGAGTTCGAGTACTTCAAGGTCAATGAGGACGGATCACGGGAGAAGCTCGCGATCGCTCGGCACAGAACTGTCTGGACGATGCCGGGCGCTCCGGGAGAACTGGAAATCTCTCCGCCGTCGAAACTTCCACAGTCGCTGATCGATTCGGTGCTGGAGGCGATCGACGGAAAGTAGACGGGGGATTTTCCGAGATCGAAGTGGAGAGACGGGTTGCGTTTTCCTTGCGGGAGAACGCAACCCGTTTCGATGGGGAGGGGAATGTATGGGTATCGGGGTTTCCAGAAGATCGGTTCTGAAAGGGTCGGTAGTCGGCACAGCGGCTGTTGCTTTGGGTGCAAAGGCAGGTGCTGCTCCGGCGGGGAGTGTGGATATCGAGTCTCCGTTGATTTTTCATTCGCCGGAGTTCGAGCCGTTCTGTGACGAACTACATTCGTTGTCAACGCTTTCCGGAAACGAGATCACACTGACAGCGCAAGTGGGGCAACATGCCTTTCATCGGGATTTTCCCCCGTCCCCGGCACTGTCGTACCGCAGCGGAGAGATCGGTGGCGGTTATCTGGGCCCTACCGTCGAGGCGCATTCCGGCGAGCCGATCATGTTGACGTTCGAGAACGATCTGACCGGACATCCGTTGGCAGCGGACATGGATATGACGCTGCACGGAATGCAGGCCGACTTTCGTGCGCACCCGCCGACGTCGTTGCACTTGCACGGTGGAGTCACTTCACCTGAGAGCGACGGCCACCCGGAACTGCTGGTGATGCCGGGACAGGCTGCGATGCATCACTTTTTGCACGGTCAGGAAGCCGCCCACCTCTGGTATCACGATCATGCGATGGGCATCACCCGGCTCAACGTCTACGCCGGTCTGATCGGCAACTATCTGATCAGGGATGAATTCGACACCGGCAAACTGGGAAATCCGTTGGGGTTGCCGGCCGAGGAATTCGAGATCCCGTTGATCCTGCAGGAGAAGATCTTCACGCCGACAGGCGCCCAGAACGGCCGATCCACCATCTTGATCCCGGAAGGATCGTGGGAAGGCGGCGCGGTGGGCGACGTCGGCTTGGTCAACGGCAAGGTGTGGCCGGAACTGTCCGTGGCTCGGGGCCTTTACCGCTTCCGCATCGTCAATGCGTCGTCGGCAAGTGTGTGGAATCTTCACTTCTCGAACATGATGACGTTCTGGGTCATCGGCAACGACGCCGGAATGCTCGACGCACCCGTCGCGGTCAATGCCTTCCGCTGCGCACCGGGGGAGCGGTACGACCTCCTCGTCGATTTCACCGGACTGTCGGAGGGTTCGACGGTGGAGCTTCGCAACGACGAGGCGCCCCCGCTGCCCGCCGCTGTCATCGGTGAAGTGACTATGCCGCTGTTCTGCCGGTTCCGCGGTGACGCCAGGCGCGGATTCACCGGTGGTGTTCCGTCGCAACTGCGCGGTGGGCGCCGACAACGTGACGTTCTCGCCCCGTTGGAGCAGCCGACGGTAATTCGCACGGTGACGGTGAGCCAGCAACTGGAACTGCGGAATCCACCGGCTCAGATGACGTTGAACAACCTGACGTTCAGCACCACGGACGTCGAGAGGCCGCGGCAAGGCACCGTCGAGCAGTGGAACATCGTCAACACCACGCCGGACCCGCATCCGATACACCTGCACTTGGTGAATTTCCGGATTCTCGGCAGAACACCGATGCGGACGCTGGAGTACTTGATCCGCCATCCGCAGCCGGTGATCGGCAACAAGTGGACTCCGTCGCCCGACGGGTTCGAGGCGGGGCCGATGATCGCGCCGGCGCCGTGGGAAGCGGGGATGAAGGACACCGTCAGGGTGGACGGCGGCACCGTCACCCGGATCATCGTGCGATTCCCCACCGCGGATGAGCTGGGTTTCGATCCCGACGCGATGTTCGATCGTCTTCCGAGCGGTGTGATGACGGGTAGTGGGATGACGGGCGGCGGGCGCCACGATATGGCTGATTCTGGTCGACTCCAGGGATACGTGTGGCATTGCCATCTACTCGATCACGAAGATCACGACATGATGTTGCCGTATCGCATCGTGCCGTGAGTGCTTCCGGGGGCGCTCTCGAAATGAACCGAAGCGGGCAGGCGTTCGCGCACCTGATCACCTCGGTCACCTAGCAGGATCGCTTCGGTCCTTCCCATGAATTTGGAACACGTTCTACAGTGAAAGGGCTGAGGTCTGTACCTCGGCCATGCGCCACCACCGAAGGTGGCGCGGACGATCTGCAGACCGGTTCGACGAATTACACGGAAGGAACACCTCACAGTGACCACAGAGGCATTCATTTATGAAGCCATCCGTACCCCGCGAGGCCGCGGCAAGAAGACCGGGTCGTTGCACTCGGTCAAGCCGATCTCGCTGGTCACGGGTCTGATCCAGGAACTGCGCGTGCGCTTTCCCGACCTCGACGAGGACCGGATCTCCGACCTCATCCTGGGCGTCGTCACCCCCGTTGGCGATCAGGGAATGGACATCGCCCGCGTTGCAGTCAACGATGCGGGACTGCCCGACACCGTCGGTGGCGTTCAGCTCAACCGTTTCTGCGCTTCCGGCCTCGAGGCCGTGAACATGGCTGCTCAGAAGGTTCGGTCCGGCTGGGACGAACTGGTGATTGCCGGTGGCGTCGAGTCGATGTCCCGCGTTCCGATGGGATCCGACGGTGGACCGTGGGCACTCGACCCCGCCACCAACTACGACAACTACTTCGTGCCGCAGGGCGTCGGCGCAGACCTCATCGCCACCATCGAGGGCTTCTCGCGTGACGACGTCGACGCATACGCCGTGCGCTCGCAGGACCTCGCCGCCAAGGCGTGGACCGGCGGATACTTCGCCAAGTCGGTAGTGCCGGTCAAGGACATCAACGGCATCACCATCCTCGACAACGACGAGCACATGCGTCCGGGCACCACGGCAGAGAACCTCGCCGGCTTGGCTCCCGCGTTCGGTGTGATCGGTGAAATCGGCGGATTCGACGCCGTGTCGCTGCAGAAGTACCACTGGGTCGAGAAGATCAACCACGTTCACCACGGCGGCAACAGCTCGGGAATCGTCGACGGCGCTGCCCTCGTGCTCGTCGGTAGCGAGCAGGCCGGCAAGGACATGGGTCTCACGCCGCGCGCTCGCGTCGTCGCCACCGCCACCAGCGGCGCCGACTCCACCATCATGCTCACCGGCCCGACGCCGGCGTCGAAGAAGGTTCTGGCAGCTGCCGGCCTGACAGTCGACGACATCGACCTCTTCGAGATCAACGAGGCATTCGCTTCCGTCGTCCTGAAGTTCCAGAAGGACCTGAACATCCCGGACGAGAAGCTCAACGTCAACGGTGGCGCGATCGCCATGGGTCACCCGCTCGGTGCAACCGGCGCGATGATCACCGGAACGATGGTCGACGAGCTCGAGCGTCGTGGCGGCAAGCGCGCCCTCATCACCCTGTGCATCGGCGGCGGTATGGGCGTTGCCACCATCATCGAGCGCGTCTGACGCGGCGTCCGTCCTTCCAACGAGGCTTACCAGGAGTCAAGCAAAGTGACTGATCAGAACATCATCAACTGGGACCAGGACGCCGACGGCATCGTCGTGCTCACCATCAACGATCCCAACCAGGGCGCAAACACAATGAACGACGCGTACATCGCGTCGATGAAGGCCACCGTCGACCGTCTGGTCGCCGAGAAGGACTCCATCACCGGTGCCGTCATCACTTCCGGCAAGAAGACATTCTTCGCCGGTGGCGACCTCAAGAACATGATCAAGGTCGGCCCCGAGCAGGCCGAGGAGATCTACAACCACAGCGTCGAGATCAAGGCAGACCTGCGTCGTCTCGAAACTCTCGGCAAGCCGGTCGTCGCCGCCATCAACGGCGCGGCGCTCGGCGGCGGTCTCGAGATCGCTCTCGCGACCCACCACCGCATCGCGGCAGACGTCAAGGGCGTCAAGATCGGCCTGCCCGAGGTCACCCTCGGCCTGCTGCCCGGTGGCGGCGGCGTCGTGCGCACCGTGCGGATGCTCGGTCTGCAGAACGCGCTCATGGGCGTCCTGCTCCAGGGGCAGCAGCGTGGACCCGTTCAGGCCAAGGAAGTCGGCCTCATCGACGAGGTCGTCGGCTCGGTAGAAGAACTGGTTCCGGCTGCGAAGGCATGGATCAAGGCCAACCCCGAAGGCGGCGTTCAGCCGTGGGATGTCAAGGGCTACAAGATCCCTGGCGGAACTCCGTCCACTCCGGCATTCGCTGCCAACCTTCCGGCGTTCCCCGCGAACCTGCGTAAGCAGCTCAAGGGTGCTCCGATGCCGGCTCCGCGCGCCATCATGGCCGCAGCCGTCGAGGGTTCGCAGGTCGATATCGACAACGCGCTGCTCATCGAGGCTCGCTACTTCACCTCGCTGGTGACCGGCCGCGTCGCGAAGAACATGATCCAGGCGTTCTTCTTCGACCTGCAGTCGATCAACGGCGGCGGTTCACGTCCGGCAGGCATCGAGAAGTCCACCATCAAGAAGGTCGGCGTCCTCGGCGCAGGCATGATGGGCGCGGGCATCGCGTACGTCTCCGCGAAGGCCGGCTTCGACGTCGTCCTCAAGGACGTCAGCATCGAGGCTGCCAACAAGGGCAAGGCGTACGCCGAAGGCATTGAGGCCAAGGCGCTCTCGCGCGGCAAGACCACGCAGGAGAAGTCCGACGCACTCCTCGCCAAGATCACCCCGACGGCTGACCCGGCAGATTTCGCCGGCGTCGACTTCGTCATCGAAGCAGTCTTCGAGAGCCAGGAACTCAAGCACAAGGTGTTCCAGGAGATCGAGGAGATCGTCGATCCCAAGGCGCTGCTGGGCTCGAACACCTCGACGCTGCCCATCACGGGTCTCGCCACCGGCGTGAAGCGTCAGGAAGACTTCATCGGCATCCACTTCTTCTCGCCCGTCGACAAGATGCCGCTGGTGGAGATCATCCGCGGTGAGAAGACCTCCGACGAGACTCTGGCTCGCGTGTTCGACTACGTCCAGGCGATCCGCAAGACGCCGATCGTGGTCAACGACTCGCGTGGCTTCTTCACCTCGCGTGTCATCGGAACCTTCATCAACGAGGCCATCGGCATGCTCGCCGAGGGCGTCGAGCCCGCCACCATCGAGCAGGCCGGTATGCAGGCCGGTTACCCGGCTGCGCCGCTTCAGCTTTCGGATGAGCTCAACCTCACCCTCATGCAGAAGATCCGCAAGGAATCTGCCGACGCCGCCAAGGCCGAGGGCAAGGAACTGCCGGCAGATCCGGCCGGCGAGGTCATCAACACCCTCGTCGAGAAGTTCGATCGTAAGGGCAAGCTCGGTGGAGCCGGCTTCTACGATTACGCCGAGGGCAAGCGCACCGGCCTGTGGTCCGGACTCCGCGAGAACTTCAACTCCGGAACCTCCGATGCTCCGATCCAGGACCTCATCGACCGCATGCTGTTCATCGAGGCGATCGAGACGCAGAAGTGCTTCGACGAGAACGTCCTGATCACCACGGCGGACGCCAACATCGGCTCCATCATGGGTATCGGATTCCCGGCCTGGACCGGTGGCGTTCACCAGTTCATCGTCGGTTACGAGGGCGGCACGGCCGGCTTCGTCGCTCGTGCAAAGGAACTCGCTGCGCAGTACGGCCCGCGGTTCACCCCGCCGGCTTCGCTAGGGGCATAGCCCCCGTGCGCCTTTTTGGTAGTTACGGCTACCAAAAAGGCGCACAGGGGTTTATCCCCAGCTGGTGAGTTATCCACAGACGAACTCCGACAGCGAATTTCACGTCAGTCCTGTCGGAGTTCGGCCTGACGCTTGGTGCCATGACTACGTCTCATGGTGGAAGCGAGTTTCTCCGGATTCTCGATGCGCAATCCGGTCTGGTACGGCAACAGCAACTCTCGTCATTCGGGTACAACCGAGGGATGCTGCGGAACTTTCTGGACCGCGGCGAATGGCAGCGCGTTCTACAAGGCGTGTATGCAGTGACCGCTGGCCCGCTCACCAGAGAAATGATCTTGAACGCCGCTTGGCTTTATGGTGGCCCGCAAGCGATTCTGAGCCACGACACTGCAGCTGAGGAATGGGGAATGCGTCGCATCGACGCAGACAAGCCAGTCCATGTCACCGTGCCATACGGCAAGTCGGCTCGCTGTCAGTCCGCGACAATCCGCCGAGTTCCAGCGCGAACGTCGGGTGCACTTGTCAGAGTGGGTGGCGTGGTTCACCCTGGGGTAGTCGTCCACCGATCCCGAGCCCACCGATACATCGGCGTGCCGTCAGTCATACCTCGAACGTCGCGGGCGGATACCGCGATTGATCTTGCGACCGCCGAATCCACAGCGCGAAGCGCCTACGTTTCACTCATCACCACAGTGACAAATGCGCGAATTCCGTTGAACGATGTGCGTCGTCGGATTGACGAACGAACACCACATCGATTCAAGGGTGCGCTTTCCGATGCGGTACGACTCCTGGCAGACGGGGTGCAGTCAACGCTCGAATACCACTATGCGGTCGACGTGGAGCAGGCGCACGGGTTGCCGTCGGCCAGACGCCAGTCTCCGGTCCGCGTCGACGGCCGCACGCTGTACGAGGATTGCGACTACAGCGAAGTCAGTGTGCCGCTGATCGTGCGTCTCGACGGTCGGTGGGCGCATTCCATGGCAGAAGTGGCATTTCGTGATCGCCGCCGTGACAATGCGGCAGAGCTGGCAGGTCGTCCGCGGTTGGTCTACGGATTCGACGAGGTGATGAAGACCCCGTGCCAGGTTGCGCACGAGGTGGAGACGGTCTTGCGGCGGGGAGGCTGGGTGAGGACGCAGTCGGGTGCCTGCGGCACCTGTGCGCCTTTTTGGTAGTGCCGACTACCAAAAAGGCGCACAGGGGCTTTGCCCCTAGGCCTTCCACCACGGGCGAAGCGGCACATGCGCCTCACCCTTGGGGCCGAGCTTGACGGCCAGAACCTGGTGCAGCTGAACGACGTTGCGCTCGAACCCGAGTCGTGAGCCGGCCATGTACAGGCCCCAGACGCGTGCGGTTCCCTCGCCGACCTCGGCGACGCAGGCGTCCCAGTTGTCGACGAGATTCTGGCACCATCCGGCGAGCGTCAGTGCGTAGTGCTCGCGCAGGTTCTCCTCGTGGCGCACCTCGAGACCGACGTTCTGGATCTCGGAGATGATGCGACCCGAACCGGTGAGCTCCCCGTCGGGGAAGACGTACCGGTCGATGAATCCGCCTGCCTTGGCACTGCTTCGGTTGTCCGGACGGGTGATGCAGTGGTTGAGCAGACGCCCACCTTCACGCAGCTTGCCCTTGAGGAACTCGAAGTACGCCGGGTAGTTTCCGACGCCGATGTGCTCGGTCAGGCCGATGGAGGACACTGCGTCGAATCCGGTTTCGGCCACGTCGCGGTAGTCGGAGAAACGGACCTGGGCGAGATCGGCGAGGCCCTCGTCCTCGATGGCCTTCTGTGCCCAATCCGCTTGCTCGCGTGAGAGAGTCACGCCGATCACCTTGACGCCGCGTCGGGCCGCGTAGCGAACCATCGAGCCCCAGCCGCAACCGATGTCGAGAAGTCGATCACCCTTCTGGAGTCCGAGCTTCTCGAACACCAGGCGGTACTTGTTCTCCTGGGCTTCTTCGAGCGTCTGTTCCGCATTGTCGTAGGCGGCACAGGTGTACGTCATGGACGGGCCGAGGACGTACTCGTAGAAGGTGTTGGAGACGTCGTAATGGTGATGGATGACTTCGGCGTCACGAGTCTTGGAGTGACGCAGTCCTTCTGCGACGCGACGCCAGCGAGGAAGGTGTTCCTGGGGCGGCGGGGCGATGGGCCGCAACAGATCCCAGCCCAGTGAGCGGGTGATGCTGGCGAGTGTCAGTGCCGACGGGCGCTTGAGGTGGAGTTCGTCACCCATGATGCGCAGGATCTCGTACGGATCACCGGGGTGAACACCCTCGGCTTCGAGATCGCCGGAGACGTACGCGCGGGCCATGCCGAGGTCGCCGGGCGCCGTTGCGAGATAAGTGGTTCCGCGAGTCGACTTGAGGTGCAGTCCGTAGTCGGCATCTTCGGGACCGGCGGTGCTGCCGTCGTACGCGGTGAATCGAAGCGGCAGCATGCCGTCGGAAAGCGTCTCGAGAATCTCGGCAATAGAGAGCTTGTCCTGGCTTTTGGAGTCTTTGAACGTGGTCATTTACGTTGCACCGCCTTAGAGAATAGATCCAATAAACGGGATTTCGGGTCGTAGCGTTCCTTGAGTCCGATGTACCGGTCGCCGCCGTAGTACAGCTCCTCGAAGTCTTCCTTCGAGTAGTAGGAGTCGGAGTAGAGCGATTTGTGTCCGTCGAAATCGCTGACCTTTTCTTCGATCAGTCGATTTGCTGCCCCCTCGCGCTCGCCGGGAACGATCGGCACCGAAGACCAGAAGCCGATGTTGACGTAGGTGCGCTTGGGTTCGAGGGGGTAGAGGGGCCACGGCCGAGAAGCTGAGGCAGCGGCCGGGCTGGGCTCACGAAGACGCAACGGGCACAACCACAGTGGTTCGATCGGAATTTCCTCGAGGAACCAAGAGACGAAGTCCGCGGTTCGTTCGATGGGTACCTCGACGTCCTGGACGACGCGTTCGCGCGGGGGCTTGCCCTTGCGCTTTTCGAGGCGATCTCCGATGTCGTACTTGTGGTCGAGGGCGATCAGCTTCCAGTAGAAGCTGCTGCGCAGGTACTGCTTGGGCCAGAAGCGTCGAATCTTCGGGTTCTGTGCACCGAAAGCCCGTGAGCACCAGAACCAGTCGGTGTCCCAGCGCCACAGGTAGTCCCGAATGGTCAAGCGATCCGTCTTGGGCTGTGTGAGTGACGGATGCTGGATCGACCGGTAGAAGATGTCCTGGTCGGTGTAATCGCTGACCGGACCTTCCTCGTCGGTTTGTACGCCGAGTGTGAGGTAGCTCTCGGAATCGGTGAAGACCACCCCGTCGAGATAGTCGACGGCGATCCCGTCGTACTCGCGCTCGGTGACGATGCGATCCATCGTTTCTTCGAGCTTCTTCAACGAATCGAAGCGCACGTGACGCAGGGCGACGTACTTCTTGACGGGTTCGAGTGCGATCTTCAATCGCGTCGAATAGCCAAGTGTGCCGTAGGAATTGGGGAAACCGAAGAACAGTTCGGCGTGTTCGCCGTCCGGCGTTGCGGTGATGATCTCGCCGCTGCCGGTCAGTACGTCGATTTCGAGCACCGACTCGTGTGGCAGGCCGTTGCGGAACGAGGTGGACTCGATGCCCAGGCCCGTCACCGCACCGCCCAGGGTGATGGTCTTGAGTTGAGGTACGACCATTGGCGCCAGACCGTAGGGCAGTGTCGCGTCGACGAGGTCTTCGTAGGTGCACATGCCGGCGACGTCGGCTGTGTGCGCCTGCGCATCGACGGCGATGACACCTGCCAGACCGCTGACGTCGAGGCCGGGGGCCGACGTCTTGGCGCGAGCGCGGAACAGATTGGATGTCTTCTTTGCCAGGCGTACAGAAGCATCGGCGGGAATGGCGCGGTATGACGCGAGTAGGCGTTCGACGCCTTCTCTGTGCTGCTCGAACCCCATTTCACGCGCAGCATCGGAACCCGGGCCTTGCTTTGTCCGGATTCGATCTAACTTCTGAACTACCCCATTGAACGAGAGAGTCACACCCTGACGCTATCGGTAGTTGCGTGTGCAAGCTATCCGGAGGGGTATTAATGCCCGAATTTGATCGAGTTGTTGCAATCGAACTCGGTAAATGCTCCGAGTGGTGAACCAGCTCACACGGAATGGGTAGATGGTCGAGATACCCGGGCGCAGCAGGCAGTATGGAAAGGAATATCTGCGCAGTTCGAGGTGCGGATTCGGGTAGTCATTCGCGGTATCGAGCCGCGTTGGTCGAGCAAGGAGACGTAGGGCATATGGGTCAGGTCAATGCAATGAGTTCGATAGTCGTCACAGCAGCACCCGACAAGGTGCTCGCGGCGCTCGCGGACTACGAGACGGTTCGCCCGCGGATTCTGTCCGAGCAGTACCTCGACTACAAGGTCGTCGAAGGCGGCCAGGGTGACGGCACCGTCGCGCAGTGGACGCTGAAGGCGACGGAAAAGCGCTCGCGCAACGTCAAGGCCACCGTTACGGTCGACGGCAACGTCATCACCGAGAAGGACGCGAACTCCAGTCTCGTCACCACCTGGACCGTTGCCCCTAACGGCACCGGAACGACGGTGACGACGCTCACCCAGTGGCAGGGTGCCACCGGTATCGGCGGTTTCTTCGAGCGCACGTTCGCCCCGAAGGGTCTGCAGCGCATCCAGGCCCAGGTCCTGGACAACCTCAAGCGCGAACTCGTCTAACTGATCCTGCATCACCGAGATGGCGTCGTACCTTCACCGGTACGGCGCCTTCTTTCATGGGCCGGTAATGATCCGCGCCAATTCGGTGAGTGCGGGGTTTCCGCTTTCCCAGTAGTCGCTGTGAACTCCGAACCCAGGCTGCCCGGGTGATCCGGCGAATATCTGCGCGCCGAATTCCGGATCCGACGGGTCGAACCCGTGGAGTCCGAGGATCTTGGGGATCAATTGGACCGGATCCCAGAAGGCCGTCGTCGAATGAACATGGCGCGCCACCTCGTCCGAGTCGACGCCGTCCAGGCTCAGTTCGTTCACGCGCTCGACATCGACGCCCGGGCTTGCGACAAAAACCAGTTCGTCGACGTCGAGAGAAGCGCCACGGGTAGTCGCAGCACCGACGACGGTGCTGCCGTAGGAATGACCGATCACCACGTTGTGCGACGGCTGACCGTCATGCGAGGTTCGTAACCCGTCCTGGAAGCTGTCCAGCCTCGGCGCCGCGGAGTTGGCGTACCGATCCGAGGCTGCATCGGGAATGCCTGGGGGAGCGTCGTATCCGGACCACAGGATCACTGATGTGGCTTCCGTTGGCGCCGCCCTCACCGCCGCGTCGTACATGGCCTTGGTTCGTTGCAGATCTCCGCCGACGCCCGACAGCCCGGAGCCGGTTCCGGGAACCAGTGTTGCGACGTTGTCGGCGGCATCGGGATTACCGACTGCCACTACGGCGTGCCCATCCGTGACCGAGAGAAGGAACGTGTCCGGTCGCAGTTCGCCGCGCACGGCCGTGTATCCGGCAGCTACCGTTCGATCCGGCAACTGCTCGAGCGCAGAGAGGTACCGCCGGTTGTAGTAGTCCCGGTCTAGAGCGGGAAGGCCGTCGCGGCTACCGATGGACGGATCCCACCTCGCCAACGCGTCTTTCTCGCTGGGAGTGAGCGATTCCCACAGTCGGTGTAGCTCCGTTGGTGTCCCGGGGAGTGTCGACCTCCCATCGATGATGTCGACGACAGTGCGGTTGAGGCGATCAGTCTGATTACCAAGGAGTGATCCGATCTCCCGGAATGCCTCACCCAGAGCAGTCGCGGCCCGGTTGTCTTCGTCGTCGAGTGCCGTCAATGCAGTGGAGATCTTTTGCTGAAAAATCTGTGCAGCCGTGGCATTTTCGGAATCTTGCATGACGTCGGCCAGATTCCAGGGCTGCTTCGTCTCAGGTGCCGATACAGCTCCACTGTCTGACACCGTCAAGCCGTGTTCGAGAGTCGCCTCCTCGACCAGGTCCAGAATTGATTTTCGCGCTGCCCCGATCGTATTGGCTGCTCTGCCATACAGATCCGCAACTACGCGAACGGCAATCGACAGCCGCGACGAGGAAAGCGAGATGCCAGACCACTGCACTGCCGCCGCGCTCGACGCTTGTCCCTGCCAGAATTCGCGGACGGCGTCGATGCTGCGTCCGGCGTCATTGCCGAGAACTTCGATCTGCCGGTCGATGTCGATCAGTTCCGAAGCGCTCGTGCGCAATTTCTCCGGTGACCACGTTCGAAGCTGAGAGACGGTGGGCCGCATCAGTAGGCTCCGCGCAGTTCGGACACCACTTCGCCCTCGGCAGCGTCGTACAGACGTGCTGCGGCAGCAGTTCCCGACGCCATGAGTCCCAATTGCGTAGCCAGGTGCCGGTACGCGTCGGCGATGACGCCTGCATTCCCAGTCGACACAGCCGCGACAGCGGACGAATTCAGGGCCGCCGCGGCTTCGAAAATCGGGCCGACGGAATCGATCCCCGAGATCTGATCCGCAATTCGAGACAGATCAGCTGAAAGTTGCTGCAGAGCAGCGAAATCTACCTGAAGTATCGGCCCCATGGCAGAACCGTATCCAGGTGAGCTGGCTAGCGGGACGGTGCCGAGTTTCCTGTGGACAATCGGGATTTCTCCACAGAAGCCAGGTCAGGGGGTTGTCAGGAAGGCCGTGACTCCGCTGGTGACGGCGGCTGCATACTCCTGCTGACCGTCCGGGCTCGTCATGCGCGCTGCCTCGTCGGCATTTCGCATGTTGCCGAGTTCGACCAGAATCGACGGCCGCTGCGACAGATTGAGACCCGTCAGATCGGCGCGTGGCGCCAACCCGTCGTCACCGATGTAGGTCGACGGGGTGAGCCCGGCGGTGACGAGTGAGTCGCGCATGGTTTCGGCAAAGGCGACGGACGGGCCGGCCTGCACCGTATTCAGCGGGGGCGCGGAGTAGCAGACATGGAAGCCCTCGGCCCCCGCTGCTGCGCCGTCCGCGTGAATGCTCACCACTACGTCGGCGCCGGAGGAATTGGCAGCTTCGGCACGTGCGTCGACGCATGATCCGACGCTGACGTCATCGGGTCGACTCAGGACGACGGTTGCGCCTTGGCCTTCGAGTTCGCCCTTGACCAGGCTCGCGACTTCCCAGTTGAAGGTGTGCTCGGGGAACCCGGCATCGGTGTTGGTGCCGGTGGTCTGGCAGTTCTTGGTGCCGCCGCGGCCCGTGGGGACCTGGGTGTTGATGCTGTCGTCGTTCGCCCCGCTGTGCCCGGGATCAAGGAAGACGACCTTGCCGGTGAGCGCAGCGGGGACGTCAGCGGCCACAGTGCTGAGCGGAGACACCTCGACCGAAGTCGTGGCCTCGGCAGTCTCGGTCGGAATCGTGCACGCAGCGCTCAGAAGCCCAGCCCCGACCACGGCGATCAGGGCAGTGGAGCGGAACACACGTGATGCCATGTTTGACCTACCTGACGGTTTTACGGTGTCTGACTGGTTCCGGCGCACCCGCTCACGGTAGCGCGCACCGACTACGCTGGTGGGGATAACTCTGTAGAAAGGACCGCTCGTGCAACCAGGTGGAGCACCCGACATGTCTGCTCTGTTGGCTCAGGCTCAGCAGATGCAGCAGCAATTGATGGCGGCGCAGCAGGAAATGGCTCAGGCCGAAGTGACCGGTCAGGCCGGTGGCGGACTGGTTGTCGCCACGGTCAAGGGCACCGGCGAGGTTGTCGGTCTGCAGATCGATCCCAAGGTCGTCGACCCTGAAGACGTCGAGACGCTGCAGGATCTGGTGATCGGCGCGATCGAGGACGCTTCGCGCAAAGCACAGGAAGTCGCTGCTGAGAAGCTCGGCCCGTTGGCCGGCGGACTCGGCGGAGGCCTTCCCGGTCTCCCCGGCTTCTAGAAACGAGAACGCGTGTACGAAGGTCCGGTTCAGGATCTGATCGACGAACTCGGGAAGCTTCCCGGAGTCGGGCCGAAGAGCGCTCAACGCATCGCTTTTCACCTGCTCTCCGTGGAGCCTCCCGAGATCGACCGTTTGAAAAATGCATTGCAGCGCATCCGTGACGGCGTTCAGTTCTGCACGGTGTGCGGAACTGTGTCCGATCAGGAGAAGTGCCGCATCTGCGCCGACGCACGTCGCGATCGCACGGTGATCTGCGTCGTGGAGGAACCGAAGGACGTCCAGGCCGTCGAACGCACCCGTGAGTTCAAGGGTCGCTACCACGTGCTCGGCGGTGCGCTCAATCCGCTCTCGGGGATCGGGCCGGACCAGTTGCGTATCCGGGAGTTGTTGGCTCGCATCGCAAATCAGGAGGACGGCGTCGACGTGTCCGAGGTCATCATCGCCACCGACCCCAACACGGAGGGTGAGGCGACAGCCACCTATCTCGTTCGCATGATGCGAGACATTCCGGGGCTGACGGTGTCTCGGTTGGCCTCGGGTCTTCCGATGGGTGGCGATCTCGAATTCGCAGACGAGTTGACGCTGGGTCGGGCATTGTCCGGCCGTCGTGAATTGTCGCGGAACGCTTGATGAGCGGCACGGAGCAAGGTCAGCAGGTGCGTCGTACGTCCGAGCAGACGCGTGCGCAGATCATCGCGTCGGCCGGGAAAGCATTCGCGACTCGGCCGTACCGCGAAATCACGCTCAAGGACATCGCCGAAGACGCAGGCGTCAGCGCTCCGCTGATCATCAAGTACTTCGGTTCCAAAGAGCAGTTGTACGACGAGTTGGTCGACTTCCGGGCAGCGGCGGTCACGGTCTTCGACGCCCCGAACGACTCGCTCGGCGAGCGCATGGTCTCGCTGTTCACCAAGCCGTTGGAGTCGTACAAGCCGCTGTCCATGAGCTTGTTGTTCATGAGCGGCGTCAGTGAAGAGAGCAACCGCAAGCTGCGCGAGAACTATTCGACGCAGATGATCGACACCCTCGCCGCTCGCCTGTCCGGCCCCGACGCGAGATTGCGCGCGGAACTGGCGATGTCGATGGTGGTCGGAGTGGCGATCATGCGCCGACGGATGATGGCCGGCCATGCCACCGGCACCCAGGACGAAGTGGTTGCGTTGTACGCACCACTTGTCCAAAAGCTGCTCGACGGGTGAGCGGCATCACAATTCTTGCTTGGTAAATATCCGTTCACCTAATGTAGGTGAACGGATATTTACCAAGTGGGAACAGGCGGTGTGGGGTGACGACGCTCGACCGTCCGCCGGGCACGCCTGCAGCCACCACCCCCGACGCGAGTCTCGCGCAGCCGCGCTCCCGCTTCCTCTTTCCCATCGTTGTCGCCGCCGCCGTGTTCCAGGCTGTTCTGCAGACGGTCATCGTTCCACTGCTGCCGGAGTTGCCGCACTTCACCGGCGCTGGACGTACGGCGGTGTCCTGGCTGGTGACCGTCACGCTGCTGGTCGGCGCCGTCGTCACTCCCATCTTCGGCCGGCTCGCCGACATGTTCGGCAAGAAGAAGATGCTTCTGGTTGCCTTCTCGATGATGACTCTCGGCTCGATGTTGTGTGCGCTGTCGTCGGACATCGCTGTCCTCATCTTCGCGAGAGCGTTGCAGGGAGCTGGGTCGGCGGTCATCCCCATCGGAATCTCCATGCTCCGTGACGAATTGCCACGCAACAAGGTCAACGGCGCAGTGGCCATGATGAGTTCGACGCTCGGCGTCGGAACCGCTTTGGGCATACCGTTTTCTGCGATGATCGCGCAGTACTCGAACTGGCACGTCCTGTTCTGGGTAACCACCGCCATCGGACTGTCCGTGACTCTTGCTGCGGTGCTGTTCATTCGAGAGTCCGAGCCGAATCCGTCGGGAAGATTCGACGGCGTCGGGGCTGTCGGTCTGAGCGCCGCGATGATCGCTCTGCTCGTGCCGATCACTCAGGGGTCGAGTTGGGGATGGACCAGCGGAGCGGTGATCTCCATGCTGGCCGCGTCGGCGGTGCTGTTCACGCTCTGGGTAATTCAACAGCGGCGCAACGTCAATCCGCTGGTCGACGTCCGTGCTCTCGTGAAGCGTGCGGTGTTGATCCCGCATCTGGCGGCTCTGCTGGTCGGGTTCGCATTTTTCGGGAACACACTGATCACTACACAACTCCTCCAGGGGATGAAGGGGCCGGGCGCCGGGTATGGCCTGTCGATCATCGCAGCAGCGCTCTGCCAGATTCCGGCGAGTATCGCGATGGTGCTGTTCTCACCGGTTGCGGTGCGGATCACCGACCGCTTCGGTTCACGGACCGCGATGTTGACCGGTGCCGTGTTCCTCGCCGGCGGGTACGGGATTCACGCCGTTGCCGGTAAGCCGCTGTGGGGAGTGGTTGCAGCACTGGGCATCACAGCAGTCGGGACCGCCATCGTCTACAGCACGCTCTCGCTGCTGATTCTGGTTGCCGTGCCTCGACAGCGACTGGCGGCAGCCAACGGGGTGAACTCACTTCTGCGGACGTCCGGAAGCACGATCTGCAGCGCGACGGTGGCAACGATCCTCGCCGCGTTCGTGATCAGCGGTTCGGAACATTCCACGTCGTGGACCGGATTCTCCGTCGCCTACCTGGTGTGCGCGGGCTGCGCCGTGGTCGTGTTCGCAGTGTCGATCCTGTTGCCGCAGGGGCGAACCCCGAAACATCTGGACCTGCCGGATCTCGTCAGGCGACCCTGAATCCCGAGAGGAAGAGTGTGATCATCAGATCCGCGAACTCTTCGGTGGTGTATTTCTGGCGGTCCGGCCAATGCGTGGTCGACCACAGGGTGTCTCGTACCGATCGATAGAAAATCTCCGGGGCCACGTCTTTGCGGAAGATTCCCTGATCGACGCCTTCGGCGATCGCTTTCATCCAGTGCTCGCGGACTTGGCGGGAAGGCCCGTCGACGGATTGCAGGAGATCGTTGTCGCGTAGATACGCCCGATCGTTCTGGTAGATCGCCGTCGGGTGCGGGTGCAGTTCGATGACGACCAGGGTCTCGCGGATCAGGCCGCGTAGGACGTCCTCGGGGTCGTTCGCCGTCTTCTCCACCTGATCGAAGCGGAGTTGAATGTCGGTGATGAAGCCGCGCATGAGCTCGGCGACTATCGCATTCTTCGACTTGAAGTAGTGGTAGAGGCTGCCCGAGAACACACCAGCGGCGTCGCCGATCTCGCGAACGGTCGTGGTGGCGACACCCTTCCTGGCGAACAGCTCGGCTGAGCTCTCCAGGATCTTCTCCCGACGATCTGGTGATGCCACTGAAATCTCCACTGGTTGTCGGTCCTGCTCAGGGCAGGGTTTCGCGGGTGCCGGGCTGCCGGCGTCGAACGTAGCGCAATCCTGCCTGATGGCTCCGGCTCGAACCAATTCGTCGGTGAGATCGCGTGTTTCCACTTCCGGATTCCTATGCTAACTTCAAAATCAAGCGCTTGCTCAACTTTCGTTCACGGAGGATTTCAGTGCAGAGCCTGCAGACGCAGTTTCCGAATTTCATCGGCGCAGAGGCTGAACCACCCCGCGTCGCCCGCTACGCCGTCAACGAGGCGATGATCCGCAACTGGGTCGAGGCACACGACGACCGCAACTCGATCTACGTCGACGCCGACGCTGCTCGCAGCACTGGCCGTCGAGACGTCGTCTGCCCACCCGCCATGATCTCGACCTGGGTGATGGCGGGCTACCGCCGCTATCGGCAGGTCCAACAACTTCGCGCCGACGGAGCCTCCGAGGATTTCGCCTATTCACGACTACTCGGGCTGTTGGACGAGGCCGGCTACACGTCCGTAGTCGCGACCAACGTCGAGCAGGAGTATTTCGCGGAGTTGAGTCCCGGAGACCACGTCACCGCATATTTCACCATCGAAGCGATCTCACCGTTCAAACAGACGGCTCTCGGTCACGGGTGCTTCATCACTCTGTTCAAGAAGTACGTGGACCAGGACGGAAAGACGCTGGTCGAAGAGCGCTTTCGACTGCTCAGATTCAAACCAGATGCCCAGACAGATACCAAGCCAGAAGCCCAGGAGGTAATCGCATGAGCGAGACTGGCTCCCGCCACACCGCGGTGCCGAGACTCACCGTCACCGACGACAACGATTTCTTCTTCTCCGCGGCCAAAGAGGGTCGCCTCGAGATCCAACGGTGTGCGGATTGCAAGACTCTGCGCCACCCGCCAGCGCCCGCCTGCCCGGAATGCCGCTCGTTCAGTTGGGACACAGTCGAATCCACGCGGCGATGCACGTTGCACAGCTTCACGGTCATTCATCACCCGAAGGATCCTGCCTTCGAGTACCCGCTCGCCGTCGGACTCGTCGATCTCGAAGAAGGCACGCGTCTGGTTGCCGACATCGCGGGCATCGATCACGAGGAACTCGAATTCGGTATGGAACTCGAAGTGGCGTTCTCCGAGCACGCTCACAGCGAGATGCTGCCGCAACTGAGGCGACGGGGATCGGTGCAATGACGAATCTTTCTGATTACGAGGTAGGTTCGACCCTTCCCAGCCTCGAACTGCCGTTGGACCGAACGCTCATCGTCGCCACGGCGATCGCTTCTCAGGATTTCGAGGACGTGCATCACGATCCGGGCAAGGCGCAGGATCGCGGAACTCCCGACATCTTCATGAGCATCAACACCACCAACGGGCTCATCGACCGCTACATCACCGACTGGTCAGGCCCGGGATCGCGAATCGTCAAAACATCACTACGGCTTGGTGTTCCGAACTTTCCCGGAGACACCATGACGTTCACCGGCAAAGTGATCGACACCGACGGCCGGACGCTCACCGTGACGGTTCTCGGCAAGAACGCTCGCGGAACGCACGTGACAGCCGACGTGACCCTCGAACCGGCGGAAAGGGTAATCGCATGACACGAGGATTTTCGAGGCAAGCCGCCATCGCCGGGATCGGCGCCACCGAGTTCTCCAAGAACTCCGGCCGCAGTGAATGGCAGTTGGCGTGCGAATCCGTGATCGCCGCGCTCGACGACGCTCACATCGAGGCAGAAGAGGTGAACGGATTTGCGCTGTTCACCATGGAGAACAATCCCGAGATTGCGGTCGCACGCGCTCTCGGGATCCCGGAACTGACGTTCTTCAGTCGTATTCCACACGGCGGCGGCGGCGCCTGCGCACCGGTTCAACAAGCCGCGCTTGCCGTCTCCAGTGGTGTCGCCGACGTCGTGGTCGTCTACCGTGCCTTCAACGAAAGATCAGGCCACCGATTCGGCGCCGGGCCACCGCCCTTTGCGTACAACGCGTCGACGGACCAGGAGTATCGGAACTGGATCAACCCGTACGGGCTTCTGACGCCGGCGCAGCAGGAAGCCTTCCTCGCCAAGCTCTACATGCACAAGTACGGGGCAACCAGCGCCGACTTCGGTCAGATCTCGGTTCTCTCACGCAAGCATGCCGCGAACAACCCGAAGGCCTGGTTCTACGAACGCCCGATCACCATCGAGGATCATCAGAACTCGCGCATGATCGCCGACCCCATCCGCCTGCTCGACTGCTGTCAGGAAAGTGACGGCGGACAGGCGCTGGTCATCGTCAGCGCGGAGCGCGCCCGCGACCTGCCGCACAAACCAGCGATCATCAGCGGTGCTGCGCAAGGTGTAGGTCCACAACAGATTTCGATGAGCAGCTACTACCGCGAAGACATCGACAGCATGCCGGAAGTCGAACTCGTGGCGCGCCAACTGTGGGACCAGGCCGGTATCGGCCCGGACGACATCGATGCCGCAATTCTCTACGACGCCTTCACCCCGATGGTTCTGCTTCAACTCGAGGAGTACGGATTCTGCGGTCGAGGCGAGGCAAAAGACTTCATCGCCGACGGCAATCTCGAGCTGGACGGTCGCCTGCCGATCAACACCCACGGCGGTCAACTCGGTGAGGGATACATCCACGGCGTCAACGGTATTGCCGAAGGTGTACGCCTGATCCGCGGCACTTCCACCAATCAACCCACCAAAACTCTGGACAACGTGCTCGTGACCGGCGGCTCTCCCGTCCCGCACAGTGCGCTCGTCCTCTCGGCAGATCGCTGAATCTGCCGCCAATTCGAGAAAGCAGGAACCAGATGAGTGAGCGGATCACCTACGCCAGGGCTACACACGGCGAGGAAGAAATACAGGCGGTTGTCGACGTCTTGCGCAGCGGGCATCAAGGATTGCGCATCGGCAAGAACGTCTTCGAGATGGAAGAACGTATCGCGGCCTTGGCAGGCAAGAAGTTCGGCGTCATGTGCAACTCGGGATCCTCGGGTTTGTACTTGGCAGTCGAGCTGCTCGGACTGCCTGCGGGAAGCGAGATCATCACGTCGCCGTTGACGTTCTCCACCGACATCGCACCGATCGTGCGTGCCGGTCTGGTGCCGGTGTTCGTGGACGTGGAACCCAACACGTTCAACGTCGACGTCACCAAGATCGAGGCAATGGTCACCGAAAAAACCGGTGCCATCCTCATGCCGAACCTCGCCGGCAACTGCCCGGACTGGGACGTCATTCGTGATATCGCAGATCGTCACGGACTCAAGGTGATCGAGGATTCGTGTGACGCGATCGGTGCCACGCTCCGCGGCACTCCCACCGGCTCCCGGGCGGACATCGTCGTCACCAGTTTCTCGATGGCACACATCATCACGTGCGCGGGAACCGGTGGAATGGTGTGCGTCGACGACGAAGCCAGCCGCGACAAGGCGCTCCTGCTTCGCCGCTGGGGTCGTCGCAGTGAGCCGAATCTGTTCGGTAGTACCAAGTCCGGCCGAGTCTTCCGTGAAGAACTCGACGGCGTCGACTACGACAACGACTTCATCTTCGAGCTCATGTCGTGGAACTTCGAGCCCTCCGAACTCGGCGCAGCCTACGGCGTCGTGCAGCTCGACAAGCTGGAAGAGAACTACAAGACGCGTAAGGCAACGTTTGCGGCCTTCACGGCGGCATACGGCGCCCATCCTGAATTCTTCACGACGCCGGTAGAACTCGACGGTCTCGACACGGCGTGGCTGTGTTACCCGGTGATGATCAACGAGAACGCCCCCTTCACGCGCAGCGACCTGCAGGAAGCCATCGAGGCCGACGGTATCGACACACGAACTGTGTGGAGCGGCAACGTCACTCGTCACCCGATGATGAACAACATCGAGTTCCGTCAGCCGGCCGAAGGATTGCCGGAAGCCGACGCGGTTTTCGCCCGAGGAATGACACTCGGCATGAGTCACGGCCTGCGTGAAGACGAAGTTGCACGGATCGCAGAGAGCATCAATCGCTTCGCCTCGAAGTTCAAATAGCATGACGAGGCGCTTTGACGGCCGCCGAGCGCTTGTCACCGGTTCCAGTCGCGGAATCGGTGCGGGCGTCGCAGAGCGACTGGCAGCCGAGGGTGCCGACGTCGCCCTCGTGGCTCGGACGCTCGGCACGCATGCAACCCTGCCGGGCAGTCTCGAAGAGACTGCGGCTCGAATTGCCAAGTACGGAACCAAAGTCGAGATAGTTGTCGCAGATCTGACGGACGAGCAGCAGCGCGACACGGTGGTGCCGCTGGCGATCGAGAAGCTTGGCGGGACGATCGACATCCTGGTGAACAACGCGGCAGCGGCGATCTATCAGCCGCTGTCGGATTACCCACTGCGGCGGCGACGTTTGATGTTCGAGGCAAATGTCCATGCACCGCTCGATCTGATGCAAGCCGTGGTGCCGGGGATGGTGGCAAACGGATACGGCTGGATCGTGAACGTGTCCAGTGGCACCGTCAAACCGTGGCATGGCCCGCCGTTCACGTGGGTCGAACCGGGAACTGCCATGACCGTGTACGGCGCGTCCAAAGCAGCGCTCAACAGGATGAGCAACGGCATGGGCGTGGAACTTTACGGCCAGGGGGTTCGCGTCAACACGGTTCAACCGCGGGCAGCGGTGCTCAGTGAGGGCGCCAGAGTCCTGGTCGGTGAGACTATCCGGCCGGATCAGGTCGAATCTATGGAAGAAATGGTGGAAGCGGTCACAGCGCTGTGTGATTGCGACACCGAGTTCACCGCGCGCTCGAGCGTCAGCTTGGACCTGATCGACGAGTGGTCCCTGACCGTACGCGGTCTGGACGGAACGGCACTACGAACCGAGGAGTTGGCATGAAGCCCGTCATCGTGGACGCAGCACGAACGCCGTTCGGCAAGCGTGAGGGTTGGCTGTCCGGAGTCCACGCGGCGGAACTGTTGGGTTATGCGCAGAGAGGCGTGCTGGATCGGGTGGGCGTGGATCCTGACGCGGTCGACCAGGTCATCGGCGGCTGTGTGACGCCTCTCGGTGAGCAGTTCGGAAACATCGTGCGTACGTCCTGGATGCATGCGGGCCTTCCGTTGAAAGCGGGTTGCACCACGATCGACGCGCAGTGCGGCACAGCGCAGCAATCGGTGCAGTTGATCGCCGGGCAGATTGCCATCGGTGCAGTCGACGTGGGTGTGGCGTGCGGTGTCGAGTTGATGTCCCGCGCTCCGTTGACGTACAAGGTGGGTACCGGTCTGGGAACGCCGCGTCCGGAGTCGTGGTCACTCGATACCGTCGACCAGTACACCGCGGCCGATCGGATTGCTGTCAAGCGCGGTTTCAGCCGCGAAGATCTCGACGCCTTCGGGCTGCGCTCGCAGCAGCGAGCCGCAGCAGCCTGGGAGGCAGGACGCTTCGACTCGCACATCATCGATGTGGTCGCTCCGGGCTCTGACGTTCCGGTTCACCGTGATCAGGGTCTGCGCGAATCGACTCTCGAAGGGCTCGCGAAGCTGCGCACCGTTCAAGAGGGCGGATTGCACACCGCTGGAACGTCTTCGCAGGTCTCGGACGGTGCGAGTGCCGCTCTGCTGATGTCAGAGGATCGAGCCAAGGCCCTCGGCGTGCGGCCTCGCGCAAAGATACTGGCGCAGTGCGTCATCGGCGGTGACACCGAGTTCATGCTCGACGGTCCCGTCGACGCGGCAAACATCGTGCTCGGACGCACCGGTCTGACGATCGACGACATCGATCTGTTCGAGGTCAACGAGGCATTTGCTTCGGTACCGATGTCGTTCGCGCAGGTTCACGGCGTCGATCCCGAATTGCTGAACGTCAACGGCGGCGCAATCGCACTGGGCCACCCGGCCGGTGCAACCGGAATCAGACTGTTGGCCAATGTCATCGACGAATTGGAGCGCCGGAACAAGTCCATCGCACTGATCGCGATCTGCGCGTCCGCCGCAACCACCTGCCTGATTCTCGAACGCATCTGACAAGAATCGAAGATTGAGGAACCTGCCATGGCACTACCCCTGCTCGAAGATCACCGTGACCTGGCGGAAGCGGTAGCCGCATTCGCGAACCGCTTCGGTGGAATCGCCGATACGCGGAGCAACGTCACGCGGTACGCCGCCGGTGATCGGCCGGACTCGTGGGATGGGTTGGTCCGTCAGGGCCTGCACGCAGTGCACCTGCCGGAGCAGTACGGCGGTGACGGGGCGGGTCTTGCCGAACTTGCAGTGGTAGTCGAGCAATTGGGTGATGCGCTCTATCCGGGACCGTACGTTCCGACGGTCATCGCGAGCGGCATTCTCGCAACAGCTGCGGGCCCGGCTGCGGAAACAATGCTGACCGAATTGGCCGCCGGTGCAACCGGAGCAGTCTGCACCGGAACGAGATTGCGCGCGGCTCGCAGCGACGCTGGGTGGACAGTGAGCGGTTCTGCCGACCCAGCTCTAGGTCTGCCCGGAGCTGATGTCGTTCTCGTGCGGGCGAACAGCGAAGACGGCGAGTTGTGGTTCCGGCTCGAACCGTCGACTTCCGCTGCGGTGGTGATCGAAGACGGGGTGGATCTGACACGGTCGATCGGAACACTGACGTTGACCGATCACCAGGTCGAGGCTGGGCTGATCGTCGAGGGCCTCCAGGCGCACCGAACCGAACTGATCGTCAACACGGTGTTGGCTGCGGAGGCGAGCGGTATCGCCGGGTGGGCGCTACGGACCGCAGTCGGCTATGTGAAGTCCCGGCAGCAGTTCGGCCGTCCGGTCGGAAGCTTCCAGGCAGTTCAGCACAAGGCGGCCATGATGCTGGTCCGCTCCGAGATTGCCTGTGCCGCAGCGTGGGACGCCGCTCGATCCGAAGACCACGACGAGGATCAGCAGAAACTTGTCTCGGCTCAAGCTGCGTTGGCCGCTTTGCCCGTCGGCATCGAGAACGCCCTCGAATGTGTAACTTTGCTCGGCGGAATCGGATTCACCTGGGAGCATGACGCGCATCTGTACTGGCGCCGGGCGATCAGTATCGCGGCAGTGGCGGGTTCCGAGGTGAAGTGGGCACACACGTTGGGAGACCGGTCTGCCGATTCGGAACGGGATTTCTCCTTTGTCGACCCGGAAATGCTGCCGGAGTTACGAGAGCAGGTTCGTAGGGTTCTGGACGAGGTTGCGCTGCTGCCCGACGACGGAACCACTAGCGCCAGTTGGGCGCCGGCCAAGGGGAGCGCTCGACGCGCCCGATTTGCCGACGCCAGACTGGTTGCCCCGCACTATCGGGCGCCGTACGGGCTGGGAGCGGGACCGAGGGAACAGGCCGTCATCGCACATGAATTCGCGATGCGAGGTTGGGCTCAACCGTCCACGGTGATCGGGGAATGGGTGCTGCCCACGATTCTCGAACACGGCAACGCCGAGCAGCAGGACAGGTTCGTCGAGCCTTCGCTGCGCGCCGACATCATCTGGTGCCAGCTGTTCAGTGAGCCGGGCGCGGGATCAGACCTGGCCGGTCTGAGCACGAAAGCGCGCAAGGTCGACGGTGGCTGGGTCCTGTCTGGTCAGAAAGTGTGGAACTCGGGTGCGCACGAGGCAGATTGGGGGGTATGCCTGGCGCGTTCCGACGCGGACGCTCCGAAACATCGTGGGCTGTCGTACTTCCTGGTCGACATGACCTCGAAGGGCGTCGACGTACGTCCGCTGAAGCAAGCCACCGGCAAGTCGGAATTCAACGAGGTATTCCTCGACGACGTCTTCGTCCCGGACGACTGCCTGGTGGCCGAACCGGGGCAAGGGTGGAAACTTGCTGCGACAACGCTGTCCAACGAACGCTTGAGCATGGGCAGCACGCTGCACCACGGTTCGAGTCGGTTGTTCCGTCAGGTGATTGCCGACGCGAGCCACGACTGCCCCCGCGAAGATGCAGTGGAAGGCCTCGGCCGCAGTCTCTCTCGTGAGTTGGCACTGTCCGCGATGAATCTGCGCGGGGTGTCGGCGCGGCTGGCGGGTCAGGAACCGGGCGCCGAGATCAGCGTGTCGAAGGTGTACAACGCCCTGGCGCAGCGCGAGGGCTCGCGGGACCTGTTGCGACTGCTCGGACCGCGCGCCGCAGTTGTCGACCCGTCGGCGAATTACGCGATAGACCACATCGGACTTCCCTCGATTCTGTTCGGCGGCGGAACCGTCGAAATTCAACTCAACGTCATCGCGCAGCGCGTACTCGGCCTGCCGCGTTCGTAGATCTTAGGAGCTTCACCATGTACTTGGATTTGTCGGAGGAGTCGAAGACTCTGCGCAAGGAATTGCGCGCATACTTCGCAGAGATCATCAACGACGAAGACCGCCGTGCTCTCGTGGATCAGACCGAAGGCGGCCCCGTCTTCGATCGCATCCTGCGCCGGATGGGTAAAGACGGTTGGTTGGGCTTGGGGTGGCCGGAGGAATTCGGCGGTCGGGGTGAGAACCCCGAAGCTCTGTATGTGTTCTACGACGAGGTGATTCGCGCGAATGCGCCGCTGTCACTGGTCACGCTGAACACCGTCGGACCCGCTCTGATCAAGCACGGGACGCAAGCGCAGAAGGACTTCTTCCTGCGTCCGATCCTGGCGGGTGAATTGATCTTTGCCATCGGCTACACCGAACCCAATGCGGGCACCGACCTCGCGGCACTCGAAACACGCGCCCGCATCGAGGGCGACGAGCTTGTCATCAACGGCAACAAGATCTTCACCAGCGCCGGTGTGTTTGCCGACTGGGTCTGGCTTGCCGTTCGCACCGATCCTGACGCGCCGACACATCAGGGCATTTCCGTGGTCCTGGTACCGACCAATTCGCCGGGGTTCTCGGTCACCGAAATTCACACCGTGGGCGGAATCAGCACTTCGGCAACCTATTACGAAGATGTTCGGGTGCCGATCAGCAATGTCGTCGGTGAGCTCAATCAGGGGTGGAAGCTCATCACCAACCAGCTCAACCACGAACGTGTTGCCCTGGCAGCACGCGGTGGCATCGCCAACGAGCTCTTCGCCGAGGTGGTCGAGTGGGCAAAGACAGAACCCGCCGGTGACGGCCACGTCTACGACATCGGCTGGGTACGTGAGAAATTGGCGGAAGTCTACGCGCTGCTCAGCGCCGCCGACCTGATGAACCTGCGACTGGTGGCGGACGTCGCCGCCAACACCTTGGGCGGCGGGGATTCGGCCGCGGCCAAGATCTTCGGTACCGAAGCCGTCGTCAGTGCGTACGGCATGCTGCAGGAAGTGCTGGGTGCCAAGGGCTTACTGCGCCCCGGTACACCCGGAGCGGTACTGGAAGGGCGGGTCGAGAACCTGGGTCGGCGCGCCCAGAACAACACCTTCGGTGGTGGTACCAACGAAGTGATGCGTGAAATTGTCGCCGCAAAATGCCTGAGCATGGCGCTTGCTGCGCGTCGCCGGCCCGCTGCACAGAACGAAAAGAGCTGACATGGAATTCGAATTCGACGACAACTTGTCCGCCGTGCGGGATCTGAGTGAATCGATCTTCTCGGCGAAGTCCGGAGTGGACCGACTGCGGGAAGTGGAGAGCACCATCGGTTTCGACGCCGAACTGTGGAAGCTCCTCGCCGACTCCGACGTTCTGGGAATCGCTCTGCCGGAAGAGGTCGGGGGAGCAGGACTCGGAATGCTCGGCCTGGCTGCGGTGCTCGAACAACAGGGCCGCCGGGTCGCCCAGGTGCCGCTCTGGTCGGTGATTTCCACGGCGGCGCTGCCGATTTCCGAGTTCGGCAGCACGGAGCAGAAAGCGTCGTGGCTTCCGGGACTGCTCGACGGCTCGGTGATCGTCACCGGCGCATTCGACACCGGCTACAACGCCGAGACGGCGGTTCGCGCCGAGCCGGCGCCTGACGGTTGGGTTCTGTCAGGCCACGTCGACTCCGTGCCTGCCGCGGAGTTCGCGGCCGCGCTGGTCGTTCCGGTGACGATGCCGGACGGCAGTGTCAGCGTCATGATCGTGCCCACGGACCGGGACGCGCTGGTGCGTACACCGCTTGCGGTGACGAACCGCGAGAGCAACAGCGCTGTGCAGTTCGACGGGGTTGCGGTTACTGCAGCTGACGCACTTCCCGCAGACGGCGCGGTGGTTCGAGACTGGACGTTGCGGCGTGCACGGGTGGCTCTTGCGGCCCTGGCTACCGGCGTCTGCGAGGAAGCGCTGGGGATGACGGCGAAATACACCTCCGAGCGAGTGCAATTCGGTCGTCCACTCTCGACCAACCAGGCAGTTGCCGTCCGGGCCGCCGACGCGTACCTCGACACCGAGAGCACAAGGTTGACCACGCACCGCGCTGCCTGGCTGATGGACAGCGGAGTCGAGAGTGAAGCGGAAGCAGCTGCGCTGGTCGCCAAATGGTGGGCGTCGCGCGGCGGCCTGCGTGTGGTGCACGCGACCCAGCACCTGCACGGCGGAATCGGAGCGGATGTCGACTATCCGATTCACCGCTATTTCCTGTGGGGACGGCAGATCGCCTTCACCTTGGGGAGCGCGGGGGCGATAGGCGCCGAACTCGCCGATCAGTTGGAAATCCGAGCCCAGATCGGGGCGTCGGCGTGAATATCTGAGACGACAGGTTGCAGCCACGGGCAGCGCGTCGGCAATCATCGCGCTACTCTGCCCTTCGTGAATCGCACCAGTTCGTTCATCCGGCCGTTGGTTCCGCGGGATCCGCACGAGCCGCATCGGGTGGCGACGCCGCTCGAGCTGCTCACCGACCTCTGCTTCGTCGTGGCGGTCGCTCAAGCGGCCACCGGTCTGCACCACGCGATCAGCGAAGGGCACGCGGCTTCGGGCGTCGGGCACTTCGCGATGGCATTCTTCGCGATCTGGTGGACGTGGCTGAACTTCACGTGGTTCACCTCGGCGTACGACAACGACGACGGAATCGCCCGGCTGCTGACCATCTTCCAGATCCTCGGATCGCTGGTCCTTGCAGCCGGCATCGTCCGCTTCTTCAACGACGACGCCCTGCTCATCATCGTCGGCTACGTCATCATGCGAATAGCCCTGGTCATCCAATGGCTCAGGGTGTCGCGGAACGACCCCGAACATGCGCTCACGGCTCGTCGATACGCTCTCGGAATCGTGTTGGTCCAGATCGGTTGGATCGGTTTCTACTTCGTTCCATCCGCCATTTACGTCCCGACGTTCCTGGTGTTGGTTCTGTGCGAATTCGCGGTACCGATCTGGTCGGAGAAGCCGGGCATGACGCCGTGGCACCCGCATCACATCGCGGAGCGGTACTCGTTGTTCTTCATCATCGTTCTGGGCGAGACGATCCTCTCGACCACCATCGCGATTCAGGACGCGGTCGACGGTGAGCATCCGGCAGCGCAGGTCACCTACGTCGTGATCGGCGGCATTCTGATTGTCTTCAGCCTGTGGTGGCTCTACTTCCAACGCAATGCAGGCGAAGTGATCGGCGGTGACAACGTCTCACCCTTCGTCTGGGGGTTCGGTCACTACTTCATCTTCGCCGCCGCTGCCGCCATCGGTGCGGGGTTGGCCTCGCGCGTCGACTTCTGGACTCATCACGGTGACGGCAGCGCGTTGGTGACGGGTGCTGCCGTCACCGTTCCGGTCGCGGTCATCCTTGCCGCCCTGTGGTTCATCCACATTCGACTACACGACTCCTCGGTACGCACCCTCATGCCGTTCTCGGTCGCGATCGTCGTCGTGCTCGGTGGTACCTACACCGCGGTGCCCGAACTGGTTGCGGGACTGGCCTGCGCCGCGCTGTTGGCCGTGGAACTGGTTCTGACCGAGGGGAAATCCGAAACCGTCTGAACCGGGTCAGCGAATCGCGAGCCGCTCCTTGCGGAGCTTGTCGACCTCGGGCAGATGCAGGGGTTCGAGCTCGTTGACGCCCAAGGCCCGCATGAGCAGGAGGTCCGCGAGTTCCGGATTCCGGGCCAAGGCGGGTCCGTGCATGTACGTCCCGATCACCGAACCCTGCACGACGCCTTCGAATCCGTCACCGACGCCGTTTCCGACACCATGGGTGACACGTGCGAATCCAGAGGCTGAGCTACCCAGAGTTGTTCCGCCGCGGTGATTCTCGAAACCTGAGAGAGGCGCGGTGAGCCCGTCGATCAAGGGCTTCGTGATGACCTCGCCGATGGAACGCTTCTCCTGCGGAGAGGTCGTGACGTCGAGCATCGAGACACCGTCGACGCGTTCGCCGCTGGAGGTTTCGTACCAGTTGCCGAGCACCTGAATTGCAGCGCAGATCGCCAGAACCGGTGCGCCACGCTCGGCGGCGCGTTGCAGGCCAGGGTATTTCGCGAGATGGCGCGTTGCGAGTCGCTGAGCGGAATCCTCGGCGCCACCCAATGTGTACACGTCGAGCGAATCGGGGACCGGATCGCTCAAGGTGATGTCCACGATTTCGGCGTCGTACCCGCGCATCCGCAGACGCTGACGCAGGATCAGGGCATTGCCGCCGTCGCCGTAGGTGCCCATGACGTCGGGGAGAACCAGTCCGATGCGAATTGTCGAGTCAGACATTGCGAGACTCCTTCGCGATGGCGGTGTTGAGGTCACGGAAGGCTGTGTAGTTCGCCAGTACCTCCACGCGTCCGGGAGGGCAGGAAGAGATGGCGCGCAACGGATCCGGATCGAGGGTGTGCTCGACGCCTGCGTACGTGAGGCGAACGGCGAGATCGGTTCCGCGTTCGCCGGCGGCCACTACCTTGACGCCTTCGAAGTGCTCGAACTTCACGTCCCACAGCCAGGAGAGGTCCTCGCCGTCCGGCACCTGACCGTTCACCGCGATCACCAGTCCGTCCACCGTGGGATCGATCATCGACAGCGCTTCCTGCCAACCGGCGGGATTCTTCGCGAGCAGCATGTGGACGGAGTGCGGTCCGACCTCGACGGTGCTGTAGCGGCCGGCGACTTCCTGGACCGTCGACGCGGCGGCAACTGCCCCGACCGGATCTGCGCCCAAAGCAGCCGCAGCAGCTACGGCCTGAGCGGCGTTACCGCGGTTGGCTTTTCCGGGGAGAGTCAACGTCATCGGAATCTTCAGGCCGTCGGGGCCGTAGAGATTGTCGTCGTCGAGCCACCAGGTCGGCTCGGGCCGCGCGAAGTCGGAACCGGTACTGCGCCAGTGCTTTCCCTCCCACACGATGGGTTCACCGGTGCGCGGGCAGCTGACGGAATCGCCGGCCCAGCCGCCGCCGGCAGCAACCCACACGACGTTGGCGGCGTCGTACGCCACGGAGGTGACCAGTACGTCATCGCAGTTGGCGACGATCACCGCGTTCGGATGCGCATTGACGCACGCGCGGAGCTTCCGCTCGATCATGTTGATCTCGCCGACCCGGTCGAGCTGATCGCGGCTGAGATTGAGCAGCACGATCACTTCCGGGTTCACGGCGTCGGCTACGTGGGGGACGTGCAGTTCGTCGACCTCGAGTGCTGCCAGCGTTGCGTCCGTACGCGCGGCCAGAGCGGCCACGATCCCGGCATCCATGTTGGCGCCGTCGGCCTGCGTGGCGACGTCACCGAGTGTCGCGAGCGCTGCGGCGGTCATACGCGTGGTCGTCGACTTGCCGTTGGTGCCCGTGACCACGACGGTGCGCTTGCCGCGTCCGAGCTGAGTCATGAGCGTCGGGTCGATCTTGAGGGCGATCAACCCGCCGATCATCGAACCCTTGCCGCGACCGGCCTTCTGCGATGCCCAAGATGCTGCTGCGGCAGCTCGCATGGCGAGCTTTCCGCGCACTGTGATCGATAGTCCAGTTCCCACGGCCCGAGTTTGGCACAGGGCATCGTCAGACGCCGAGTCGCGCCGGTGGTGAGGCTGCAGGTGTGTCCGAGAAAACAGTGTTCGCGGGCTTGCGCCTCATCTGTGCGGCACTCGCTCCGGCGATCACGATGACTGCCCCGACCAGGGACAACGGGCTCGGATCCTCGTGCAGGAACAGCCAGGACGCGCCGATTCCCACTACCGGTACCAGCAAGGAGAGCGGCGCCACCATGCCGGCGGGATAGCGGCCCATGAGCATCGTCCAGAGCCCGGATCCGGCGATGGTGCCGAGCAGAATGATGTAGGCCAGCCCGACCAGTGACGGCCAGGCGTCGGCGCTGAACGCGGTACCAAGTGCGTGCCATCCGACGGTGGGGCCTTCGACCACCGCGGACAGGGCGAGCATCGGCAACGGCGGGATGACGCACATCCACAGCATCAAGCGCATCGGTGCGGGCTCGCCGACGGTGTTCGCTGCGGCCAAGCGGCTGCCGAGATTGCCGAACGCCCAGGACAGGCCGCCGAGGAGCGTGAGGATCACTGGCAGCAGTGCCGCGTGGTGTGAACGGTCCCAGCCGATCAACGACATACCGACTACGGCGACGGCGATCCCGGAGACCTGCCAGACGCTGAGCTTCTCGCGGAGCAGGAACGCGCCGAGTAGGACGGTGAACGGCGCGGACGACTGCAGGACCAGTGATGCGAGACCCGTCGGCATCCCCGAATGCATCGCCCAGAAGAGGAAGACGAACTGGCCGAATCCGAAACCGAATCCGTAGAGCAGCAACCAACGGAGCGGTACCTGCGGACGCGGCACGAAGATGACCACCGGAATCGCGATGATCAGGAACCGCAGCGCCGCGAAGAAGAACGGCGGGAAATGATCCAGGCCGACGCGAATGGCCAGGAAGTTCAGACCCCACAAGACGATCACGGTCAGGCCGAGGAGACGGTCGCGGGGAGTCATGACGTTAATCGTGAGCCGTACGAAGCATCAGAACAAGCGAATATAGATGCACTATCCATGTAGTTTTGCTACATGGATATTCGTCACCGTATGGATGCCACGCGCTTGCGGATCCTCCGTGAGCTCGCCGACCGAAGAACCGTCGGCGCTACTGCTCTCGCTCTCTCGATGACACCGTCCGCCGTCTCGCAACAACTCAAGATCCTCGGCCGAGAGGCGGGGGTCTCGCTCCTCGAACCGGACGGGCGCACGCTGCGCCTCACCGACGCTGGTCGAGCGCTGGTGCTCCGCGCCGACGACGTGGTGGCGGCGCTCGACCGGGCAGCGGACGAGATGGCGTCGTACCGAGGCTCGCCGCGCGGCAAGGTGCGAGTGGCGTTCTTTCCCTCCGGAGCAGCTCTCCTGCTGCCCGGCGTCCTGACGGCGCTGAAGAACTCGGACGTGGACATCGACGCCCACGACGTCGACAAACCGGCGTCGGCCGTCCCTGGACTGTTGGCCGATCACGACGTGATCCTCACTCACCGTGACGAACGCGGCGCCGAGACCTCGTTTCCCCGGGTCAGCGTGCAACCGCTGATGCGTGAACCGATCGACCTGGTGCTGCGGCCTGATCATCCACTCGCCGAGCAGGATTCGGTCCGGTTGGAACAATTGGCCGACGAGAACTGGATCAGCGTGCGCGGCGGGTTTCCGGTCGACGACGTTCTGTTGTCCGTTGCATCCGTCACCGGGGTCCAACCTCGAGTCGCTCATCGGATAAACGATTTCCGAGTTATCGAAGAGTTGGTGGCGGCGGGCCACGGTGTGGCTTTGATGCCGCGTTACGCGATCACACATCCTGGAGTGTCGAGGAAACCGGTGGCAGGCGTGCGCGCTGCACGCGTTTATGAATTGGCAACTCGATTACACATCGACCGCAGCCCGGCTATCGGAGTGGTTCTCGACGCTTTTCGCGACGTCGCCCGGGCGGTCGGTGAATGAACGGCGGATGGTGAATGAATACGAAACGGGAGCGACACGATTAGTGTCGCTCCCGTTTCGGTAGTGCAATCCTCACTGATTAGTGAGGGCCTGAATCAGGCGAGGGCCTTGGCCTTGAGCGCTGCGAATTCTTCTTCGCTGATGGTGCCGGCGTCGAGAAGTGCCTTTGCATCTGCGATGGACTCGGCCGGGGACTTTCCGGCAACCTCACGGATGTAGCTGTCCTGTGCATTCTTGACCTGCTGAGCAGCCTCCATGGAGCGCTGGGCCATTCCGTCGCTTCGGACGATCAGATAGACGAGCGAGGTGAGCAGCGGAATGAAGAACAGGAAGACGATCCAGATTGCCTTTACCCAGCCGGAAGTCTTGTGATCACGGAATAGGTCGGTGATGATCGAGAAGAGCAGGATCAGGTACGCGATGAACGCGAAGCTGATGATGATCAGCCAGAGGAAGTCCCAAAAGGAATCCATTGTCGAGCCCCATTTCACAAGTCGGATTTGTCTGAGGTGACTATCTCACGTGCCGGGGTCGGCTGCATCATCCTCGATGGGTGAATCCTGTTTGTTAACTTCGCTAAGCGACTCTTTCGGGACCTATGTCATGCCGAAGCGAAAACGCGGACCGAAGAACTTCTGTGCCGTGAAAACAACCCTGGTCTCACCCGAAAATCGGGTGAGACCAGGGTTTGTTGAAGAGCCGGGTTCGTATTGCGTGAGTGTCAGCTCGCGCGGTTCACTGCCGAAACCACGGCGCGCAGCGACGCCGTCGTGATCGACGTGGCGATACCCACACCCCAGACGACGGTGCTCTGACCGTCCGGGCCAGTCACTGCGCACTCGACGTAGGCCGCGGCTTGGGCGTCGTCGCCGGCGGACATTGCGTGCTCGGAGTAGTCGAGGACACGGACATCGAAGTTGATGCTTCCCAGCGCGTCGACGAAGGCAGCGAGCGGGCCGTTACCGGTTCCCGAGATCTCCTGCTCCTTGCCGTTCACCTTGACGATGGCGGTGATGGCGTCGGTGCCGCCGTCCTCCTCGGACGCGGTGACCTTCTGCTTCATCCGCTCGAGCGGGGTGACGGGGGCGAGGTACTCCTCGTGGAAGACGTCCCACATTTCCTTCGGCGAGACCTCGCCGCCCTCACCGTCGGTGATCTTCTGGACCGACTGCGAGAACTCGACCTGCAGACGACGCGGCAGCACCAGACCGTGATCGGCCTTCATGATGTACGCGACGCCGCCCTTGCCGGACTGCGAGTTCACGCGGATGACGGCCTCGTAGCTGCGGCCGACGTCCTTGGGGTCGATCGGCAGGTAGGGGACCTGCCAGAGAATGTCGTCGACGTCGGAGTCCTGGTTGTCGGCGTCGACCTTCATGGCGTCGAGGCCCTTGTTGATCGCGTCCTGGTGGCTGCCGGAGAACGCGGTGTAGACCAGGTCGCCGCCGTACGGATGACGCTCGTGGACGGGCAGTTGGTTGCAGTACTCGACCGTGCGACGGATCTCGTCGATGTTCGAGAAATCGATCTGCGGGTCGACGCCGCGCGTGAACATGTTCAGCGCGAGGGTGACCAGGCAGACGTTGCCGGTGCGCTCGCCGTTGCCGAACAGGCAGCCTTCGATGCGGTCTGCGCCGGCCTGGTAGCCCAGCTCGGCTGCAGCGACGCCGGTGCCGCGGTCGTTGTGGGGGTGCAGCGACAGGATGACCGAATCGCGGCGGGCCAGGTTGCGGTGCATCCACTCGATGGAGTCGGCGTACACGTTGGGTGTCGCCATCTCGACGGTGGCGGGCAGGTTCAGGATGACCGGGTTGGCAGGCGTCGCACCCAGGGTTTCGGTGACGGCGTCACATACTTCCTTGGCGTACTCGAGTTCGGTGCCGGTGTAGGACTCGGGCGAGTATTCCCAGCGCCAGTTCGTGTCCGGGTACTTCTTCGACTCGGCCAGGACCAGTTCGGCGGCGTCGGTGGCGATCTTCTTGATCGTGTCCTTGTCGGCGCGGAACACGACGCGGCGCTGCAGGATCGAGGTGGAGTTGTAGAAGTGCACGATTGCGTTCTCGGCACCTTCGCACGCCTCGAATGTGCGCTTGATCAGTTCGGGACGCGACTGCGTCAGCACCTGGATGGTGACGTCGGACGGGATCGCGCCGTCTTCGATGATTTCGCGAACGAAGTCGAAGTCGGTCTGGCTCGCGGACGGGAATCCGACCTCGATCTCCTTGTAGCCCATACGGACCAGGAGATCGAACATACGACGCTTGCGCGCCGGGCTCATCGGATCGATCAGCGCCTGGTTGCCGTCGCGCAGGTCAACGGCACACCACTGGGGTGCTCGGTCGATGATCTTGTCCGGCCAGGTGCGGTCGGGCAGCGTGACCGTCTCGACCTCTTCGGCGAACGGGCGGTAGCGGAACGTCGGCATGGACGAGTTCTTCTGCGTGTTCCACGCAGGCTGGTCGGAAGGTGCCGGCTTCGTGGGCGGGGTAATGGTGCGAGTGCCGGTGGTGAATGCGTCAGCGGGGGACATTGGTGTGATCTCCAGGATTGTGGACCTGGCCTGATGACCTGTTGGTCAAGACCATGAGTCCGGAAGGCTTGGTCGACCGGCGCACAAAAACCCCGCGGCGGGAGGCCAGTCTGGATCAGACCCCGTCGCGGCAACCAAGAAGGAGTGCGCGCTGCATGCACAGCACTCTACTCCTGGATTTCGCGAGAAATCGGTGGGGTTCGCCCTCATGTCCAATTTGTCGCCGAATTGTGCTGCCGTTTCGGCCTCGAAAATGGTGGACTGTCGTCCATGGATCCCCGAATCGCCGTGGCGAGCACGTACCTCGACGCGCTCCGTAGCCACGATGGCAGTTCCGTACCGCTGGCTCCGGACGCGGTACGTCACGAGGTCGGGTTGAAGACCGGATTTTCGGGGAATCATTTGCGGCGCAGCCTTTCCGGAGGTCCTCAGTATCGCGTGATCCGCGACATTCGTGAGGTGGAGTGGACGGTCGACGGGGACGACCTGACGGCGGACTACCTCCTTGACGCCGGGTTGTTCGGGCGCAACCTGATGACCGTTCGGGTTACCGAGACCTTCCGGATACCCGCTGACGATCACCGCATTCACCACATCACCGCGAAGATTCGACCGGCGCGCGCCAAGCACACGTGATGCGCTCGATCCGCTGGATCGTCTGTTCACTGCTGATCGTTCTCGCTGGTCTCGGTTTTGCCGGCTCGGTGCTCGCGCTGTTCGTCCACACCCAGGTGAACGACACCGACAGCTATGTCGAGTCCGTTGCCCCGCTGGCTGCCGACCCCGCTGTCCAATCGGCGGTCGTTGATCGGCTGACCGAGGAATTGACGCAGCGGTTGGGCGGGTTTCCGCAGGTGGTGACGAGACAGGCCGAGAGACTTGTTCGTGAGGCCGCTCAGTCGTTGGTCTCGAGCGACCAGTTTGCGACGCTCTGGACCGCGGCCAACCGTCGAGCGCACGCGCAACTTGCCGCGATGGTGACCGGCCGAGCCGCCGACGGCATAGTTCGGGCCGACGACAGCGGAACGGTCACCGTCTCCCTCGCACCGGTCATGACAGAACTGAGGACGAACCTCCGCGATCGCGGATTCACCGTGATCGATCGCCTCCCGGCGCTCGATCCGCAGTTCGAGATCCTGCAATCCGACGAGTTGGTGCGGGCTCAGGATTTCTCGAACATGCTCGACCGAGCAGCGACCTGGCTGCCGTGGGCGTCGGTGGCCTGCGCGATTGCGGCCGTCGCAGTTGCACCGGGGCGAATGCGCGCGCTGTCCCTGGTCGGGCTGGCGACGGCGGTGGCGATGATCGCCCTGCTGGTGGCGCTGGCCGTCGTGCGCCGGGTCTATTTACAGAATTCAGACATACCGTCGTCCGAGGCGGCTGTGGCGGTGTACGACGCGCTGGCAGTTTCCCTGGTCAGCAGTATCCGCGTGCTTCTCGCCTGCGGAGTTGCCGTCGCGGTGGTCGGTTACGTTGCCGGTGGTTCGCGTTCTGCGACGTTGATGCGAGCGCGGATCTCGCAACTGATCCCGCGCGGATCTGAGGCGAACAGCAGTACGCATCGGGAAGTCCCAGGACCACCTCGGTAAGCTCGACCTCTGGTATCTGTAAACAATTTCGACCTGGAGGTAGAAACGCGTGGCTCTCGTCGTCCAGAAGTACGGCGGATCCTCGGTGGCAACCGCCGAGCGCATCCGACGAGTCGCTGAACGGATCGTCGAGACCAAGAAGGCCGGCAATGATGTCGTCGTCGTGGTGTCAGCGATGGGCGATACCACCGATGAGCTGCTCGACCTGGCTCAGCAGGTGTGCCCTTCCCCGCCGGCCCGTGAAATGGACATGCTGCTGACCTCGGGTGAGCGCATCTCCAACTCCTTGGTAGCGATGGCAATTCACTCCCTCGGCGCCGAAGCTCGCTCGTTCTCGGGCTCACAAGCCGGAGTCATCACGACCGGCAGCCACGGAAACGCCAAGATCATCGACGTCACGCCGGGCCGTGTTCGCACCGCCCTCGACGAAGGCTCGATCGTTCTGGTCGCCGGATTCCAAGGCGTCAGCCAGGACAGCAAGGACATCACGACGCTCGGACGCGGTGGCTCCGACACCACCGCCGTGGCGTTGGCAGCTGCACTCAACGCCGACGTCTGCGAGATCTACACCGACGTCGACGGCGTCTTCTCCGCCGATCCTCGCATCGTCCCCGACGCTCACCGCCTCGAGACGGTTTCCTTCGAGGAAATGCTCGAACTCGCAGCGTGTGGTGCCAAGGTGCTCATGCTCCGGTGCGTCGAGTACGCCCGTCGTTACAACGTGCCTGTGCACGTCCGTTCGTCATACACCACCAAGCCCGGAACAATCGTGTCCGGATCGATGGAGGACATTCCTGTGGAAGAGGCCCTGATCACCGGAGTCGCGCACGATCGCGGCGAAGCCAAGATCACCGTTGTCGGATTGCCGGACACACCGGGACATGCTGCCAAGGTGTTCCGCGCTGTCTCCGATGCCGAGATCAACATCGACATGGTGCTGCAGAACATCTCCAAGGTGGAGACCAACAAGACGGACATCACCTTCACGCTGCCGACCGCCGACGGCCCCCGCGCCGTCGAGATCCTGACCAAGCGTCAGGAAGACATCGGCTTCACACAGATCTTGTTCGACGACCACATCGGCAAGGTTTCCCTGGTCGGTGCCGGAATGCGGAGCCACCCGGGCGTCACGGCCACGTTCTGTGAGGCACTGGCCAAGGCCGACATCAACATCGATCTCATCTCGACCTCCGAGATCCGCATCTCCGTGCTGGTCAAGGACACCGAACTCGACGACGCCGTGCGCGTTATCCACGCCGCTTTCGGTCTCGGCGGCGACGAAGAAGCTGTAGTACACGCAGGAACAGGACGGTAATTTCTGATGACAACAATCGCTGTTGTCGGTGCGACCGGTCAGGTCGGCATCGTCATGCGCACTCTGCTCGAAGAACGTAACTTCCCCGCGGACAAGGTGCGGTTCTTTGCATCGGCACGCTCCGCCGGTAAGAAGCTGACGTTCCGCGGCGAAGAGATCGTTGTCGAGGATGCCGAAGCAACGTCCGACGAGGATCTGAAGGGCATCGACATCGCCCTCTTCTCCGCCGGTGCGACGCTGTCTCGTGCGCAGGCCCCGCGCTTTGCCGCGGCCGGTGCGACGGTTGTCGACAACTCTTCCGCATGGCGCAAGGATCCCGAGGTTCCCCTCGTGGTCAGCGAGGTCAACCCGCAGGACACGAAGAACCTGGTCAAGGGCATCATCGCGAACCCCAACTGCACCACCATGGCAGCGATGCCGGTGCTCAAGGTTCTGCACGACGAAGCCGGTCTGCAGCGTCTGATCGTCTCCAGCTACCAGGCTGTGTCCGGTAGCGGGATCGCCGGCGTCGAGGAACTCCTCGGCCAGGTGCGCGCCGTTGTCGGTGACGCCGAGAAGTTGGTTCACGACGGCAGCGCCGTCGACTTCCCGGCCCCGAACAACTACGTCGCCCCCATCGCGTTCAACGTCCTGCCGCTGGCAGGTTCGCTGGTCGACGACGGAAGCGGCGAGACCGACGAGGATCAGAAACTCCGTAACGAGAGCCGCAAGATCCTCGGACTTCCTGATCTGCTGGTTTCGGGCACCTGCGTGCGCGTTCCCGTCGTGACCGGACACTCGCTCGCGATCAACGCAGAGTTCGCGAACCCGCTCTCGGTCGCTCGTGCGAAGGAAATCCTCGCCGACGCTCCCGGAGTGGAGTTGGTCGAGGTTCCGACGCCGCTGGCCGCTGCCGGCGGCAACGCGTCGCTGGTCGGTCGTATCCGTCAGGATCCGGGTGTCCCGGAGGGACGCGGACTCGCGCTCTTCGTTTCGGGTGACAACCTCCGTAAGGGCGCCGCTCTCAACACGATTCAGATTGCCGAGCTGTTGGTCGGCTAGATCTTTCCTTCGGTACCGGCCCCGCACCTAGGTGTGGGGCCGGTGTCGTTTCAGCAGGAGCTCTAGTCGAGTTCGGAAATGGCGACCAGGCCGCCGAGGTGCTCGGCATCCGAATACGCTTTGGCGAGAAGCACTCCGAGTTCACCAAGAGCTTCGTTGTCGCTGCCGTACGCAACAAACATGCCCGCTTCGGGATCGGTGCCGAAGCGGCCCTCCAGATGCGGTGCATCGCGGCCTACCACTGCGTGGGCGACCGACGCCCAGTCGTAGCCGGAGCCTTCGAAACCCTCTACCTGCTCGAATACCGCTGCTACCTTGCCGAAATGCTGGTCGGTGAGCATCAGTGACCAGTTGCCCGGAGACGTTTCGAAAAGCTGTAGCGGTTCGATCGATGGTGATGTCATGCGTGTATTGAAGCAGATCCGACCGACAGGTTTCAGTCGGCAGCTAACGTCCGACCGATTGGGCGAGGGCCACGGCAAAACTGGAAAGTCTTTCTCGGGTATAGGTTTCGGGGTCGCTGACGGCCAGTCGTCCGAGCATTTCGGCAAACGACATCATGGTGTGTGCGAGGAGAACCGGATCAAGGCCTTCGAGCTTCGGTTCGAGGGCAATCCCGGCACGCGCCAGTTCTTCGGCGCGGGCGAAGACAGCTCCGCGAGAGAGCTTCAGCAAGCCGTGATACTCGCTGGGGGCGTTCTCGACAGACGTCAGAATCAGGCGCCAGCGCGTCGGGTTCTCCAGTACGGCGTCGACGAAGGCGCCAACGGTTCCGGTGTATGACGCCGCTGGGCCGAGTTCGCTCAGATCTGTCGGCATGGTTTCGAGCACCTGAGCGATGGCTCGCTCGTGCTCGCGGCGCAGGAGTGCAGCGACGAGATCGGTCCTGGTATCGAAAATCGTGTAGAGGACGGGCTTGCCGACGCCGGCTTCGGCAGCGACGGATTCCATGCTGAGGTTGTGCAGGCCTACGCGGCCGGTGACCTCGAATGCTGCGTCGAGCAACTGTTCGCGTCGTTGCTCGGGCGCCATGCGAGGGGCGTATTTGCGTCGCGGTGTATCCGTTGCGTCAGCTTGTGACCTGGTCATCGTGTGCCTCACCTCCGCTCCCACCCTAATCTGCCTGCCAATTCTTCGTGAATCATACGCAACCGTTGTATTCGTCGTCATCAATTGTTACGGTGGCGTTGTATTCGAAGAGGCGGTCAGTGAGGCGCCTCTGCCGAGATCTCTAGGAGAACAACCGCGATGACAGCGTCGACCTCTTTAGTGCCGAATGATCTGTTGCTCCATCCCTCCACTTACGATCGGCCGGAATTCGACGCGACCACGCGGAGACTGCTGGGCGCGACCGTCGACTGGTTCGAGGCGCGTGGAAAGAATCGACTTCTGGCCGACTATCACGACAAGACCTTTTACTCCGACTTCCTCGACTTCGCGGCAAAGGAAGGCCTGTTCGCGACTTTCCTGACCCCCGCCCGCGACAGCGGCGGTGACTCCGACAAGCGCTGGGATACCAGCCGTATCGCCGCGCTGTCCGAGATCCTCGGCTTCTACGGACTCAACTACTGGTACCCGTGGCAGGTGACCATTCTCGGCCTGGGGCCGGTGTGGCAGAGTGACAACGAGAAGGCAAGGGCGCGAGCAGCTTCCGCTTTGGCTTCCGGAGGCGTTGCGGCATTCGGATTGTCCGAGAAAGAGCACGGCGCCGACGTCTACTCCACCGACATGGTCTTGACGTCGAACGGCAGCGGCGGGTACCTGGCCAGCGGTTCGAAGTACTACATCGGAAATGGCAACTGCGCCAACACGGTCTCTGTCTTCGGTCGCGTCGACGGAGTGGAGGGCGCCGATCAGTACGTCTTTTTCTACGCCGACTCGGACCATCCGGCATTTACCGTGGTGAAGAACATCGTTCCGGCCCAGATGTACGTAGCGGAGTTCTCACTCGTCGACTATCCCGTTGCGGCAGAGGATATCCTGCATACCGGCGAGGCAGCATTCAGTGCCGCACTCAACACCGTGAACATCGGAAAATTCAACCTGTGCTTCGGCGGAATCGGTATGTCGACTCATGCCTTGTACGAGACGATTACCCACGCGCACAATCGAATCCTGTTTGGCAATCCCGTCACGGCGTTCCCACACGTACGACGTGAATTCGTCGACGCGTACGCGCGCCTGCTGGCGATGAGGCTCTTCTCGGATCGTGCGGTGGACTACTTCCGCACCGCATCGCCCGAGGACCGCCGCTACCTCTTGTTCAATCCCGTCACCAAGATGAAGGTGACAACCGAGGCACAGAAGGTGATCGGACTGCTCTCCGACATCGCTGCGGCAAAGGGCTTCGAGAAGGACAGCTACCTCGCGGTGGCCAAGATGGATGTCGACGGGCTGCCCAAGCTCGAGGGGACCGTCGCCGTCAATCTCGCCCTGATCGCCAAGTTCATGCCGGCGTACCTCTTTGCCCCCGAGTCATTTCCGGCGATTCCGACGCGTAACGACGCAGCCGACGACGAGTTCCTGTTCCGTCAGGGCCCGGCACGGGGGTTGTCCAAGGTTCGATTCGACGACTGGCGAGCGGTGTACGCGAAGTTTGCGGATGTTCCCAACGTCGCACTGTTCGTGGAGCAGGCCGAAGCGCTCGTGACCCTCCTTGCCGAAGCTGCACCGGATGCGGCGCAGCAGGTCGACTTGGACTTCGGCCTGGCGATCACCGAACTCTTCACCCTCGTCGTCTACGGCCAGTTGATCCTCGAACAAGCCGAGATCTTGGGATTGGACGAGGGGCAGCGGAGCGATGGGGTGCTGGATCAGATCTTCGACGTCCTGGTCCGCGACTTCAGTGCTGCAGCGGTGGAGTTGTACGGAAAACCCAGCGCCAGTGAAGATCAGCAGCGGTTGGCTCTCGCATCTATTCGGCGCCCCGCGTTCGCGGCCGAGCGATTCGAGTACGTCTGGCAGCAAGTAGTCGCCTTGTCTGGTGCCTACGAAATGAACGGTGCAGGGTCAACGAACGGGGAGGAATGAAATGTCTGAACTGACGATGAATCGACCGCGTGAGGATTACGGCTTCTTCGGCCCAGGATCACCCAGTTGGAAGATCTGGGCGGCTCCGACAGCATTGATCGGTTTCCAGCGGTCAGTGGTGCTCGAGCACTTCGACCCCTTCCTTGCTGCCGCGGTGGCAGATATGAGCGGGATCTACAGCGATCCCGCCGGGCGACTCGACCGAACCTTGGCGTACTTCCTGACCGTCGCCACTGCCGACGGGCGGACGGCACTGGCGTTGTCCGACCATCTCATGACGGTTCACGCTCAGGCCACGGGTATCGAACCGATCACCGGAACTCGTTACAGTGCAAACAATCCGGCGTCACAACTGTGGATCCACGTGACGGGTTGGCATTCGGTGCTCAAGTGCTACGAGATGTACGGGCCGGGCCCGCTCTCCGCCGTCGAAGAGCAGCGGTACTGGGAAGAATGCGTGATCGCTGCCGAACTGCAGACATGCAAAGCGTCCGACGTTCCGCGCTCGCGAGACGAGGTACGGGAGTACTTCGCTGAAGTCAGGCCCAGATTGTGTACCTCCGAACGTGCCAACCGGGCGATGCACTACTTGTTGAGAACGCCAAGAGCGCAGGGGAAGACGAAGTTCGCGGCGTTCAGCCGATTGGTCGCGCCGGCCACTATTGCAACATTGCCGGGCTGGATGCGAACCATGGGCGGCTTCGATCAACCCGCTTTGTTGGACAGGGCAATTGCGCCCGCGGTGCGAACCGCGGTCCGGGTCGGCAGTTCACCGAAGAACATGACGACTGCTCTGAAGGTCATCGCGCCGATGACTGGCAAGGTGTTGGAGCGCCACCTGCGTGACGAGCAACCCCTCGACCCGAGAGTTGTCACGCCAGCGGAGATTCGGGAGCGATTCCCACGCACCACCAAAGTTCCGCAGGCGGTCTGACGGAATTCACGGCTTTCGGCACCGCATCGAGGACTCCTTCGATGCGGTGCTGGGCCGTGTTCTGTTGTGCCCGAGGAGTACTACCTCAGGTTTTGAAGGTGGTGTTCGCGGGCCGCGGGTGCTGGCCGGGGTCGATCGAGGGTGGTGGGATGAACCACGGTTTGTTGTCGACCCCGATCCGGATCATCCACTTCCCGACGAACCCGGATTTCCGGTGCATCAACCGGTGATGTGAACGGCACAGCAGGACAAGGTTGTTCATCACCGTCGGGCCGCCGTTGGCCCAGTGCCGGATATGGTGCGCATCCGTCCACGCGGGCACGCACGTGCAGCCGGGGAACGCGCAACCTTTGTCTCGGGCGATCAACGCCACTCGCTGCTCCGCGGACACTAATCGCTTTCCGGGTTTCGCATCGAGCGGCGCGCCGTGATCGTCGAGCAGCACAGTGGACAGGAAGCAGTCGCACCCGAGGAGTCTGGTCTGCGAGACGGACAGTGGTCCGAGCCAGGGCATGTGCCCGACATCGAGATCCGACACAGCCACAGCAACACCATCGGGCGAGGGTGCGGCGGCGCAGTCCCGATGCTCCGCTAAATCACGCGCGTTGATGTGCACGTTCACGTGCGGACGCTGACCACCATCGACACCGGTTTTCGCGCAATCCAGATACCGCCGAATCAGTTCGGTGAACCCGTCCGCGGTCCGCTTCGCTGCCGACCGGGTATCGGGGGTTCCATCGGGTGCCGGGGTCGGCATCGTCAGATTCGACAGGGCGGAGAGCAGCATTTCGCCGGTGAGGGCGTCGAAATCTCCGCGCACCACCACCCGACCATTCAATGTCGACGCGATCCGGAGCTCGTTGCGGTCGATATCTTCGGCGGGTGGAATTTCATCGGATTCGAACACTCGCTCTAACGTCGCGATGACGTTCCGCACTTTCGTGGTCGTCGCCTCCACGCCCGACGCGGCAGCCAACAACAAATCGATACAGCGAGGGAGCGCTTCCTCCGGCATGCCCTTCGGTGGTGATTCGCAGAACGCCACGATCAACACGGCATGATCGAAGGAGCAGTCCCCGCCATCGAACCGGGCCGCCACCGCCGGAAAAGGCCGTAGCGCAGCACCCAGGGCGGCGATCTTCTTCCCGTCCCGGACCTGCAGCATCGTGTTTGCCGCCAACCAGCAACCCACCCCGCGGCTGGCAATCACCTGATCATCGGGACGCATCGAGAGTTCGTCGACCACCGCCACACGAACAGCCTCGAGACGAAGAATCTCCGCACTCGCCTCAATAGCAGCAGCACGCAACTCAGAAGCAGACAACTGCCACAGACGTCCGCGCAACCCCACCGCAGAACCAGACACCACATCCGACAACAAGGCACTCATTGAATCCCCCGATCCCCTACACACAAGAATACTCGAACATGCGTTCGAGTCAAGAGTGTTTTCGAATCCTCGATTCGATCCCGTCAAGGAGGATCTGTAGGCCCTGAGTAAATGACTCTTCGGTTTCTCGTTCGAGATAGAAGTCGCCGCCCGGTACCGGTGGGGCCTCCCGACCCAACTGCATCGTGTGGGGGAAGTCGTCCGCGAAATCCGGTGCAGCATCGGCCAGTGCAGCAGAAGACTCTGCCCACCAATGAAATTCGGAATCTCCGATGGTCGAGGCGCTCCGGATCTCAGCTAGGGTCCGCGCGGACCCCCGGATGAAATGGAAAATCATGCTCACCGATCTGCGGATGGTCGGAGCATTGAGACCCGTGGGGTAGAGAATGGACAGGAGTGATTCGAGTCCTGCCTGCTCGTGCGGACCCAGGACGGGGCGCGCCAACGAGACATCCAATGTCCACGGATGGCGTGTATGTAGGGCGAAGAGTGCGGCGGCCCAGTCGGACAGTGCCATGCGCCAGTCGCCGGTGTCTGCGATCGGCGGTAGCTCGGCATGCACCCGGTCGTACATCAGGTCCAGTAGTTCGTCCTTTCCCGGTATGTAGGTGTACAGAGACATCGCAGTGCGGCCGAGGTGGTCGCCGATCATGCGCATCGACAACGGTGTCGTGGGGTTGGCGTCGGCGACTTCGATCGCGGCGTCAACGACTGAGTCCGTGGACAGCGCGGGCTTCGGTCCTCGGCGGCCGGAAGGCGTCTCGGGTTGACGCCACAGAAGTGAAATCGTGCGTGCGATATCGCGTCGGCCTGCCTGTTTATTCATCTTGTCGCTTTCGTGGAGTCGCGCTATTCTTAATTACTTTACAGTGTAAAGATTTGGGAGTGGGCATGGTTGAGGCAAGACTTCACGACGGGACAACTATCGATGTCGAGGTTCTCGGACATGGCCCCGCCGTGCTGATGCCCGTGAATCCGATTTCGGCTACCGGCATCAAGGCTGACGAACTGCGCGCCTGGGGCGTTGACCCCTCGCTCGGTCGAACGTTCATGGAAGGGTTGGCGTCGAACTTCACTGTGGTTGCCTTCGACTACGAAGGGCACCGGATGGCGTCGCCCGCTCCGGACACGCTCACTCCCGACAACATCACGTCCGACATTCTGGCTGTGGCGAATTCGGCTGGGATCGACCAGTTCGCCTACTACGGATACTCCTGGCTGGCTCTGTGCGGATTGCAGTTGGCGCTGCGCACCGATCGTCTGACCGCACTGGTCATGGGTGGTTTCCCGCCGGTGGATGGGCCGTACAAGGCGATGCTCCAGGTTACCGAAGCTACACACCGCATGACGAGTGAACCGCCCCAGCGCACATCACAACCCACGGCATCATCAGACGAGTTCGATTGGAACTCCATCGACATTGCGTTGACCGGAGCGCAGACCCGGCAGTTCGTGACGCTGTACCGCGCACTTGGTGAATTCGACGATCGAACAATTCAAGGGCGCATCCTTTGTCCGCGAATGTGTTTCGTCGGTTCGCAAGACGTCATCGAATACGGTGACCGATGGGGTGGGGTACGGGTCGCGCCGGCCGATCTCGACCTCGACGCCGCTCGGTCAGCAGGGTGGGATATCGAGGTACTAGACGGTCTGGATCACACGCAGGCAATGCAACCGGCTCATGTTCTACCCATTCTCAAACCTTGGTTGGAGAAGGTGGTCGGTGTTTGACCGTGCGAGCACACGGGTAACCCGCTCCGGATGCCGTCAGCGTGAGGGGGCCGTGAGTGGACGAGTCACACAAGATCCGTCGACGATCGTTTGTTCAAGGGCTTGGCTTGCTGGCCGGCCTGAGTGCATTGTCCGCTGGATCAGCGACAGCTCGGCCCCCTGACATCGATCCGCTACGCCCATTCCAACTTCCGTCACCCCGGCTGGAACCGTTTCGGGAGACCCTTCCTGTCCTGCCGGGCATTTCGGGTGGCAACCTGGAGCTTCGCGCGGCTTCGTCGATGCACCGTTTCCATCCGGACCTACCGTCGTCGCCGTCGCTGGGTTACGGCGGAATGGATTATCTGGGCCCCACCATCGAAGCTCACGTCGATCAGCTCGTCACAGTCCGATATGCCAATGACATTTCTGCGTATCCGCTTGCCGCGGATGTCGATCCGGGTCTGCACGGCGTCAGCGACCTCGACCGCACACAGGTCCCCACCTCGCTTCACCTGCACGGAGGAGTTACTGCACCACAGTTCGACGGACATCCGGAGTTGATCCAGCGTCCGGGCGAAGGTTTGGTCCACGAATACACGAATGGTCGTGCCGCCGGCAATCTCTGGTACCACGATCACGCCATGGGAATGACGCGCCTCAACGTCTACGCCGGATTGGTCGGGATGTATTTTCTCCGTGACGACGTTGACACGGGCGCCGCCGGGAATTCTCTCGGCCTGCCGACCGGTGAGTTCGAACTCCCGATGATTCTGCAGGACAAGGTATTCACTTCCGACGGTCAGCAGAGTGTCCGTTCCACGTGGCTCACTCCGCAAGGTTCATGGGATCCGGCGACCCCCGGTGACGTTGGCGTGGTGAACGGCGTCGTGTGGCCGAAAGTGGAGGTTGCCCGCGGCCTGTATCGATTGCGACTGCTCAACGCCGCAACCTATTCGGTGTGGAATCTGCATTTCGCAAATCGTATGCGGTTCTGGGTGATCGGGTCCGAAGGCGGTTTACTGGCCGCTCCGGCGCCGACGGATCACGTCCGGTTGAGTCCGGGTGAACGCGCTGATCTGCTGGTCGACTTCAGTATGCTCGAGCCGGGCACAACGGTGGAATTGCGCAACGACGAACCGGTACCCCTTGCGGTGGCTCAACGCGGCACGCAGGTGATGCCGGTGTTCTGTCGGTTCGACGTGGGCAGCGCAAAGGGATTCACCGGCTCGATCCCGCAGCAGCTGAATTCCGTTGCCGCCGAACCGGCGTCCCCGGATGTGGTGCGAAATCTCACGATCATGCAGCTGTCGCGTCCCTCGGACTACCCGTCGATCACTATGTCGCTCAACAATTTGAGGTTCACCGATTCGGATATCGAACTGCCACGTCAGGGAGCCGTCGAGCAATGGAATCTGATCAACATCACCACGGAACCACATCCGATTCATCTGCACCTGGTGGCGTTCCGCGTTGTGGGACGCCAGAGCCTCGACACTGCAGCACTGATGCAGCGGTATCCGGTGCCTGACTTGGGGGTCCGGTGGACGCCATCGGCGGAGGAATTCGTGACCTCTTCGCTGCGGCCTCCCGAAGTGTGGGAAACGGGGGAGAAGGACACGGTCATCGTGGATGCCAACTCGATCACCCGCGTGATCGTGCGCTTTCCGACGGCCGACGAGTTGGGCTTCGATCCGGATGCAACTTTCGCGAGAGGTTCCATGGCAGATCACTCGGCGCACGGAGAAGCTGGCATGGGGGACTTGCAGGGGTACGTCTGGCACTGCCATATGCTCGATCACGAAGACCACGACATGATGTTGCGATACCGGGTGGTGACGTAGCCTTCAAAGGGAGAAAAGTTCCCAGAGGAGGCAGCTGTGTCGGAAGGTGCGCCCACCGGGCCCCTGGACGGATATCGGGTGATTGAACTCGGAACCTTGATCGCCGGGCCCTTCGCCGGGAAATTGCTCGGCGACATGGGAGCCGACGTGATCAAGATCGAATCACCGGACCGTCCAGACCCGCTTCGTACCTGGGGTCAGGCAGAGCAGGACGGTCATCGATTCTTCTGGACGGTTCACGCCCGCAACAAGCGGTGTGTGACGTTGGACCTTCGCGTCGACGCGGGCCGAGACCTGTTTCTGAATCTGATCGAACATGCCGACGTGGTGGTCGAGAACTTCCGGCCGGGCACCCTCGAGAAGTGGGGTCTGGGATTCGACGTGCTCAGCGCGCGCAATCCGAAGTTGGTGTTGGCCAGGGTATCCGGCTACGGGCAGAGCGGACCGCAAGCCAAGAGCGCCGGCTACGCCTCGGTTGCCGAAGCAGTCAGCGGATTTCGGCATCTGAACGGTTATCCAGGGCAGGCACCCCCGCGTATTGCCCTTTCACTCGGAGATTCTCTCGGTGGGATGTTCGCCGTTCAGGGAGTGCTGGCGGCGTTGCTCTCGCGAGAGCGGACCGGCCGTGGTCAGGTGGTCGACGTTGCCCTCACGGAATCCTGTCTGGCGGTGCAGGAATCCACGATCCCGGACTACGATCGGGGCGGGATCATCCGGCAGCCCTCGGGAACGAGGTTGGAGGGTATCGCACCGTCCAACATCTACCAGACCTCTGAAGGAAACTGGGTGGTGATCGCGGCCAATCAGGACACGCTCTTCGTGCGTCTGTGCACCATCATGGGTCGACCGGAACTAGCGCAAGACGACCGATTCTCCAATCATGTTGCGCGTGGCAAACATCAGGACGAGCTCGACGAATTGATCAGCGCCTGGGTTGCGCTCCAAGATCCCACCAGTCTCGTGGAACGCCTCACCGAAGTGGGAGTTGTTGCCGGGCCGATCAATACGGTTGAAGATGTGGTCAAGGATCCGCAGCTGATCGAACGGGGGATGCTCGTCGACCACTACGACGAGCGGATCGGGGAAAACGTCCTCGGCCTGGGCGTCGTGCCTACATTCAGTGAGACACCCGGATCCGTTCGCAACGCGGGAGCAGCGTCGCCGGGGTACGACAACGCTTCGGTCTGGGGTGGGCTCCTCGGACTCTCGGGCGACGAGCAGACAGAACTGAAGAAGAAGGGCGTGATCTGACGTGTCGGTACCTGAAGCAGGTGTTCCCGCGGTCAGCATTCGTGAAGTCGGGCCACGGGATGGGTTGCAGATCGAAGACCCGGTCTCGCTGGCGGAGAAACTTCGTCTTGTCGAAGCTCTGGCTGCGACAGGTGTTTCGCGCATCGAGGCGACGTCGTTCGTGTCACCGCGTGCGGTGCCGGCACTGGCCGACGCGGAGTTGTTGGCCGCAGAGTTGCACCAGTGGCCAGGCATCGAGTTCTCGGCATTGGTCGCCGGAATCGGTGGAGCGAAACGGGCCGTTGCTGCAGGAATGCAAACCGTCGAATATGTGGTGTCGGCATCGAATAGCCACAGCGAGGCCAACACTCGGTCGACGACGGAGCAAGCGACCGAACGTATCGGAGAGGTCGTCCGGATCGTCCACGAGGCTGGTGGACGGGTGGAGGTCATCGTGGCCACAGCCTGGGACTGTCCGTTCGACGGTCCAACCGATCCGGACCGTGTTCTGCGGATTGCGGAGCAGGCCAAAGAGTTCGGCGCTGATCAGTTCTCGATCGCGGATACCATCGGCACTGCCACACCGGGACGCGTCGGACGGTTGATCGACGCTGTCGGCGAAAGAGTGGGTGACTTCGGCTTGGGTGTGCACTTCCACAACACGCGTGGCGCTGGTCTTGCCAGTGCGTTGGCGGCTGTGCAGCACGGAGTTCGAAACCTGGATGCGTCCACCGGTGGCCTGGGCGGTTGCCCGTTTGCTCCTGGTGCCAGTGGCAATATCGCGACTGAGGAACTGGTCTACATGCTCGAAGACATGGGCATTGCGACAGGTATCGACCTGGATGCGAGCATTCGTGCCGCTGCCGTTGCAGAGGAGATAGTGGGCCATACCGTTCCCAGTAATCTTCTCCGCGCCGGCGATCGGAAGCGATAGGGACCTTTACTCTTCTCGGTTGGGTGATGCCAGCTGCAGTTTGACCAGCTGCTCGTGTGCCGCCGGCGGCCAACCGATGCGCTGTTTCTCCAGATACCATGCACCGGCGGCACATGCGATCGCGAGGACGATCCAGATCGCTACGCTTCCGATCTGAGAGCCCAGGTCGCTCGATGAGGATACTTCGCCCGTGCTGTAGTCGTATTCCGTTGTCGTGGTGATTCCCTCGACTGCGAAGGTCCACAGAATCGGAAGGGCACACAGTGCGGCAAGGGCGCGTGCAACATGTGCTGGACGCAGTTCGAAGATCATTCATTTCTCCTGGTGATCGACGCGGTGAATCTCACTCTCCTCGAAAGCTATTCGGGATCGACGGCGCTGTCTGTAGTCGGATCGACGGACATGGACGAGGCGCCGAGTTCCCTCTGATCTCCCTGCCGTAACAGCTGCATTCCGTTGTGATCGAACTCGATTCGTCGAACGTCTTCAGTGTCGACCAGCATCGTGGCCATTGCGGTGCGCCGAGGTGGAAGGATCCGAATGGTCACTTTGCCTCGCGTGATCGCGGTGAGTTCCCGGACGATGCTCGCGTGGATTCGGTCGCGCACGGCGGGGTCAGCACCATCCATTCCGTGGTCGTCGAGCAGGACTACCTCGACGCCGCGGTTTCGAGTGGCATGCACAGCATCGATGACATCTGTCTGTTGTAAGCCAGGCGCCCTCAGCGAATCTCGGAGTTGCGCCTCGAGGAGTTCGCATTCTTGCCGCTCGGCGGTTGTCAGCGGAATCCCGGAAGCGACCCGTTCGAGGAGTGGGCGCGCAAGTAGATCGAGCCTGTCGAGTTGCGCGTCGCGTTCCTCGAGAATCGCAGCGCTAGCGGATGCGGAGGCAATTCGTTGGGTGGACTGCTCCCGAAGTTCGTAGATAACCCTGGCTTGAGGACGGATGGTGTACGCGAAGAAGGTCGACATCAGAACAGGGCCCGCGTTGATGACCGTCAACGACACTCCGTACATGGCCCCCTGGCCGGTAGTGGAGGACCAGATGGCGGTCACCAACACCATGAGCCCAAGCCCGAGCCACGCGAGTGCTGTACGCCCACGAACGCACATGAAGGTGAAAACGGCCGTAGACATCCCGAACATCCACAATTGAGTCATGTCGTTGACGGGCACTGGAACCACTGACAACACAAGGCCACTCGTGACGGCGCCAGTCAGAGACACCAGAACGCTCTGCCCCAGCGGCATCGGGTCGCCTCGGCTCAGAACGAGTGTAAAAGCCGCAGTTGAGCACACGATAATTGCCAAGACCATCGGCCAGACTGCGCGGACGTCGGAGGAGGTGTACGCGACCGAGATCACGCAGGTGAGCGCGAAGCATGCAGCCATGAATCGAGCAGCACGGCTGTGCATACCGAGGAGATCGCGGACATCTCGTCCGTCCGGTCTGGTCATGTCATCACCGCTGCGGGCAAGCTCAGGGTCAGAGTCACCGAAGTGCCGCGGCCGGGTGACGATCGAATGGTTGCCGATCCGCCGTCGAGTTGGCGCATTCTGCCGCGGATGCTGACAGTGATTCCGAGGCGATGCGTCTCGACGGAGCTCGGATCGAAGCCGACGCCGTCGTCCGCGACGACTACTTCGAGGTGGGTGGTGGTTGCCGTGACCGTGACCGAACGCCGTGCACTGCTTCCGGCGTGCTTGACGCTGTTGCGCAGCGCCTCGGCCATCGCACCGGCCATCGCACGAATCGAGTCGGGCGCGTATCCGCTCGGATCGGACCCGACTGAGAGGGCGGTCTCGAACGTGATGTTTTCGTCTACTTCCGAAGCGGCTGAACGCAACTGAGCGAGGATTCCGTCGAAGTCGAAACTCGTCTCGTGATCGGTTCCGGAGCGGAGTTCGTCAAGCCTCTCGACAGTCCTTCGTGCCTGAGCGATGACCGAGGGATCGGCATCGTTTCTCGAAGCAGCGAGCAGGGTGGACATCACGGTGTCGTGGATGAGTGCGTCGAATCTCTCGCGTTCGACGGACTTGGCCTCGGCCGCTGCGGCGCCTGCCGCAGCGGCATGAGTGGTGGCGATAGTTGCATCCAGCACGCGACCGGTGCGCAAGGCCATGACGGCCGCTGCGACGAATACCGCGCAAAATGTCCAGGCGAAGGCGAGGTCGGGAACAAGCAGGTGCGTCGTGGGACTCGTCCGGATTATGTGATTGGTCAACTGTGCGAGTGTTGCCGCCACGAAAAGGTGCACGACGGCAGCGGCCGGTCGCCAAGCCGCAGCTGCCGCAAGGCTGGCGACGCCGGGGAAATTGGAAATCCACAAGGTGAAATCCGTGACGTGCTCACCATTCCAGGCCGGCCACCACAGGAGGATGACCACGACGTAGAGGAGCGCATTTGCACTCGCGGCTCGTTTCACCCACCGGGTGTCTGCGTGAAACGTCGATGCTCCCAATACCAGTCCACTACCGAAAGTTGCGACCACTGCCAGCGGGGTCCACCAAGACGCGGACATCGCAGTGGCTTCGGCAATGGCAGGGGCGAGCAATATCAGATAACAGACATAGCCTGCGCCGATGAAACGGCCGAAGAGCCTGAGAATTTCGTCAGAAGCAGTGGCTGTTTTGTCGAAAGCAACTTTGTCGATCAGAGTTCGTCGATCGTCACTATCTGATCTTGTATCGCTCGCACGAGTAGTTCGCATTTCGTCGGTGCGTTCCTTCCAACGTCGGCATACTTCTCGCGAATCCGGGACAGGTGGGTTCCCACCGTTCCCACGCTTATGTAGAGGTTTTGAGCGACGCGTGATTTCGAATCACTCAGTAGCCATTCCCTGAGAACCTCGACTTCGCGCTCCGAAAGGTGCGGTCCGACAGGGTCTTGTGTCATGCAGTTTTCCACAGTGACGGTCATGAGTTTCGTCTTTCTTTCGTCTAGCGGAATGACAGACTCCCCGACAGCGCCGTCTTCTTACCAGGTGAATGTAAGTCGAAGTTGGCCATTTTTCCCAGACATCAATTCCTCTGCCCATATTTCCAGGGGCAGCCTCAGTGAAATCAATCGTTACCGAACTTTTTCATTACTGAAGGTCATTGTTAGTCAAGGTCAGATTTCTACCGAGATTCCTGCGTTCCGGAATCGGTAACACCCCGTCCTCGACCGCGCGTTTGTACAGATCTGTCTTTGTGGGGGCCGGCCGTCCGGCAGCCGCATATTTCTGCCTGATGCGTTGGAGGTAATCGTTGACCGTCTGCGGCGCCAAACCGGTGAGTCGCGCAACGCGATCTGCCTTCTCTCCGGATGCGTAAAGTTCGAGGACCTCGAGTTGTCGAGGGCTCAGACCCACCTCGTCGAGACCTGGATCCCCGTCGATTGCGGCAGCCCACTCTGTCGTCACCACCTGCCTTCCCGACGCGGCGGCGCGTATTGCATCAATCACGACGGCAGTCGGTTCGGACTTGCGCACGACGCCCAGCACACCGGCACGGGCAGCCGAGCGAACGAGGAACGGGTTTTCCGCCCCGGTGAAGATCAATGTCTCGAGCCCCGCGGCCCGCAGTTCCTCGACGTTGCTCTTGGGCGATGAACCGTCGGCCAGTCGGAGGTCGAGAATTGCCAGATCCAAGCTGACGTTCTGAGCGAGCATCTCGGACACAGTGGTCGCGATGCACACCAACTCGATATCCGGCTCGTCCTTCAGCATCACGGACAAGCCGATAGCCACCGACTCGTGGTCTTCCACCAGTCCGACACGGCGGTGTGGAAATGCAGTTTGCTCTGGCATAGCGATTGTTTCCCTCCGCTCGATGCGAGGACGTTATCAGGCAGAGCTGACTGATCGGTATGTTACGTATCAAGATTTGAAGTCAGCCTGGACTGTTTTACGTTTCGGCTCTACAGTTGTCTTGTGACCGAGACCACTTCCGATGCGAAAGTAAGCCGTACGCAGGCCGAACGAACTGCCGCGATGCGTGGGCGCCTGCTCGACGCCGCCGTCGAATCGCTTGTCGAACTGGGCTACGCCCGGACCAGCACCCAGGAGATCGCCCGCCGCGCAGGCGTCTCGCGAGGTACGCAACTGCATCATTTTCCGACCAAGGAATCGCTGGTCGTTGCGGCCGTCGAGTATCTGGTCGACAAGCGACTGGAAGAAATCCTCACCGCTGAAGTGGATCGCGGCCGAGGTCTCGAGGTCCTGGCGGACGCGTTCTCCGGGCCACTGTTCTACGCCGCCCTCGAATTGTGGGTCGCGGCGCGAACCGATCCTGTTCTGCATGCGGCGACGGTGCCCCTCGAACGCAAGGTCAGTGAGGCACTCGAGTTCGGTAGCGCCGAGTTGTTCGGCGATCGATTCGATTCCGAGTCGGTCGAACTCACCATCGAACTCGTCCGCGGTCTTGCAGTCTCAGCCCTTTTCCGTACACCCGAAGCCGACGACGCGCTCAGAGCGCGACTGTTGCCGGCCTGGCAATCCCGAGTGGAGAAGAAGTGAAGCTTCCCGAACATGTCGAAACATTGATCGTCGGTGCCGGATTCGCCGGTATGGGCTTGGCGGCCAGAATGCTTCGTGACAACCGAACGGCGGACGTCGTGTTGATCGAGCGCGGAGCTGATATCGGTGGCACCTGGCGAGACAACACCTACCCAGGTTGTGCCTGTGACGTGCCGACGGCGCTGTACTCGTATTCTTTTGCGCCGAGCGCTGATTGGAGTCATACCTTTGCTCGTCAGCCCGAGATCTACGACTATCTGAAGAAAGTGGCCGCAGACACCGGCATCGGGGATCGCGTAATCCTGAACTGCGAACTCGAAGCCGCTGTGTGGGACGAGGATGCGGCGCTGTGGCGTGTCCGGACATCCCTGGGGTCGTTGACAGCCAAAGCGCTGGTCGCTGCGACCGGGGCGTTGTCGACACCCAAGATCCCGGATTTTCCCGGTCTCGACCAATTCTCCGGTACCACTTTCCATTCGGCGACGTGGAACCACGAACACGAACTGCGTGGTGAGCGCGTAGCCGTGATCGGAACGGGAGCGTCGGCGGTTCAGTTCGTTCCCGAAATTGCCGACCCTGCTGCCCATGTCACCGTGTTCCAGAGAACTCCGGCCTGGGTGATTCCGCGAATGGATCGCACCCTGCCTGCGGCGCAGAAGGCCGTCTACTCGCGGATTCCCGCTACGCAGAAAGTTGTTCGCGGAGCGGTTTACGGTTTTCGCGAGTTGCTCGGTGCCGCGATGTCACATGCGACGTGGGTCCTGCCGGCCTTCGAGGCGGCCGCGCGCCTCCATCTGCGCAGACAGGTGAAAGATCCGGAGTTGCGCCGGAAACTGACTCCCGATTTCACGATCGGTTGCAAGCGCATGCTTCTGTCCAACGACTGGTTGCGCACCCTCGACCGCGCGGACGTGAGCCTGGTCGACAGCGGGCTCGTCTCGGTCACCGAGGGCGGGGTGGTCGACGGGCACGGAGTCGAGCACAAGGTCGACACCATCATCTTCGCCACGGGGTTCACGCCGACGGAACCGCCTGTGGCGCATCTGATCACCGGAAAACGTGGCGAAACGCTGGCCGCGCATTGGAACGGTAGCCCCAATGCCTACAAGGGCACTGCGGTCAGCGGGTTCCCGAATCTGTTCCTCATGTACGGTCCGAACACCAACCTCGGACACAGTTCGATCGTGTACATGCTCGAGTCCCAGGCCGAGTACGTCAACGACGCGTTGAACACCATGAAACGTGAGCGACTGGACGCTCTTGATGTCAACGAGTCGGTACAGGTGCACTACAACAAGGGAATTCAGCACGAGTTGCAGCACACGGTGTGGAACAAGGGCGGATGCTCGAGTTGGTACATCGATCCGGAGGGGCGCAACTCGGTGCAGTGGCCGACGTTCACATTCAAATTCCGTTCGCTGCTGGAGCATTTCGATCGTGAGAACTACTCCGCTCGCAAGATCGAAAGCGTCCAGGCATGACCACGACGCACTACGACGTGGTGGTAATCGGATCGGGATTCGGTGGCAGTGTCGCCGCTCTTCGCCTGACGGAGAAGGGCTACCGTGTCGGGGTGCTCGAAGCCGGTCGACGGTTTGCCGACGACGAGTTGCCCGAAACCAGTTGGCGGATGCGAAAGTACCTGTGGGCGCCGTGGATCGGATGTTATGGGGTTCAGCGTATCCACCTTCTTCCGGACGTACTCGTGATGGCGGGAGCCGGCGTCGGAGGCGGATCGTTGAACTACGCCAACACGTTGTATCAGCCACCCAAGCGGTTCTTCGAAGACCGTCAGTGGGCGCACATCACGGACTGGCACGACGAACTGGCGCCGTACTACGACCAGGCCAAACGGATGTTGGGTGTTCGCACCAATCCGTCCTTCACTCCGGCCGATGCGGTGATGAAAGACGTAGCCGAAGAGATGGGCGTGGGGGAGACCTTCACGTCCACCCCCGTCGGTGTTTTCTTCGGGGAGGCAGGAGTTTCCGTGCCGGACCCGTTCTTCGGCGGAAAAGGGCCCGAACGCACCGGTTGCACCGAATGCGGGGGATGCATGACCGGGTGCCGAGTCGGGGCGAAGAACACGCTGGTCAAGAACTACCTCCATCTCGCCGAGCAAGCGGGCGCCAGGGTTCATCCGCTCACGACCGTCACCGAACTTCGGCCGAGCGCAAGCGGTGGTTATCACCTGCTCGCGAGGCGAACGGACGGCGTCCGCCGGCGAGAAGTTCTGTTCACCGCCGATCAGGTGGTGGTAGCCGCCGGAACGTACGGAACGGCGAGACTGCTGCTCGGTATGAAGGAATCCGGTGCCCTGCCTGACCTGTCGGACACTCTGGGCACCGTTGTACGTACCAATTCCGAAGCCGTACTGGCCGCAACGTCGAAGTCGCGTCGACGGAACTTCACGCAGGGCGTAGCGATCACATCGTCCTTTCACCCGGATGATCACACGCACATCGAGCCGGTGCGATACGGCAAGGGCAGCAATGCAATAGGACTTCTGCAGACCGTCCTGAGTGACGGCGGTGGGCGAACTCCCCGGGTGCTGAAGACTCTGGCGGTCGCGGCACGGCACCCAGGTGCGTTCTTCCGGTCCTTGTCGGTACGGAACTGGTCCGAGCGAACCGTCATCGCGCTGGTGATGCAGACCGACGACAACTCCCTCGAGCTTTCCAAGAACACCAAACGATTCGGGCGTTCCCTCACCAGTAGGCCGGGACCGGGTGATCCACCTCCCCAGTGGATTCCGCAGGGCCATACAGCTATTCGCAAGGTCGCCGAGAAGATCGACGGCGACGCGGGCGGTTCCATCGCCGAGATCGTGAATATCCCGATGACGGCGCACTTTCTGGGTGGCTGCGCAATCGGTGACAGCGCGGCGAGTGGCGTCGTGGATCCGTATCTCCGTGCTTACGGACATGCCGGCCTGCACGTCATGGACGGTTCGGTGGTGAGCGCGAATCTCGGCGTGAATCCTTCCCTGACCATCACTGCGCAGGCGGAACGAGCGTGCGCGATGTGGCCGAACAAAGGTGCCGCAGACGCCCGCCCGAAGACCGGCGAACCATACGTACGTATCGATCCGACGTTGCCGTCCAACCCGGTGGTGCCGACGCATGCACCAGGTGCTTTGCGACTTCCCCTGACCGTTCGAGCTGAGAAGGTGCCCGATGTGGAGCGTGCCTGAATCGACAAGTGACCGCGTCGACTGGCCGGTGAGCGATCCGCCGCCGTGGCCTGCTTCCGTTCGCGCAACACTGTGGTGGCACCGCAGCACGCCGGCGGCGCGGGAACTCGGGCCAGACGATCGAACGATTCCGGTGACGGTGGCCATGATGGTGGACTACCTCGATTCGCCGGTCGGCCCGTATCGCGAGATCCTCGCCAGTCCGGTCTTGCATGCGCCAGGGAAACGGATCGGGCCTATGCCGCGGATGGCGGTCCCTTTCATCGCGGTGGATTCGGAACCGTCGGTGCACGGCGGGCGAGTCCACTGGCAATTGCCCAAGGTTCTGGCCGATTTCGACGGAGACGTGCAGCAGAAATTCACTGCAACCGGCGACGAATGGCGGGTGCGTTCGGACACGCGGATGCTCGGGCCGCGTCTGCCGATTGCCGGGGCGTTGGGATTTGCGCAGCCGGAATCCGGTGGAGGTCTGGCGATCGCGTCGGCCAGGCTGACGGGGTCGTTCCGATATGCGCGCGTGAGCGTCGAGGCAGAGGGGCCGACACTGCCGAACTGGTTGGCATCGGGCACTCATCACGGCGCCGTGATTCTGGGCGGAAAAATGACTACGGGAGCAGCCAAGCACCGATAGCGGGGGGTTGACCTGCGAAAGAACGAGCAAGGCCGCCCAGTCGGTGATTGGGCGGCCTTGCTCGTGTTGTGTAAATAAGTTAGGTGTCGACGTCCCACAGGCGCCTCTCGGCGGGTGGTCGCTCGCAGCGACAAAAGGGGTGGGGCCCGGGGCTTGTTCGGACGCCGACAGGGTGTTCAACGGTGGTCGCCCCGCATTTGTTCCCGTCCCGGGTATGTGACGCCGGTCTCGATTCAACTTAGGCAATCCTTTTCTTGACTAATTCCAGAAAAGCGGCATACTGGGAAACATGCGAGACGGAGAGCATGACTTCGACCCCCGAGCGCAACTTCGCGCCGTCGGGTTGAGGATCACTGCTCCGCGCCTCGCCGTGCTGGATGCGGTTACAGCCCAACCGCATTCAGACGCCGATTCTGTTGCAGCACTCGTGCGGCAGCAGCTCGGATCGGTATCCACACAGGCCGTTTACGACGTGCTCAAGGCATGCGTGAACGCAGGATTGCTGCGACGCATCGAGCCGGCGGGTTCACCCGCACGGTTCGAGACGAGAACTGGTGACAACCACCATCACCTCGTCTGTCGCGGCTGCGGCAAGGTCGTCGACGTCGATTGTGTTGTCGGCCAAGCTCCCTGCCTCGAACCTTCCGATAATCACGGCTTCGAAATCGACGAAGCCGAGGTCGTGTTCTGGGGCCGTTGCGAAGATTGCCTGAAGAATTCTGCCGAATCCGACACCGCGTCGGACACGGTCTCGCAGAATCGAATTGATGCGTCCAGAACCTCCGAGCCAGCCCCTTCGCATGCAGCCCATGCGTTCGGCTCGGATGCAGCCCCGCTCCTCTGACGCCCAGCCCACAACGCTAGGAGGCTTCGCCATGACCAAGCCCACCACCAACAATTTCGGTATCGCGGTCGCAAGTGATGACGAATCGCTGACCGCGGGTATTCAGGGGCCGGTGCTCCTTCACGACCACTACCTGATCGAGAAGCTCGCGCAGTTCAACCGCGAGCGTGTCCCGGAGCGCATCGTCCACGCCAAGGGCGGCGGCGCTTTCGGTGAACTCGTCATCACACACGACGTCAGCAAGTACACGAAGGCCGCGTTCCTGCAGCCGGGTAAGAAGACCGAGTCGCTCGTCCGCTTCTCCACCGTCGCCGGTGAGCAGGGCAGCCCGGACACCTGGCGCGATCCGCGCGGTTTCGCGATGAAGTTCTACACCGAAGAGGGAAACTACGACCTCGTCGGCAACAACACCCCGGTGTTCTTCATCAAGGACGCCATCAAGTTCCCCGACTTCATCCGTTCGCAGAAGCGACTGCCAGGCTCCGGTCTTCGTGACCACGACATGCAGTGGGACTTCTGGACTCTGCGTCCCGAAACGGCTCACCAGGTGACCTGGTTGATGGGTGACCGCGGTATCCCGAAGACCTGGCGCAACATGGACGGCTTCGGATCGCACACCTACCAGTGGGTCAACGCTGCGGGCGAACGCTTCTGGGTGAAGTACCACTTCAAGACCGATCAGGGGATCGAGTTCCTGACGCAGGCAGAAGCAGACAGCCTCGCCGGTAGCGATCCCGACTACCACCGCGCGGATCTGTACAACGCCATCGAGGCCGGTAATTTCCCGAGCTGGACCCTCAAGGTTCAGATCATGCCGGTCGACGAGGCCGAAGGCTACCGCTTCAACCCGTTCGACCTCACCAAGGTCTGGTCCCAGAAGGACTACCCGCTGATCGAGGTCGGCAAGTGGACGCTGAACCGTAACCCGGAGAACTTCTTCGCGCAGATCGAGCAGGCATCCTTCGAGCCGTCGAACGTGGTGCCCGGCATCGGATTCAGCCCGGACAAGATGCTTCTGGGTCGCGTCTTCTCCTACGCCGACGCACATCGTTACCGCATCGGCACCAACTACGCCGACCTGCCGGTCAACGCCCCGAAGAACGAGGTGAACTCCTACTCCAAGGAGGGCGCCATGCGTTACAGCTTCAATTCCCCGTCGACGCCGGTGTACGCACCCAACTCGTACGGCGGACCTCACGCCGATCCGTCTGTTGCCGGTGACGAAGGCCTGTGGTCGTTCGACGGCAAGGCAGTGCGCGCCGGATACATCGAGCACGCCGAGGACGGCGACTTCACGCAGGCCGGAACGCTGGTCCGTGAAGTTCTCGACGACGCAGCTCGTGAGCGCCTGGTGAGCAACATCGTCGGCCACGCCCTTGCCGGCGTCAGCGAAGAAGTTCTACTGCGTGTCTTCGAGTACTGGAAGAACGTCGACGCAGATTTGGGCAAGCGCGTCGAAGAAGGTGTACGCGCAGGTCAGTGACCCGCTGACATGAGCATCGCCTAGGTTTACCGAATGCGGACCGCTGCAAGGGAAATCACTTCCCGGCAGCGGTCCGTTTTTGTCTGCCCAACTACAGCAGTGCGAACCAGTAGACGAAGCATGCCAGAAGGAACACAACCACTGACTCCATGACGACACCCCTGTTCGACGTGCACTTCTGCTGTCCGCACTCTCCATGATCCGCTTCTCGAGCGGAGAATGCTCGGGGCACAAGTTTCGCGAACCGAGGTGTTGGGCAGTCAATTCCCATGGCAACAGGTGCAGTTCTCTTCGACATCGACGGAACGCTCGTCGATTCCAACTATCTGCATGTAGAAGCGTGGTCGCGAGCCTTCTTCGAGGTGGGTCGCCCGGTTGACGCGTGGCGGGTGCACCGCTGCATCGGCATGGACGGAGACCAACTACTGGAGACGTTGCTCGGCGAAGACATCGACGGGTGCGGGCCTCGGGCCAAGGAACTTCACACCAAGTACTACCGGCAGTCGGCTGACCGTCTCCGAGTACTGCCGGGAGCGCGAGAGTTGATCCGCCGAGTTCACTCGCTCGGACTGCACGTCGTGCTCGCTACCTCGGCGCCCGACGACGAACTGGAGTTGTTGCGCCAGACGCTCGACATCGACGAAATGATCTACGCCGCGACCTCTTCGGAATCCGTCGACGAGGCCAAGCCTGATCCGGACCTGATCGAAATCGCGCTCGCGAAGGCAGGTGTCGACGCGGGCGATGCGGTCATGGTCGGAGACGCCGTCTGGGACATGAAGGCGGCGACATCGGCAGGCGTTGTGGCTGTGGGAGTGCGCAGCGGCGGCATGTCGACCGACGAACTCGACGGCGCGGGTGCGGCGGAGGTGTACGACGACGCCCGCGACCTTCTCGACCACCTCGACGGCAGTGTGATTTCCGAACTCGTTTCAGGCCAAGATACCGGGAGTTGATCAGTGATGGCACGATTCGGCTATACCTTGATGACCGAACAGGCCGGCCCGAAAGAACTGGTCCGCCATGCAGTTCGGGCCGAAGAAGTCGGCTTCGACTTCGAAGTGATGAGTGATCATTACTCGCCGTGGCTGACCGAGCAGGGGCATGCGCCTTACGCCTGGTCGGTGCTGGGAGCAGTTGCCCATGCCACCGAGCGAGTCGGGTTGATGACGTATGTGACTTGTCCGACCGTCAGGTACCACCCTGCCGTGGTCGCGCAGAAAGCCGCGACGATCCAGATCCTCGCGGACGGGCGCTTCACACTGGGATTGGGAAGTGGCGAGAGCCTGAACGAGCATGTGGTCGGTGAGGGGTGGCCGTCCGTCGACACCCGGCACGACATGCTGCAGGAAGCAGTGAGCATTATTCGTGCACTGCTTGCCGGAGATCTGGTGAGCTGGAAGGGGGAGTACTTCGACGTTCAGTCCGCGCGGATCTGGGATCTCCCGGAGAACCCGGTTCCCCTGGCGCTGGCCATGTCCGGCGACAAGTCCGTCGAGCGTTTCGGTCCGATGGCCGATGACCTGATTGCCGTGCAACCGGATTCGGATCTGGTGCACCAGTGGAAGCATGTTCACGGACGGGCGTACGGGTTGGCGCCAGCAGGCCGGACCATCGGTCAGATTCCGATCTCGTGGGATCCTGATCGCGACACGGCCATCGCTCGCGCTCATCAGCAGTTCCGGTGGTTCGGTGGAGGGTGGTCTGTGAACTCCGAACTACCCACACCGGCGAGTTTCGCAGGTGCGACTCAGTTCGTGCGCAAAGAGGATGTGGCGGAAAGTATTCCGTGTGGTCCTGATCTCGATGTCATCGTGGAGGCAGTCAAGGCGTACACCGATGCCGGGTTCACCGATGTGGCGCTGGTACAGATCGGTGGAGATACCCAAGACCGATTCTTCGACGAGGCAGCCAAGCCACTGCTCGAGGCTCTGCACGTCGAATTGGGTTGATCGAGAAAATCAATCGAGTTCCGCCGAGGGGGCTCGCGTCGAGTCGCGCGCTACCGCCGTGCAGCCGCGCCTGCTGCGCGACGAGGGCCAACCCCAAACCGCTTCCGGCGTCGCCGGCGCCGGTACCACGAACAAATCGTTCGAACATCGCTTCGCGTTCCGACGGCGCGATCACGGTGCCGTTGTCGTCGACGTATACCGTCGCCGAACCGGTGGCAGCCCCTGATCGGACGGTGATCTCGACTTCGTCGGCATTGCCGTGCCGAACGGAGTTGGTGACGGCGTTGGTCAACACCAGACGGATGCCCGCGGGAAAGGCCTGAACCGAAAGTTCTTCCGGTGCTTTCAAACGAACGTCGACCTGAGGGTGCAGACGGCCTGCGTCAGCGACGGCACGATCGGCAACCTCCACGAGATCGACGTCGGCACAATCCTCCGGATCGGCCACTTCACCCAGGGCGAGCGTCTCGAGATCGGTCAGGGTGCGCTCGATCTGGCGCTGCGCCTCCAACAACTCGCTGGACAGTTCGCGGCGTTGGCTTTCCGTGAGATCCAGTGTTGCGAGAACTTCGAGATCGGTACGCATCGACGTGAGAGGTGTGCGTAGTTCGTGGGCGGAGACGCGAGCGAAATCGCGTGCCGACTCCAACGCCTCTTCGGTGCGGCTTCTATCGGTTTCGATGCGGCTGAGCATGCTGTGGATTGCCTCCGACAGTTCTTCGGCTTCGCGCGTTCCGCGCACCGACGGTGCCCGGCGCGAGAGTCCTTCGACGTCGAGGTTGTTGCCGATCGAACTGGTGGTCTCGGTCAATTGCTGTAGGGGCCGGACGGCTCGGCCTGTGAGGAACCAGCCGAGCCCGGCCGCGGCAAGGATGGCGACCACTGCCGCAGCGGCCACTTGGAACTGCTGTTCACGGATTGCCTGGGTCAGTGGATCTTCGGGGATGCTGACGGCCAATGCGGCGCCGCTGTCGCCGGGCACGAGAACATCCCGACTGCGAACATCGGTGGTAGCCAAGGCGCTGACGGTCGTGGCGTTGAATCCAGGGCTGACCACGAATGGTTCTGTTGTTGCAGTTGGTGTTTCGATGAACAGGGGGCTCGGTGCACTCGCTGCGACGCCCAGGGTGACGGAATCGAGAGTGCGTTCGAGTTGTTCGGATCCGTTGACGCGCAGGAAGACCGCGAACGCAATTCCGATCGCGGCAATCACGATTCCGGCGGCCAGGCCCGACGCGATGGCTACCCGGGTCTGAAGTGACAGCGGCCGCTTCATCGTTCGGCCCTCAGGACGAAGCCCACTCCGCGCACCGTGTGGATCACGCGGGGCGCCCCGTCGACTTCGAGTTTCTTGCGTAGGTAGGTGACGAAGACGTCGACGACATTGGTGTCGGCAGCGAAGTCGTAACCCCAGACGAGTCGCAGGAGTTGTGCGCGACTGAGTACGACACCGGCATGCTCGGCGAGTACCGACAACAGGTCGAATTCTCTTTTGGTGAGTTCGATTCGCCTACCGTCGATGTGTGCTCGATGGCCACGGAGATCGACCGTCAGCGGTCCCACCGTGATCGGATGGTCGACCGACGGAGTGGCTCGCGTCGTGCGTCGTAGCAATGCGCGCAGTCTGGCGACGAGCTCGGCCAATTCGAAGGGCTTGGTGAGGTAGTCGTCGGCGCCCGCCTCCAGCCCCGCGATGCGGTCACCCACGGAGCTTCGGGCGCTGAGTACGCAGATCGGAACCTCGTTGCCGATCGCGCGCAGGGCGGTTACCACTCCGACGCCGTCGAGGCCGGGCATGTTGACGTCGAGAACGAGTGCGGCCGGGCATTGCTTGTTCACCGATGACAAGGCCGATCGTCCGTCGACGGCAGTTGCCGTGTCGAAGCCCGACAATCGGAGTCCACGTTCGAGCGAATTCAGAACCTTCGCGTCGTCGTCAACGATCAGGATGCGCTCGCGTGTACTCACTCCAGCCATGGTGCCATCGGATTGCGACCTGGGGCCTCGCTCGGAGCGAGGGCCGCCGCATTCTCATCAACTCCTAAGAAACCGACAACAGATCTGCAGTGTTGGCTTCATAACCTCGGGTTTCTCGGATGCGACCGCGCCGAGAATTCGAGAACGTTCGATCAAGGAGAACAACGATGACGCGATTGAAAGTGAACGGCAAGCGGGCCAGCCGGACCGGTGTGGTGGTGGCGTCGGTGGCGGTCCTCGGTATGGCCGTGGCGCCGGGAATCGCCTGGGCTTCCAACCCGATTTCCGACGGGTCGCCGGTGGCGGTGCGATCGATCGCGACCGCTCCGTCAGAGGCAGGTGTGGCACCGGAAGTAGCGTGTGGTGCCGCGACGCCGATTTCCGACGAGGAGCTGCAGAAGCTCATCGACGAGGGCAAGGTTGTGCGCGCCGAGGAGGCGGGCACAGCCGCAATCACGATCGAAGTCCCTGGCGACGCCGCGACATTCATTGCGCGTGAAGGGGTGCCGGCGTTGCCGACCGTCGAATGGGCTCCGGCGATCGAGGGTGTTCCGGCAGAGGTGCTCAACATGGCAGGCGTCGCTCCGCTGGAGGAAGGCGTTGCCCTGTCATGCGCGGTTGCTGCGGGCTGACGAGCGAAAAAAGCTCCGCATGAACCGCTTTGACCTGGAACGGTACGGCCGTACTCAACCGGGTCCGGAGGTTGGTCAACCCTGTCGGTAGCACTTGCTACGTTCGGGGCGGTCTCGGCGAGCATGCCGGGGCCGTCGCCGACGGCGTCATGTGTGTGGTGTCTTGCAGAGGGTCCGGTACGGCCTGATGCGGGGCGCGTTTCGAAAGGTGTTGTGTTTCATGGTCATGGGCCCCACCCACGCGATGTCCGGTGCTGCTGTGGGGTTGGTGGTTGCAGAGTTGTTGCCTCTCGATTGGGGAGGGCCCACATCCACCGCTGAAACCTTGACTTTTGCCGGTGTGTGCGCGGGAGCCGCCTTGCTTCCCGACCTCGATACCGGTCAGTCGACGGTTTCCCGATCATTCGGTCCGCTCAGCAAAGCGCTGGCCAAAGGTATCGACGCAATTTCGGTGACCTTCTACCGCATCACCAAAGGCAAGAAGGACGGCAAGCGTCGTGGTGGACATCGGACGCTCACGCACACCGCGCTGTTTGCCGCCGGTCTTGGGGCCGGGGTCTCGGCGCTGGTTGTTCAGTTCGGGAAGCCCGCCATCATCATCACGCTGTTCTTCTGCCTCGGGCTGGCGATCCGAGGATTGGCGGGTGAATTGGCCAAGGAGAAGGGGTGGCTCGCCGTCTCCGCCGTTGCGTTGGTGCTCTCGGCCCTCACCTGGCAGTGGTATCCGAGTGAGGCCGGATCCACCGGGCTAGGTGTTGCAGTGGCACTGGGCTGCGCCACACACTGTCTCGGCGATGCGATCACCAAGGAAGGGGTGCCGTTTCTCGCGCCCCTGATTCCGCTCGGCGGCAAGCGGTGGTGGGAACAACGGCTGCCGTCATTTCTGTCCATCCGCGCAGGTGGGAACCTCGAGAAGATTCTGATCGGGCCGGCGCTGACGGTCCTGACTGCCTGGTTGATCATCAGTGCTTTCGACGGCGCCCCGGAAGCGATCTACGCCGTCTTCGCTCCGATGGTGCAGTGAGCATCTAAATCTTTTATTACGGAACCACTGGCATCGTAATCATATTTGTTCTACGTTCGTCCCTGACATGAACCGAGTCGGCTGACGGAGTGAGCAGTGGTGCATCAAGCAGAGCGCAAGGCGGAGCACAGCTCGAGAGAAAACGGTGTGAGCCGGCGCGGATTTCTCGCAGCGAGTGTCGGCGCAGCTGCTCTCGCGGGTATTTCCTGGGCACCGGCGGGAGCTGTTCCCTGGGGCTCGGCATCGACCATCGCGCCACCGCCCGGATTTCCGTCGGACATTCCGTTGTCACAGCAGGCATACGCGAACTGGTCGCGAGAAATCATGCTCGACAGCGTGTGGACGGCGACGGCGCGGCACAGCGACGACGTCGTCGCCCTCGCCAACTGGGCGTTCGACAACGGGTACACAGTGCGTGCGAAGGGAACGATGCACGGGTGGAGTCCGTTGACGGTGGTGCCCGGCGCGCCTTCGGATCGAGTTCTGCTGGTCGGTACGATGGCGAACTTGAATTCGGTTGTGGTGCAGCACGGCACGCCCGCAACAGTCACGGCGGGCGCCGGCGCCAGTATCGAAGCGATTCTGACAGCGCTCGAGCGCGAGGGGCTCGGGTGGGCCAACTCTCCGGCGATCGGTGAGCTGTCCATCGCCGGGGCACTGGCGATCGGCGCTCACGGGGCAACGTATCCGGCGGTGGGGGAGACGATTACCCCTGGCCAGTCGTACGGGTCGCTGAGCAACCTGATCACCGAGATCACGGTGGTGGCGTGGGACGAAGGCAGCAATCGCTACGGGCTGAAGACTTTTCACCGATCAGATGACGAGATCACGGCTTTCCTGACTCACCTGGGCCGAACCTTCGTCACCTCCGTGACGCTGCAAGCCGGGGAGAATTATCGGCTGCGGTGCCAGAGTTTCACCGACATTCCGTGGCAAGAACTCTTTGCTGCTCCCGGTTCGCCAGGGCGTACCTACGAGAGTTTTGTCGAGAAATCCGGACGGGTGGAGGCGATCTGGTTCCCGTTCACGCAAACACCGTGGCTCAAGGTCTGGACGCCGACCCCGGTCAAACCACCGGAGTCCCGAGAGGTGAGCGGGCCGTACAACTACTTCTTCTCCGACGCGATTCCCGAAGAAGTCACCACCCCGTTGGGGATGGTGGCGCAGGGCCTTCAAGCTGCGACACCGCTGTTCGGCGCCTCTCAGTTCGGAGCTGTAGCAGCAGGATTGGCGCTGACCGACACCGACGATCTGTGGGGCTGGTCAAAAGATGTTCTGTTCTACCTGCGGCACACGACGTTGCGCGTAGTAGCGGGCGGCGGCGCGGTGATCACCAAGCGGTCCAACATCGGCCGAGTCGTCCACGAGATGACGAGTTGGTTGAACGAGCGAATGACGTACTACGCGTCGCTGGGGCAGTATCCCGTCAACATGCCGTTCGAAGTGCGTCTCTGTGGTGTCGATGACAGTGGCGAAGTCCTTGTCGACAGCGCCGGCGTGCCGGATCTGTCAGCGGTGCGGCCCCGGGCGGATCGTCAGGACTGGGATACGGCGATCTGGATGAACGTGGTCTCGATTCCCGGCACCGCGGGATTGCCCGCGTTCCTTCGCGAGATGGAACGGTGGATGGTCGCGAACTACTCCGGCGATTACGCGACTTTCCGTCCGGAGTGGTCCAAGGGATGGGCATTCACCGATCAAGCTGCGTACCAAGACGACGAATTCCTCACCAGCACAGTGCCTGCCACCTTCCGTGCCGGTGGCGACGGGAACTGGGACTTCGCTCTCGCCACTCTGGACGAACACGACCCGCACCGCGTCTTCAGCAATACGTTCATCGACCGCGTCTTGCCACCCAGCTGAATCTCCTACTGCGGTAGTGGTTTGCGCCAGCGCACGTCGGAGATGCGGATGCGCTGATTGTTGTCACCGTTCCAGTCGACGCTCAGTCCCTGGGCTCGGAGTGCGTCGGCTACCTGGCGCCCGACGGTCTGATCGGTGTGCGCGATCATCTGTGCCTTGGCGGTTTCGTCGCCGCCGAACGCGGCGGAGACCAGCGCGGGATCGAGATCGTGGGCCGGACGAAACGCACTGTAGGACAAGTAGAGATCGGACGGCTCGTCGCCGAGACGCTCCGCATCTTGCATGTGGAAGAACGTGTACGCCCACTGAGCAAAGGGATACCCGTTCTCGTCCGGTTCGGACGGCGTGCGTTCGTCGTCGATTTCGGTAGTGCCGCACTGCATGCAGCAGGTGAAGTTCATGCGGGCCACGATGCCGTTGCGCTCGAGTTCTGCGAAGGCGGCGGATACGCGCTCGAAGTCGCCGGGACCCGCCCACTGGGTCTGCTCCCCGAGCCTTCGGTCCCAGACCTCACGCACTACTGCGTCGATCTGTCTGCCGAGTTCATCGTTCTCGAAACCGCCCTCGACACAGTCTCGGGCGGCTTCGCAGATTTCATCGAACGTCGCGAACCCGGGGACTACCAATTCGCGTGCTTGCTCACGGACGGCCACGATGTCGGCCGCGCTGAGCACCGTTGCAGGCTGACGTGACCGTGCTGACCGTGACGGTGCTGACCGTGACCAGGGCAATCGCATACCGGCACCGTACTGCACCGATCCGGCCGTCAGGCGTCGGCTGCTGCCTTTGTTTCCTCCTCGGTCGACGGGGCAGGCTTGTTCGGGATGAGCGCGGTGGCGATCAGGCCGACCACGACAAATCCGGCCGCAAGGTATCCGCCGAGTGTGATCCCGTGAGTCATTGCAGACTGTGCAGCGTCGGCGACGAAAGCGGTGCTCGGTGACCCGGCCAGCGAGTCGATGGCGGCGCCCGCGCTGTCGGTGACAGCACGCGTCAACTGATCAGCCTGAGCTTGGTCGACACCGGACTCGGTGAGGTCGTTGTTCAGCGTGGAATTGAGAGTGCTGAAGAAGACCGTGGTGAGGACAGCGATGCCCAGTGCGGATCCGAGTTGGCGGAACGCACTCTGAATGCCGGAGCCTTGACCGGCGCTCTGCTCGGGAATCTCCTCGAGCACGACGTTGGTCACCTGCGCAGTCGCAAAACCGACACCGATGCCGTAGAAGAAGAGCACTGCGGCGATAGTCCACCAGGGGCTGTCTGTCGCAGCGATGAATCCGAGACCGGCGAGACCGAGCGCTTCGAGGGCCAAACCGATACGGACCAAGCCCAACGGCGAGACCTTCGACGCCATTCCGAAGCTCGCACCACTGGCGACGAAGCTGCCGATGGCAATGGGAACCAGCGCGAGCCCCGCCTGGAGTGCGCTGTACCCGAGCGTGAACTGAAGCCAGAGGGGAAGCACCGCAACGATTCCGAACTCACCGAGCCCGATGATCAGCGTCGCGATGTTGCCGTTGCGGAACGACGAGATGGAGAACAGCCGTACGTCCATCAGCGCCCGCGACGGATCGTCGCTGCGGGTGAGCATGGTTTGACGGTAGGCGAACGCACCGAGCGACAGAACGGCGAGAACCAACGCCACCAGAACCGGCGACGGTCCGCTGGACCACGACAGGCCGAACAGATCGAAGGGTTCCTTCGTCGTCAGCCACCCATACGTACGTCCCTCGACGAGGCCGAAGGCGAGCAGGCCCAGGCCGGCGATGGACAGTGCCGCTCCGGTGGCGTCGATGCGCCCAGCGGTGCGGGGTGAGGGCGCGATGAACAGCACCGCGCCGATCAGAATGAGCGCAGCAAGCGGAATATTGATGCCGAATGCCCAACGCCATGAGGCATGTTCGGCAAGCCACCCGCCGAGTAGTGGGCCGAGGGCGGAGGCAGCACCGATGGTGGAACCCCAGACTGCGAAGGCCTGGCCGCGGGCTTTGCCGGTGAACATCGCGTTCAGAAGCGACAGTGAGGTGGGCAGGATCATGGCCGCGCCGGCGCCCTGCAGGAATCGCGCCAGGATGAGCAAGCCGCCGTTCGGTGCCAGTCCGGCCAGCAGGCTCGTTGCGCCGAACACGACGACACCGGCGATGAAGATGCGACGGGCGCCGACCAGGTCCGCAACTCTGCCGACCAGTAGCAGGAGCGCCGCGAACACGATTGCGTAGGACTCTTGGATCCATTGAGCCTGAACGGAGTTGATCCCGAGATCTTCGATGATCGAGGGAACTATGACGTTGACGATAGTGGTGTCGACGACGATCAGTGCCACGCCGAGTGCGATGGCGATCAGGCCCAACCACTTGCGAGTGGTGGGTGAGATGTTCACGAATAAACCTCCATTGTGAAGTAACTTCACAGTGAAGGTATATTTGAGGCGGTAAGTTGTCAACGTGCGCGCTGGGCTCGACCGGCCGCCGTCTGGCACAGGAAAGGTGGGATCACGGGGTGGAAGCACCGCGCGACATCTCCGTGGAGCGGGAGCGGCTGATGGACGAATTCCGCGCGTACGGTGGGACGTTCACCGAATTCAGTCATCGATTCGCGTCGTGGCTCGGCCTGCATTCCACCGACGCGACTGCCTTGATGGAAATCACCGCTGCCGAGGAGAAGGGGGCGCCGCTCTCGCCCGCCCGCCTCGGAGAGCGGATCTCGCTGACGTCGGGCGCAACCACCGCGTTGCTCAACCGCCTGGAGAAGGCGGGACATATCGTCCGGACCCGTGAGAATGCAGACCGTCGCGTGGTCACGCTGCACAGCAGTGCGCATGTGCAGGACCTCGCGGACGAGTTCTTCGGCCCACTTGCCGTGCGACTCGACGCCATGATGGAGAAATACCCGCCCGAACTGCTCAGTCGATTCGAGGAATTTCTCGTCGACCTGCACTCGACGATGAACGAACACCTCGAGCAGGACAACCGCTGAACAAAAAAGCCGCCCGACTCCGGAGAGTCGGGCGGCGTTTTTTGTGTCGGTGACGGCTACTTGCCGAGCTTGGCCTGCAGGTCGTCGAGAACCAGGCCTGCGCCTGTCGGGCCGAGGCCCAGGAACCAGGTCTCGTCACTCACCTCGGTGGCGCGGCCTTCCTTGACTGCGTCCATGCTTGCCCACAGCGGGCCGGCAACAACGGTGGTCTGACCGGTGTCTGCGGGATTTCCGTAGCTGGAGTAGAAGATTCGGTCACCCTCTGCCTCGGTGATCGTTTCCGGGCTGACCTCGACGGCCAACTCGTTGATGTCCTGGATCGCCGGGCGTGGCAGGCCGACATCCTTCAAGATGACGCCGATGAACGACAGGTTGCCGTACAGGCGCAGCTTCCCGGACATGAAGCGAACCAGCGAGATCGTCGGCGAACCGTCGATCGACTCACGGACCTGATCCGCGTGCGTCTGGTAGTCGTTGAGAACCTGCTCGGCCTTGGTCTCCTCCCCGAGTGCGTCACCGGCAAGGAGGAAGTTCTCCTTCCACGGGAAGCCGGGGCGGATGCTGAAGACCGTCGGCGCGATTGCCGCGAGCTGCGGGTAAAGCTTGTCCTGGCGCAGCTTGCTGCCGAGGATCAGATCGGGCTGCAGTGCGGTGATCGCCTCGAGGTTGAGGTTGTTGGTCGTGCCGACGTCGGGGACGCCGACCAATTTGTCAGCCAGGTACGACGGCTGACCGGCGGCACTTTCCGGGCTGGCGATGCCGACCGGGGTGATCCCGAGCGAGAGGACCTCGTCGAGTTCGCCGCTGTCGAGGACGACGACACGGGTCGGCTTGGCCTCGAGGGTGGTCTCGCCCAGAGCATGGGTGATGGTGCGTGGGAACTCGCCGGGCGCAGCATCGCTGCCGAGCTTCGCGGTTTCCGTGTCGGCGGTGCTGAACAGCTTGCCGCCGGTTGCGACATCGGTGTTGCCGTTTGCGTTGCCGCCGGCGTCGGAAGAACCGCAGGCCGTAGCGGCAAAAACAGTCGCCAGGGCAACCATGGCGACCCGGACCGATGTGCGGCTCCGGAGAGTGGTGCGTGAATGCATTAGGCTACCCTACCTTCCAGCTATCGGGCTTGGTCAGAGAGGTATCCGCACCGTTGATGCCAGGTGAGCAGCGCGTCAGGTCTCGCTCAGCGGGACCGCTACGCAATTCGGACTACAGGGTGCGATCAACGTGTTAGCTTCGCGAAAGACCTGTACTGGTAAGCGAAGACGCGTGTAGTGAGGATTTCGATGACCCTGAACATTGCCGATCTGTTCGAGGCCGTTGCCGATGCGATCCCCGATCGGGTTCCCTTGATTCTGGAAGATTCGCGGTTGAGCTACGCCGAACTCGAACTGCGATCGAACCGCCTCGCACATCATCTGCAGTCCGTCGGCGTCGAGCCTGGGCAGCACGTCGGTATTCACATGCGTAACTGCGTCGAGTACGTCGAAGCGCTCCTGGCTTGCTTGAAGATCAGAGCAGTGCCGATCAACGTCAACTTCCGCTATACCGATGCAGAACTCCTGTACATCTACACCAACTCTCAAATGGTGGCATTACTCGTCGAAGAGGAATTCGCGCCGACGGCATTGGCCGTGGTTCCGCAGTGTCCGGAGATCTCCCACGTGCTGATCGTCGGCGACGACTATGAGAACGCCCTTGCCGCGCAGACTGATACCCGCGACTTCGGCCCGCGAAGCAACGACGACCATTTCATCATCTACACCGGCGGTACAACCGGAATGCCCAAGGGCGTGGTGTGGCGGCACGAGGACTTCTTCTTCGCCGCGCTGTCCGGAGCGAACCTCAGCGGGCCGCCGCGTCGGAGCCTCGAAGAGGTTGTGGATGCGGCCGTGGCGAACACCAATCCAACTGTGCTGCTACTTATCCCGCCGCTCATGCATGGAGCCGCGATCTATTCACTGCTCACGGCTTTCCTCATGGGAGCGCCCCGAGTACTGACCAGCAGCTTCGATCCGATGGAAGTGTTGCGACTGGTCGAGGCCGAGAAGATCACCGGAATCACGGTCGTCGGCGACGCGATTGCTCGGCCGATCGCCGACGCCATCGCCGCAAGCGAAGGGCGCTACGACCTTTCGACTCTCAAACTGATCGGGTCGGGTGGCGCATTGTTCTCCCCGAACCTGAAGGCAGAACTGACAACCCGATTACCGGGACTGGTGATCAAGGATGCCTTCGGTGCTTCGGAATCCGGCAACGACGGCGTCGTCGAATTCGGTGAGGACGGTTCAAAGCGAATTCGATCCAACCCCAACATGATTCTTGTCGACGACGAATTTCGTCGCATCGAACCAGGCTCGGGCACAACCGGGTTCATCGCCAGGGCCGGCCATGTCCCCGTGGCCTACTTCGACGACCCCGCCAAGACTGCTGCAACTTTTCCTGTCGTCGACGGGGTGCGGCTGGCGGTACTCGGGGACATGGGCACCTTGGAAGCCGACGGAACCATCGTGCTGCTCGGGCGCGGTTCGATGTGCATCAACTCCGGCGGCGAGAAGGTCTACCCCGAAGAAGTGGAGCAGGCGCTCAAAACTCACCCGGCAGTTTTCGACGCTTTGGTAGCGGGCGCGCCCGACGCACGATTCGGTGAGAAGGTCGCCGCTGTCGTGCAGGTTCGGCCGGGGTTCGAAGATGTTGCGACGGAATCATTGTCGGAGCACTGCCGCACCCACGTGGCTGGGTACAAGATCCCCCGGTCGATCGTGCTGGTACCCAGCATCCTCCGCTCACCCAGTGGGAAGGCCGACTACCGTTGGGCTCGCGAAACCGTAGCTGGTTGTACATAATCGTGAAACACCTGCGGAAGTAGGTAGGTCGCTGACAGCTTCCATTCGCGCCCTGCTTTCAAGATTTCGATTGGAGATTTATGCCCACCAGGCAACTGACCTCGGTAGATTTCGGATTGATTGCGGCCAACGTGGAAAACCGTTCTACGGATGTTCTAACGATATTCCTGTTCGATTCAGGTAGTTCGCTACCGCTCGATAGAAAAGAGCTACTCGAACTCCTTGCTGCGCGCGCGTCGAGGATCCCGCAATTGCGATGGACTTTGACCACAGTCCCTGGTGGGTTCAATTTTCCCTACTGGATTGACTCCCAACCGTTCGATATCGACGACCACGTCGAAGATAATGTTGAAATTTCAACGTGGAAAGGTGTTTTCGAATACTCTGCCGAGTTGGCGGCGCGGTTTGTAGATCCTTACCAATGTCTGTGGCGTCTGCACGTAATTCGAGGTGTTCGCGATGCGCCTGGAGTGCAGGGGGAAGCAACGGTAGTGATTCTCAAGGCCTCCCATGCTCTGGGGGACGGACGGATGTACAACGAAATCGTTCACGATCTGTTTTCGACGAAGCAATTACCCGACTTTGTTCCGCAACTGACAACGCTTAACCCGTGGTGGTCGTCCGTCAAGGGAATTATTGGAACGCCGCGTAAGTATGTCCGCGCATTAAGGGCTCTGCCGGAGTCCCGGAAGTACGACGCGCCGGATTCAGGTGGTGGCGCTGTGACCTTCACCGGCGAGCGTTCGGCAACGGCGGTGATGCTCGATTTGGCACTGATTCGAGAGGCCAAGAAAGAATGGCCTGGAGTTACGGTGACTGCCATTGCCCAGACAGTGATCTCGTTGTCTTTGGAAGAATATTTCGGTGAGAAGAGTCCGCGATCGATGCAAGTAATGTCCGGGGCGCCCATGGGCGCCGCAGTGCGCGGACAAAATCACATGGGCTGCTATCACATCGCCTTGGCGTTGGGCACAGTAGACATCGAGGAGCGACTTCTCGCCATCACCAAGAACAACAACCACGCCAAAGCGGGATATCTCGACGCATATCGAGCCGTACGCGCACTGCAATACGAACTTCCGGCAATTGCGATCAAATCTGAATTGTCCGCGGATCCCAAACTGGGAACTGTCGCGAGCAGTGTCAACCGTGGTCCCGCTGTCATGACACTCGGAACCTCGAAGATCCTGTCGACCGTGTCTTTCCCATACGTGTCACCGAGGAGTCCCTTCAATCACGGGATCTATTCGGTGGGTGACGTGCTCGCTATCTCGGTGCTCAGCGGATCCCCGGACAGTGGTGACATCGACAACTACGCGACAGTTCTCGAGAGGAACTCAGCCCGGGTTCTGGCATGCCTCGCGGAGCGAAGTACTACAGCCAGGGCTCGATCGGCTTCTTCACCCACATGATCTTCTCGTCCGGATGCTCACGCCGAGCTTCGGGACGGTCAGGGTTAGCGGCTGCCCACACAGCTTTCTCGTCGAGCAGTCCGGCCGCGATGGTCCAGGTCTCCCGCGTGCTCGGCGGATTGGCGCCGGCCGCACGTGCGAGTTTGCGCAGTCGATCGTCGGGCATCTCTAGCAACTCGGTGCTACTGATATCGCGATCCCAGGCGAACTTGGCCAGGCCGACGGCTTTCTCGCGTCGGCTACGGCTCGCCATGTCGTTGTGCGCAAAGTCTGGTTGGGATGCCACGGCTTCACCTTATCGTCAACGCAATCGAGGCCCTCCCGCGTGAGCGGAAGGGCCTCGATTGCTGTTCTTCACTGTCGGGGTGGCGGGATTTGAACCCACGACCTCTTCGTCCCGAACGAAGCGCGCTACCAAGCTGCGCCACACCCCGTGTCGAACCTCGGTTAGCTTACATTACCGAGTCGACTGACATTAAATCCGCAGGTCAGTTGCGTAGAACCGACGCTGGAGACTCTGCGGAACTGTGTGCGGAGACGTGCTCCGGTTCGCGCCTGGTGGCCGGAACCAGAGTCAACAGAGTTGCCTCGGGGCGGCAGCAGAAGCGCGCCGGCGCCCACGGCGAAGTGCCGATGCCCGCGGAGACGTGCAGCTGGGTGTGCGCGCCCCACTTCGACGGCCCCTTGACCCGGGATCGATCGATCTGGCAGTTGGTGACCAACGCGCCGTAGAACGGAAGGCACAGCTGACCACCGTGCGTGTGGCCGGCGAGCACAAGGTCGTAACCGTCGTCGGCGAACCGATCGAGAACTCGAGGTTCGGGCGAGTGCGTCAGACCAAGCTTGAGCTGGGCGACGGGATTGGGTGTTCCGGCGACGGTGTCGTAGCGATCACGCTTCAGGTGCGGATCGTCGACGCCGGCGGCCGCGATGCGAATACCGGCCACTTCGAGTTCGCGGCGCACGTGGGTCATGTCCAGCCATCCACGTTCGGTGAACGCGGCCCGCAGATCGCCCCAGGGGAGGGGATCCCCGGTGATGCGCTTGTCCTTGTTGAAGATGTAGCTCAGTGGGTTCTTCGGTTTCGGAGCGAAGTAGTCGTTGCTGCCGAAGACGAACAGACCCGGCCGAGCCAACAGATCACCGAGCGCCTGGACCACTGCCGGGACGCTGCGCTGATGCGACAAGTTGTCGCCGGTGTTGACCACGAGGTCGGGGTCGAGGCCTTCGAGCTCACGCAACCAATTCTGTTTCAACCGTTGGTTCGGCATCATGTGCAGGTCGCTGAGATGGAGGACCCGCAGCGACGACGAACCGGGCGCCAGGACTGGCATCGTCACCTCACGCAGTGCAAATGCATTGCGTTCGATGCCGGATGCGTACCCGATCCCTAGTGCAGCGGCGCCCGCGGCACCAAGTGCGGTGCGGGTCAGATTGGTGCGGAACTGGGAAGACACCTCTCAAGGATACGGGTGTGGCGTTCTTCTGCGTCGCTCTCGCCGCCATTTGCAGCTATTCCACAGAGAATTGTGTCCGGGCGGAGGTAACTATCGGCACGCTCGAAACGCCGAGCGCGTAACGTTTCCACCATGTCCGACACGACACCATCGCTCAAAGCCACCCTCCGAACCGACATGGTTGCATCCATGAAGGCGAAGGATCCGCTACGTACAGCCACCCTTCGGATGCTCATGGCAGCCATCCAGACCGAAGAGGTGGCCGGTAAGGAAGCACGAGTCCTCACCGACGAAGAAATCATCAAAGTCCTTGCAAAGGAATCGAAGAAGCGCGGCGAATCGGCCGAGATCTACACCGAGAACGGCCGCGGTGAGCTTGCCGCGAAAGAGCGCGCCGAAGCTCAGATCATCGACGAGTACCTGCCGACGCCGTTGACCGACGCCGAGCTTGTCGACGTCGTCGACACCGCCCTCGCTCAGGTGTCCGAGGAGCTCGGTGAGCGTCCGGGGATGCGTCAGATGGGCCAGGTCATCAAGGCCGCCAGCGCGCTGGCCAAGGGCAAGGCCGATGGCGCCCGTATCTCTGCAGCAGTGAAGTCCCGCCTGTAGAAGCGCGCCACCAGAATCGAAAACGGCCGCGATCTCCGAGTCACTCGGAGATCGCGGCCGTTCTTGTTTTCAGAGCCGTCAGTTTTCAGGGCCGTCAGTTCGGCGGGGTCCCCGCGGGCGGTGCGGGTTCACCTCCGGGCGGAGTCGCATCCGGGGGAGTCGCGCCCGGTGCCGGAGCTGCTGGAGCTGCCGGGGATGCGGGTGCTGCCGGAGCCCTCACGGAACCGTCACTGATGTAGATCGTGACGGTCGAACCCGGGATCGCGGACCCGGACGGCGAAACTCCGGTGACCGTTCCCGCGCGTGCTCCGGACGCCGTGGTCACGGAATTGACCGTGAAGCCGGACGCCTGCAACCTCGACGTCGCCGCCGACTGGCTCAGGCCGACAACCTCGGGAACCTGGCCGTTCTGCGATCCCCGTGCGTACTTCTCGTCGATCGGAGGCAGTGAGGTGGGCCCGAAGTTGTTGGCGACCGGGTTCATTGCCGCGAACCAGGATCTCGCCGGTTCGGTACCGCCGTACAGGTTGCCGCTGTAGCAGGGGCGCAGCGGGCTCGAGCAGATCTCTCCCGGCGTCGGGGAGTCGCCGAAGATGTAGACGGCAGCAGCGAGGTTGTTGGTGAAGCCGAGGAACGCCGAGGACTTGTGGGTCTCGGTGGTACCCGTCTTGCCCGACATCGGCAGGCTCCATCCGGCGCTGCTTGCAGCTCCGGCAGACGTACCGGCGCCGACGTCGTCACGGCTCATGGCGTTGGCGAGTGTGTCTGCCAAGCCGGGCTCGACAACCTGCTCACAGCCCTGCTCGGTGACGGCCACCGGCTTGCCGTAGCGGTCGAAGACCGAATCGATGGGACTCGGCGGGCACCACTTGCCGTGCGAGGCGAGAGTGGCCGCGACGTTGGAGAGTTCGAGCGGGTTGATCCAGGTGGGGCCCAGGGTGAACGAACCGAGGTTCTGTTCCTTCTGGAAGTCGGCCATGCTGCGCTCGTCGAAGCCCGAGGTGTTGGGATCAGCGTACGAGCGCATGCCGAGACGGACGGCCATGTCGACGGTCGGCGTGACGCCGGTTGCCTCGATGAGCTTGACGAAAGCGGTGTTGGGGGACTGTGCCAGCGCGTCGGTCACGGACAGCGTCGGCGGGTAGTTGCCGGCGTTCTCCACGCAGTAAGTCGACACCGGGCAACCGGCCGCACCACCGCTACCCATGCCCTTGGCTTCGAATCGCTTGGGCACGTCGAGCGTCGCGTTGATACCGAGGCCCTTCTCCATCGCCGCAGCCGTCGTGAAGATCTTGAAGACGGAACCCGCACCGTCACCCGCAAGGGAGTACGGCTGTGCCTGGACGGTTTCGTCGGCGTCGGCATTGAGACCGTACGTGCGACTGCTGGCCATCGCGATGACCTTGTGTGAATCCTGGCCCGGCCTGATCACGTTCATCACGTTCGCGATGCCGTCGAGGTTGGCGCTCGCGTTCGCGTTCAGTCCGGCCTTGGTGGACGCCTGGACCTGCGGATCGAGAGTGGTCTTGATGAGGTAACCACCCTCGTTGATCTGGTCGCGCGTGATTCCGGCGTCCGAGAGGTACTTCAGTGCGTAGTCACAGAAGAATCCGCGATCGCCTGCAGCGATGCAGCCGCGCGGCAAGTTGTTGGGGGTTTCCAGGACGCCGAGGGGCTCTTCCTTGGCGGCGCGGAACTCGTCGGCACGATCCGGAATGTTCGTGATCATGGTGTCGAGCACGGTGTTACGACGCTCGGTCACGCCCTCGACGTTCGTGTACGGGTTCAGTGCGGAGCTGGACTGAACCATGCCGGCAAGCATCGCCGACTGGGGAACGGTCAGATCTGCGGCATCGACGCCGAAGTAGGTCTGAGCCGCGTCCTGGATGCCGAAGGATCCGTTGCCGAACGGTACGAGGTTGAGGTACCGGGTGAGGATCTCGTCTTTCGTGAGTTCCTTGTCCAGCGTCAGGGCCATCCGGATCTCGCGGATCTTTCGGGCCGGGGTGGTCTCGATGGCAGCGCGGCGCTCGGCATCCGTCTTGGCCACGACCAACAGTTGGTAGTTCTTCACATACTGCTGATCGAGTGTCGACGCGCCCTGCTGCACTTCACCGGTCGTCGTGTTGGTGAGGAAGGCACGCAGCGTTCCCTGCCAGTCGACGCCCTTGTGGTCGGGGAACCGGCGGTCCTCGATGGAGACGATCGCCAACTTCATGTTGTTGGAGATCTTCTCGCTCGGGACTTCGAAGCGTCGTTGGTCGTAGAGCCAGGCAATGGGATTGCCTGCCGCATCGACCATGGTGGACACCGCGGGGACCGTGCCTTCGACCAGTTCGGCCGAGACGTTGTCGACGGTATCGGCGGCGCGGTTGGACGCGAATCCGAATCCGCCCGCCACTGGGAACATCACCCCTGCGACCAGGACACCCGCCAATGCGGAGCTTCCGGCGAGCTTCGCCACTGTTTTTGCAATCGACACGATCTACAGAGTACGTGTGCCCACCCATTGGAACCGGTTTCAGTGTTTTGGGGGTGTTCGAAACCTTCTGAACACGCGCTTTGTACTGCCGTACCAAAAAATGCTCCCGAGCGTCTTGCGTTAGGGCCGTTCTTTACCTAAATTGTGATCAGTGTGATCGACGTAACACTCGATCGCGAATGTGTCTCAGCTTTCACCGTGCTACCGCGGGGACGGCTGAGATGGTGCGCTGCTCGCCCTATGGCGACGGTCAGACTTTGTAGAGGGGACCCAGAATGTACACAGCCACCCCGAGTAGCCGTTTGGACATCGAGCAGGCCGAGGCACGAATTGCCTGGGTAACTCAGGCACGATGCCGCGAGGTCGACCCCGACCAACTTTTTGTTCGTGGCGCCGCGCAGCGCAAGGCGGCCACCATCTGCCGTCACTGCCCGGTCCTCATGCAGTGCGGAGCAGATGCTCTCGACAATCGTGTCGAGTTCGGTGTGTGGGGCGGAATGACCGAGCGTCAGCGCCGTGCACTGCTCAAGCAGCACCCCGACGTCGACTCCTGGTCCGAGTTCTTCGAAGACCAGCGCCAGCATCACTCAGCAGTCTGATCCAGGCCGATCGGGGGGATCAGCCCTTACGAGTGAGCTGATCTCCCACCGCGCGCAGCGCCTTGAGGTCCGAGACCTCGAACGGTAGCGACGGAACACCGATCAGCGGCACCCTCGGGTGAGCTGCGGTGAATCGACTCAGCAAGGCGATCTCCCGCTTCGCGATCACTGCCCGATGGGCATGGATGCGGAGAACGGCTGCGGTGAGGGCTTCGGCCTCGGTCGCACTTTCCTTCGCTTCCAGTTTGTCGGCGGCGGTCACCGCATGATCGGCAGGCAGAGCCGTCAATGTCGGGTGCGTGCGGTTGAGAACCAGACCGGCCAACGGCATCGAGTCGCCCGCAAGGCGATCGACGAAGAACGCCGCCTCGCGAAGAGCGTCGGGTTCGGCCGCTGCGATCACCAGGAAATGAGTCCCCGGCTGACGTAGCAACTCGTAGGTCTTCGTTGCGCGTTCACGGAAACCGCCGAACATCGAGTCGAGCGACTGCACGAATGCCGATGCATCCGAAAGCATTTGGCTTCCCACGATGGTAGAGACACCCTTCAGTGCCAATCCCATCGCGCCGGCCACGAGCCTGGTCAGGCCACGGCCGGGTGCGGAGAGCAGCCGGATCATCCGTCCGTCGAGGAACGTGCCGAGCCTCTGCGGGGCGTCGAGGAAGTCGAGCGCATTGCGCGACGGCGGGGTATCGACGATCACCAGGTCCCACGCGTCGTTCGACGCCAGCTGCCCCAACTTCTCCATCGCCATGTACTCCTGCGTTCCGGAGAACGATGTGGCAACGGTTTGGTAGAAGGGATTCGCCAGGATCTGCTCGGCCTTCTCAGGGCTCGAATGCTCGATGACCATCTCGTCGAAAGTCCGACGCATGTTCAGCATCATCGCGTGCAGTTCGCCCGTGGCCTCGGGACCCAGCTTCACCGGCTGCGGAGTGTTGTCGAGTTCGGCCACACCCAGGGCCTGTGCGAGGCGGCGGGCCGGATCGATGGTGAGGACGACTACGCGTCGGCCCTCTTCGGCTGCACGCAACGCCAGGGACGCGGCCGTCGTGGTCTTGCCGACGCCACCTGCGCCGCAACACACCACGATCCGGGCCGTCGGGTCCTTGATGATCGCCGAAATATCGAGGGCAGGAGCTGCGCGTCGGCCGGTCCTGGAACTGCCGACCGTCACGTTCTCGGTGGTCTCGGTCATCACACGCCCTGTTCCGTGAGGTATTCGGCAAGCTCGTACAGCCCACCGAGATCGACGCCGTCGGCGAGTGCGGGAAGTTGCACCCGAGCCCCGTCGATCTCGCGGAGCTTCTCGGCGCTGGATTCTTGAGCTTCGAGCACCGAGGCATGCTCGATCGTCTCGGTGAGCAGGCCTGCGAAGTCGTCGTCGGACAGATCGATGCCGACGTCCGAGAGTGTCGACCGGATCGAAGCCGCGTCGATATCGCCGGCAGCGGCACCGGAGAGTTGGTCTTCGGGCAAGAACCTCGGGCTGGCGCGGTTGACGATGATGGCACCGAGGTTGAGGTCGTCGCGCGCCAGTTCTGCGGCGGCGTCGGCAGTTTCCTGAACGGGCAGCGCTTCGAGAAGTGCAACAAGATGTACGACGGTCTCCGGCGAGTGCAGCAGCCGAACGACGCCTTCACTCTGGGAGTGCACCGGGCCGCCCTTGGCGAGATCGGCCATCGCCTTGGTGACGTCGAGGAAGCTGCCGATTCGTCCGGTCGGGGGAGCGTCGACGACAACGGCGTCGTACACGCGTTTGCCGGTTCGATCGGTGCGGATGACGCACTCCTTGATCTTGCCGGTGAGTAGAACGTCGCGAAGGCCGGGAGCGATGGTGGTGGCGAATTCGATGGCGCCGAACTTACGCATCGCCCGGCCGGCGAAGCCGAGGTTGTAGAACATTTCGAGGTATTCGAGGAACGCGGTCTCGATGTCGACGGCCAGAGCCATCACTTCACCGCCACCTTCGGCGGCCGCGACTTTGGTCTCCTGCGGTGGAAGCGGCGGTACGTCGAAGAGCTGCGCGATTCCCTGGCGGCCCTCGACCTCCACGAGGAGAACGCGCTTGCCGCCCTCGGCCAACGCGAGCGCCAACGCGGCGGCAACCGTGGACTTACCGGTTCCGCCTTTACCCGACACAAAGTGCAGGCGGGCCTTCGTCGCAGACTCGGGCCAGGTCCTGCTCAGCTCATCTTGGGATGCAACCACACCGCGAGCCTATAAGTCTGGGGCCGAAGATGTACGCGGGATAGGCTCACCGCATGAGCGAAATAACTTCCTGGGAATACACCGTGACTCCGTTGCTGGTCCACAATCCGAAGGCAATTCTCGACAACTGGGGTGTCGACGGCTGGGAACTCGTGGCAGTCCTGCCGAGCGCGTCGGGCGAGCAGCACGTCGCGTACATGAAGCGTCCGAAGGGCTGAATCACATGGCAGAGGCAACACAGACCTGGTCGGAGCGTCTCGCCGAACTGGGCATTGCACTTCCCGCCGTCGCGGCACCCGTTGCTGCGTACGTTCCCGCGGTTCGCAGCGGCAACCACGTGTACACGTCGGGTCAGCTCCCGTTCGTCGACGGAAAACTGGCGCTGACCGGCAAGCTCGGTGCGGGCGTGTCGGATGAGGACGCCAAGGCCGCGGCGCGTACCTGCGCGCTCAACGCTCTTGCTGCCATCGACGCCCTGGTCGGCATCGACAACGTCGTTCGTGTTGTCAAGGTTGTCGGCTTCGTGGCATCCGCCGAAGGATTCACCGGTCAGCCCGGCGTGATCAACGGCGCTTCCGAATTCCTCGGTGAGGTGCTCGGCGACGCCGGTATCCACGCTCGTTCGGCAGTCGGCGTGGCAGAGCTTCCCCTCGGCTCTCCGGTCGAGGTGGAACTGATCGTCGAAGTTCGCTGATGTCGACGGTCCATCCCGCCTACGCGCAGCTTCGCCGCGTCACCGACATCGCTTCGGTCTTGCTCGAAAACAATCCGGGCATGATGACGCTGGACGGTACGAACACCTGGATTCTGCATGCTCCCGGCAGCGTCGAGTGTGTAGTCGTCGATCCGGGCGACAACGACGAGGAACACCTGCAACGTGTCGCTGGTATCGGTCCGGTTGCGCTGACCTTGATCACGCACCGGCACTACGACCACACCGGCGGGGTGGACCGTTTCCATGAATTGACCTCGGCTCCGGTGCGTTCCGTCGACCCCACTTTTCTGCGCGGGGGTGCTTCGGCGCTTGTCGACGGTGAAGTGATCGAGGTGGCGGGTCTGAAGCTGCGGATCCTCGCGACTCCGGGACACACCGCTGACTCGGTGTCGATAGTCATCGAGAACGATGCGAGCGTGCTGACAGGCGACACCATTCTCGGCCGCGGCACCGCAGTTCTGGACGACACCGACGGCGATCTGGGGGATTACCTCACATCACTGCGGTCGTTGGCCGCACTCGGCGAAGGACTGACGGTTCTTCCCGGGCACGGTCCGGACCTGCCCGATCTGCAGGCGATTTCGCAGCAGTACCTTGCTCACCGCGAGGAGCGTCTAGCCCAGGTGCGGGACGCTCTGACGACGTTGGGGGAGTCGGCATCGGTGCGCGAGGTTGTCGAGCACGTCTACTCCGACGTCGACCCGAAGCTGTGGCCGGTGGCGGAGAAATCCGTCAACGTGCAGTTGGCGTATCTGCGCCGCTGAGGCGCTCGGCGCCGACATTCTGCGCCGCTGAGGCGCTCGGCGCCGACATAAAGAGTTGAGTTGTGTAGCCGAACTGCCGCCATCTATGCCGATCGAGGTATAGCTGGCGGCAGTTTTTGCATTTGTTTGATATGGGTCACGGGCCAATAGTTAGTCCATGACCTCACAATGCGACGGATGGATCCGCAATTACGTGGACGGCTCCTATGTCGAACCCGACGAGTCGTCGAGCTTCGATCAGGTCGACCCAGCAACGGGCCGTGTTCTCGCCCGGGTCCACGAGGCCGACAAGGCCCTGGTCGATCGGGCCGTGACCTCTGCCAGACGTGCTCTGGACAACGGTTGGGCCGATACGCCGGTCCGCGAGCGGACGGCTCTGCTGCGACGCGCCGCCGACCGGATCGAGGAGCGATTCGAAGAGTTCGTCGCCGCAGAAATGGCGGACACCGGCAAGCCGATCACACAGGCACGCGAACTCGACGTCGCGCGCGCCCTGACGAACTTCCGCACTTTCGCCGACATCGTCGCCGCGGCCGGACAGGAATCGTTTGTCATGGATCTCGCGGGTGGGAAGCAGGCGCTGAACTACGCGATCCGCAAGCCGCTCGGCGTCGTCGCTGTCATCGTTCCCTGGAACCTGCCGCTGCTTCTCCTGACCTGGAAGGTAGCGCCCGCGCTCGCGTGCGGGAACTCCGTGGTGGTCAAGCCCTCCGAGGAAACCCCAGCGACCGCGTCGTTGCTTGCCGAGGTACTCGAAGAAGTCGGCCTGCCTGCCGGTGTCTACAACGTCGTCCACGGGTTCGGTGCGAACTCCGCCGGCGAGTTCCTCACCACGCACCCCGGCATCGACGGCGTCACCTTCACCGGTTCTTCGGCAACCGGTTCCCATGTCATGAAAACCGTTGCGCCGCGAGTCCGTCCGGTCTCGTTCGAACTCGGTGGCAAGAACGCCGCGATCGTCTTCGACGACGTCGACATCGACGAAGCGTTGACGGGTCTGACCAAGTCGGTGTTCACCAACACCGGCCAGGTCTGCCTGTGCACCGAGCGGGTGTACGTGCACCGCAGCATTTTCGACGACATCGCCGGTGGACTCGTCGAGCGGGCAGCAGGATTGCGTCTGGGCGACCCGACGCTCGATGCAACGACGACCGGACCGCTCATCTCGCAGGCGCACCGGAAGAAGGTTCTCGACTACTTCGAGATCGCCGAGCAGGAAGGCGCGAAAGTGCTGACCGGCGGCGGTATTCCGGACCTCGGACAGGAACTGTCGGGCGGATCGTGGATCGAACCCACCCTGTGGACTGGCTTGACCAACAAGGATCGCGTCGTGCGCGAGGAGATCTTCGGACCCGTCGCAGCACTCATTCCGTTCGACACCGAGGCAGAAGCGATCGCCTTGGCAAACGACACCGAGTACGGCTTGGCGGCCTCCGTGTGGACCAACGACCTGCGCCGTGGACACCGCGTCGCGCAGAGGATGAACGTCGGAATCTCCTGGGTCAACACGTGGTTCACCCGTGAACTGCGATCTCCCTTCGGCGGCATGGGCCTGTCCGGCATCGGACGTGAGGGTGGCGAGTCCTCGCTGCACTTCTACACCGAACCGACGAATGTATGTGTGCAACTGTGAACATCGAAACCGCAAAAGTTTTTCAGAAATGAGCGAGGCGTGATGACAGCCCCCGAAGACACCGTATCCGCGCTCGCGCGTCGCCTCGACGACGCTGCGCAGACTCGCACCGACACCCCGAGCCTCGCCGACGAATACACCATCGACATCGACGAGGCCTACCGGATCCAGAACGAACTCCTCGAACGACGAACCAGCCGTGGCGAATCGATTGTGGGTATCAAGCTCGGCTTCACAAGCCAGGCGAAGATGGCGCAGATGGGTGTCTCCGAAGTGATCGTCGGTCAGTTGACCGACGCGATGTGCGTGAGCAACGGCGGCGAAGTCGACCTGAGGAAGTTCATTCATCCCAAGATCGAACCCGAAGTGGCATACCGTCTGTCGAAGGACGTCGATCTCGACGATCCGAACGTCGACATCGAAACCTGCGTCGATGCACTGGCTCCCGCAATGGAGATCATCGACTCGCGCTATCGCGACTTCCGCTTCACCTACACCGACGTCGTCGCTGACAACACCAGCGCTGCCGGGTATGTGATCGGGCGGTGGCTGCCGCTACAGAACGTCGAAGACCGTTCCGTACGTATGGAGGTCGGCGGCGAGACGGTAGTCGGTTCCACGTCGGCCATTCTCGGCGATCCGGCGCGCGCTTTGCATGCACTGCTCGACATCGCCCGCCGACGCCGAATTCCGTTGCGCGCCGGTCAGGTAATTCTGGCCGGTGCCGCCACAGCAGCTGTGCGACTCGACGAGGGCGTCGCACAGTGCACGATCGACGGACTCGGAACCGTCACGGTGAAAGGTGTGAAGCGATGAGTGGGGCGCAGGTCATCGAGAAGCTGGCGAAGCCGCGCGGAAAGTTCCCCCACGTCAAGGTGGTCGGCGATTTCGTCTATGTCTCCGGGACCAGTTCGCGTCGACCCGACAACACGTTTGTCGGCGTCGAGGTCGACGAGATGGGGACGACGGCGCTCGACATTCGGGCGCAGACGCGTGCCGTCATCGAAAACATCGCGGCAATCCTCGCCGAAGTGGGTGGAGAACTCAGTGATCTGGTTCAGGTCACCTCCTACCTGGTGTCCATGAACGACTTCGGTGGATACAACGAGGTGTACGCCGAACTGTTCGACGAAAACGGTCCGACGAGAACGACTGTGGCTGTTCACCAACTGCCCCACCCGCATCTGCTCATCGAAATTTCCGGCGTGGCGTACGTGCCCGCCTCCAAGCGCTCAGCGTCCGAAGATACGGAGAATGCATCATGACCACGATTCCTCCCGTCATCGACTTCAAGAAGTGGATCGACGACAACCGCCACCTGCTGCAGCCGCCTGTCAACAATCAGACGATGGCGCTCGGAGACGACTTCATCGTGCAGGTCGTCGGCGGACCGAACCAGCGGACCGACTACCACCTCGATCCGTACGAGGAGTGGTTCTACCAGCTCGAAGGCGACATCCACGTCAACGTCATGACCGAGGACGGTCCTCAGCGTGTCGACATTCGTGAGGGCGAAACCTGGTTGCTGCCGGGAGACATTCCGCATTCGCCGCAGCGTCCCACTGCGGGCTCCATCGGCCTGGTCATCGAACGCGTCCGCAAGGAAGGCACGCTCGAGAAGTTCCAGTGGTACTGCCTCGAATGCGATCACAAGATTCACGAGGTCGAACTTCAGGTGCGCGACATCGTGGCCGACCTTCCGCCGGTGTTCGTCAAGTTCTACGAGAGCGAAGAAGCCCGCACGTGTGACAAGTGCGGCACGCTCCATCCCGGCAAGGGCTGAGTGATGAGCAACCTGATCGACATCCACACCCACTACGTGCCCAACGGGTGGCCGGATCTGACCGAAGACGCGGGGCCGCAAGCGCCGTGGCTGAAGGTCGAGTCGGAGACCGAAGCCATGATCATGATGGGCACCAAGGAGTTCCGCCGCATCCAGTCCGATGCCTGGGACGCCGAGGTGCGGCTTCGGGACATGGATGCCGACGGCGTGCACACGCAGGTCGTCTCGCCGACGCCGGCATTCTTCAATTACGGCCGAAGCGGCGAGCAGGCAAGTCGCATCGCACGGATCTTCAACGACCTCGCGCTCGAGATCGTGGAGCCGGCGAAGGATCGGTTGATTCCGTTCTGCCAGGTGCCTCTGCAAGACACCGACGCAGCGTGTCGTGAGCTCGAGCGGTGCATCGCGAACGGGCACCGCGGTGTCGAGATCGGCAATCATGTGGGCGATCTGGACCTCGACAGCGAGGGCGTGGTGACGTTTCTCCAGCACTGCGCGTCGCTTGACGTGCCGGTATTCGTGCACCCGTGGGACATGGCCAACTCTCCGCGCCTCGATCGCTGGATGGCGCAGTGGCTCACCGCGATGCCGGCCGAAACGCATCTGTCGATACTCGCGCTGATTCTCGGTGGGGTGTTCGACAAGATCGACGATCGTCTCAAGATCGGATTTGCGCACGGTGGTGGATCTTTCGCGTTCTGGTTGGGCCGGATGGAAAACGCCTGGCACGGCCGCAACGACATCATCGGTACGTCGGAGTTCCCGCCTTCGCATTACCTGGGTAGGTTCTACGTGGATTCCGTCGTCTTCGACGAGCGCGCACTGCGACTGCTGGTGGACACGGTGGGGGTGGACCGTGTGATGGTGGGTAGTGATTACCCGTACCCCTTGGGGGAGCGTCCGGTCGGTGAGGTGGTTCGCAAGAGTGAGTTCTTGGACGATACTGCGCGCCAACTGATTTCGCGGGGGAATGCCGAACGCTTCCTGGGTCTCGTCTGAGACCCCGGCTATACCCTTTCCGGTATGGCGGACGGTGAATTCGGCATTTGTGAGTCATGTCTCGAGCGAGCACAATTCCAAACACAACGATCGACGACGCTCGTGATGCCGACAATCCCGAAGACGGGGTCGGTGACTACAGATTTCATCGTCCGCCTGCCCCATCCAATCGATAGGTTCCGCGATGTCAGACAAGATATCCAACAGCACAACGAGTGACGGAAAGCCGTTGCCGGAGAAAGCTGCCCGTAGCCGAGTTGCCATGGCAACTCTGGCCGGCACAACTCTCGAATGGTACGACTTCTTCCTCTACGGCACAGCCGCCGCGCTGATCTTCAACAAACAATTCTTTCCGAGCCTGAGCCCCACGGCCGGCACGCTGGCTGCCTTCAGCACCTTCGCCGTCGGATTCATCGCACGGCCGGTAGGTGGGCTCGTGTTCGGGCACTTCGGTGACCGGATCGGGCGCAAGGCCACACTCGTGGTCTCCCTGGTGATGATGGGCGTCGGGTCCACACTCATCGGCCTCATCCCGAACTACGATTCCATCGGATTCTGGGCGCCCGTCCTCCTGGTGGCCATGCGCGTCGTTCAGGGCATCGGTCTAGGCGGTGAAGGCGCCGGTGCGACACTCATGTCGATGGAGCACGCGCCGGCAGGGCAGAAGAATCGTTATGCAGGTTTCCCGCAGATGGGCACACCCGCCGGACTGGTTCTCGCCAACGGCATCTTCCTGACGACCAACGCCGTGATGTCGGACTCGGCATTCGCTTCGTGGGGTTGGCGAATCCCGTTCCTGCTCAGCTTCGTTCTGGTGGCGATCGGTCTGGTGATTCGCCTGCGCGTCACCGAGTCGCCGTCATTCGCCGGGATCATGGAGAAGGGCGAAATAGTCCGCTTCCCGCTGCGCGAGTCGCTCAAGGTCGGCTTCCCCCGGTTGTCTCTCACGCTTGCCGCGTGCTTGGCGAACTCCGCCGTGGCGTACGCCTTCATGGTGTTCACCCTGTCGTACGGAACTCAACATCTGGGCTACGACAAGCAATTCCTGGTGCTCAGCGTGACCGCGGCAGCAGTCCTGTGGTTCCTTTCCATCCCGTTCTGGACCAAGATCGCTGACAAGTACGGTCGTCGACACATGTTCATCGGCGGATCAGCCGCAATCCTGTTGTGGTGCATCGTGTTCTTCCCGCTACTGAACACCGAGAACAAAGTGATCGCTGTCATCGCGTTCCTGGGTATGGGTCTGATCGTGCCGGTCACCCACTGCGTTCAGGGCAGCATCATCGCCGATACCTTCCCGGCCAAGGTCCGCTACTCCGGTTCGTCTCTGATCCTTCAGAGTGGTGCGATTCTCGGCGGTGGACTGGCGCCGATGATCGCCACCGCACTGCTGGACGCCACCGGGTCTTCGGTAGGCGTCACCTGGTACCTCGCCTCGATATGCACAATCAGCCTGGTCGGCGCCATCGCACTGTTCAAGATTGTCCCCGATTCGTCGCGGGGCTTGGAGCACGAGGAGATTCGCGTCTCCGAAAACGCCTGAGTACTGGATTGATCCGACATCGGCCCGTTCCCCCTCGCGGGGAACGGGCCGATCGGCGTTTCACGGTCGCATGAGCTCAGCTGCAAAGGACTCCAGCGTCGCGATCAGGGCCTGTGCGGACGGGCTCGACGTGCGAGTCGCCGAGGAAGTGATGCCGACGCTGTGCCCGATCGGATCGAGTGTGATGGACAGGGTGGTCAAGCGCGCGTCGTCGCGGGGGATGAGGCTCGGTAGGACCGCGATCATGTCGGTCTCGACCAGCAGTTGGCGCACGGTGAGGAAAGAGGTTGCCTCGACGCGGTTTTCGGGCAACGGCAGGCTGTTGCGGGCGAAGAACTCCTCGAGCTCGCGGCGGAGCACTGTCTCGACCCCGGGAAGGATCCAGGGGAAGCCGCGTAGTTCTTCGAGTTGGACGTCCTCGCGGTGAGCGAGCGGGTGATCCACGCGGGTGACGAGTTCGACGGACTCCGCGTAGAGGTTCCGTCTTGTCGCGGTGTCATCAGTAGGTGAGGTGAGCCGGCCGACGATCAGGTCGATTCGGCCCGCTTCCAGATCGGTGAGCAACTGTTCGGGCGTGCCTTCGCGCACGATGACGGTGAGCAGCGGGTGGTGAACCTTCAGGCGCGCGATAGCGCCGGGAAGCAGCACGTTGGATCCGGCGAGATGTGTTCCCACGATGACGGTTCCGCGATTGGCGTCGGCAAGTTCGACGACGTGCCGCCCGGCTTCGGTCAGCTGCGCGATCACGGCCCGCGCATGAGTTGTGAAGGCCTCGCCGAAAATGGTCGGGGTGATTCCGCGTGGCCCGCGGTCGAAGAGCGAGACACCGAGAATGGACTCGATGTCGTGCAGACTGCGGGTCGCGACGGGTTGTGTGATGTGAAGTGCGGCAGCGGCGCCGACCACGCTGCCCTGACGGCTCAATGCGTCGACGAGCAGAAGATGGCGGAGTTTGAGTCGCCCGTCGAGGAGCTTGGGCATGTCCATGGAGCAATCCTAGACGGGATTGCCGCGAGTGGGTAGGCGCCCGAAGTTGCTCAGAAGAAGGTGATTCCGATCGGTTGGGCCGAGGTGTACTTCTCCCAGGTTTCGCTGCTGTCCGGACTTCCCGTGTGCGCAAACGACGTCCAGTGCCGGCGTATCCGACGGCCCAGTGCGTCGATGCTCTGCCAGTCGCTGCTGCCCAGCATCGGTGAGCTCTTCCAGGACTGCTCGGTTCCCAACATGAAGGGTAGTTCGATGCAGTGAGTGGCTCCGAAGACGTCGTCCGTCGGTGCCCAGTCGAAGCGATACGTGTACACCGACGCGCCGGCCGCTGTGAAGGCGTCGGCCAGCTCCATCGCCGGTTCGGCAAACATGTTCTGTGTCAGTGCCTTTTCGGCGACGCGTTCGGGATCGGGTACTCCCGCCACGTCGCGCACGAAAGCGGATCCCTCGTCGCGGGTGTATCCCACGATGACGTCCGGCGCTGTTTCGAAAGTTCGGATCACCGGATCCAGTTCGGAAATCGGTGCGAAGGGCGGTTGCACGACGTTAGGGGACCGCCGGCTGAACTCGATTGCGGTGCTGCGGAATGCGTCGAGAATGCGGGAGAGTAGCGCGGTCCGAGGATCTCCGTCGAGCAGTCGGGCAAATGTTTCACCGTTCTCGATCGCGGCAACCTGCGTGAAGTTGAGGTCCGGCCGTGGGGTGCTCTGCAGAATTGCTCGATGGAACAGAGTTCGAGAGTTGTTACTGCTCAACAGATTCACAATCGAATGAGCGCCGGCCGACTGCCCGAACACGGTGACCGAGTCTGGGTCGCCGCCGAATGCCTCGATGTTCTCGCGCACCCACTCGAGCGCTGCGATCTGATCGTGGACCCCGAGATTGCCTTCGCTCACGCCGTCGAGGAGGAGATATCCGAGCACGCCGACGCGGTAGTTGACCGACACCACGACGACGTCGCCCTCGGCTGACAAAGCGCCGCCGTCGTACCAGGGGAGGGAGCCGCCGCCACTGGAGTAACCGCCACCGTGAAGCCAGACCATCACCGGGCGATGACCGGTCAGCGACGGGGTTGTGACGGTGACGGTGAAGCTGTCCTCGCTCTGCTCCGGTTCGGGGAGCGGTGGCCCCATGATGCGCTCGAGCCGTGAAGGTGGTTGGGGGAAGACCGTTCCAAGCGCTGTGGCGTCGAAGACGTCGGAGAACGGTCCCGCCGGCCGCGGCTTCTCGAAGCGCGGTGCGCGGGCGTAGGGGATCGCACCGAAGTAGTAGAAACCGTCACGCTTTAGGCCGCGGATCTTCCCCGAAGCTGTGGATGCGATCACCGTCTCGGACGAGGGCATGGGTTCCTTTCCTCTTGTGCATACCTTTTCGAGCATGCCAGGTGCATGCCGCGGCACAAATGCCTTTGTGGTCGTGCGGTATGCGTTACGGCGTGAGTGCCTGAACCAGTCGATCTTCGAGTCGCGTCGTTACTCGGCTGTATACGGCACCGTCGTCCAGGGCTCGGGACATCACTATTGCGCCTTGGATTCCGGCCACGGCTTCTTCGGCGAGTCCGGTGGAATCTTCGGCTCCCACGAGTGCCGCCTCGAGCGCCGCGGTCCATTCGTCGAAGTAGGTTCGCACCTTGGCGCCGAAGCGGTTTCGCTCTTCACCGAGTGCAAATGCGCCGAACAAGCAAATGCGTTGCCCTGACCGAAAGTAGTCGGCGACGGTAGCGAACATGCTCTCGATGCGCTGCTGCGGTGGAACCGACTCTGCTCGAAGCGGTTCGAAGACTTCGGTGCGAAACCATCCGTCGACCTCGTCGAGTACGGCCTCGGCCATCTCTTCCTTCCCTCGCGGAAAGAAGTTGTAGAGACTGCCTTTGCCCAAACCGGTGTGTTCGGTGATGACGGCCAGGCTTGCTCCGTCGAACCCGTAGGTTCGAAACACGTTCGCGAGAGCGGGGATCGTGTCCGAGCGTTCAGCTACCTGTCTGGCCATGGATTCATCCTTTCATCACAGACCCAACTCGCTCAGGCCCGGATGATCGTGCGGGCGTGGTCCGGTCGAATCCCAGAAGAACTTTCGCTCGGACTCCGCGATGGGGACGTCGTTGATGCTGGCATGACGGTGATGCATGAGGCCGTCCGCGTCGAATTCCCAGTTCTCGTTGCCGTAGGAGCGGAACCACTGCCCGTCGTGATCGTGCCACTCGTACGCGAATCGCACGGCGATGCGGTCGTCGCCGTGTGCCCACAACTCTTTGATCAACCGGTAGTCCAGCTCGCGGGTCCACTTCTCGGTCAGAAGTTCGACGATTTCGGATCGGCCGGTGACGAACGTCGACCGATTGCGCCACCAACTGTCCGGCGTGTAGGCCAGCGACACCTTGTGCGGATCGCGTGAGTTCCATCCGTCCTCGGCGAGGCGGACCTTCTGGACGGCGGTTTCGTGGGTGAAGGGCGGAATCGGTGCTCGGACGGTCATTGCGTGGCCTCTCGATCGGATGTGTACCTATCGGTACACACTTTACCGATAGGTACAACAAGAGTCCAGGGAATGACTTCGGCCGCCCCCACCGAAGTGGGAGCGGCCGAAAGAGTCGAGAAGGAAGAAACTAGCGGGCGCGACGAGCCAGACGCTCGGAATCCGAGATCAGAACGCTCTTGCCTTCGAGGCGCAGCCATCCGCGGTGTGCGAAATCGGCGAGCGCCTTGTTGACGGTCTCGCGGGAAGCGCCGACGAGCTGGGCGATCTCTTCCTGCGTGAGGTCGTGAGTGACGCGCAGGGCGCCACCTTCCTGAGTGCCGAAGCGCTGCGCGAGCTGCAGGAGCGCCTTGGCCACACGGCCGGGAACGTCCGTGAAGATCAGGTCGGCCAGGGTGTTGTTGGTACGACGCAGTCGGCGGGCGAGAACGCGCAGCAGCTGCTCGGCGATCTCGGGGCGCTGCTGGATCCATGCCTTGAGAGCGTCGCGGTCCATGCTCACGGCGCGAACCTCGGTGACGGTCGTAGCCGTCGAGGTGCGGGGGCCGGGGTCGAAGATGGACAGTTCGCCGAACATGTCGGACGGGCCCATGATCGTCAGTAGGTTCTCGCGACCGTCGGGTGAGCGTCGACCGATCTTCACCTTGCCGGACACGATGATGTACAGGCGGTCACCGGGTTCACCTTCGTTGAAGATGACATGTCCACGGGGGAAGTCGACGGGCTGCAGCTGCTTTGTCAGCGCCGCTACCGCTGAGGGCTCGACTCCTTGGAAGATGCCGGCTCTTGCCAGGACGTCGTCCACGTGCGCTCCTTGTTGGGATTTGTTCGTTTGTGGTGTCATTTTTGCGCTAACTATCTTTGTACCCGCGCTGCGCACAAACCGTCGTACACAGGCTCAGCCCTCATGAGTGAGACACTGTGTCCAATGCAATCTGTGTTCAATGCAACAGGTACGGCATCGAAGTCTACGTCCCGATAGCTCGCGACGAGTGATTGATGCCACGTAAGAGCCGAAAATTCTTCCGGAATCCGCTGCGGTGACTACTTTGTATGGCCGTCAACTTGCCCGTTGTGTCCGGATTTCGCCCAGGCTGGCGCTCTCGGGAGCCTCCGACTGGCGGCCCTTCCGCTTCCGGTGGAAGCGAGCGAACGCATGGGGAAACCCATCGCTTGCCAGGCGGGCGACGTCGTCGTGACTTGCCTGATCGAGGAAGTCTTCTACTTCGTGCTCTTGAACCGAGAGCCGACGCAATCGCCCTTCGACTCGTTCCATCGCCAGGGCAAAGAGCATCAGCAGTAGCGGAAAGAGAATTACTGCGAGTCCTTGCATAGGGGGAAGTAAACACGTCGAAGGTCTCAGAATCGACACGACGGAGTCTCCACTCATGTCGTATCCGTACAGTTGTCTGAGTGCAGACCACCCCGACAGGCAGTTCAGAGCAGCGGAAGAAACCGCGTTCGGGGGGTGCGCGGAAGGAAGAATCACACCTCGGATTGGTACGCCGGGCGCGTCGGATGAATCGCGAGCTCGCTGTGGCTTTCCCGCACGTGTATTGCGAACTCGACTTCACGACTCCGTTGGAACTGGCAGTGGCGACAATCCTGTCGGCGCAATGCACTGACGTCCGCGTCAACATGGTCACGCCGGCGCTCTTCGCCCGCTATCCCGACGCGAAGGCATACGCGGAAGCCGATCGGACCGAACTCGAGGAGTACATCCGCTCCACCGGCTTCTACCGGAACAAGACGACGTCGTTGATCGGCCTCGGTCAGGCGCTACTCGAACGCCACGACGGTCAGGTCCCGAACAAGCTCGAAGATCTGGTGAAACTCCCAGGCATCGGACGCAAGACCGCGAACGTCGTGCTGGGCAATGCCTTCGACATCCCGGGAATCACCGTCGACACCCACTTCGGTCGGCTCGTGCGCCGGTGGAAGTGGACCGAGGAAGAAGATGCCGTCAAGGTGGAACACGCCGTCGGGGCACTGATCGAACGTAAGGAATGGACACTGCTCTCGCACCGCGTGATCTTTCACGGCCGCCGGGTCTGCCACGCGCGCAAGCCCGCGTGCGGGGTGTGCGTTCTGGCCAAGGACTGCCCGTCGTACGGACTCGGCCCGACCGACAAAACCGAGGCCGCGGCCCTGGTGAAAGGCCCCGAGACCGACCATCTGCTCGCCCTGGCAGGGTTGTGATCGCCGATGACAAGTGCTGGAAGATGGTCTCTCGCTGCGCTCGTGGTCGTCGCGGCTCTCGTCGTGGCGATCTGGCCGCGCGGGGGAGACGACACGACGCCCACGTCCACGGGTCCGTCGTCGTCCGCGTATCAGCCGCCGACGTTCACTCCGTCGTCGGAATCGCTCGATCAACTCCGTAGCCAGGCCTCACTGGCTCCCTGTCCGACTCCGACGGGCGAAGCTCCGGCCGGCTCGGCTCTGGCCGGAATCACCCTCGACTGCGTGTCCGACGGTCGGCCCGTCGACCTTGCCGCAGCGGTCGGCGGAAAACCGACTCTGCTCAACTTGTGGGCGTACTGGTGCGCGCCATGCGCCGAAGAGCTTCCGTACCTTCAGGAATTCGCGGAGCGCGCCGAGGGCAGCATCAACGTTTTGACGGTGCATTCGGATCCGAATCAGGAGAACGCTTTGACGCGACTCATCGACTACTCGGTGCGTTTACCCGGCGTCCAGGACGGTGACGGCAAGGTACGGATCGCAGTGGGCGCACCGCCGGTGCTGCCGGTGTCGGTGCTCGTGCGCGCGGATGGAACAGTCGCCAAGGTCTTGCCTCAACCTTTCCGCAGTGCGGACGAAATCGCCGCCGCTGCGGCGCAATATCTGGGAGTCGTCGTATGAGCACACCGGTTCCCGAGTGGTTGCGCGCTGTTGCCAGCACCGAGCCCACCGATCCACACCGGATCAACCCCGTCCTCGAGCGTCGCGCGCCGCGCGGGACCGTGACGCGTCCGGCCGCGGTGCTCGTGCTCTTCGGCGGACCGCGTGAGGCAGACCCTCTCGCCGTCGGCGGCTTGCCGGAGGGCGCAGACGTGTTGCTGACCCAACGGGCGTCGACGATGCGTCAGCACAGCGGACAGGTCGCATTCCCGGGCGGCGCCGCCGATCCGGGCGACGACGGCCCCATCGGCACCGCGTTGCGTGAAGCGCAGGAGGAAACCGGGCTCGATCCGAGCGGAGTTCAGCCGCTCACCGTGCTGCCGGAGATCTTCATCCCGCCGTCGGGTTTCGACGTGACGCCGGTGCTCGGCTACTGGGAGCAGCCGACGACGGTGGGGATTCAGGACGAGGGCGAGGTCGGACGGGTGGCCAGGGTGCCGCTGCGCACGTTGCTCGACCCCGACAACCGGTTTCAGGTTCGCCATCCCCTCGGATACCAGGGCCCGGCGTTCCGCGCCGACGGCATGCTGGTCTGGGGGTTCACAGCAGGAATCCTCGCGGCGCTGTTCACGGTGTCGGGCTGGGAGATTCCGTGGAACTACGAGGACGTGAGAGACCTGGACACAGCGCTGTCCGAGTTCGGTGAAGGTGTCGAGGATTCGGCGGTGCCGCGATGACAGGTTCTCGTTGGGTGGACATCGCCATCGTTCTGGTCGCCCTCATCGCGGCCACGTCCGGATGGCGTCAGGGTGCGGTGGCGTCGGCGTTGGCGTTTGTCGGCGTGATCCTCGGTGCCGTCGCCGGAATTCTGTTGGCGCCCCACCTGCTCGTGCACGTCACCGAAGGCAAGCTGCGCATCCTCGCGGGCATCTCGCTGATCGTGGTGTTGGTCATCATCGGCGAAGTCGCCGGCATGGTGCTCGGACGCGCGGCGCGCAGCGGAATGCACAGTCCGACGGCGCGATCCGTCGACAGCGTCATCGGTGCGGGTCTACAGGCGGTGGCCGTCGTGGTCGCGGCGTGGTTGCTCGCGATTCCGCTCACTTCTTCGTCGCAGCCGAATATTGCCGCCGCTGTTCGTGGTTCGGATGTTCTCGCCAGCGTGGACGAACTGGCCCCGCAGTGGCTGCGCCGCATCCCGACGGAGTTTTCGGCGTTGCTCGACACCTCCGGCCTGCCAGACGTCATCGGCCCGTTCGGGCGTACGCCCATCACCGAGGTCGAAGCACCCGACGCGAGCGTTCTGGCCAGTCCGTTGGCGGCGCAGTTGCGTCCGAGTGTTCTACGCATCAACGGCGTCGCACCGAGTTGCCAGCGCGCGCTCGAGGGATCCGGATTCATCGTCGCTCCCGAACGCGTCATGACCAACGCACACGTGGTTGCCGGAACCGAGAGCATCACGGTGGACACCATGGAGGGCGCGCTGCCCGCGCAGGTGGTTCTCTTCGACTCCGCCGTCGACATCGCGATTCTGGCGGTTCCCGGACTGGACGCACCGGTGCTGCCGTTTGCTCCGGAGCAGGCTCAGACCGGCGACAACGCGTTGGTGCTCGGTTACCCAGGCGGCGGTCCGTACACGGCCAGCGCAGCCCGCGTTCGTGAGGTCCTGAACCTGAACGGACCGGACATCTACAAGGCCGGAACCACTCAACGTGAGGTCTACACCGTCCGCGGATCCATCAGGCAGGGCAACTCTGGTGGGCCGATGGTCGACGATCAGGGGCGCGTCCTCGGCGTCGTGTTCGGTGCCGCCGTCGACGACAGCGACACCGGATTCGTCCTCACCGCCCAGGAAGTATCGCGCCAGTTGAACGCGGCTGCCTCGGCGTCGACGCCGGTGCCGACAGGCGCCTGCATTCTGTAGCGGTCACTGCTCTGTAAGGAGGAAGTCCTCGAGTTCGCGGTTGACGCGCTCGGGGGCTTCCTGATGCGCGTAGTGACCAACTCCCGCAATGGTGCGCAGTTTCTCGCCGGGAGCCCAATGCTTGTCGCGCCGCACGGTACGGGTGAGCACGTACGGGTCGAGTTCGCCGTGAATCTGGACGATCGGAATGCGAAGAACCTGATCCATCAAACGCATGAAACGACGACCCTCGGGCCGAAGCTGGCTGCGGAAGGCCCAGCGCTGGTACTCCAGCGTGGAATGCGCGACGCCCGGGATCCGGATCGCGGCCCGCATCTTGGTCATCACGTCCGCGAACTCGGGTTGCTGCGGCCAGGTGGGGCCGGACCGCGAGCGAACCAGACGCTCCACCTCGGCGCCGTTGTCGGCCGTCAACCGACGTTCCGGGCGTAGCGGTACCTGATAGGCCAGGAAAGAGGGCAAAAGCGCGCGGCGCTGATATGGGTCGCGCACGACTGCTTTCTTGAGTGCCATCGGGTGTGGCGACGAGATCAACGCGATCGACCGCACCAGGCGTGGATGCAGGAGCGCGGTCGCCCAGCACACCAACCCGCCGTCGGCATGACCGATCAGCGTGGCCTTGCCGTAACCCATCGCACGAATGAGACCGGCTACGTCACCGGCGAGCGTCCAACCGTCGTAGCCGCGAGGGGGCTTGTCGGAATCGCCGTACCCACGAAGATCCATGGCGACGACGCGGAATCCCTGTTCCGACAGTGCCGTCAACTGATGGCGCCAGGACCACCAGAAATCGGCGAATCCGTGCAACAGGACCACCAACGGAGCATCCGGCTCCGCGTCGCCTACCTCGACGACGTGAAACCGGATGCCGTTGGCGTGAATGTCCCGGTGAATCCAGGGGCCGTCGAACCTGACGGTGGATGGATCTGGGGCTGCCACTTTCGATCAGACTCGCTACCGGCGCGCGTTGAAATCGACAGACGGCTTTGCGTCGTCATGGCTGCCGGGAAGGACGTTCTTGGCCTGCTTGAGCGATTCGATCGTCTTCTCCGGAGCCCTCAGCTTGCGCACACGCAGATAACCGAGCAGCGCCAGAATCGCGGTGGTCACCACCATGATCAGGAAGACGATGAGGAACGCCAGCCAGCGCGGCACCCAGGTATCGAGCATCTCGGCCAAGAAGAAAAAGAAGAAGAACGAGCTGAACAGCAGAACCGTGAAGGCCAGGATGAAGAAGACACTGCCCTGCAGACCCTTCTTGACCTCGCCCGTGACCTCGGCCTTGGCAAGTTCAACCTCGGCGCGCACGAGGGTGGAGACCTGTGCGGTCGCGTCCTTGACGAGGGCCCCGATGGTGGCCTCACCCGGCGTGCGGGCGTCCACATCGGTGAGAGGGATGGACGAGACCGTGTTCGGTACTCCATCTCCGGTGAAGCGCTGGCTCTCTCCGTTGGTCAAGCTCACTTGTCGACCTCTCCAGGTAGTTCTCTCGCGTCCGTGGCAATGGCGGTGGAAGCGTCGTCTCGAGCCGCATGAACTCGTCCACGTCGCCACAGCAGCGCTGATCCGATCAGCGATGCCACCAACGATGTCACGAGAACTGCGGCCTTCGCTATCTCGGCCTCGCTGCCATCGCCGACCCCGTCCAATGCGAGGTCTGCTACAAGCAGGCTAACGGTGAACCCGATGCCACCGAGAACTGAGAGGGCAAACATGTCTCTCAATTCCAGTGTCTTGGGCTTGGTGGCTATGCCCAATTTGATCGCGAGCAGGGAAATTCCGAAGATTCCGACGGTCTTTCCGACCAGAAGGCCGACGACAACCGATTGCCCGACGGGGTCGGTGAAAATGTCGCCGAGTACCGCGGCGTTGATCGGAACACCGGAGGCGAACAGTGCGAACACGGGGACGCAGAAGCCTGCGGAGTACGGCTGAATGCGGTGCTCGAGGCGGCTGCCCGGCGCGTATTCCTCGTCCGGATCGCGCCTGACACGGGTGAGTAGGCCGAGCGCGACGCCCGCGAGTGTGGCGTGTATCCCCGCTTCGTGCATCGCGTACCAGGTCAGTAGTGCCAGCGGGACGTAGAGGAACGGCGTCGTGATGCGCTTGTGCTGGGCGTAGGCGTAGACAGCGAGGGCTGCGGCCGCGGTCAGCAGCCACAACATCGCGAGGGAGCCGGTGAACAGTACGGCGATGAGGATGATGGCGAGCAGATCGTCGACGACGGCCAGGCTGAGCAGGAAGACTCGGGCGCTTGCGGGGATCTTCGATCCGGTGAGAGCGAGCACGCCGAGGGCAAAAGCGATGTCCGTCGCGACGGGAATGGCCCAGCCCTTGTCCATACCTGGAGTGCCGAAGCCGATGGACGCCGCGATGATCGCGGGGACCAGGACGCCGCCGCACGCCGCGATGATCGGGAGCATCGCGGCTTTGCGGTCCGCGAGCTCGCCGACCACCAGTTCGCGTTTGAGTTCGAGGCCGGCGACGAAGAAGAAGACGGCAAGCAGTCCGTCTTGCGCCCAGGTGCCAAGGCTGAGGTCCAGATGGAGTGCAGACGGGCCGATCTGGAAGTCGCGCAGTGCGATGTAGCTCTCACCGAAAGGTGAGTTCACCCAGATCAGAGCGACGGCAGCGGCGATGAGCAGTATCGATCCGCCCACCGTTTCGGTGCGGAGATAGCGGGACAGTTCGGAACGCAAAGTGGAGATCACGCGTGGGGACGACCTTTGTTCGTGCACCCGAGTTCGGATGCAACAGACATGAACGTGATCGACGTTGTAAAGCATCGAATGCACGTGCCGACCAGACTTCCCGGCTCACCTTTACGGGATTTTATCGCGGATTGCTCGCTGAGCCGAATTAGCGAACCGAATTTGCGCCGGAAAACCCCGCGGGTGTTCAATTCCTACTGATTGGGACACCATCCCACCAATTGGACAATTTTCGTATAACGGCGCAGGAGCATGTTTTGAGCACGTCAGTCAGTGAGAACCCACCCAAGCCGGAGGGCAGCGACGCAGATACCGTCGCCGGAGTGCCGCGCAGCCGAATCGTGGTTGCCAGCATGGTGGGTACGTCCATCGAGTTCTACGACTTCTACATCTATGCAACAGCGGCAGTATCGGTGTTCCCGCACCTGTTCTTCCCGAAGGGCAACGACACCACCGCGCTTCTCGCGTCGTTGGCGACGTTCGGACTCGCGTTTGTCGCCCGTCCCCTCGGCTCGATTCTCTTCGGGCACTTCGGTGACCGCGTCGGACGCAAGGCAACTCTGGTCGGCTCGCTGCTGACGATGGGTATCGCGACCTTCCTCATCGGACTGCTGCCCACTTATCACCAGATCGGTCTGCTGGCCCCGGCGTTGTTGGCGCTCATGCGTTTCTGTCAGGGCCTCGGACTCGGCGGCGAATGGTCGGGCGCGGCTCTGCTCGCGACCGAGACGGCCAAGGAAGGCAAGCGGGCCTGGGCGGCGATGTGGCCGCAGCTCGGTGCACCCATCGGCTTCTTCATGGCCAACGGACTGTTCCTGATCATCACGTTGTTCATGAACCACGACAATTCCAGCCCGGACCTCGAAGGTGCCTTCCTGAGCTGGGGATGGCGAATTCCGTTCCTGCTCAGCGCAATCATGGTGATGATCGGCCTGTACGTCAGGCTCAAGCTCGAAGAGACCCCGGTGTTCGCGCGTGCAGTCGAGCGCGGCGAGAAGGTCAAGACCCCGGTCGCCGAGGTATTCAAGACCAGCTGGCGTCAGCTGATCATCGGTACGTTCGTGATGCTCGCGACGTACACGCTCTTCTACATCATGACCACCTGGGTGCTCAGCCACGGAACCGGCAAGACGGCGGCCGACGGCGGAACCGGCGCCGGCTTCAAGTACACCGATTTCCTTGTCCTGCAGTTGATCGCAGTCGTGTTCTTCGCTGCCGCCGTGCCGGTCTCGGGTTGGCTTGCGGACCGTTGCGGGCGTCGTATCACACTGCTGATCATCACCGGCCTGATCATGGTGTTCGGCTTGACCTTCGGCGTGTTCCTCGAACCGGACGGAATGAACGACGGTCGTATGTTGGCGTTCCTCATCGTGGGCATGCTGCTCATGGGCCTGACCTTCGGACCGATGAGTGCCGTTCTCCCGGAGCTCTTCCCGACCAACGTCCGCTACACGGGCTCGGGAATCGCGTACAACACGGCCAGTATTCTGGGCGCTGCGGTGGCGCCGTTCATCGCCGTCTACCTCGCGAAGAACTACGGCGTCGGCTGGGTCGGCATCTACCTCCTCGTGGCGGCGACGCTGACTTTTGTTGCGCTGCTGGTCATGCGCGAGACAAAGGGTGAGTCGCTAGACGATGTAGGGGCATAACCCTGCTGTGCGCCTTTATTAACCCCCGGCGGTTAATAAAGGCGCACAGCAGTTGTCAGGGAAGCTGAGCAGGCAGGACGTGCTCACCGGTCTTGTCGGTGCTCAAGGCCAAGGAACTGATGTACTGCTTCTCGCCGTTGGGGCCGGGAACATTCGACGCGAGCATGTCGGGTCGCTCGAACTCGATGCCGCTGACGCAGCACAGAAGCGTTTCACCCGAGGGGTTCCCGTACTCGTCGAACATCGGCAGATCGATGCCGTCGTCGGTGCGCCGCAGGTAGTACTTGCCCTTGGTGGCGACGGCGAGGACCGGCGGCATCACCAGTGCGATGACGATCGCGACGATTGGGGAGAACGGCTTGATCGCCGAACCGAATGCGCCGAAGAACACCAGGATCGAAATGCCCGCGGCCAGCAGCATCGACACGAAGCCGACAGGGTTGACGTCGTAGAGCATCCCGCGTCGGAACTCGGGGACCTTCGGGGAGAGCTTCAACCAGTACTTGTTGATCGCGATGTCGGAGGCGACGACCACGACCCAGGCGATACCGCAGTTGGCGTAGAAGCCCAGGATCGTGTTGAGGAAGTCGAACATGTTGGCTTCCATCAAGATCAGTGCGATCGCCAGGTTGACCAGAACGAAGATCATGCGTCCCGGGTAGGTCTTGGTGACGCGGGTGTACGAGTTGGTCCAGGCCAGTGAGCCGGAGTACGCGTTGGTGACGTTGATCTTGATCTGGCTGATGACCACGAGGATCACGGCAAGGGTCATGGCCAGCCAGTGCGGCATCATGTCCTGGTAGATCTCGAGAAACTGGTGCACGGGCTGGTTGGCGATCGAAGATCCGTCGACGACGTTCGCGATGATGTACACGGCGAGGAACAGTCCGACGATCTGCTTGAACGCGCCGAAGATGACCCAGCCGGGCCCCGCGAGAATTACTGCAGCCCACCAACGACGGGTGTTCTCCGGCGTCTTGGGCGGCATGAAGCGTAGGTAGTCGATCTGCTCGGCGATCTGTGCGATCAGCGACAGGCAGACACCCGCGGCCAGCATCACCGATCCGAAGTTGACGCCCTTGCCGTTTGCGCCGTCCTCACCGCCGAAGGCGAAGAACGCGCTCACCGAATCTGGGTGCTTGAACAGCAGATACAGGAACGGCAGCACCATCATGACGAGCCACAGAGGCGTCGTCCACACTTGGAGCTTTGCCAGAGCCTTCATTCCGTAGATGACCAGTGGAATGACCATCAGGGTCGAGACCGCGTAGCCGATCGAGAGTGGGATCCCGAGCCCCAGTTTCAAACCCTGGGCCATGATGGAACCTTCGAGCGCGAAGAAGATGAAGGTGAACGTCGCGAAGATTACGTTGGTGACCACGGAGCCGTAGTAGCCGAAACCGCTTCCGCGCGTGATCAAATCGAGGTCGATGTTGTATCGCGCGGCGTAGTAGGCGAGTGGGAAGCCGGTGGCCATGATGACGACGGCAAACACGGCGATGCCCAGCAATGCGTTACCGGTGCCGTACGAGATGCCGATGTTGGCGCCGATCGAGAAGTCTGCGAGATACGCGATTCCGCCGAGTGCGGAGGTCGCGACGACGCCGGTTCCCCATTTGCGGTAGCTGCGTGGCGCAAATCGGAGGGTGTAGTCCTCCAGAGTCTCCTTCAGTGCGGCGTTCTCACCGAGATCTGCCCTGTCCGGTGCGCCGGCGGACACCTGCTCGTTCACTGCTGTCATGACGTCACTTCCCCTGGGTGCCTGTGCATGTGCACTTTGTGGTGCAGGCACCCAACCTAGGGAGGTGGCGTTACGCGGACATGTTTGAAATGTGTCGCCCACGTTGCGGATTCGATCCGCAACGTGAGCGAGCACTCATGGGACTTTCTTTACCTGTATCTGATCACCAACTGCCCGCGCCTGCAAGGCGAGTGGCTGCGTCCCGACCGGTCGTAGGTTGAGAACGGCGGCGGCCACCGGGTCGGCCAAGACGTTTCGGATGGTCCGGCGCAGGCCACGTGCTCCGTACACCGGATCGAATCCGCGCCGTTGCAACAGTGCGACGGCGCTGTCGTCCACGTCGACGTCGACGCCTCTCCTTGCCAACCGAGTCGTGATCAGTTCGATCTCGAGCCGGGTCACTTGTTCCGCGGTCTGTTCGTCGAACTCGTCGAGGATCACGGTTTCGTCGATGCGGTTGAAGAACTCGGGATCGAAGAACTTCTCGAGAGCACGCTGCACCAAGTGGTGACCATGGTGTGGTCGATCGATCCGGACGCGATCGGTGAGCTGCCGCACCCGGGACCGTCGACGCTCCGCCACCGCAGCCGAACCGAGATTCGAGGTCAGGAACACGTAGCTGTTGCGGAACGAGATCTTCTGCTGACCGTTCGCCAACCGGAGTTCGCCGTTGTCGAGGACCTGCAGGAGCGCGCGTAGAACGGTGGGGTCGGCCTTCTCCACTTCGTCGAACAGGACGATTCCGGGGGTGTACGGATCTCCCTCGACGGTGTTCTTGTCGAACAGTGTGAAGGACTCCTTGCTGCCGGCATACCCAGGCGGTGCCCCGGAGAACGACGCCGCATAATGCTCTTGCGCAAGAGCATTCATGTCGATGCGGCACAGATCGTCGGGCCCGGACCGTAGTTCCGCGGCCACGCGCCGCACCAACTCCGTCTTGCCGACGCCGGTGGGGCCGACCAGAAGGATGTTGGCGAGCGGACGCGTCGGATCCGTGGCACCGACATGCGCGATCGAAATCGCCCGAACCACTGCGTCGACGGCGGCCTGTTGTCCGACGATCTTGGAACTGAGGGCTTTCGAGAGCTTCCGAGCGTCGAAGGCCCCGACCGGTACGGGTTCGGATCGTTCCTCGGCCGGTGGTGGTGGTGCTGCACTGTTCCGGTCATGGAGCATGTCGGTGATATACGGCACAGCGAGATCCTTAAACTTCGATTGTCTTCTCGACCGGCAGGTTTCCGACGCGGCAGTCCGCCACGCCCACTGTGTCTCGGGTGATGGCCTCGACGCGTTCCTGAGCCTTCTGGGCATCGGTGACCCACAGCTTGTAGAACTCGAACGGGCAGTCAGCGACGCCCTTGTCTCCGTCACCTGCTGCGTGGACACCGGAGTATCCGCGGTGAAGGAGCTTGAAGATGTGGTTCTGGGACTGATCGTTCTCGCGTGCGTCGCGAATGGCGGAAACGGACAGCTGTGCGTACTGGATTCCGTATTCCTCCTCACCGGTCTCACCCAGCGTCCGGCCGTCGAATCCGATGATCGCGGAGTGTCCGAAGTAGGAGTAGACGCCGTCGAATCCGGCTGCATTGGCAACTGCCACATAACAATTGTTGGCCCAGGCCATTGCCTTGGACATCATCACCTGCTGGTCCTTGGCGGGGTACATGTAGCCCTGGCAGCGGACGATGAGTTCTGCACCCTTCATCGCGCAGTCACGCCAGATCTCCGGGTAGTTGCCGTCGTCGCAGATGATGAGCGAGATCTTCAGGCCCTTGGGACCCTCGGATACGTACGTGGTGTCGCCGGGGTACCAACCTTCGATGGGGCACCAGGGCAGGATCTTTCGGTACTTCTGAACGATCTCGCCCTTGTTGTCGATGAGAATCAACGTGTTGTACGGCGGCTTGTTCGGATGGTCTTCGTGCTGTTCACCGGTGATGGAGAAGATTCCCCAGGTATCGGCCTCGCGGCAAGCGGCGGAAAAGATTGCGGTCTCGTCACCGGGGATGGTTGCCGCTGTCGCATACATCTCCTCTTCGTTGTACATGATTCCCTGCGTGGAGTATTCGGGGAATACCACCAGATCCATTCCGGGGAGTCCGGTCTTCATGCCGATCATCATGTCGGCGATCTTGCGCGCGTTCTCGAGAACTCCGGCGCGATCGTGCAGGCGGGGCATCTTGTAGTTGACTACTGCTACGCCGACCGTGTCGTTGCTGGAGGAGATGTCACCGTGTCGCATTGTCTTTCACTCCTTGGTTGTGTGGATCAGTTGAAGACTGGATGAGTCTGGGGAACTGCGGCTTTGGGTGCAGCGAGGATCTTGGCCAGGCCGAGGAGAACCAGAAGCGCTCCGGCCCAGCCGGCGGCTACCGCGGGTGTGGTGTGGAAGTTGTCGGTCAGGATCAGAAAGGCGGGAACAGTACAGGTGGGCTGGCTCAGCAGGACTGCTGCCCAGCCGGTGAAGCGGCTGAGGTTCTCACGGCCGAGGCCGAGCACCAGGAAGAACAGCGTCCACAGTGCTGCCCATGCGAGCCAGATGACCCCGAAGACGGGGTCGTTGCTCACCGTGAACGAGAGGAAGGAGTACACGAGCGCGGCGCACGCGACGAACAGTGAGAACCACCCGATTCCTTCCGGTTCGAAGCCGGCGAGATTGCTGATTCCCACGTAGAGGTAGGTGAATCCGAACAGGTAGAGACCTGAGGCCGCCAGGACGGCGCTCGAATCTCCCTGTGCCTGAATCAACAAAACGGTGGGGACGACGCATTGAAGTGTGCCGACGAAGAGGTTGAGGACCGAGGCGGATCGAACGGGAACTGTGCCGAGCAGCATCAGTCCGTTGACGAAGAGGACGGCTCCCACGTAAAGCAAACCAACACTGCCCATCGAGCACCTCCGGTTACTTTCGGGACGGGTTACTTTCAAATGAAATGATTCCAAATGAAACTAAGTGATGCGCGCCACAGAAGTCAAGAGGTGGATCTCAGGGGAAGGTTTCAGAGGGTGGCGATGATCGAGAAGTCGAGTCCGTCGGCGACGGCCAGCTGAATCTTCTGTCGTGCAACGCGATCGCGAAACTCGACGGTTCCGCGAGGCCCGTCGTACGCGGCGCCTTCGACGACGGCGTCCAGGGCGTGCGGGTGGGTGCTGTCGGCGCGTCGAACCAGGGCCGAAAGGGTATGTATCCCTTCGTAACACGACTCGGCAGCGTTGTTCAGTGCCGGGGCGTGCGCGCCGTGCAGTGCGATGTAGCGCCCGAGCAGGTCCATGGAGTTACCGTCGACCATCGAGCGGAAGTACGCTGCCGACGCAAACAGGTTCCGGGTTGCGCGGGGGCCGCTTGCGAGCAGCATGTTTTCTTCCATCAACGGGCTGAACCGGATCATCGACTCGTCGAGGCCTCGGCGGGCGAAGGCTCGGTTGAAGTCGACGGCGTCCTGCCCGACGAGGAGCATGATCACGCCGTCGCAACCGGAGTTCGAGACGGTCTCGACCAACTGCTTCATGTTGCCGCGCCCCAGATCGACAAACGAACCGCCGACCAGGGTGAGGTCGAGTTCGGTGGCGAATTGCCTCACGGCCCCGAGCGAGCTGTGAGGCCAGATGTAGTCGTCGCCGACGACGAACCACTTGCGCGCTCCGACGTTGTCGCGCAGCCACTTCAGTGCCGGCGCGATCTGCTGTCGTGGTGTTTCGCCTGAACAGTAGATTCCTGGTCTGACCTCGCCGCCCTCGTAGAGCGAGGTGTACGAGTACGGAATACGGCCTGCGACCACCGGTGCGAGTGCGTGGCGGACCGAGGAGATGTGCCAACCGCTGACGGCGTCGATGTCACCTGCGTCGAGTAGCTGTTGCACGCGGGCTGCGACGACGCCCGGCGAAGCGCCGCCGTCGATCACTTCGATCTGGACTTCGCGTCCCAGTACGCCGCCGGAGTTGTTGAGATCGCGGGCGGCCAATTCGCTGATCGCCTCACACGACGGACCGAACAGTCCGGCCGGCCCTTGGAGGGGAAGCACCATGCCCAGGCGCCACACGGCGCTGCGCGCGCGTTCGAGCGCGCCGGTAGCGCTCATGTGTCGCCGCCGGAATCGGAAGTCAGCGGCCTGGCCTGGGTTACTATCATTTCATTTGAAAGTATTGCCCGAGAAGTGTGAAGTACGCAACAGCGGGGGAGCGATCAGTGGGAAAAAGTGACTCCGGAATTCTTGATGCTTCGCTGACGACCGCTCTGGTCCGAGCGGCTCGAATGGCCGCGGCAGCGGCGGAGAAGACGCTGGCGGCTGAGAATCTCACTCTCGATCACTGGATGACGCTCGAAGCCCTGGCGTCGACCGAGGGGCTGACGATGGCTGAGCTGCGCGATCGAACGGGAACACCGGCTCCGACGCTGACGCGAGTTGCGGACAAGTTGGTCTCGCTTGCGCTGATCTATCGCGAAGTCGGTGAGGACGATCGCCGGAAGGTGCGCGTGTTTCTCTCCTCGCGTGGAAAGTCTCTGCACAAGCGGGTTGCCGCAGACATTCGCGTGGCCGAGGAGTCTTGGCTGACGTCGAAAGAGGAAGTGAAGTTGCGAGAGGGGCTCCGCCCCTGTGCGCCTTTCCGGTAGTGGGGACTACCAAAAAGGCGCACAGGGGCCGAAGGCCCTACTTACCGCGGATTGCGTCGAATACCTTGGGATCGACCAGGGTTGAGGTGTCTCCGAGGTCGCGGCCTTCGGCGACGTCGCGCAGGAGGCGGCGCATGATCTTGCCGGATCGGGTTTTCGGCAGTTCCGGCACGATCGTGATCTGACGCGGCTTGGCGATGGGGCTGATGTCGGTGGAGACCTGCGCCTTGAGCTCGGCGATCAGAACCTCACCGGTGTTCTCGACGCCTTCGCGCAGGATGACGAACGCGACGATGCCCTGTCCGGTGGTCTCGTCCGCGGCACCGACGACGGCGGCTTCGGCGACTCCGTGATGGTTGACCAGTGCCGATTCCACTTCGGAGGTGGAGATGCGGTGACCGGAGACGTTCATGACGTCGTCGACGCGGCCGAGGACCCAGAGGGCGCCGTCGTCGTCGTACTTGGCGCCGTCACCGGCGAAGTACCAGCCTTCTTCGGCGTAACGGGACCAGTAGGTGTCGCGGTAGCGGTCCATGTCGCCCCAGATGCCGCGGAGCATCGCCGGCCACGGCTCGTCGAGGACGAGGTAACCGTTGCCGCCGGGGCCGAGGGGCTTGGCGTCGTCGTCGACGATCTTCGCGGAGATACCGGGCAGCGGTGCCATCGCGGATCCGGGCTTGGTGGCGGTGATACCGGGCAGCGGAGAGATCATGATCGCGCCGGTCTCGGTCTGCCACCAGGTGTCGACGATGGGGGCCTTGTTGCCGCCGATGACGTCGCGGAACCAGCGCCACGCTTCGGGGTTGATGGGCTCGCCCACAGATCCGAGCAAACGGATCGAGGACAGGTCGTGGGCGTCGGGGATTTCCCGGCCCCACTTCATGAACGTCCGCACGAGGGTGGGGGCGGTGTAGTAGATGGAGACGCCGTACTTCTCGATGATGTCGAAGTGGCGGTGCTCGTTCGGGGAGTTGGGGGTGCCTTCGTAGACGACCTGGGTGACGCCGTTGGAGAGGGGTCCATAGACGATGTAGGAGTGTCCGGTGACCCAGCCGATGTCGGCGGTGCACCAGTAGACGTCTTGTCCCGCTTTGTGATCGAAGACGTTGTGGTGGGTGTACGACGCCTGGGTGAGGTAGCCGCCGGAGGTGTGGATGATGCCCTTGGGCTTACCGGTGGTGCCGGAGGTGTAGAGGATGAACAGGGGATGTTCGGCGTCGAAGGCCTGCGCTTCGTGCTCGGGCGAGGCCGCCGCGACGGTCTCGTGCCACCACAGGTCGCGGCCGTCGGTCCACTCGACGTCGATGCCGGTCCGGTTGACCACCAACACGTTCTGGACGGAGTCGGCGCCGGCGACGGATTCGTCGACCGCTGTTTTGATGGGTGCTGCGGCGCCGCGTCGCCACTGGCCGTCGACGGTGACGACGAGCTTGGCTTGGGCGTCGTCGATGCGCGAGCGTAGGGCAGTGGCGGAGAATCCGGCGAAGACGACCGAGTGGGTCAGGCCGAGGCGGGCGCAGGCGAGCATGGTGACGATCGCTTCGGGGATCATCGGCATGTAGATCGCTACGCGGTCACCGGCGACGAGGCCGAGGTCGGTGAAAGTGTTTGCGGCGCGGCTGACTTCGGCGAGGAGGTCGTTGTAGGTCAGATCCCGGGAATCGCCTGGTTCGCCTTCGAATGCAATGGCGACGCGGTCGCCGTTGCCGGCGAGGACGTGGCGGTCGACGCAGTTGTAGGCGACGTTGAGTTTTCCGCCGACGAACCATTTGGCGACGGGGGCGTCGGTCCAGTCGAGGACGTCGGTCCATTTCTCGTGCCAGTGAAGGCGCTCAGCCTGATTCGCCCAGAAAGCGAGGCGGTCGGTATCTGCGGCAGCCTGCAACTCCGGTCCCGCGTTGGCGGCCGCAGCGAACTCTGCGCTCGGCGGATATGCCTGGGGGACGTCTGTTTCGGCTGCGCTTGTCATGGCTGACGGCCTTCTTTCCACATTGATCGACACTTTTCTGACTCCGTGTGAGGGTAGTCACAAGCTCGCTCAAACGCACCGTTGCATCACGTTGCAACCCGTTGTCCTGCGACGATCGGTCGAATCGATGCGACGGGTGGTCACTTCCGCCGACGAATGAATGTGCCCGAATTCAATTACCCCCAATTTTCCAACAATGGGTGCGGTGCGCGCTTCGGGTTCGATGTGTCTATTGTCAAACCATTATTCGACCGCAACTCGAAGTCACGTTCACTTTCAGTTGTAGGCGACACGACGCCGGCAGTTACGGCTGTCGGCAGGCCGCGAGCATGCTCGGGGTCACTTAGATGTGGAAGGAATTCCTTTGCGTATCTCACGCATAGCGACCGGCGCGGTCGCGCTCGGAATGACGGCAGTGCTGATCACGGCATGTTCGTCCGGCGATTCGTCGGGCGGATCGTCCAGTGGCGTCGTCAACGCCTGGGCGGGCGAGCCTCAGAACCCGTTGATCCCCACGAACACGAGTGAGAACATGGGCGGCCGCGTCCTCGACTCGCTGTTCTCCGGTCTCGTTTCGTACACCGCAGACGGCGGTACGGAGAACGAGGTTGCCGAGTCCATCGAGAGCACCGACGGTCAGAACTTCACCGTCAAGCTCAAGGACGGTTGGACCTTCACGGACGGCACCCCCGTCACCGCGAAGTCGTTCGTCGACGCGTGGAACTACGGAGCCCTCTCCACCAACGCTCAGCTTCAGGCATCGTTCTTCGATCCGATCAAGGGCTACGACGAAGTTGCCGCCGAGGTTCCGACGGCACAGACCATGTCGGGTCTGAAGGTTGTGGACGACTCCACCTTCACCATCGAACTCAAGCAGCCCGAGTCGGCGTTCCCCGATCGCCTCGGCTTCACGGCGTACTACCCGCTGCCCGAGGTCGCGTTCAAGGACATGACCGCCTTCGGTGAGAACCCGATCGGCAACGGCCCGTACAAGCTCGACGGAACCGGCGCGTGGCAGCACAACGTCCGCATCGACACCGTCGTGAACCCGGACTACAACGGCAACCGTAAGCCGAAGAACGCCGGCGTCGACTTCATCATGTACAACAGCCTCGACACGGCGTACACCGATCTCCTGGCCAACAACGTCGACGTTCTCGACCAGGTTCCGCCGAGCGCCGTCACGACCTTCGAGTCGGACCTGCCCGGACGCACCGTCAACCAGCCGTCGGCAACCATCGAGACGTTCACGATCCCGGGTCGCCTGCCGCACTTCAGCGGCGAAGAGGGCATGCTCCGCCGTCAGGCGATCTCGATGGCGATCAACCGCGATCAGATCACCCAGCAGATCTTCAACAAGACCAGGACGCCTGCACTCGACTTCACCAGCCCCGCGATCAAGGGCTGGAACGACTCGCTGACCGGTAACAGCAACGTGAAGTTCGATCCCGAGGCGGCCAAGGCTGCTTGGGCCAAGGCCGACGCCATCGCACCGTGGTCCGGCAGCTTCGAGATCGCCTACAACTCCGACGGCGGACACCAGGAATGGGTCGATGCCACGGCGAACAGCATCCGCAACACCCTCGGTATCGACGCGAAGGGCAAGCAGTACGCCACCTTCGCTCAGATCCGCACCGAAGCCACCGACCGCACCATCCAGAGCTCTTTCCGCTCCGGTTGGCAGGGCGACTACCCGCAGCAGTACGGCTTCCTGGCGCAGAACTACCAGACCGGCGGCAGCTCCAACGACGGTGATTACTCCAACCCCGAGTTCGACCGCCTCCTGCGCGAATCGGCCGGCCAGACCGATCAGGCGAAGGCTCAGGAACTGCTCGATCAGGCCCAGGAAGTCCTGCTCAAGGACCTGCCCGCAGTTCCGACGTGGTACCGCAACGCTGCCAGTGGATGGTCGGAGAACGTTTCCAACGTGACCATCAGCTGGAACGGTGTTCCGGTCTACGAAGACATCGAAAAGAACTGACGCGTAGAACGATCCGCATCTGAAACGTGAGTTCGGGGCGGCAGGCGCCCTGCCTGCCGCCCCGAACTCGTGTTCACACCGGACTGTCCGCTGACGTACACGATCATCGACAAGGAGGTGATCCGATGCTCTGGTACATCGGTCGCCGAGTGCTTCAAATGATCCCGGTTTTTCTCGGGGCCACTCTTCTGATCTACGCCATGGTCTTCCTGCTTCCCGGTGATCCGATTGCCGCGTTGGCGGGCGACAAGGCGCTCAGTCCGGCTGTGGCAGCACAGCTTCGGGAGCGCTACCACCTCGATCTCCCCTTCTATCAGCAGTACCTGCTGTACCTGAAGGGCATCTTCACGCTGGACTTCGGCACGTCGTTCTCCGGACGACCTGTCAGTGAAGTTCTGGCACAGGCATTTCCGATCACGATGAAACTTGCCTTCATGGCACTGATCGTCGAGACGGTCTTCGGTGTCGGCTTCGGCCTCATCGCGGGCCTGCGTAAGGGCGGATTCTTCGACAGCACCGTCCTGCTGTTCAGCCTCGTTCTCATCGCCATCCCGATCTTCGTGATCGGCTTCCTGGCTCAGTTCTTCATCGGCGTCAAATGGGGCATCGTCCCGCCGACGGTCGGTGGCAACACCAGCTTCACCAATCTCCTGCTCCCTGCCCTGGTTCTTGGTTCGGTCTCGTTCGCGTACGTACTGCGACTGACCCGAACGTCCGTGGCGGAGAATCTGACTGCCGATTACGTCCGCACCGCTACCGCCAAGGGACTTTCCCGTGGACGAGTGGTTCGCGTGCACGTGTTGCGCAACTCGCTGATCCCCGTGGTCACGTTCCTGGGTGCCGACCTCGCGACGTTGATGGGCGGCGCCATCGTCACCGAGGGCATCTTCAACATCAACGGCGTCGGTGGCACGATCTACCAGGCCGTGACCAGAGGTGAAGCGCCGACGGTGGTTTCGTTCGTCACCATCCTGATCGTGATCTACCTGATCGCGAATCTGCTCGTCGACCTCTTGTACGCCGCGCTCGATCCGAGGATCCGCTATGTCTGAGACCGTGAAGACCGGACGCGCAGTCCGGCAAAGTCATTTCGTGGCGCCGCCCGAAGTTGCGGCACCGGGGGAGACGGACGCCGTCAAACTCGATCAGGCGCCGACGAGCATGTGGACCGACGCGTGGCGCGACCTACGCAAGCGCCCCCTGTTCATCATCTCGACGATCATCATCCTCGCGGTCATCGTCATCGCAGCGTTTCCGAGCTTGTTCACGAGCACCGATCCGCGGTTCTGCGACCTGACCTACAGCATGCAGGGGCCGACCTCAGGGCACTGGTTCGGCTTCGACCGCCAGGGCTGTGACGTGTACTCGCGCACCATCTACGGTGCTCGCGCATCCGTACTCGTGGGCGTCGGTGTCACTGCGTCGGTGCTGGTGATCGGCGTGATCTTCGGTGCGCTGTCCGGTTTCTACGGCGGATGGACCGATTCGATCCTCTCCCGTGTCGCCGACATCTTCTTCGGCATCCCGCTGATCCTGGCTGCCATCGTCCTGATGCAGCTGTTCACCGATCGCACCATCTGGACCGTCGTCGGCGTGCTGGCGCTCTTCGGCTGGCCGCAGATGGCAAGAATCGCTCGAGGCGCGGTGATCTCGGCGAAGAACAACGATTACGTCATGGCCTCGGAAGCGTTGGGTGTCTCGAAGCTCAAGACACTGATCCGCCACGTCATCCCGAACTCGTTGGCGCCCATCATCGTGGTCGCCACCATATCGCTCGGTACGTACATCGTTGCCGAGGCGACGCTGTCCTTCCTCGGTATCGGTCTTCCGTCCACCGAGGTTTCGTGGGGCGGCGACATCAGCAACGCTCAGGTGACGCTGCGTCAGGGTTCGACCATTCTGTTCTACCCGGCAACGGCTTTGGCGATCACCGTTCTCGGATTCATCATGATGGGTGACGCTCTGCGCGACGCCCTCGATCCCAAGTCGCGGAAGCGGTGAGCACGATGACCACCAAGGAAACTCTCACCTCGGAGGAAACTCCGTTGCTCGAGATTCGTGATCTCGAGGTGTCTTTCCAGTCCAATTCCGGTCCGGTTCCGGCAGTTCGAGGCGTCAGCCTGACCGTCTACCCGGGTCAGACGGTCGCGATCGTCGGCGAATCGGGTTCGGGTAAGTCCACCACCGCCCACTCGATCATCAATCTGCTTCCCGGCACCGGCAAGGTGACGGCAGGCGAGATCATCTTCGACGGCAAGGACATCTCGAAGGTCTCGGAGAAGGACTTCGTCCACATCCGGGGAAGCCAGATCGGTTTGGTTCCGCAGGACCCTATGTCGAATCTGAATCCCGTGTGGAAAGTGGGCTTCCAGATCGAGGAAGCACTGGCCGCCAACGGGATCGCCAAGGGCAAGGCAGCCAAGGTTCGGGCCGCCGAACTGCTCGAGGAGGCAGGACTCGCCGAAGCCGAGAGCCGGTTGGGGCAGTACCCGCACGAGTTCTCGGGCGGTATGCGTCAGCGCGCACTCATCGCGATCGGGTTGTCCGCTCGTCCGAAGCTCCTGATCGCGGACGAGCCGACGTCGGCGCTCGACGTCACGGTCCAGCGTCAGATCCTCGACCACCTCGACGGTCTGACAACGGAACTCGGCACCGCCGTTCTGCTCATCACTCACGATCTGGGCTTGGCCGCCGAGCGCGCCGAGCATCTGATCGTGATGAGCAAGGGTCGCATCGTCGAATCCGGTCCGGCACTGGAGATTCTGAAGCGCCCGCAGCATCCGTACACGCAGAAGCTGGTCGCTGCTGCGCCGTCGTTGGCGTCGAAGCGGCTCAGCTCGTCGGTGGCGCGCGCCGAGATTCGCGAACAGGCGGAAGAGGTCGCCGAAGCGGTCAAGGCCGAGGAAAGTGCGGCAGAGTCCTTCGGCAAGGCGACCGACGACGTTCTTGTCGTCGATCATCTGACCAAGGTGTTCAAGCTGCGCAAGGGTTTCCGCAAGACCACCGACTTCACAGCCGTGAACGACGTGTCCTTCAAGGTCCGCCGCGGAACCACGACTGCAATCGTCGGCGAATCGGGTTCCGGTAAGTCGACGGTCGCGCAGATGGTTCTCGGTTTGCTCGAGCCCACCGCAGGCAACGTGGTCTTCGACGGTCAGGACGTGGCGAAACTCGGCGCCAAGGAAACCTTTGCGTTCCGTCGCCGAGTGCAGCCGATCTTCCAGAACCCTTACGGCACGCTCGACCCGATGTACTCGATCTACCGCACGATCGAAGAGCCGCTGCGTACCCACAAGGTCGGGACCAAAGCAGAACGGGAGGCTCGCGTCCGCGAACTTCTCGACAAGGTCGGTCTGCCCCAGTCGGTCATGCGACGGTTCCCGAACGAGCTCTCAGGCGGACAGCGTCAGCGCGTCGCAATTGCGCGAGCGTTGGCACTTCAGCCGGAGGTCGTGATCTGCGACGAGGCGGTCTCCGCTCTTGACGTGCTCGTGCAGGATCAGATCTTGACCCTGCTCAACGACCTGCAGGCAGAGTTCGGGTTGACGTACCTCTTCATCACGCACGACCTGGCCGTGGTTCGCCAGATCGCGGACAACGTGTTGGTGATGTCGCGTGGCTCGATCGTCGAATCGGCACCGATCGACGACGTGTTCGGCAATCCGCAACAGGACTACACCCGCAAGTTGCTCGACGCGATTCCCGGCGGGTCCATCACGCTGGGAAGCTGACGCAACAGGTAGGTAGGCAAGTCCGCAGAGGGGCTGCAAGGGTACCGTCGTTGATCGTGACGGACCCCTTGCAGCCCCTCGTCGATCTTCCAGGCGTACGCGCCGCCGCCGATCATGCGCGCGACGCTCTGGGTGAGGTTCATCGGCACAAGACCAACCGTCGCGGTTGGCCCACCACTGCCGCCGAAGCCGCGGTTCGCGCTGCGCGAGCTTCCGCATCGCTGGCCGGTGGCACCACCGAATTGCCGGCCGAGGGCATGGCCGGTGATCCGATTCTCGCGGGTGCTCTGCGCGTGGCTCAGGCACTGGACGGCGACAGTCTTCCGCTCATGGAGTCGACGTGGAAGCGCGCCCCGCTGCAGGCTTTGGCCCGGCTGCACCTGCTGGCCGCGGCAGACCTCGTCGAGGACGCGGATCAACTGGGGCGGCCACGGTCGGATCGCGGAGTGGGGGAGCGGTTGGACGCTCTCGCGCAACTCGTTACCGGCGGAACCAGTGCGCCGGCGCCGGTTCTGGCGGCCGTCGTACACGGAGAGCTCTTGGCGCTGAGCCCGTTCGGCACCGCTGACGGCATTGTTGCACGTGCGGCTTCGCGTCTGGTTGCGGTCTCGTCCGGGTTGGATCCGCACAATCTGGGAGTCCCCGAGGTCAGTTGGCTTCGGCGGCCGCAGGCGTACACGGACGGCGCGGCTGGATTCGCTTCGGGAAATCCGGCGGGTGTCGGCAGTTGGGTGATCTTGTGCTGCGGAGCTCTCGAAGCCGGTGCGCGAGAAGCGACTTCGATCGCCGACGCGGCGACTGGATAGTCTGCAACAGGGCGGGGCCGGCACATAACGAACGGGCGGCGCTGCCGATAAATCGACTTCGCCGCCCGTCAGCACGGACTACTCGTTACCAAGCGTGCTCGGTGGGTTGTGTGGGTGGCCTCGGCGAGGGATCGCACTTTCTGAGGTCGTCCCCGCAACCGGTGCGGGGTCCTCGCTCAAATTGAACGAATCTCGCAGGCCCACAACGCTTCTGCCCTTATAGTGGCTTGTGCTCCGCGTGGGTGCCCTAGTGCCCGTGCTAGGAATTTCGGTTGGGGAAACGGTCCTTCTCTTCCGAGCCGTTCCTGGCCTTCCGTTCTTCCGTAACTCCTTTGTACCCTGTGTCCGGGCTCACAGCAAGTACCAATTTTTGTTTGTGGGCATTGGATTTCAGCGTTTCCGACGCAGTAGCCCGAAGGTCATGGCGCCGGCCACCAGAGCTGCGATTCCCACCGCTGCAGTTGTGGCGACCGTCGTCGTGGACTGGGCTGACAATCGCGCGCGAAGCGAGACCGGGTTCGAGAAAGTCAGTATGGGCCAACCGTTTACGGCCGCTTCCTTGCGTAATGCACGATCGGGGTTGACTGCGGTGGGATGTCCGACCGCCTCGAGCATGGGCAAATCGGTCACCGAGTCGGAGTAGGCGTAACTGGCGGCGAGGTCGTAGCCGTATTCCGCGGCGAGTTTTTCCATCGCCTCGACCTTGCCCGGACCGTAGCAGTAGAAGTCGACCTCGCCGGTGTAGTGGCCGTCTTCTTCCCTCATCGACGTCGCCACGGAATGGGTGGCGCCGAGGGCGCGGGCGATCGGAGCGACGATCTCCTCGCCCGACGCCGACACCACGATGACGTCGTGTCCACGCAGCTTGTGATCGGCGATCAGATCGGCCGCCTCGGCAAAGACGAGTGGGTCGACGATGTCGTGCAGAGTCTCCGCGACGATGGCCTTCACCTGTTCCACGTCCCAGCCCGCGCACATCGCCGTCAGGTGCTCGCGCATGCGCTCCATCTGATCGTGATCGGCGCCGGACAGAAGAAACAGGAATTGCGCATAGCTGCTCTTGAGAACCGAGCGTCGATTGATCAGACCCTGGGCGAAGAATGGCTTGCTGAACGCCAGGGTGCTCGACTTCGCGATGATCGTTTTGTCCAAATCGAAGAAAGCGGCTGTCCGCCCGGTATTCAGTCCGTTCGCAGGCTTGTCGGTCACAGGAATGAGGATAGTCCGACAGGCGGTTCGTGTGCTCCTCGGCAAGCGTCCTCTTTCGGCGAAAAACAGCAGTTCAGTGCAGCTCAGGCTTGCATTTCTCGCCAATGGCGGGTGTAAGATCGTTGCTGTTCGATTCGTTCGAACTAGTTCAGCCCGACCCCCCGGGGCTGAACTCAGACGGCCCCCGCCTCCTCCCCCCATTGGCGGGGGTCGTCCTCTGTCTCAGGCCTGTTTCTCCACAACTTCCCAGTTGTCCACAGGCTCTCTCGACCCACTGTTTTCGGTGCCGGTGCTCGTTCAGGCTCTGCAGTCATGAACACGACGATCAACTCTCGGGAAACCGGGGCTCCCATTCTGGTTCTCGTCGACGACGCGAAGGTCCTCGCGAGCGTGCGACGCGTCGCTGCCGCGGTGGACCGCCGTCTGGACGAGGCCGAGCATCCCGTTTCCCGGCAACAGTGGAACCGGGCCTCGGCGGTCGTATTGGACGCGTCGGCTGCGCGGGATGCTCTGGCTCGTTCCCCTAAACGAACGCGAGTGTTCCTCGTGTGCGACGGCACACCGACCGTCGACGACTGGAAGAGCGCCACCGCGATCGGAGCCGACAGCGTTCTGTCCCTGCCGGAAGAGGAGAACGCGTTGGTCGCAGTTCTGGCCGACCACGTAGACGTGAGTGGTGACGGCACCGTCGTGAGCGTGGTGGGTGGTTGTGGCGGCGGCGGAGCCTCGGCAACTGCGGCGGCTGTCGCGTTGACGTCGGCGGCACGTCACGTCCCGACGTTACTGGTGGACGTCGACGCCCTCGGCTCCGGCGCTGATGTGCTGTTGGGCATCGAGACGACCCCCGGATTGCGTTGGGGTGCACTGACCGTCGAGGGCGGGCGGTTGGCCCCGGATGCGCTGCGCGATGCCCTGCCGGCAAAGGGAAAGTTCTTGAGGGTTCTGGCGAGCAGTCGCCGCGAGATCGACGGTCCGACAGTGACCGCCGTTCGCGCCGTGCTGGACGCAGGTCGCAGTTCCGGCGGACTCGTGGTCTGCGACGTGCCACGTCATCCCAGCGAGGTAGGTCAGGCCGCGTTGGAGATGTCGGATTTGGTTCTCGTGGTGGTTCCGGCCACCGTGGCTGCGTGCGTCGCTGCCGAGAAGGTCGGAGCCTGGGTGGTGCGACACAACTCCAATGTCGGGCTCGTCGTGCGTGGGCCGGCGCCGGGAGGCCTACGCGGCGCCGATGTGGCAGACATGCTCGGCCTGCCGCTGACGGCCGTGATGCGCGGCCACCGCTCGCTGGCGCCGATGCTCGAGCGCGGTGGCCTCGAATTGACCCGAGGTTGTCCGCTGAGTGCGGTGGCAACAGCGGTACTCGACGCCGTCGAATCCGGCGCACGCCCGCGCAGGGCTGCGGCATGAGCGCGTTGGTCACGACAGAACTGCTCGACCGAGTTCGCGAGCGGCTGACGGCGTCGTCGGTCGCCGAGCCGACGGCGGCCACCGTTGCCGACGCCGTGCGAGCCGAGTCCTCCGGCGTTCTGGCGGACACGGATCTGTTGGAGGTCGTCAGGGTGCTCCAGACGGAACTGACAGGCGCAGGGCCGCTCGAACCACTGCTGCACGAACCCGGTGTCGCCGACGTACTGGTGACCGCGCCGGATCAGGTCTGGGTGGACCGCGGGGTCGGCCTCGAAAGGTCAGGGGTCCGGTTCACCGACGAGGCAGCCGTGCGTCGACTGGCGCAGCGGTTGGCACTGTCGGCAGGTCGACGCCTCGACGACGCCCAACCGTGGGTCGACGGCCGCCTGCGGGGCGTCGGCGACGGGCACTTCGGGGTACGACTTCATGCCGTACTCGCACCGGTGGCCCAGGGCGGAACCTGCGTGTCACTGCGAGTGCTGCGGCCCGCAACACAGGGTCTCGACGCGCTGTGTGCTCACGGCGCCGTGGAACCGGACGCGCGCGAACTCCTCGATCGCATCATCTCGTGCCGCTTGGCCTTCCTGGTGATCGGCGGGACCGGCGCGGGAAAGACCACGTTGTTGTCCGCCATGCTCGGCGCCGTCGACCCGCGCGAGCGAATCGTCTGCGTCGAGGACGCGGCCGAACTAGCGCCGCCGCATCCGCACGTCGTCCGCCTCGTCGCCAGGGCTCCCAACGTCGAGGGCGTCGGAGAGGTGACGGTGCGCGATCTGGTTCGGCAGGCACTGCGGATGCGTCCCGATCGCATCGTCGTCGGTGAGGTCCGCGGTGCAGAGGTGACGGATCTGCTCACGGCGATGAACACCGGCCACGACGGCGGCGCCGGCACCGTTCACGCCAATTCGCCTGAAGAGGTGCCGGCCAGACTCGAGGCGTTGGCTGCGCTCGGCGGTATGGATCGCCACGCGTTGCACAGTCAACTTGCCGCGGCAGTTCAAGTGATCCTGCACGTGCACCGGTTGGCCGACGGATCGAGGCGTCTCGAACAGATCGGCGTCATCGACCGCGGTGCGGACGGATACGTACAAATCATGCAGGCATGGCCGGACGGCGGTTCGGGTCGTGAGCGGCTCGAGCGGATGTTCCGGCTTCGCAATCGAGAGGTCGGGACGTGACAGTTTCCTTCCTGGTCCTCGCGTTGGCGGTCTCGATTGCGCCGGTGCGGGATTCACGTGCTCGGCTCGCTACGTACGCCCCGAGCATCCGCAAGCCCTCCCGGCAGATTCCGTGGCAGTTGGTCGCCGCATTTTTCGCGGTGTCGGCTGCATGGGTTCTCGGAGGCTTGTCGGCAGGATGCGCGGCGGTTGTCCTCGCCGGAACCTTGATCTTTCGTGGGCGCCGCGTGAAGGCGGCCGAAAACCGGGACCTCTCACAGAAGATGCTGCTCTCCGGTCTGGAGGTGCTGATCGCCGAGCTGAGCGTCGGCGCGCATCCTGCAGTTGCCAGTTCTGTTGCAGGCGAGGAATGTACCGGCGAAGTAAGTGCGGTGTTCCGGTCCGCTGGGGCCAGGGCGCGTCTCGGTGGTTCTGCCGCGGCGGCCTTCGCGGTACCGGATTCGTGCATCGAGCGTGAGTTCTTCCGTATCGGATCCGTCTGGCGGGTCGCAGACCAACACGGTCTGGCTCTGGCTGAACTACTCGGCGCGGTCCGGACGGACATGTTGGGGCGTAGACGCTTTCGTCAGCGCACCGAGGCCGGGTTGGCGGGCGCTCGGGCGACGGCTGCGGTGCTGGCTTTTCTACCGCTGCTGGGGATCGGCCTCGGCCAGTTGATGGGGGCGTCGCCTCTGCGCGTGCTGTTCGGCGGTGGGCTCGGCGGCGTGCTGCTCGTGATCGGAACTGCCTGTGTCTCAGCTGGTTTGCTCTGGACCGACCGGATAACTGCGAAGGTCACGTCGTGAGTTGGGCATCCGTGGCGATGATCGCGTTGGCGCTCGCGATCATTCCCGCTCGCCGCGGCGCTTCGGCCAGGGCGGCAGAAATTCTGTTCGCGGACACAACAACAGAAAATTCGGTTTCAGCCCCGGACAAGCCGGATCCACTCGCGGTTGCCGCAAGTCTCGACCTTCTCGGGGCCTGCCTGCGAGCGGGGCTTCCCGTCTCCGCCGCGATCACAGCGATGGCGTCGACGGCACCGAAACCGATGGCCGACACGCTCAGTCGCGTCGCCGACCTTCTCACGCTCGGTGCCGACCCTGACGCTGCGTGGAGCGAAGCCGCGCTCGATCCCGATACCGAGGCGCTGGCCAGAATGGCTCGGCGTTCCGCCCGTTCGGGTTCGTCGCTGTCCTCGTCCATGGCAGAACTCGCCGAGCGCAGTCGAGGTGACGCCGAGGATCTGGCTGCTGCCGCGGCCGAACGTGCGGGAGTGCTGATCAGCGGTCCACTCGGACTGTGTTTCCTGCCGGCGTTCATCGCCCTGGGCATCGTCCCGGTGGTGATCGGGCTTGCCACGACTGTGCTCGGTAACGGCCTGTTGTGAGCCGGATCCGTGTGAAAGCTCCTGCGGCAGAACTGCTGCCACAGGTTTTGATTGAAGGGGGAAAAATGATTTCGAAGACGTTCAGGACGATGTCGGCCAGATTTGCGCTGTTGGTAACGGAGGACGACGGTATGTCTACCGCGGAGTATGCGATCGGCACGATTGCGGCTGCCGCATTCGGTGCCGTCCTGTACACGGTTGTCACCGGCGACTCCATTGTCTCGGCGCTGACGGGCATCATCGACAAGGCGCTCAAGACAGCTGTGTGATGTTGTCCACGAGAGGTATTCGGCAAGCCGACGACGGCGCCGTGACGGTCGAGGCTGCGATTGCTCTGGCTTCGATCGTCACGGTGGTCGTGCTGTGTATCGGTGGTGTCCTCGCGGTGTCGATGCAGGTTCGGTGTGTCGACGCCGCTCGTGAGGCCGCGCGGTTGGTGGCACGTGGTGATCGTGAGTCTGCGGTCGCCACGGCCCGCCGGATCGCACCCCAAGATGCGTCGATCTCGGTGGAGATCGTTGACGGCTTTGCCGTTGCCGTTGTCAGCGCCGAGAGTACGTTGCTGCCGTTGGTCGACATTTCTTCCGAGGCTGTGGCAGCTGTGGAGTCAGGGGTGGAAGAGGGGTGAACCTACGTGACGACGAAGGTGTTGCGACGGTTCTGGCGTGCTGCGTTCTGGCAGCGATCGTGATGGTGACTGGTGGGATGCTGCATGTCGGGTCCGCGGTGGTGGCCCGGCACACTGCTCAGTCGGCCGCTGATCTTTCGGCTCTCGGCGGTGCGGGCGCCTTGGACGGAGGTGAGGCGTCTGCGTGTGCGAAGTCCGCGGCGATCGCGGAGCGTATGCGTACGGTGCTCGCGGAATGTGAGGTGCAGGGGTGGGATGTAGTTGTCGAGATACGTGCACCGGTGTTGTTGTCGGGCTTCGGGATCGGCGATGCGCAGGCCTACGCTCGTGCGGGTCCGATCGGCTGATCGTGTCTCAGCTGATCGTATCGATGACGGCGGTCAGAACCTTGACCGCGCCGTCTTTGTCGAGTGGGTCGTTTCCGTTGCCGCACTTGGGTGAATAGACGCAGGACGGGCATCCGTGAGCGCACTCGCAGGAGAGTATGGCGTCGCGCGTCGCGGTGAGCCACCGTGACAGTTCGCTGTGCCCCCGGTCGGCGAACCCGGCGCCGCCGGCGTGACCGTCGTAGACGAAGACAGTCGGGAGTCCGGTGTCGGCGTGCATGGCCGTCGATACTCCGCCGATGTCTCCGCGGTCGCAGATTGCCACCAGCGGCAGCAGGCCGATCGCGGCATGTTCGGCGGCATGCAGTGATCCGGGGAACCGTTCGGGCGGCACCCCGATGGATTCGAGTAGTTCCGGCGTGACCGTGTACATCACTGCCCTGGTGGGCAAAGTGTGTGCGGGCATGTCGAGTTCGATCGAGTCGAGGACTTCACCCGAAGTCAACCGTCGTAGGTACCCGACGACTTGATGTGTCACCTCGACCTGGACGAGAGCGACGGCGATGTCGCCGTAGTTCTTGTGCTCGAGTTGTTCGGTGATCGTGATTTCGGTGGTCTCGCGGGCCGAGGTGGTCCAGTCCGGATTCTCGGTGTGCACCAATGCGAGTCCGACGTCGAGGTCCAATTCGTCGACGACGTAGGTCTCGCCTTGATGGATGTGCACGGCACCGGGATGAACTGTGGCGGGAGCGCGGCCCGCGTCAACAGTACCCAGCATCCGGCCGGATTCACCGTCGACAATGGCCACCTGAGTTCCGATACCGCCGCGAATGTCCAAAGAGCCGTGGGGGTTCGAATCGGCGGTGACGAACCATCCGTGCTTTCGGCGCCGGATCTTGCCTTCCTCCGACAGCCTGGTCAGAACCTCGAGAGCCCCGAAAGCGTCGACCTCGGCATCGGAAAGTGGGAGTTCCATTGCAGCGCAGAGAAGTTGTGGTCCCAGGACGTACGGATTTCCGGGATCTGTCACCGTCGCCTCGACGGGTTTGTCGAGTACCGCCGACGGATGGTGAACGAGGTAGGTGTCGAGTGGATCGTCGCGGGCGATCAACACGACGAGTGAACCCTCGCCGCGTCGCCCGGAGCGACCGGCCTGCTGCCAGAACGAGGCAACGGTCCCCGGGAAGCCTGCCACGACAACGGCGTCGAGGCCTGCGATGTCGACGCCGAGCTCCAGCGCGTTGGTGGTGGCTGCGCCCAGCAGCGTGCCGTCGGCGAGCGCAGCTTCCAGTTCGCGACGGTCCTCGGCCAGATATCCGGCGCGATACGACGCGACTCGCTCGGCGAGGTCCGGGTCCACCTCGGCGAGTAGACGTTTGGTGGCCATCGCGGTCAGTTCGGCACCGCGGCGGGAGCGGACGAAGGTGAGAGTACGGGCGCCCTCGATCATGAGGTCAGCCATGATCCGCGCTGCTTCCGCGCCCGCGGGACGTCGTACCGGGCTACCGTTTTCGCCGGTCAATGCCTCGAGTAGCGGCGGCTCCCACAGTGCGACGGTGCGTGGGCCGTGCGGCGATCCGTCTTCCGTGACCTCGGTGCAGTGTGCGCCGATGAGCCGCGAGGCCGCTGCGCCGGGATCTGCCGTGGTCGCGCTGGCCAGGATGAAGGTAGGTTCGGCGCCGTAGCGCGCTGCAATCCTGCGAAGTCGCCGGATCACGAGCGCGACGTTGGATCCGAAGACTCCCCTGTAGGAGTGGCATTCGTCGATGATCACGTATTTCAGGTTGCGGAAGAAGTGCGCCCATCGCTGATGGGTGCGGAGCAGCGAAATGTGGATCATGTCGGGGTTGGTGAAGAGCCAGCGTGAGTTCTCGCGTGCCCAGGTGCGGAGTTCCTGCGAGGTGTCGCCGTCGTACGCACTGGCGTTCGTGCTGCGAAGTTCGACGTCGAAGTCGGTGAGGGACAGCACTGCTCGCAGTTGATCCGAGCCCAGCGCTTTGGTGGGGGAGAGGTACAGGGCAGTTGCGAGCGGATCGGTCGCCATGGCCGTCAGCACCGGGAGTTGGTATGCCAGTGACTTACCCGACGCCGTACCGGTGGCCACGACCACGTGTTTTCCCTCGTGAGCAAGGTCGGCGGCCTCACTCTGGTGGATCCACGGGGACCGCACGCTGTGCTCGGCGAGCGCGCGTACGACGCTGGGGTGCACCCACTCCGGCCATTCGGTGAACTCGGCTACGCGAGCAGGCAACTGCGCGGTGAACATCAGTGGTTTTTCGCTTCCACTGACCCCGGCGACGACGCGATCGAGCAGCATCTGCCCGTAGGTGTCGCCAGGCTTCCCTCCCGGGGCGGGGATCGGGGAAGGTGCGTTCACGTGACTCTCCGGGCTCGGCGTTGGGGTGTGGCGGCAATCGGAAACTGTCGCTACCTGCAGTTTTGATGATACGCAACGGCCGGCGGTCTTGGTGGAACCGGGTGGTCGGCGCGCAAGCGGGAAGCCACGATCGTGGGCCGTTTTTCTCGTAGCGAACTTTTAACGTTTTTAGTTCCCTTTTCGACTGTTGTGCACGCGGAGAACATGGTTGACTGACAATCGGTCGCAGCTTCTGTGTTCGTAGGCTTGAGAAAGTGCACGCTCGCAGGATCGTTGTTGCGGGCGCGGTGCTCTGCCTTTCCTGAGGGGGAAATAAAGACGTACAGCGGTCGGAACCGGCCCGGTGGACTGTAAGGGCTGTTCACCGAATCCGGTGTTAGAAAGAGAAGGAAAAGCATGGCACAGGGCACTGTGAAGTGGTTCAACGCTGAAAAGGGCTTCGGCTTCATCGCTCCCGAAGACGGTTCCGCAGACGTCTTCGTTCACTACTCCGAAATTCAGGGCAACGGCTTCCGTACCCTCGAGGAGAACCAGCGTGTGGAGTTCGAGGTCGGCCAGGGCACCAAGGGTCCCCAGGCTACCGGCGTTCGCGCGGTCTGATTTTTCCGCTCACTCGCTGAGCGATTAGTTCGGACAGTATTTGTCCCCCATCGCATCCGTGCGGTGGGGGACAAATCTTTTCGGGCTGAGCCAGTCTTTCTCTGTCCGAGGTAATGCACGCAGCTGTTCGACCACGGCCGGTCGTCTATGCCGTCAGTACCTTCGTGGCTTACGTTTCACTCTGTGAGCCAACTGTCCTTTTTCTCTGCCGAGTCGATTCCACCTGCCGTGACGGACCTCGCCGGAATGCTGGCCGGACCGGGTCAGGTCGTGACCTCGGAGGACCGTGCCCGGATCTCGATCGTCGTGGATCGGGACTGGAGAGCGCAGGCCGTTGCCGAGTTGATCGCGCAGTGCGGACTCGGGGCCGAGGTGACGCGTAGTGAAGAAGGCAGCCCATTGGTCCGCACGCAGTCGACGCCCGCACTCCTTCCGCTGTCCGTGCAGTGGACCAAGGGAGCTGTGAAGGCGGTGCCGGTCGGTTGGGTACCGAACTCCCGCCAACTCCGGGTGTGGGCCGTCGCGGCCGGCAGGCTCGAAGAAGGCGGCGAGCGATTCGTTTTCGGCCTCGACCCCCATGCCAAGGAGACGCACGCACCGCTGGCTCAGGCCTTGATGCGGGTTGGTATCGCGCCGACTCAACTGGGTAACCGGACACCGGGCCCGGGGCTCCGTGTGTCGGGAAAGAAGAGACTGACAAAGCTCGTCGAATACCTCGGTGAGGCGCCGAAACACGTCGACACTTCGGTCGCCTGGCCGCACGTCTGACAGTGCTCTTGCCTCGCGTCCGACGGTGCTCATGCCGCGTGTCCGACGGTGCTCATGCCGCGTGTCCGACGGAGCCCATACTGTACTGATCTGCACGAATGTCTTGCGGGTATGTCACTCTGTAAAGAGAGACACGGGGTATAACTTGCTCCACACGTCTAGTTCTGAAGATCTGCCGACGGCAGTGAACGTCCAAAGGAAGGCTCGGGCAGCAGGTGGCTAAAGCGGACAACGGCAGCGGTCAGGGAGCGTCCGGTAACCCTCGTCGCCTCGTGATCGTCGAGTCACCGACCAAGGCGCGCAAAATCGCTCCCTACCTCGGTAAGGACTACGTCGTAGAGGCATCGGTCGGTCACATTCGCGACCTGCCGCGAGGCGCAGCAGACGTTCCGGCCAAGTACAAGGGCGAGTCATGGGCCCGTCTCGGCGTCAACGTCGATCACGACTTCGAGCCGCTCTATGTCGTGAGCCCGGAAAAGAAGGGCAAGGTCGCCGAACTCAAGTCTCTGTTGAAGGACGCCGACGAGCTCTTCCTCGCAACTGACCCCGACCGCGAGGGCGAGGCAATCGCCTGGCATCTCCTCGAGACTCTCAAGCCCAAGATTCCGGTTCGTCGAATGGTCTTCCACGAGATCACCGAGCCGGCAATCCGTGCTGCCGCCGAAGACACCCGCGAACTCGACACCGACCTCGTTGATGCTCAGGAAACCCGCCGCATCCTCGACCGTCTCTACGGTTACGAGGTCAGCCCGGTTCTCTGGAAGAAGGTCATGCCGAAGCTCTCGGCCGGCCGCGTCCAGTCGGTGGCCACTCGCGTCATCGTCCAGCGTGAACGCGAGCGCATGGCGTTCAAGTCGGCGTCGTACTGGGACATTTCCGCGACGCTCGACGCCGGTGCAGAGGCCAGCCCGCGTAGTTTCGGTGCTCGCCTGGTCTCCGTCGACGGTTCGCGTGTCGCCTCCGGTCGCGATTTCGGAGCTGACGGAAAGCTCAAGGGCAGCGCGGTCACCGTGCTCGACGAGGCATACGCGCGTCGTCTGGCGGAAGCGTTGCAGGGCGTCGACCTCACGGTTTCCTCCGCCGAGGACAAGCCATACACGCGCAAGCCTTACCCGCCGTTCATGACGTCGACTCTCCAGCAGGAAGCCGGACGCAAACTTCGTTTCACGTCCGAGCGCGCCATGCGTATCGCGCAGCGTCTGTACGAAAACGGCTACATCACCTACATGCGTACCGACTCGACGACGCTCTCGGAGTCGGCGATTGCAGCCGCTCGAGCGCAGGCCACCGAGTTGTACGGTCCGGAATACGTGCATCCGACGCCGCGTCAGTACACCCGCAAGGTCAAGAACGCGCAGGAAGCGCACGAGGCGATCCGCCCCGCCGGCGACGTGTTCCAGACCCCGGGTCAGCTGCACTCCAAGCTCGATTCCGACGAGTTCAAGCTGTACGAACTGATCTGGCAGCGGACCGTCGCTTCACAGATGGCCGACGCCCGCGGTACGACGCTGACGCTCCGCATCTCCGGCACGGCAGGCACCGGCGAGGACTGCACGTTCTCCGCTTCGGGTCGCACCATCGTGTTCGCCGGCTTCCTCAAGGCTTACGTCGAAAGTGTCGACGAAGAAGCCGGCGGTCAGTCCGACGACGCCGAATCCAGGCTTCCGGTACTGGTCAAGGGCCAGGAAGTCACGGCCACCAAGCTCGATCCGGACGGGCACAGCACCAACCCGCCCGCTCGCTACACAGAAGCCAGCCTGATCAAGACGCTCGAAGAACTCGGCATCGGTCGTCCTTCGACCTACTCGTCGATCATCAAGACCATCCTCGATCGCGGATACGTCTACAAACGTGGCAGCGCGCTGGTTCCGTCCTGGGTGGCGTTTGCCGTCATCGGACTGCTCGAGGTGCACTTCGGCCGGCTGGTCGACTTCGACTTCACGGCAGGAATGGAAGACGATCTCGACGCGATCGCCGGCGGCCGTGAGCAGCGTGGCAACTGGCTGAGCAGCTTCTACTTCGGCGGCGAGACAGGCGCAGAGGGTTCGGTCGCCCGCGAGGGCGGGCTGAAGAAGATGGTCGGTGTCAACCTCGAGGAGATCGACGCTCGCGAGGTCAACTCCATCCGTCTCTTCGACGACGCCGAGGGTCGCGAGGTTCACGTCCGCGTCGGCCGGTTCGGCCCGTATCTCGAGCGCATGGTTCAGAACCCGGACGATCCCGAAGGCGATCTGATCTCGCAGCGGGCAAATCTTCCCGACGACCTGCCGCCGGACGAGCTCACTCCCGAGTACGCCGAGAAGCTGTTCTCGACGCCTCAAGAGGGCCGCAAGCTGGGCGTCGACCCACTGACGGGCCACGAGATCGTCGCGAAGGAAGGCCGCTTCGGTCCCTACGTGACCGAGATCCTGCCCGAACCGCCGGCCGAGCCGGAACCGGACATCGTTCCCGTCTCCGCTCCCGAGCCGGAAGAAATCAGTTCGGGCAGTACAAAGACTGCGGTGAAGAAGGCCGCAGCCAAGAAGGCGCCCGCGAAGAAGGCTGCCAAGAAGGTCGCGGGCCCCAAGCCGCGGACGGGATCGCTGCTCAAGTCCATGGATTTGGCGACGATCACCTTGGAAGATGCGCTTCGTCTGCTGTCGCTTCCGCGCGTCGTGGGTGTCGACCCCGAATCCAAGGAAGAGATCACCGCGCAGAACGGCCGTTACGGCCCGTACCTGAAGAAGGGCACGGATTCACGCTCGCTCGCCAACGAAGAGCAGATGTTCACCGTCACGCTCGACGAGGCCCTCAAGATCTACGCCGAGCCGAAGCGTCGTGGGCGTCAGGCGTCGGCAACGCCTCCGTTGCGTGAGTTGGGCGTCGATCCGGTCAGCGAGAAGCCGATGGTGATCAAGGACGGCCGTTTCGGTCCGTACGTCACCGACGGCGAGACCAACGCCAGCCTCCGCAAGGACGACGACGTCGAATCCATTTCCGATGCTCGTGCGTCGGAGTTGCTGGCTGATCGTCGTGCGCGCGGCCCGGTCAAGAAGAAGGCTGCTGCCAAGAAGGCTCCGGCAAAGAAGGCCGCTGCCAAGAAAACAGCCGCAAAAAAGGCCCCGGCCAAGAAGGCTGCCGCCAAGAAGGCTCCCGCGAAGAAGGACTCGTAAGGCTTCGTCGGTGCCGACGGTTAGGGTTTTTGCATGAGTACTGAAGTGGCCGAACGAGGTGTGTTCGGTCGGCTGGTGGGTCAGCACGACGTCGAGCAGAGCCTGCGTGATGCTGCGCTGTCGGCTCGTGGCGATTCCAGCGGCTCGGAGATGACCCACGCGTGGCTCTTCACCGGGCCACCCGGCTCTGGTCGTTCGGTTGCTGCTCTCTGCTTCGCCGCAGCCCTGCAATGCACCTCCGACGGTGCACCAGGGTGCGGTGAGTGTCATGCGTGTACGACGACGATGGGTGGAACCCACGGTGACGTACGACGGATCATCCCCGACGGCCTGAGCATCAGCGTCAAAGGCATGCGCGAGATAGTCAACATCGCTTCGCGTCGGCCGACGACGGGGCGGTGGCAGGTCATCGTGGTCGAGGATGCCGATCGTTTGACCGAAGGCGCAGCCAACGCCCTGCTGAAGGTTGTCGAGGAGCCACCGGACCGCACGGTCATCCTGCTCTGCGCGCCGACGACCGATCCGGAAGACATGTCTGTCACCCTCCGTTCGCGGTGTAGGCACATGCCGTTGGTGACGCCGTCCGTCGAATCGATCGCTCAGGTACTGATCGACCGCGACGGGCTGGATCCGGAGCGAGCGAGAATCGCCGCATCGATCAGCGGCGGACATGTCGGTCGGGCGCGGCGCCTCGCCACCGACGAGAGCGCGCGGGACGAGCGTCAGCGTTCGCTTCGGCTGGCCGCAGACGCGATCGGTGCTTCGACGGCGTACAAGGCCGCAGAGAACTTGGTGAAGTCGATCGAGGCTGACACCAAGGCGTTCTACGCCGAACTCAAGGAACAGGAACTCGAGGAGCTCAAGGTCTCCTTGGGTGGCGGTGGAACCGGCAAGGGAACAGCCGGGACTCTGCGCGGATCGGCTGGTCTGATCAAGGACCTCGAAGCACGCCAGAAATCGCGCGACACCCGGGCCCGCCGCGATCTTCTCGACCGGACGCTGATCGACCTGGCCGGCATGTACCGGGACGCGCTTTCCTATTCGCTGGGGTCGACGTCGACGGCGACCCATCCCGACATGGCTCGGCAGGCCGCCGAGTTGGCTGCACGAACGTCCCCGGAGGGGTTGCTCAAGTGCATCGAAGCGGTGCTCGAATGCCGCGAGGCCGTCGACTTCAACGTCAAGTTGCAGTGGGCGCTCGATGCGATGGTTGCCTCCATCGGAGCCGCTTTCCGACCCCCGTTTTCGCGATCCGGGGGTTGACCAGATAGACTCGCCACCGCCGAAAGGCACGCTGCCTTAGCTCAGTCGGTAGAGCATTTCACTCGTAATGAAAAGGTCGAGAGTTCGATTCTCTCAGGCAGCTCAGCCAAGAGCCCCACACCCCGAAATCCGGATGTGGGGCTCTTGTCGTTAGTTCCCAATTCTTGCGTATGTGCGGTTTATCCTGAGTTCGGCGAACACGTGCCTGAACAGGAGAGACCTCGATGTCGGATCAGAACTGGGGACCAGGCCAACCATCGCAGAATCAGCCGCCGTACGGGCAGATGCCGCCGATGCCGCCGCAGGGTTATCAGCCGCCGACGCCCGCCTATCCGTACGCAAGCTGGATCTCTCGGGTGTTTGCGTCAATCCTCGACGGCTTTGTCGTTCCGCTCCCCGGCGTCATCCTCGCGGGCATCGGAGCAGTGATCGCGTTCTCCGGATCCGAAGTGACCACATACGACGACGGCAGCGTGAGCGCTGAAGGCGGTAATCCGGTCGGGGTGATCGTCATGGTCGTCGGCATACTGGCGATCTTCTTGATCGAGGTGTGGAATCTCGTCTTCAGGCAAGGGAACACCGGACAGACGCTCGGCAAGAAGTGGCTGGGAATTTCGGTGATTCGGGAGTCCGACGGTGTGCCTCTCGGCCCGGTGATGGCGCTGCTTCGTTGGATCATGATGGCGATCCTGGGTGGCGCCTGCTTCCTCAACTATCTCTGGCCGCTCTGGGACTCGAAGCACCAGTGCTGGCACGACATGGTGGTCCGGTCGGTAGTCGTTCGCGCGCGCTAGTTGTATGAGGAACGGACGTTGGTGACGCGGTGCCGGCGGTAAGCGGCGGGCGGTCGTCCTCCGCGTGCTGAATGCGGT